>CAIFEY010000015.1 GCA_903789635.1 uncultured Eubacteriaceae bacterium
AATTACCTACATTTTTGCTTTGCAACTTTCTGTATTTTCATTATGCAAAAAACAACGATAATGAGTCTCGATGCTAGAAATCGCTGTAATGGAATGGTGATTCTTGACATGACACTGATGGATTCTGACAACTTGAGGTCTGATTAAATTCACATTCGGATAGCGATATCACAGGTGCTCTCTAGGTATCGAGATGGGGGAATAGAGGAGGGGTTCACAGCATTTTCGTGTACAATCGACAAACAAGAATTCATATTTTTTTCTTCGAGAAAAATTGACAAAACGTTTTTTGATATCTTCATAAAACCGATCGTAATTCGCATGGACAGAACCAAAAAAGCAGCCCGAGTCCGGCGAGTCCGGAGGCTGGAATTTCGAGGCCGTTTTTCAGGGGAAAGTCCGCCGAAATAACGGCGGTCTTGATCAGAATGGCAATTACTGGAAACCGTCAGGTGAATGTTTACTATTTAAAGGTGTAATGAATGCCATTTATTGGTAAATACAGTATACTCAACTTTCCCCCGCGCGCCTTTTTTTGTTTTTATCTATAGCGTGCGGGGGAAATAATCCAAGAGATCCGGCGTCAGCGTGAGCGAAGCCGGATCTCTACCACCTCGCCGCCCCCGCGGCGCCTCATCCCAGTGACCCGTGAGGGCAGTTCCGGTGTCCCGCGAGGGCCCATCCAGTATCCCGCGCGTTTTCAACTGTCTCCACGCGGGCCCGGTCAGCGGCCCCAACCCCAACTGTCCGAAGGGGCCGGCGGGCCGCTCGCCGCTCGCTTTTCCAGCTGTTAGGGCGCGCGGCGAAACAATCGGGAGAACACGGACGACGGAGGAGGACGTGTTCTTTCCGATGGAGATAATCCGTTTGCGGGCATTGCACGCAAACGGTGACTGATTCTTAAAATCACAGCGACGCGACATCAAGTTGGCTCGTCGCTACCTTCCCGCCCGCAAGGCGGCGACTACAATCGGCAGATGCGACCACCGGGAGCATCCGCTCTACTTCTCTGAATTACCGAAACACGGCCGAATCCTTGAGGCCGTGTTTCAACCACCCCGTCCCCCGCGGCGCCCTGCTGCCCTTAACCGAAAAAACGGCCTCCCCGGACGTTCGTGCCCGGGAAAGCCGTTTATCACAATTATATTCAGTACTTTTTCCTCGCTCAGTGCCGCGCGCCTGCAAAGCCCGCAGTTCCGCGCCCAGCAGCGCCAGCGAAGTCGGAGTTCAACCATCGCCGCTGTGATCGCATTCATGATTTCACAGTGCCAGCTGCAACTCGCATCCTTCGCCCGCCATTACAGCCTCTAACAATCATGAATCCCCGACTGACACTAAAGCTGAAAGAACTAAAATACGGGTGCCCTCAGCGAGCGATTCCGCAGTGACAGGTACAATTCCGCGAAGCACGACAGCAGGATTTCGCTGGAGCTGCACTCCTCTTAGTGCAGCTCCCGAAATCCAAGGAGTGCTGAGCTGCACTCCTCTTAGTGCAGCTCCCGAAATCCAAGGAGTGCTGAGCATGGAACTGTCTGTCACGAGGACTAGCGAGCTGAGGGTGCCCGTGTTTACTCGTCGCGGGGCTGGTGCTGGTTTTCGGCCAGGCCTTCGAGCTCCTCGAGCTTGTCGACGGCCTCGGCGGCGGTTGGGCGCTGCTCGAGGCGGGATTCTACGTGGTGGATGCCGCTGATCTCCGGCATCAGTTCGGTGCCGATGATGCGGAGCATCTGGTTCAGCTTCTCTACGTCTTCCTTCGGAAAGCGGTTCTCGATCCGCTCGCTGACGAGGTCGATGTAGTCGAAGATGTCTCCGTAGTTCTCCTTATACTTCTTGGTGACGATCAGCGTGTACTGGCGCTTGTCGTCCTTGTTCTGACGTTTGTAGATATATCCTTTTTTTACGAGGCGGTTGATTCGGTAGGCCGCGTTCGGCGGGGACATCTGGGCCATTTTCGTGAATTCATTGATTGTCGGTCGATGAAGCGCAATGATGATTTCCATGCAGATGACTTCAGATGGTGTCAGCGCGTCCTTGCTGTTGTCGTTGAATTTGGTAAACAGCCGCTCGTAGAGGGACAGTTTAAATTTGTCGTAGATTCTTGAGAAATTTCTCGCGAGCATGGTTTCACCTTCTATACGCAGTCTGACATGATACATGACATTAAAGAACGACGATGACCGAACGACGCAGACCTCCGGGGTGCCGCATGATGGCTGATCCTTCAGTCTCACGGCTATACGCGCTTAAATACCAGGGACGCGTTGTGGCCGCCGAAGCCCAGGGAATTGGACATGGCGTAGTCTGTGTCGATCGACTTGGCCTGGTTCGGTGCGCAGTCTAAGTCGCAGTCCGGGTCGGCAACCTGGTAGCCGACGGTCGGAGGAGCAATCTGATCCTCGAGTGCAGAGACGGTGAGCAGGGCTTCTACGGCTCCGCTCGCACCGAGCAGGTGACCGGTCATGGACTTGGTGGAAGACACGACCAGCTCGCTCGCGTGATCGCCGAAGGCGGTGTGAACCGCTCTGGTCTCGCCCTTGTCGTTCAGCGGGGTTCCGGTTCCGTGAGCGTTGATGTAGCCGACTTCCTTAGGAGTGATGCCGGCGTCGCCCATTGCGAGCTCCATGCAGGCAGCAGCGCCGCTTCCGTCCTCAAGCGGGGCAGTCATGTGGTGCGCGTCACAGCTTGTGCCGTAGCCGACAACCTCGCCTAAGATCTTGGCTCCGCGGGCGACGGCGTGCTCGTATTCCTCGAGCATCAGGACAGCAACGCCTTCTCCCATGACGAATCCGGCACGCTCTTTGTCAAACGGGATGGATGCCCTGGTCGGGTCGTCCGCCTTGCTCAGCGCGCGCATGGAATGGAATCCGGCGATTGCGAGCGGGGTGATGCAGGCCTCGGTGCCGCCAGCAGCCATGACGTCCGCGTATCCGTCGCGGATGTAGTGGAATGCCTCTCCGATGGCGTTCGTGGAGGATGCACAGGCCGTTACGATGCAGGTGCAGCTTCCCTTGAAGCCCAGGTGGATGGCGGTCATCCCGGCTGCCATGTTGGTGATGCTCATCGGGATGAAGAGCGGCGAGATGCGGTCGAAGCCCTTCTTCAGAGCCTTCTCGTGCTCGCGCTCAATCGTGTCGAGTCCGCCGATGCCGCTGGAGATGTTGACGCCGCAGCGAAGCGGGTTTTCCTTCTCCATGTCCAGGCCGCTCTGCTTGAATGCCTGGTCGGCAGCCATGAGCGCGAACTGGGTGAAGCGGGAGTGACGGCGCGCCTCCTGACGCGTCATCAGCTCTGTCGGGTCGAAGTCCTTGACTTCTCCGGCGAATTTAACCTCGGAGTCAGAAGTGTCGAACTGTGTGATCGCCGCGATGCCGAGAGTTCCCTTTTTCGCGTTCTCCCACATCGACGCACTGTCGTTTCCGATCGGGCTGAGTCCGCCCATGCCGGTGATGACGACTCGTCTCTTATTCGATGTCATAGATAATATTCCTCCCTAGTGTTGAAATCAGGCGTTCGGGTTGAGCTCGTCCATGATTTCCTTGACGGTCAGCATTTTATTAATGCGGCCGACGTTGGAACCGGTGAAGAACAGGCCCTCCTCGTAATTGCCGTAGTAAGCCTTGATCAGGGCATTGCTGATGCAGTACTTGGTCGTGGCAGGATTGCAGATTCTGATGCATCTGATGCAGCGTGTCGGCGGTACGCGGTCGCCGGACTCGACGGTCTCGATCAGCGGTGTGATGATCGCGCGGCCAGGCATTCCGACCGGGCTCGTGATGATGAGGACATCATCCTCCGTCGCGTTCAGCAGGACATCCTTGAATCCCTGCGTCGCGTCGCCCTCCACGGACAGTGCGAATCTCGTGCCGACCTGTACGCCCGCAGCGCCCAGATCCAACATTTTCTTTACGTCATTCTTATCAAAGACGCCGCCCGCAGCGAATACCGGAATGTCTCCGGCTTCCTTCAGGACGTCCTTTACATTTTCTTCCAGTGTCTTAGCAGTGTGGTTCTTCAGCTCTTCCGGCTTGAAGCCCAGGTGGCCGCCCGCTTCGCTTCCCTCGACGACGAGGAAATCCGGAACGCGGTTGTGGTGGCGGAGCCAGTCCTTCATGATGATCTTGGCTGCGCGGCCGCTGGAGACGATCGGTGCGATCATCGGTCCGTCCTCCGGCACGTAGTCCGGCAGGGACAGCGGGAGTCCTGCACCGGAGATGATGGCGTCACAGCCCGACTTGGCCGCAGCTCTTGCCATCGCCTCGTAGTCGTTGGATGCGGTCATGATGTTGATCGCTACCAGGCCGTTGCCCTGCGCAATTTCCTTTGCCTTCTCGACTTCCTTCTTCATTGCGCGTTCTCCGGCTTCCAGCGGGTGCTGATAGAAATCCGGCTCGCGAAATCCGATTGCCGCCGCCGCGATGACGCCCATGCCGCCTTCGCGCGCAACGTGGCCGGCGAGGTTTCCTAAGGAAATGCCTACGCCCATGCCGCCCTGGATGATCGGCAGCTTCATGTGATCTAAAACGTTTTTCATATTCGTTCCTCCGTGAGTCGTTGTTGATCTTTCTATATCCAATGGGGGCCGTGCGGCCGTCCCATGTATATGCGTTCATCCTGCATCCTGCGGTGTATTTTCAGACAAAATCAATCTGTCCGCAGTACAGGCTGGAGCTGATGCTCCTTAATCTTTGTCCCTTAAAGGTTAAGGGGATAAATCCAATAAAGGTTATCATAACAGAAAACCTTGGAATTGTTAATTCCCGATTCTCCGCAGCGGAATTCCGTTGTGGTTGAAATAAGTTGAAATGACAGCGGATAACTGCAGTGTGAGCGGATCCTGAGCGGATGAAATCGGTAAATCTGTATATTTACAGTTCTGTGACCATCGCGCCGTACGTCAGGCCGGCTCCAAAACCGACGCAGACGATCTTCTGTCCCGGCTTCAGGAGGTTCTGCTCCTGCATCTCGCCTAAGGCGAGGGCAATGCTTGCGGCAGACGTGTTTCCGTATTCCGCGATGTTCTTGAAGCATTTTTCTTTCTTGAGGCCGAGCTTATGCGCGGCGCTGTCGATGATGCGTTCGTTGGCCTGGTGGAATACGAACCAGTCGATGTCGTCCGTTGTCAGATTGGATTCCTTCAGGATGGCCTCTGTGGCCTCCGGAACCTTGCTGACGGCGAAGTGGTAGACTTCCTGTCCCTGCATAGAGAGGGCAGGGTTGAAACGGCTGCAGTAGAGCGCCTGGTCGTTGTAGATCAGCCCGGAGAGGCTCTGGAAGAGCCCGTCCTCGCTGTACTCCGCGACCGCGGCACCAGCGCCGTCACCGAACAGGATGCAGGTCGTCCTGTCCTTCATGTTGATGACCTGAGACAGGCGCTCGCTTCCCGCGATCAGCACCTTCCTGCAGGTGTGAGAGGCGAGGAGGGCGTTCGCCGTGATGCATCCGTAGATGAATCCGGAACATGCTCCGTTCAGGTCCATGGTCAGGACGCGCTCGCCCATGCCGAGGCGTGCTGCGGCCTCGTTCGCCACGGACGGCGTCGTGCGGTCAGGCGTCGCCGTGCAGACGATCAGTGCGTCGATCTCCGAGGCGTCCGTCTTCGCGTTCTTCAGTGCGGTCTCGCATGCGCGCACAGCCAGGTCGCAGTTCGTCTGCTTGACGGCGAAGTGGCGCTGATGGATGCCGGTCTTTCTCCGGATCCACGCGTCGTTCGTGTCCACGTACTGCTTCATGCCGTCGTTCGTGACGGTCACTTCGCCAGCTGCTGCACCGAAACCGGTGAATTTTAGTCCAGCCATTAACGTTCTCCTTTCTTAACGAGGTCATAGCCGACATTTCTGAATTTCTTATATCGCTGCTGTACCAGGTCGAGAGGGCGCTTCCCGGAAAGATCCAGGAGCGATTCCCGAATGGCTTCGTCCACGCCCTGGTAGACTTCATCCGGGGCGTTCTGTGCGCCGCCGACCGGCTCCGGAATCATCTCGTCGCAGACGTCGAGCTCGACCAGGTCCTGCGCCGTCATCTTCATCTTCTCCGCGGCTTCCTCCCATCTGGAGGCATCCTTCCAGAGGATGCTCGCAAAGCCCTCCGGGGAGAGGATGGAAAAGACGCTGTTCTCCAGCATGATGATTCGGTCGGAGGAGGAGAGGGCGAGTGCTCCGCCGGATCCTCCCTCGCCGATGAATACGGCGATCGTCGGAACCTGCAGGCGGCTCATCGTCATGATGCAGGAGGCGATCGCAGGCCCCTGGCCGTGCTCCTCCGCCTCCTTGCCCGGGTATGCACCCGGCGTGTCGACGAACGTGATCACCGGGCGGTTGAACTTCTCCGCCTGCTTCATCAGGCGCTCCGCCTTGTGATAGCCCTCCGGGTTCGGCATGCCGAACCTGTACTTCAGGTTCTCCTCGAGCGTCCGTCCCTTCTGCTGGCCGATGACTGTGACCGGGATGCCGTGGAAGGAGGCGAGGCCTCCGATGATGCTGGCATCCTCGCCTAAGCTTCGGTCGCCCTTGAGCTCCAGGAAGTCCTGGAAGACGGCCTGGATGTAGTCCCTGGCCGTCGGACGGTCCGCACGCCTTGCGATCTGGATCCTCTCCGCGGCCGTAATCGAAGGAGAAGCGGACAGGATCACTTCCTCCGAGAAGTTCTCCGGTGCGTCGTCCTTCAGCGCGACGTACTTCTTTCCGGCAGGCTCGTGGAGGCGCAGGATCTGGATCAGCGCTCTCCTCATGTCCTTTCTGGACACGACGGCGTCGACGAATCCGTGTTCCTCCTGGAACTCCGCGCGCTGGAAGCCCTCAGGGAGCTTCTCGCCGATCGTGCTCTCGATGACGCGCGGGCCGGCGAATCCGATCAGTGCGTCAGGCTCCGCGAGCTGGATGTCCGCCAGGGCCGCAAAGCTCGCCCAGACGCCGCCCGTAGTCGGGTGGGTCAGGACGGAGATGTACAGCAGTCCCGCTTCCTTATGTCTCGCGATGGCCGCGCTGGTCTTGGTCATCTGCATCAGCGACAGCATGCCTTCCTGCATGCGTGCGCCGCCTGAGCAGCAGAAGATGATCAGCGGCAGGCGCTTCTTGGTCGCGTACTCGCAGGCGCGGGTGATCTTCTCACCGACGGCCATGCCCATGCTGCCCATCATGAAGTAGCTGTCCATGGCGCAGAGGACGGCGCGGATGCCGCCGATCCTGCAGGTTCCCGTCAGCACGGCGTCCTTCAGGTGCGTCTTGTCTCTCATCTCCTGCAGCTTCTCGTCGTAGCCCGGAAAATCGAGCGGGTTGGAAGCCTGCAGGCCGCGGCTCAGCTCGCGGAAGGAACCGTGGTCGACCGTGAAGTTGATCCTGGTCGGCGCGGAGAGCTTGGCATATCTTCCGCAGTGCGGGCAGATATACTGGTTTTCCCTGAGTTCCGCGCGTGTATATTTCTGGCCGCACTTGCGGCAGCTCAGGAGCTGATAATCCTTTTCGATCTCTTCTTCCGAGCGCTTGGAGTGGACCAGATGCTGAATGGTTTTACGAATATTCTTTCGTTGTGTAAATGGATTTTCCATCGCTGCTTCCCTTCTTGCTTAAACGTGCGCTGTCCTTAAACGTGAAACGTGAACGTGCGCGCGCGAGCGCATAAAGCGCGGACGATCCCGGCAGGTACCGGTTCATGCGGCGGGAGGCAAGGCTTGACCTGGCGCTGCTGCGCTAGTCTTCCGTGCTTTCCTCCTGCACGTCGGCTTTCCGTTTCTCCTCTCCGGCGATCGTACCCGCCTTAAGGATGCGGATCATCGCAGGGAGTTCTTTCTCCGCAAATCCGGTTGTGTAGGATCCGCGCAGGAACTGCATGTTGTATAAAATTGCCTGCTGGATGTCCAGCGTCGTTGGAATTCCACGGATGACGGTCTCGGCAAGCGCGCGGCGCATTCTCCTGACCGCCTGCACACGGGTATTCCCCTGCACGATGATCTTGGCGACCATGGAGTCGTACCACGGCGAGATGACCGCACCGTTGTAGATGATGCTCTCGACCCTGACGCCGTTTCCGCCAGGGAAGTGGACAAAGTCGACCTTGCCCGGAGCAGGGGAGAAGTCGTTCGTCGCGTCCTCCGCACAGATTCGGCATTCGATCGCGTGTCCCTGGATCTTGATGTCTTTCTGCTCGATATTGAGCGGCGCGCCCGCAGCGATTCTGAGCTGCTGGTAGACGATGTTCACGCCCGTGACCATCTCCGTAACCGGATGCTCGACCTGCACACGCGTGTTCATCTCGATGAAGTAGAAGCGGTTGTCGCTTCCCATGACGAACTCGACCGTTCCGGCGCTCTCGTAGTGGCAGGCTTTAGCGGCCTTCACCGCGGCGTCGTACAGGTCGGCCCTGACGCTGTCGTCGAGCCCGAAGCAAGGGGCCTCCTCCAGCATCTTCTGGTTTCTCCTCTGGATCGAGCAGTTGCGCTCGCCCAGGTGGATGACGTTGCCGAACTGATCGGCCAGGATCTGCACCTCGATGTGGCGCGGGTTCACGACGAGTTTCTCTACGTAGACCGTGCCGTCTCCGAACGCGGACTCCGCCTCCATGCTCGCGGACTGGAACGCGTCGATAAACTCGTCAGCGCTGTCCGCGCGGCGCATGCCGCGTCCGCCGCCTCCGGCGGAAGCTTTGATCAGGACAGGGAATCCGATCTCTTCTGCGATTTTCTTTCCTTCCTCAGCGGAGGACACCGGTCCGTCGGAGCCCGGAACGACCGGGACGCCGGCAGCCTTCATCATCTCTTTCGCTTTGGCTTTGTCGCCCATATCCGCGATTGCTGAAGAGGAAGGTCCGATGAACTTCAGGCCGTTTTCCTCGCACATCGCCGCGAACTTCGGGTTCTCCGACAGAAAGCCGAAGCCCGGATGAATCGCCTCACAGCCGGTGAGCTGTGCGGCCGTGATGATCCGGTCCATCTGCAAGTAGCTCTCTCTCGGGGAAGCCGGACCGATGCAGACCGACTGGTCCGCCATCATGACGGGAAGGGAGTCCCTGTCCGCCTCGGAATAGACGATGACGGTCTGGATGCCGTTGTCCATGCACTCACGGATGACCCTGAGCGCGATTTCCCCGCGATTTGCGATTAATACCTTATTTAGCATTTTTCAACCTCGAACAGTACCTGGTGGAATTCCGCCATATCTCCGTTTTCCATGCACACCTTCCTGACGATCAGGTCGTACGGCGCCTTCAGCTCGTTCATCGCCTTCATCGCCTCGATGATGCAGAGGACGTCGCCCTCCTTCACCTTCTGGCCTTCCTTGACAAAAGGCTCCGCGTCAGGGGATGCCGCGCTGTAGAAAACGCCGACCAGCGGGCACTGGATCGGTTCGTAATGTTCCTCGTTCTCCGTCTTGGCAGGAGCCTTTACCTCACCGGAATTCTGTGCAGAAACTGCAGCAGCGCCGGCAGATGCAACTGCTTTCGTGTCGGCTGCTGGAGCGCTTACGTTTGCAGGATCTACAGACGCTGTACCGGTAGGCTGAGGCGCAGCAGAGCCGCGCGTCAGCGAAAGTTTGAGGCCAGGCATTTCCACCTGCAGAGAGACAAGGTCAGAATGATTGAAGTCACTCAGGACTTCCTTAAACATATCCATACTTTCCATGTCTTAGCCTCTTTTATTACTTGTTCAGCTTGTCAACAAGAGCGACGATATCGCTGACCTTCTTCAGGTTCGGGAGCTCATCATCAGGAATCTTGATTCCGAACTCTTCCTCCAGAGCCATGGACAGCTCAACTGCGTCCAGGGAATCGATTCCCAGATCCTCGTCCAGCTTGGACTCCAGCATGATCTTGTCAGCCTCTACGCTCAGTGTGTCAACCATTACGTCCTTGATTTTATCAAATGTCATTGTCGTTCTCCTTTTTTCAATTACCGGTGCGATCAAGCCCCCGGCTGATGTGCGGCCGGTAAAGCCGTGTGTGCAAACTGCAGGGGCCTTTCCGAACCGGCTTGATTAAAAAATCTTATTTAAAAATTATTATTTAAAATAATTTAAATAACATGGTGAGTATAGCATCATGCGAGGAACATTGTCAATACATTTTTCCGGAGTTTATCCCTTGTCTATGTAATGTGGTAAAATATAGAGGTAAAACGAAGAAATGAGGAGGGAACATAGATGGATAATGCTTTTGACGGTGCAAAGCTTGGGATGGAGGCATATCTCAGGCAGATGGGAATGACGGACCGCAACGAGAATGAGGCGGCGCAGCAGGAGTTCGACGAGGACCCGCTGGAGGAGATGTAGGAGGACGATGACGAAGGCTACCGCAGGGCCGCTGCTTCCGTGCAGGACTGGCAGAGCCAGCTCGCGGGCATCCAGGCGGGGGATATCGACCCTGCCGAAAGGGATAAGATCGCGGACAAGATCGGCGACGAGATGCAGCTGAAGGTCCGCCGTGACGCAAAGGACAGGGCCGCGCAGATGACCGACGCAGAGCGCAGCGAATTCCTGGAGGATCTGACGGAGGACGAGCAGGACCTGCTCCGCGCGTACCCGCACGCCGTCGTCGCCGGATGGGACAGCCCGGAGCTCTACCACCTGCGCCTCGCCAAGCGCTTCTATCATTTATATCAGGCAGAAAAGACCGTGACCGACCGGAGCCGCTGGCTGCTCCTGATGTCCGCGTGCTACCTTCAGCTCGCCGGCCGTTACGCGAGCGACTACGACCGCTATGAGCGCGCAGCCGAGATCAACACCGTGCTGGGCCCGATCTGGTCCTCCCGCATCGCCGACATCGAGGACGAGAACGACATCTTCCCGATGATCCAGGAGACCAACGAGAGCGTCAGTGTCTTTGCCGAGCTGGACGACATGGGCGGCTTTGATCGTTAACGAATTAACATTCCCTGGTGGAAGGCTGTAAGGGACAAAATTCGAACGCAGCAGGAGAGAATGCCCTGATGTCAGGCTGGAGGCGGAGGAAGGCCGGCCGCCGTTTTCGGGTTTGGTTCGGCGGCGGGCCGAGTAGACATGGAGCGCGGGTGCGGAGCTGCGGCGTCTTCCAATTTTCAGGGCGCGCCCGAATGTTGAAGAGGGCGAACTGACTGCACACATATATAATATGTATAAACTCGAAAACACTGCAGAATGACGACAGAATGACAGTACGATAACGCGAAAGAATGAATACGCAAATTTCCCAAGAATTACCAGGAGAAGAGCCGTGAACAAGTTTACCGACGACGTTAAGGATGGATTCAAGGAACTGAAGGACTGGCGGGAGAAGGATCTCGCCGATTACCGAAAGAAGAGGGACGAGCGGGAGAAGGTCCTGACGCCGGAGGAGTGCAAGGCGAAGAAGAAGGAGCTGCGCGCCTCCGTCCGCAAGGCGGTCGCGAACCTCGATCCCGCATACATTGAGCACTCCAACGAGTACGTGAGAAAGAACATCCTCGCGCTCCCGGAGTACCAGCATGCGAAGACGGTCTTCTGCTTCGTCAGCATGGACACGGAGGTCGACACCCACGAGCTGATCCGCCAGATGCTGAAGGACGGCAAGACGGTCGGCGTCCCGCGCTGCGAGAAGCTGGGCGTGATGGACGCCTACGAGATCCACTCCCTCGAGGACGACCTGGAGCCGGGAACCTGGGGCATCCTGGAGCCAAAGGAGAGCTGCCCTCTGATCGACCCGCAGCGCTTCGACTTTGCGGTCGTCCCGTGCTGCACCTGCAGCCACGACGGCAAGCGCCTGGGATTCGGCGGCGGCTTCTACGACCGCTACCTCGGCCGCACCGGCGCCATCCGCGCCGTCGTCTGCCGCGAGCAGCTGATGAGCGAGGACATCCCGACGCAGGAGTTCGATCTTACGATGGATATCGTGGTGTCGGAGGACGGCTTCCGTAGGATTAAGTAGGCCCGCCGGCCCTTGGGCCTGCTGGAGTTAGGGCCTGCTGGCCGGAGGGCCGGAGGCGGGTATGGAAGCAGCGCGTCATCCGGTTGTCTGCCGCGCTGCGTTGATCGTAGTAAAGGAAAGAAATCGGGCTCCGCTGACGCGATCGCCCGATTTCTTGTTTTTTTGCCGCGCGCCTGAAAAAATGGGGAGGGCGCTCGGCGAGGGGCCCGGCGGCGCCTGCGACGGCTGGGATTTGGGCTGCGGAGCCGGGCAGCGCAAAAGGAAGCAACGCGTCATCCGGCTGTCTGCCGCGTTGCGTTGATTGCAGTAAAGGGTGAAATCGGGCTCCGCTGACGCGATCGCCCGATTTCTTGTTTTTTTTGCCGCGCGCCTGAAAAATTGGGAAGGGCGCGTGTCGAGGGGCCCGGCGGCGCCTGCGACGGCTGGGATTTGGGCTGCGGAGCCGGGCCTTCGGGACACTGGGATGGATAATACCGGGATGGAAAATACCGAAGTGAAATTACCGGGGTGTTGGCCACTGGGCTGTCGGGTACAATGGTGTCGGATGTTGGAAAATGGCACGCGAGGATACTGTATACACCAGTTATTGGTAAAAATGATGACGTGACGGTCAAAACGCCGATTTTTCGGATGGCTTTTCCTGAAAAAAGCGCCCGAAAATTACAGGGATTGGGCGCGGCGGGATTGGACGGCTAAATGGCTTCTGTCAATTGGAAATCATGCTGATCTTATGAAGAAATTGAAAACTCTTTTGTCAATTGTTTTCTGAGAGAGAAATATGAAGAAATGTACGCAGGTGTGTACATAAAAATCGGGTGAAACATGCCTGCGCTCTCAACTCCAGTGCAATGAGAGCGCAGGTGATATTATTGCATGGCCAATATCTGAATAAAAAGTTAAAATGTTGGAATCTATAGCGATTACGTTCAGAAAGGCTATTCGATTACAGCGATTTCTGACGCTGATACTCATTATCGATTGGTCGATTGTGCGCAGCCGTTTTGAAAATCGCCGGTCTTCACAAATAACATAATTAAATTTTTAACATTCCCGAGAACGGGATTCTTCACAATCTGACAAAACCTCGAGGACAGTCGTAACTACAGAAAAGATATCGCGCCGGCTGTCGCGACTGCATCTTTGCAGTCAGTCCCGTGCATTCCCCGCGCCGGCGCCTGACCACCCGACCACCGCGCCCGCGCGCTTTGGCCGCCCGGCCCGCCGCCGCTCAAACCCGAAAACGGCGGCCGGCCTCTTCCCGCGCCGGCGCCTTCCCACCGCAGCTCCGCGCCCGCGCGCTGGAATCTTACGAAACCTTTACTCTTAATTTTCCTTAAAATACATATAATGCTCTCTATTATTGGATATAATATAGATAGAGAAGTGAATAACATGCGCCGGAATCGGGGAAAATCCACATCATCCGGCAGAGCGCGGGTCACTGGATACAAGATGGTGTGACCGCGGGACTGCAGTATCCTGACATTACCGATGCGGAACTCTCCGGGCGAACAGGCAGAAAATTGCACAAGAATGAATACATGCGGAAGTGATGCCGAAAACGGTATCCGAAGCTGGATTCTAAACAGTATCCAAAACAGTATACAGTTGAAAGCGCAATACTCAAATATGAAACACCTGTTAGGAGGTGATTCCTATTTCACGTAAAATGCTGAACGAAAAGGTAACCGTACGCTCCGCAGGAATGTCGTCGAGTGACGTCACGGGATCCTGCTACCTGGTCGAATGTCCGACCGGGGAGAAGATCCTGCTGGACTGCGGAATTTACCAGTCGGGAAACATGATGGAAGCGTACAAGATCAACGGCAGAAGGTTTCCGTTCAAGCCGAAGGAAATCACAGCAGTCGTTGTGTCTCACCTGAATGCGGATCATTTTTGTCTGCTGCCGAAGTTCGCGGCGGAAGGCGGAGACTGTCCGTACTATATATCGGAAGAAAGCGTCGGGTTCGTCCGGCCGATCCTGGAGGATTCCGCACGGATCATGGAGCGCGATGCTAAGATCATATCCCGCAAGAACGGGCGCGAGCACAAGCCGGTCTACAGCATGGCCGACGTCCACCAGGCACTGCCGAATTTCCGCGGCTCAAGCGAGGGTGAGATGCACCGGATCACCGAGAACGTCAGCTTTCGCCTGGTTCCGGCGGGGCATATTTTCGGCTCGTGTCAGATCGAGCTTTTCGTCACCGTACCGTCCGGCGCGGTCAAGAAAATCTGTTATACCGGCGACTTGGGCAATGCGATGTTCGAGCAGCCTTTTGTCGCACCTTATGAGCCGATGGGCAAGTGCGCGATGCTGATCGGGGAGACCACCTACAACGATCCTCGCCGTTCGGCAAAGAAGTGCCAGCGCAGGAAGGACCTCGACCTGATGGAGAGGACGATCCGCGAGGTGTGCGTTGAAAATAACGGAATAGTCTTAATTCCGACCTTCGCGATGCAGAGGACGGAAACGATGCTCTACATGCTTTGGAAGATGTTCCGGGACGACGAGGGCTTCAAGATCCCGATCGTCATCGACTCGCCGCTGGCCGTAAAACTGCTCGACTGCTTCGCCAAAGGCCTCGAAGGGGAGGCAAAGGCGACGTTCGACGAGATGATGCGCTGGAAGAACATCCGCGTGATCACGGACCGCGACGAGAGCCTCGCCTGCATCGCCGACCCGTCCCCTAAGGTCGTCTGCTCGGCCTCCGGAATGCTCAGCCAGGGCCGCTCGGTCCAGTACCTGAAGGAGATCCTCCCGAGAAAAAACTGCTGCATCATCACCTGCGGCTACATGGTAGAGGACAGCCTCGGCTGGAAAATCAAGCACCGCGCCGACTGGCAGACCCTGACGATCGACCGCAAACCGTGCCGCTGCCGCTGCGCCGTCAAGTGCCTCGACAGCTTCAGCAGCCACGCCCAGTACCAGCAGCTCATGGACACCTACGTCGACACCGCCGAGAAGGGCTGCGGCCTGATCTGGCTCGTCCACGGCGACAAAGGCAAGCTGGATATGAAGACCTCCCTGGAGCGCCGTATCTCCGACATCTGCCGCACCACCCGCGTGGTCGCGACGAACAAGGACACGGTGGCGCGGATCTAAGGAGGATCATACATATTTAGAATAGAAAGCGCGCGGGCGGCGCGGGGGCGCGGAAGGAAGCAACGCGTCATCCGGCAGTCTGCCGCGTTGCGTTGATAGTAGTAAAGGAAAGAAATCGGGCTCCGCTGGCGCGTACGCCCGATTTCTCATTTTTTTGCCGCGCGCCTAAGAAGAATGGGGAGGGCGCGCGGCGAGGGGCCCGGCGGCGCCTATGACAGCTGGGATTGGGGCCGCGGGCCGGGCCCTTCGGGATACTGGGATGGAAAACACTGGGATGGAAAAAGCCGGAGTGGAAAATACTGGTGTGAAAAAAGCCGAAGTGGAAAATACCGGGATGAAAAACGCCGGAGTGAAAATACCGTGGTGTCGGATACTGGACTGTCGGGTACAGTGGTGTCGGATACCGGGAAATGGCACGCGGGGATACTGCATGCACCAGTTCCTGGTAAAAACGATGACATGACGGTCAAAATGCCGATTTTTCGGATGGCTTCTCGCGGAAAAAGCGCCCGAAAAATACAGGGATCGCGTGCAGCGGGATTGGACCGCTAAATGGCTTCTGTCAATCGAAAATCAGGCTGATCTTATGAAGAAATAAAAAAACATTTTGTCAAATATTATCTGTGAAAGAAATATGAAGAAATGTACGCGGATGTGTACACGAAAATCGGGTGAAACATGCCTGCGCTCTCAATCTCGATGCTAAGAGAGCGCAGGTGATATCATTGCATGACCAATATCTGAATAAAAAGTTAAAATGTTGGAATCCATAGTAGTTACGTTCAGAAACACCATTCGATTACAGCGATTTCTGACGCCGATACTCATTATCGATTGCCCGATTGCGCGCAACTGATTTGAAAATCCCCGGTCTTCAGCAAATAACATAATTAAATTTTTAACATTCACGAAAACGGGATTCTTCACAATCTGACAAAACCTCAAGGACAGTTGTGATTGCAGAAAAGATATCGCGCCGGCTTCGGCGACTGCATCTTTGCGGTCAGTCCCGTGCATTCCCCTCCCGCGCCGGCGCCTGCCCACCTGGACTCCGCGCCCGCGCGCCCCGACCACCCGGCCCGCCGCCGTCCCAAACCCGAAAACGGCGGCCGGCCCCGCCGCGCCGGCGCCCGCGCGCCCAGACCACCCGGCCCGCCGCCGTCTAAAAATAAAAAAAGGCGGCCGGCCTCGCCGCACCGCCTCATCAATTACAACTAACAGCAGCAGCCGCCGTCGCCCTCGTCCTCACCGTCGTCGCAGCAGGTGGTCGGCTCCTCGAACCAGCCGAAGTGGTGGCTGCGGTCGCCGAAGATCGTGAAATACTTGGCAAACCTCGTGTGCTCGAGCATCGCGCAGGTGTTTCCGGAGACCGCGACAGGGAGGTCCTTGTAGAAACGGTGGTTCATGTCGAGGTCCCAGCTGAATTCGTGCTCGGTGATTCCGCCGTTGTAGCGGACGAACTGGCCGTAGTTCTCGGCTGCGTCCTCGATGAATTCCGGCAGCTTGACCGCACGGATCGTGTCGGAGGTGTAGCTGATGTTTCCTACCTTTGCCTCGATCTCCTTGTTGTTGATCGGGGAAGGGGTGCAGGAGACGACACGGTAGTCGTTCCAGCCGGCCTTCATCAGCATGCGGCGGAAGTCCTCGACGTACATGCTGCCGCCCAGGCACTCGCCGAGCAGGACAGGGTCGTGGTTGATCTCGTCCGGAACGCGGCGGTCGGCAAAAATATCGCTGAAGTACAGCTCTCCGCCTTCCTTCAGGACGCGCCAGATCTCGGAGAAGACCTTGTCCTTCTCGTCCGCGAGGTTGATGACGCAGTTGGAGATGACGACGTCGACCGTGCCGTCCTCGATGCCGGCGCTCTTCAGGTCCTCGATGTAGCCCTTGCGGAACTCCACGTTGTCAAAGCCCCATTTTTCGACCATCTCGGCCTTGTACTTGTTTGCGATCGCGAGCTGGTCATCATTCATGTCCACGCCGATGACGCGGCCGCTTGGTCCGGCGAGCTTTGCCGCGACGTAGCAGTCACGCCCCGTGCCGCAGCCTAAGTCCAGCACCGTGCAGCCCTCCAGCGCGTCCGGAAGCGGGGAGCCGCAGCCGTAGTACTTGATCACGATCTCGTCCGGCAGCTCCGCGGAAATCGCCTTGACCGCGTCGCTCATGCCGTGGGAAGAGCAGCAGCAGACCGAAGTCTCGAGCTGCCCGTTTTTCTCCGTGCTGAGACTGCTGTAATATTCTTTCACTGTTTCGTGTGTATCGCTCATGTTCATCCCTCCTGGTGATTTCATTTTTCCTCTCCATTCTACACCATTTTCCATACCATTTCTCTATACAGCATCATTTCCTTCGGGACAAAATCCACGCGGCCAGAAGAACATCTGTTCTGATGAAAAACAGTGGCGTTTACCGAACCGTACGCATATTTACGCCGATTACTTGTCCGTGCAGAGATCCTGCAGAGATGATACAATAAAATGTATGTAATTCGTATTTTGACCGCAGTAAATCGGAGGAGTAATCCTGATGGAGAGAGATTTATTATGCCAAGGGCACGATGGGGAGCATTACCCTGTACGACGATCACGTGTCGATCGAACGCAGAATGAATCCGTTGGCAAGGAATCTATAAAAGGAGAAAGAAGATGAAGATCGTAATCGCAATCGACTCATTCAAGGAGTGCCTGGATGACGGGAGCGGCGCGGCTTCTGTGGATCCGGACTATCCGGGAAGCGGCGCCGCCGGCGGGCTCGGGTTCGCGCTGAGGACGTTCCTCGGCGCGGACCTCGTGCCGGGTGTCGACCTCGTGCTCTGGTTTACGGGCATGGAAGATGTCGTGAACGACGCGGATTTCCTCGTCACGGGCGAGGGCAGGATCGACGCGCAGACGGCGATGGGCAAGGCGCCTTCAGGCATCGCGCGCCTGGGAGAGAAATACGGGATCCCGGTGATCGCGTTCTCCGGCAGCGTGACCGACGACGCCCAGTACTGCAACGGGCACGGGATCACGGCGTTTTTCCCGGTTCTTAGGACGCCGTGCACGCTGGAAGAGGCGATGGATTCCGCCGCGGCACAGAAAAATACCGCCGCGGCGGCGGAGCAGGTGTTCCGGGCACTCGCGGCGGTAATCAGCAGACGCTGATGTTGTCTTGAGGGTTTGAATTTTGTCTCAAGCTCCCGGGAGGTTCCTGCAGGCGTGCGGGCGGCTACAGGAACCGCCTCTCACGCTCATCCCTGCGGCGCTGGCGCTCGTCGTCGCAGGCCTCCTGGTAGTCCTGGCGGGTCCAGGCGCTTTTGAGCTTCCTCGCGCGGGCGATCTTGCGGCGGGTTCTCTGGATGTGCTTGATCCGGAGGATGCCGCTCCTGTAGTAGCGATAGACGATGTCGATCACGATGAAGCCGAGCGCGATGCCGATGCAGGTCGAGAACAGCAGCAGGGTCTGGTTGATGGCGAGCGGGGCGTTGGCTTTGACGATGCCGTACATCATGTAGTAGAGGTTCGGTCCCGGGATCAGCGGGAACGCGCAGGACGTCAGGAAGATCGTCGCCGGGGCCTTGTTGACCTTTGCCATGATGATCGCGTACCACGCCACAAACATTGCGCCGACCAGCGTCGCCGCGAAGTTGCTCGGGTCGAAGTGGTAGACCAGCACGTAGCTGCCCCAGGTGAAGAAGGCGCCGAGGCCGCAGTAGAAGATCTGGACGCCTTTGACGCCGAACCAGATCGCGAAGCCCGTGCAGGCGATCGTGCAGGAGATCAGCTGGACGACGACGCTCGGGGCCATGTACATCGTGCTGGAACTGCCGCCCTTCAGGAGCAGCATCGCGAGGGCGATTCCGGTCGCGAGTGCCGCCGCGCCGAGCATAGAATTCAGAATATTCAGGAATCCAGAAAAGATGTCCTTATGCAGCATGTCGCGGAAGCCGTTGGTCGTGCCGAGCCCGGAAATCAGCAGCATGACGACGCCGATCGTGATCCTGCCGGGGTGGTCGCCGATCAGGTAGTGGCACGACAGGATGATGTAGACCTCCACGAGGAACATGATGACGAAGTTGTAGACGAACGGGTTTTCCTCCCGGTTGGCCAAAAAGAATCCCAGCAGCACGACGAGGACCGACGCGATGACCGCGACGATCGTATCCATCGGATTGCAGCCAAAGAACACGCTGAACCCCGCACCGCCCATGATGCCGGCGAGGATGGTCATCCACTTCGGCTGCGGATCACGGTTCATGACCTCCTCGAACTTCCGGTTGATCGTCATGTGGTCCGGCGTGTTGTGGGCGACGTAGCGCGATAAATTATTCAGGTAGTCCAGGCGGTCGTAGTTCGTCGATGTGTGGCTGACGAACCGGATCTGGGTGATAATTTCCCCATCCTTGGTCTCGATCGTCGCCTGCAGGTTGCTCACGATGACGAACACGTCGCAGCGCACGAACCCGTACGCCCGGCACATGCGGTAAATGCTGTCCTCCGCGCGGCTGACCTCCGCCCCGCAGATCATCATGGCTTCGCCGATGTCCAGGATGCCCTGAAGCACCTTCGGATAATCCAACTCTCTCTCCAATGTGTTTCCCTCCCGCAGCAGGCCGCTGCAAACACGTCTGATGTATCGAATTACAGATTTTACGATATATCGATCGATTTCTCGAACTTATTACGTAAATTTATATGATAATTAAGAACATTTTATCACAACTATTGAGGATTATCCCGTAAATTCGTCCTTACGGTCCCCTCAGACAAAAATCAGCTCCTCCGGAGCCGCTCCAGAGTGCCCACATCCCTGCTGCACAGCTGTTGTCAAAATCGCTGAATCCCGCTGATTTCAACGGGATTCGCGAACAATACACAAATCATAACGAGATGGTGACCTGCTGTCAACATCTGCATAGGATTTATCGATGGATTATTATCTAAACATGATTATAGATGCGGTCAATAGCAGAACTGCGCTCGTGCTGGATGCCCGCAGCGCGCCGGAATATTTCGAACCGCGGCGGCGTCCCGCTGCGCTCCCGGCGCGGGAGGCCTGGTGTAGCTCGTTGACATCCGCTGTTCGGCCCTCCGCGCCGCCGCCCGCGCTGTACGAACATCAGCGGAACGGCCTCCGATCCGGTGTGCGGCGCGGCGGGCGAGGTGACGGCTTACGCTGCCTGGCTGCCGGAAGGGGCCTTGGCGCAGCGCAGGTTCCGGATGTGGGAGATCAGCGGGATCTTCTTCGAGAACAGGGAGACCAGCGGACCGACGATGACGGCGGAGATCAGGGTTCCGGCGCCGACGCCGCGCAGGCCGTGGAAGAAGAGGAAGGAGAACAGGACCGCCAGAGCGATCAGGGTGACGTCGTTGGCCAGCTTGACTTTGCCAAAATCCAGGCGGAACGCCTTGGAAACCGCGCGGACGATGCCCTCGCCCGGGACGACCAGGACGTCCGGCGCGACCTCGACGCAGATGCCGAACGCGAGGATGCAGCAGCCGATCACGAGGCTGATGAGGCGCGGCAGGATGCCGGTCGGGTGGAGCCAGAACAGGAACGCCATGCTGATGTCAATGAAGGCGCTGAACAGGATGTCGACCAGGATCTGCAGGTACTGGACCGGGTGGAAGTCCTTTCGGAGCAGGATCGCCTGCAGGATAATGAAAATCATGTTCAGGATGAACGTCGTCGCGCCGAAGCTCAGGCGCACGGAGTGCAGGCTCATCACGTACGGCAGGCTCGAGATCGCCGACGTGCCGAGCGACGCCCGCGTGATGAACGCGACGCCGAAGGAATTGATGATAATCCCCGCGATGAAGTAAATGTTTCTGCGAATCATGTTATGCAAGTTGAGTTCTCTCCCTTCAAACTGTTTCTCTGATTGTTGATGCGTCGTTATGTTTTTGGCTGTCGTCATGATCGAAATCTATTCTTCGGCGGATGCGGCCGCGTCGCTGTTTTCGGCCGCCTTGTTCAGGCTACCGGAGGGCAGTTCGTCTGTCCCGCTGACCGGGATGCCGCCGCCGTCCTGTTCCTGGAATTCCTGAAACGTCCGCAGAACGATCTGGAGCGCGTCTTCCAGGGCTTTCCGCTGCGATTCGCTCAGATTCCGCAGCGCGAATCGGTCGACCTCGTCGGTGATCTCGGAAACCCGCTCGGCGGCCTCCTTCCCGGCGTCGGTCAGGTAAATCCGCACTGCTCGTCGGTCGTGCTCGTCGGTCCTGCGG
Source organism: uncultured Eubacteriaceae bacterium (assembly GCA_903789635.1). Taxonomy (GTDB): domain Bacteria; phylum Bacillota; class Clostridia; order Peptostreptococcales; family Anaerovoracaceae; genus Aminicella. The sequence continues at coordinate 21,178 of CAIFEY010000015.1, forward strand.
GCAATCAGCCCGTTTCCCTCAATTTTACGCAGCAGGCTGCTCATCGTCGACTTGTCGATGCCGCACCGCGTCCCGATGTCGCGCGCGAGCGCCCCGTCGCTCTCCCGCAGGCATTCGAGGATTTTCGGCTGCCCGGGAAACAGCCCAAGCGCCGCCGTGCCCTGCGTGACCCTTCGGTTGGATTCGTGGAAGCAGCGCATGAGCAGAAAGTGAAATGCGTCCGTCATGACAAAATTTATCCTTTCCATAATGATTACTGTTTTGCTGTTTGGAAGCTTTGATGGGTATAAATGATTTGCTTTCAAACTGTTTGAGTTCAAACTAATTATATGGAGCTATATGAAAAATGTCAAGAAAGGGAGCGGGGAAGACCGCTGTCAGACTTCTACGCACGCCCTCGAACCGCAACGGAAGACCCTACGACGGCGGATCCCGGTATGCAGTACACATAGATTAGATCTATCGAGATACCCTCTGAGGGACATTTTTGACTATCGTTTTTCAGTAAGAGGTAAAACTTGAAGTTTGGTGGAACGGCTTTTCCGAATTTCAGCAATGCGTATTATTCTGCGCCTTGGTGGAACTTTTTCACTGCCAGAAAGCGGGTGAAGTAGTCTGACAAATTAAAATGGACCTGACATCGCATGAAAATGATCCGCGAGCAATCCTGATGTGGTCCTGATGTCCCCTGTAAGTGTTCGCAGCGGTGAATAAGCGCTTAAGTTGAATGTATATTTGTACAAGACGTCTAAAAGCAAGCCCCCGTTGGATCCCCGCGGACGATGTTTTGCCTGAAAAGACCGCGAAAAGCAGATGAATCCCCTTGAGCAGAATAAATTATAGTGATGACAAATAAATACGATAGAATAGCTCTCGGAACCTGTTATGTAAATGCACCCGTTTTTCGCTATTATAGAATCTCGCAAATCGCGTTCCACCAAAATGAATAATTAGCGACTCTACAGAAATGCATACATTATACCCAGGCAATTAATTCCCTGGGTGTGAACTACCCTCGTATAGAGTATATGTATGGGATTTGCCATGGCGCTTCTGCTATAATTTCTCGTGAAAGTATTGTCAAATTATCGCCGCGCCTGCTGCGTGCGCGGATTGTGATAGATGAAGCGGGAAAATCATTGGTCTGCGGATTGCTGTTTATGCAGAACGCTGACGCTTCAGTCATAGAAATTTCAGTAACAGATATTTAGTCACAGAAATGGAGAAGAAGATGGCAGAAGAGAGAGTATTGGATTTACCGGAGGATTTTGAGACTTTTCCGGAGGCGAGGAAGAAGGCCTTCCTGTCGATGAAGGAACTCAAGGAGCAGGGGAGGAGGATAGTCGGGGTGTTCTGCACGTACACGCCGTGGGAACTGATCGAGGCGGCGGACGCGGTCGCCGTCAACCTGTGCGGCATCGGGGACGACAACGCGCAGCTGGGCGAACGCGACCTGCCGCAGAACCTTTGTCCCCTGGTCAAGGCGAGCTACGGCGGGGCGGCGAACGACCGCTGTCCGTTCTTCTACTTTGCCGACATGGTTCTGGCCGAGACGACCTGCGATGGAAAAAAGAAGATGTACGAGCTGATGGGCCAGCTGAAGCACTGCCACATCATGCAGCTTCCGCCGGGAAGGTACGGCCGCGGGGCGCTGGAGTTCTGGATGAAGGAAGTGGAGGACGTGCGCAGCGACCTGGAGGATTTCTACGGCATCACGATCACCGATGACGACATCCGCCGCGCGATCCGACTCAGGAACCGGGAGAGGAAGGCCATCCTCGACTTCTACGAGATCGGAAAGCTGAAGCCGACCCCGATCACCGGCTACGAGATCAATACCGTGATCAACGCTAACGACTTCCAGTTCGACCTGGAGGAGAAAATCCGCTACCTGGAGAACCGGACTGCCGAGCTGAGGCAGAAATATGAAGAGGAATGCAAGGGGAAGCCGTCCCGTCCGAGGATCCTGATCACCGGATGTCCGACGCAGGGCGTCCTGGATAAGGTCATCAAACGCGTGGAGGAACTCGGCGCCGACATCGTCGGATTCGAGAACTGCTGCGGACCGAGGGAGAAGAAGGACCCGATCGACGAGGAGCTCGCGGAGACCGATCCGATCCGTGCGATTTCCGAAAAGTACCTCAGGGTCAACTGCTCCGTCATGAGCCCTAACCCGGGAAGGCTCGAGGCAATGCAGCAGATGATCGAGGACTACCAGGTCGACGGCGTGGTCGAGGTTCTTTTGACCGCGTGCCACACGTTCGCGATCGAATCCGTCTCCGTGCGTAACTTCGTGAAAGGGCTCGGAATCCCGTACACCAGCATCACCACCGACTACTCGCCGTCCGATCAGGCGCAGATCGACACGCGTCTGGGCGCGTTCATCGAGATGCTGTAGGCGTGCAATCTCTTTAGACAAAAGAAATAATCTTCTTCAAGGTACCTGTGATGCGGTTCACGGGTGCCTTTTTCTTCTTTCTGAACGGTAATGTACCATCAAGTAGAATTCCGTTGAATTCTGACGAAATAAGTTGAAATTTTATCTGAATCTTTGCATAACATTGCCAATGCAACTGTGTTATACTGGTGAATGCGGCGGGGGAATCCCGGCCGCGCCTTTCAATTAATTTCAATTATAATCAGCTGAAACTATCTGTCGTTTGAATTCAACCAATTTCATCTATTGGGAAAACGAATTCTGAAAACGAATAAAAAACACGGAGGGAAATCGCAGTCATGGCAGAATCGAACACCTATCTCGGACGAATAGACATATATGACACTTTCTACAACTTTAAACCGCTTTATGAATATGTGAACGGGGAGCTCGTCGCGCTCACGGAAGCCGACTACCGGCGGATCCTGCCGGAGTCGGAGATGAACAACCTGAATTTCTCGTACAACCCGAACCGCGACGTCGAATTCATGGAGAGCACGTTCTTTGACGACGTGCTGGTCGTTTTCACGCTGGACCACGAGCTCGACGCGAATGTCGCCAAGAGCGGGTTCGTCAACACCAAGACGGCATATAAGATCAGGACGCGCGACGAGTACGAACGCGGGAAGATCAAGAATCCGGCGTCGATCGGCGTGTACAAGCTGCTGCTGGCGGACGACATCTCCGGCGACCTCTACCACTCGAGCGTGCTGAACGTCGGCAGCAGGGGGCTCGACCAGTACTCGGAGGTCGTGATCCTGGACGAGCACGAGAAGATGTACGTCGGGCCGTTCCCGGTGTTCGGCAATGAAGAGGGGGACGCGTTCCTCGTCGCCCTGCACCCGCAGCAGAACAACTATATTCTGCCCGCATGGAAGTGCAGCGACTGCAGCGTGATCCAGGTCCCGTACAGCTACGGCGAGCTGACCTACGTCAAGCCGCGCAGAAATGCCCCGCAGAACGCGATCGACGTGATCAACGACGATTTCCTGCTCCAGTCGTTCAAGGACAGCATTTCCAACAAGTTCCTCGACAACGGCAAGCTCGACTTCAACGACCTGGACGCCGCCGTCGACGCGTATAAAAACTCCGAGTTCTTCGTGAACTACCCGGAGATCCAGAAGCGGCGCGTGGATCGGATTTCCCGGATTTTGACGATCAGCAGCGACCTCGACTCTTCACTGAAGGCGATCTCCGGCAAGATCGGCTCCGCCCTGGGCACGCTCCTGAGCAAGTACGACGACCGCGAGGACGAGAAGGGCCTGATCAACCACATCCTCGAGATCAGCCCGGAGCTCCTCGAGCGCGTCCCGGACTACCGCGCGGCCAAGACCCAGATGGCGGCCCTGCGCGATTCCTCCGATGCGGCAAAACCAGGCGCTCCGCGCCCCTCCGCAGACCAGACTGACCTGCTGGCAGACATGAGCCTTTCAACGGACGGTGCCGCAGTCACATCAGCCCAAGGTTACTCCGCCGGCGGGGAAATTTTGTCCGAAGACAGACTCGCGGGCGAGCGCGCCATGGCCGCGGGGCTCGCCGAGAAGAACCGCCTGCTGGCCGAAATCGAGAAGCTTACCGCCCAGCGCGACTCCCTGCACGCATCCGCACAGCTTGGGCAGGAAATTGCCGAGCTTGAGCAGCAGAAGAAGCAGCTGGAGGAGGAAAACCGGATTTTGGCGGAGGAGCTGTCGTCGGGCGCGGCCTCGATGGAGAAGAACATGGCTGACTCGCTGATCGACGGCATGGTCGCGAACACGATGGTCGACGCGGCGTCGTCGTGGAAGCGGAAGCAGGAGCAGCAGCGCTTCCAGGACATCGTCAGCAGAGAACAGAGTACGGACTACGTTTCACTCTCGCCGATGGATATGACGGAGTACATGTACCAGCGCGTTCATTCCGTGCGCCCGCTCTATGACCGCAACATGATCACGAACCTGTGCATCTGCATCTTCCAGAACTTCCTGACGGTGTTCGCGGGCGAACCTGGCTGCGGCAAGACCTCGATCTGCAACATCATCGCGCAGGCGCTCGGCCTGACGATGGCGGAGCCCGGCGAGCAGCGCTACGTCCCGGTCTCGGTCGAGCGAGGCTGGACGTCCAAGCGCGACTTCATCGGCTACTACAACCCGCTGACCAAGACGTTCGACAAGAACAACAGCAAGGTCTTTGACGCCCTGCAGGTGCTGAACCTGGAGGCGAGGAACGGCATCGCGCGCTTCCCGATGATGATGCTGCTGGACGAGGCGAACCTGAGCCCGATGGAGTACTACTGGGCGGACTTCATGAACGTCTGCGACAGTTCCTCCGTCAGCGACGAGATCAACGTCGGCGAGGACCAGTCGCTGAAGATCCCGGAGACGCTGCACTTCGTCGCGACGATCAACAACGACCACACGACGGAGACGCTGTCGCCGCGCCTGATCGACCGCGCGGCCGTGATCACGCTGCCTAAGGTCTCGCTGCGCGACGTGAAGAACCTCTACCGGACGGACGAGATCGACCCGTCGGAGATCAAGCGGATCTCCTGGGACACGGTCAGGCGCACGTACGTCGAGCGCGAGGGCGCGGGCACGAGGCTTCCGGGCGAGGCGAGGAAGGTCTACGAGGACCGCATCCGCCCGCACTTCCAGCTGCAGCAGTCGTTCATCAGCCCGAGGACGGAGATCGCGATGGCCAAGTACTGCAATGCCGCGGCGTCCCTGTTCCGCGCGGAGGACGATCCGGCGGGGCGCGACCCGGCGCTGATCGCGCTGGATTACGCGGTCAGCCAGGAACTCCTGCCTAAGATCGGCGGCTTCGGCGAGGAGTACGGCCAGTGGCTGGAGGAGCTGAAGAACAAGTGCGAGGATGCGGACCTGATCCGCTCCAGGGACAGCATCGAGCGCATTCTGGCTAAGGGAAGGACGAATATGAATGATTACCAGTTCTTTGCATAATCCGTATCCGTCCGGCCTCAAGATCGTCCTGATCCCGGAGAGCGGAAGGGAGACGTGCGCCGTGCTCTTCCCGGAGGACAGGCTTAGCGGCGGAACCGGCGGGAACAGCGGGAACAGCGGCGCAGACGGCGGCGGAAAGAACTCGGCGGATGGAAACGGCGCCGGCGTGCAGGATGTGCAGAGCGCGCCGATCGTCAGCCGGGGCGTCTACGCGGACCAGCCGTACCGGTTCAGGATCGTCGGGCCTGACGGCAGCCGGGTCGATGGCTTAGAACAGGATAATTTTGTCCACGCAGCCGTAAGGATCGACGGGGAGCCGCAGAGGACGGTGTTCCTGAGCAGTGGCGAGGGAATCTTCCTGGGCGAGGGAGAGGACAGTGCAGAATGCCGTCCGTTTTCGGAAAAATCGGCTTCACCCAAATCTCCGTCCGCGTGCCGGGGGAACTGGAGATGGCGACGGGATTTTTGCCGGTGTATGTCCGGAAGGACCGCGATTTCCAGGCGATCCGGGCGATGATGATGGAGATCGACGCGCACGAGGACAGCCTGATGCTGCAGCGCGAGGCGGCGTCCAAGGGCACGGTCGGGGAGGTGAACGCGCGTTCGATTACGCTGAATCAGCGGGTTTCACTTGCCTCCGCGATCCTGAAGACCTTCCGCGAGGAGTACGGCTATTTCAGGGCGAACGCGAGATTCCGGACGGACGTGCGCTACGCCGTCGACGAGATCGACAAGCTGCAGCGCATCACGCCGAGGACCCTGCCATACATCGCGAACCATCCGGAGCTGCTTACGCCGGCCAGGAGCGGGCAGGGCGTGCGCGTCGGCCGCCATTCCTACCTCCCGCGGAAGACCCTGATGCAGCAGGACGTCTAATCGCTGGACATCCCGGAAAACCGCGCGATCCTGGGCTTCCTGGACCTCATGATCCACGACCTGAAGGAGCTCCAGAAGCAGCTGCTCGAGCTCAAGCGTGGGCTTCGTGCGGAAAGCCGCGAGGAGGAGGGCTACATCCCGTCCTCGGTCCTCGTCTATACGCAGACAAAGGAGGGACTGGCCAGGTCGGAAGAGACGCTTCGCGGGCTTACGGACGGGTTCATCGAGACCAGGACGAGCTACGCCAGGATTTTCCCATTCCAGCGGATGCCGCTCAGGAGCCTGCCGCGGTACTCCAGCATCTTCCAGACCGTACCGCAGTACAGAATCCTGTACCTCTACATGAGCGACTGGTTCGACAGCGCGGACTACGGGCTCGAGCGCGAGCGAATGATGCCGTCCCTGATGAAGGGAAGCTACCTCTACGAGGTCTAAACGCTGACCAGGCTGATGGACCTGGTCGCATCGCTGGGCTACCCGCTGAAGAGGAAAACACGTTTCACGTACTGGATGGACGACGACCTGCTCTACCACAACACGGTCTGCAGCAACACGTTCGAGTACGGGCGCGGGGACGACCGCGTCACGCTGTACTACCAGCCGGTCATCTACGACGGGCGGTACGAGCCGCAGAACGGGATCAACCTGTACCGGAACAACTCGCTCGCGTTCTCCGGCTTAGGCTCCTTCTACTACACGCCGGACTTCCTGCTGAAGTTCAACAAGGACGGCAGGGAGACCTACCTGGTCCTGGACGCCAAGTTCTGCGGCAGGGACTACGTGCGCGAGAACCTCGCGGCGAGCCTGGTGTTCAAGTATTTGTTCTCGCTGTCCGGGAGAAACGGGGCGGAGATCGAGGGGCTCGCGGTCCTGTACGGCATGGCGCCGGAGGAGAGCCCGCAGCCTCTGCCGCGCCCGGAATCGATTTACGACCGCGTGGATCGTATGGATCGTATGGGCAGTCCGGGCAGTATGGACGGTCTGGATCAAACGGGCAGCGCAGGTTTAGGTGAAGGTATGGCAGGTGCGGAAACACAGAGTGAGATCCGCCCTTCGTTCACCCTGATCCCGCTGATTCCCGGGCTCGAGGGCCAGGAAGAGATGCTGAAAGCACTGTTTTCCGGGCGGGAATTCCGGGGCGGCCGGGACGAATCACAGAAAACATCAGAAGAGTGATTAATTGCACATGTATATTTTGTCTTTTCAGAAGATTATATTTGACAATCCGTATGCCGGGCGTATAATTAAAAGTACATGAAGTAAATGGATTCAATGAATCAGTTTAAACCTAATTCAAATGCATAATGAGTTTCGGTTGGAAACGTTATGAGAGGGAGGAAGCCGCAATGGTTAACAAGAAGAATTACGAACTTGGTACAGCACCTTCTGTCATTCGTGAGCTGTTCGCTTATGGACTTGAGAAGGCTAAGGAAGTCGGACCGGAGAACATTTACGACTATTCTCTGGGAAACCCGAGCGTTCCTGCACCTAAGAAGGTCAACGAGACGATCCACCAGCAGGTCGACACGGTAGAGCCGATCAAGCTGCACGGATACTCGATGGCTGCGGGATTTGACGAGGCGAGAGACGCGGTTGCCGCGAACCTGAACGAGCGCTACGACGTTCATGTGACCAAGGACAACCTGTTCTTCACCTGCGGAGCTGCTCCTGCACTGACGGCGGTCTGCAGCGCACTGCGCATCTCTCATGACACGGAGATCATCGCGATCGCACCGTTCTTCCCGGAGTACAAGGTGTTCGTCGAGGGCGCAGGCGCCAAGTTCAAGGTCGTTCCGCCTGACCGCGAGAACTTCCAGGTTCAGATCGACGAGCTCGAGAATCTGATCACCGACAAGACCCAGGCAGTCATCGTCAACTCCCCGAACAACCCGTCCGGAGTTGTATACACGGAGGAGACCATCCTGAAGATCGGCGAACTGCTGCATAAGAAGGCTGCAGAGTACGGTCATCCGATCTACATCATCGCGGACGAGCCTTACCGTGAGCTGGTCTACGGAGGTGTCAAGGTTCCGTTCATCCCGACACTGTACGACAACACGATCGTCTGCTACTCCTGGTCCAAGTCTCTGTCCCTGCCTGGCGAGCGTATCGGCTACGTCCTGGTTCCGGACACCTGCGAGGACAGCAAAGAGGTCTACGCGGCAGTAGCCGGTGCGGCGAGAAAGAACGGACACGTATGCCCGCCGACGCTGATCCAGCGCGTCATCGAGTACTGCGTAGGCGAGATGCCTGACCTCGAGGCTTACGAGAAGAACCGCGAGCTGATCTACGGATCCCTGACCAAGATGGGATACCACTGCGCTAAGCCGGACGGCGCATTCTACCTGTTCGTAGAGGCACCGAACGGAGATGCTAACGAGTTCTCCGAGAGAGCCAAGCTGAACTACAACCTCCTCGTCGTTCCGGGAGACGGATTCGGATGCAGCGGCTGGTTCCGCCTGTCCTACTGCGTCGACTACGACATGATCGAGCGTTCACTTCCGGCATTCCAGAAGATGATCGACAGCTATAAATAATCATCCTCAGGGTAAGGAAACCGGCCTTCCATGCGGCTGCACGCGCTGCAGGCGGCCGGTTTTTTCTTACTTGGAAATGGGCGGAGAAGATACACAGCATGGAGATGCGGACAGAACAGAACCGCACGGACGAGAGGTCTGACGGCAGAGGAACAGATGTGAGTAAGAGAAGGAGGCGGGCGACTTGGATAAAGACTTTCGGAAAGACATCGGCAGGGAGCAGGCCGGAGAACGAACAGCACAGCAGTCGAGTGAAGCGGCAAAGCCTGTGACGAGCCGGGAGCGCCGGGCGAACCAGATGCAGCGGCGCATCCAGGAGGCTGCCAGGATGCTGTTCACGGAGCGCGGATTCGACAGCGTCTCGATGGCGGACATCGCCAAGGAGGCGGGCTGCTCTCCGGGAAACATCTACCACTATTTCCCGAATAAGGAATCGCTGACCCTGCACATGACCACCTACGTCGACGACATCTACGAGGGGCTCGAGGAGGAGTACCTGAACGACGAGCAGACGCCGTGGAGGGAGAAGCTCCTGGACTTCATCTCCCGCTCCCCTAGGATCAGCGTCGGCGACCCGGTGCTTTACTTCTGCCTGAGCTACGGGCTCAAGCAGCCGGAGAACGGGGCGCTGAAGATCAAGGACGAGCGCGTCTGGATCCGCCTTCTGCACGAGCTGGTGCACGGCTGTCTGGAAGAGGGGAGCATCGCAGAAAAATACGACGAGGACGAGATCGTCCACGACCTCGTGATCCTGCACAGGGGCATCCTGTTCGAGTGGAGGATCGATGAAGAGGCTTTTGATATTGAGGAAAAGGGCAGAGCCTTAGGGGAAATACTGCTGCACGGACTGGAGGAATAACCATGAAGATAATCGTAACAGCGCCAAGAGGCAAGATGGGCAGGCTCGTAACCGCGGCCGCCGCTAAGCGTGAGGGCGTGGAAATCGTCGCCGGTATCGGCCCTTCCGGAAGAGACTATATCGGAAAAGACATCGGCGAGGTCGCCGGAATCGGGCAGACGCTGGGCGCCCCGGTCACGGACGACCTGGAATCGGTCATCGATCAGTGTGATGCGATCATCGATTTCTCAACCGTAGAGATGGGCATGAAGATCCTGGAGTGCGCGCGGGCGCATAAGAAGGTGCTGCTGACCGGTACGACGGGATTCTCGGAGGAGCAGAGGCAGGCGTTCTCGGATGCGGCAAAGGACATTCCGCTCATGGTAGCGGCGAACACGTCGATGCAGGTCAATCTGATGTACCGCCTGATCGAGATGGCCGCTAAGGCGATCGGTGATACGACGGACATCGAGGTCGTCGACATGCACGACCGGAACAAGCTGGACGCCCCGAGCGGGACCGCGAGCGACATCTGCGATGTCCTCTGCGATGCGCTCGGAAAGTCGAAGAAGGACGACGTCGTATACGGTCACGCCGGTGAGGGCCCGCGTGAAGAGGGATCCCTCGCGTTCCATTCGATCCGCGGCGGCGACTGGCCGAGCAGTCACACCGTATACTTCATCGGAAACGGCGAGCGCCTCGAGATCACCCACCACGCGGTGAACTGGACCTGCTTCGCCGAGGGAGCGGTCACCGGTGCGCTCTACTTGATGAAGCAGGAGCCGGGCGAATACACGATGCAGGACTGCCTCGGACTCTAACGGCGGCGCCGTTTGGCGGTCGAAGGGATGTTCGCCTGCGTGCGGTACTTGGCGACGGTGCGGCGCGCGATCGGGATCCCGCGGTCGCTGAGCAGGTCGGCAATCCGCTGGTCGCTGAGCGGGGAAGTCTTTGACTCGCCCTGGATCAAATTTCGAATTTCAAGCAGGATGGCATGGCTGCTGACGGCCGTGCCGTCCTGTTTTTTCATGCCCGAGGCGAAAAAGTCCTTCAGCTCGAACACGCCGAACCTGCAGGAGATGTACTTGCCGTTGACGGTGCGGCTGACGGTGGAAATGCTGATGCCGCAGGCCTCCGCAATCTCGGCCTGGGTCAGGGGCTTGAGTTCCGACGGATCCCGGAGGAAGAAATCTGACTGCCGGTCCGCGATCGCGCGCGCGATGGAGAGGATCGTCTCCTGCCGCTGTACGATGTCGTTCAGGAACTGCTGGGCGGCGTTGTACCGCCTGGTCAGGTACTCCGCGGTCTCGCTGCCCGGCTCGGCATTCTTCAGCATCTTCACGTACTGCGGGTTCAGGAAGGCCCTCGGATAGTTCTCCTTCAGAAATTCGACGGTGATCCCGCCGCGCCCGTCCGCGTCGGCCCTGAGGTCTGGGACGATGTAAGACACCGGTTCGTTTGACGCGAGCGTGTTTCCGGGCAAAGGATCCAGGCCTCGGATGATCTCGGCGCATTCCTCGGCCTCCTGAACCGTGATCCCGAGCCGTTCTGCCGCCGCGGCCTCCTCGTGCCTCGCGATCAGCGGCATGCATTCCTCGATCATCCGTCTGAGCAGCGGGGTCAGCCGGTCCTGCGCCTTAAGCTGAAGCTCCAGGCATTCCTCAAGCGACCGCGCCCCGATTCCCGCGGGCTCGAGCGACTGGATGTCCCTGAGCGCCTCCTCGAGATCCTCCTTCGGGATGCCGGAAAAGCTGCTGATCGTATCGATCTCACAGCTCAGCCGCCCGTTCTCATCCAGCATGCCGAGCAGGAGGCGGCAGAGCTTGAGCCGCCTGTCCGGAAGACCCAGGAGATAGAGCTGCGATTCCAGGCTGTCCAGGAACGACGGCCGCGCGGCCGTGTACGAGGTGAAGTCGGCGGCGCCGTCGTCATCATTGTCCGAGCCGGCACCCGAGCCGTAGCCGCTGCCTGCCGTCCCGTTATAGAGATTGTCGTAGGAATCGTAGGAAGTGGAGGAGGAAGAGCCTGGCCCTGAGCCGTCCGAATTTCCGGAGGACCCGGAATCCCCGCGCGTGTCGGAAGACACAGGAACATAGTCCAGAAGGGGGTTCTGCTCGAACTCGGTCTGGATGCGGTCCAGCAGGGTCTGGCGGTCCATCTGCAGGATATTGATGGACTGGAGCTGTCGGGCAGAAATTTTCTGAACTTGCTTCTGCGAGGTGTGAAGTTGCGGAGAGATCGTCGGTTTCATGATCCGCCTTCCGTTTCCTTCGGCAGTAAATTGCCGCGAGGGTTTGTGAAAGAATTCTCAATCTATACGCTGCAGCGACTGCAGGGGTGCTAGTCTTGAATGAGAATAAATACAAATTTCCAGTAGAACCATAGGTTGATTTCAGCTGATTAAAGATGTTTTCAGCTTAATTATAGCTTTTGGGGCCGGCGTGGTCAACGAAGCCGGGGGAATTTGGGTTCCTTATGGAAAATTCGCGCGCGACAGGATCGCATTTAATTGATAAATAATTGATAATTTGGGAAAGATATTGAGAATTCCAAGGATAAGTGTATAATATAGGGAACATGATGATTAAATCATTGGAAAATGAGGCAACTAAATAATCTGACTATGATAATAACAACGTTCAATTGTGTTGAAATTACGTTAAAATGAATTTGATTACGCAAAAAGACAGCAGAAAAACACGATAGCCATGCGGCGTCCTGTCTTTGTCGAAAAGGGATCGAAAAGGGATCGAAAAGGGATCGAAAATGGCCGGTGCCGATTCTTCTCTTGCAGCCGCATTTGGCAGCGCATCCGGCAGCCGCAGTGGAAAGGGGAAAGAAAGGGAATAGAAATGGGAAAGGAGGTATCGATGCATCAGGATAAGACAGCGAATACAGCAAGTACATCGACCAAAACCGAAACGATCGAAGAGGAATACAAGCGCTATAAACGGTACTGGGATAAGTTCATGGCGACCGGGGAGATCGACCCCGGTCTGAATCCGGTCGTCGGCCGGTCCTGGATCAAGTGCAGGAACGCCGGCACCAGCATCGACGGCGGAAAGGGGAAGCTTCTGGACGACAACGTCTTTCAGAGCATCTACGATGCGAACCGGGACCTGATCGAGACGGCGATGCCGGTCATGCAGAGCGTGTACGAGATCATCAACAGGACGGACTATTTCTTCGTCCTGACGGACAGCGTCGGCTACGTGCTGGAGGTCCTCGGAGCGTTCCTGACGGACGAGATGCAGAGCGAGCTGAACTTCCGCCAGAAGGCGCTCTGGAGCGACGTGGAGGTCGGGACCAACGCGATCGGCATCGCGCTCGACTACGACACGCCGGTGCAGACGATGGGCGCGGAGCACTACTGCGTCGCGCAGCACGGCTGGACCTGCTCGGCCGCCCCGATCCACGGCGAGGACGGCGAGATCATCGGCTGCCTGGACCTGTCCAGCGCCAACTACCGCACCAAGAACCTTCACACGTTCGGCCTCGTGGTCGCCGCTGCGTTCTCCATCGAGTCGATGCTGAAGCACAGCCACGCGACAAGGATGCTGCAGAAGACACTGGACGGGAGCCCGGAGAGCACGCTGCTTCTGGACAGCAATTTCCGCGTATCCCTGGTCAATCAGGCGATGCGGGAGTTTTTCCGCCTGAGCGATAAGGACAGCAGGGAGATCATCGGAAAGGACTTCCGCCAGACCGCGCCGGACATCGACTGGCCGGAGGTGCCGCAGCTCGCGCAGAACGGCGGGATGCTCGTCCGGAATACGAGGGTCGTGTTCCGCGGAAACGAGTACCACTGCGCGCTCAACGTGACCGCGTTCTACGACCGGACCTGGAACTACACGGTCAGCATCAGGAACCAGAAGAAGATGATCGCCGACGCGAACCACTACATGGGAAACCGCGCGCAGTACACGTTCGACGACATCATGGCGCGGGACCCTAAGATGCTGAAGACGATCTCACTCGCGAAGAAGTACGCGATGTACGACGGCATCGTGCTGATCCAGGGCGAGAGCGGGACGGGCAAGGAGCTGTTCGCGCAGAGCATCCACAACCAGAGCGCGCGGGCGAACGGGCCGTTCGTCGCCGTCAACTGCGCATCAATCCCGCGAGATCTGATCGAGAGTGAGATCTTTGGCTACGAGAAGGGCGCGTTCACCGGGGCGCTGAACGACGGAAACCCGGGAAAGTTCGAGCTCGCGAACCACGGCACGCTGTTCCTTGACGAGATCGGGGAGATGCCGCTCGAGTTCCAGGCCAAGCTCCTGCGCGCGGTCGAGACGCTGCGCATCCGAAGGATCGGCGGCAAGAAGGAAATCCCGCTCGACATCCGCATCATCGCCGCGACGAACCGCGACCTGCAGAGGGAGGCCGAGCGCGGACGCTTCCGCCAGGACCTCTACTACCGCCTGAACGTCCTGAACCTGACCGTCCCGCCGCTCCGCGAGCGCAAGGAGGACATCATCTACGACGCGGGCATCTTCCTGGAGCGCTACAACCGCAAGTATCCGGGACAAAAGAAGACCATGAGCAAGGGGTTCGAGGATGACCTGATGCTCTACAACTGGCCGGGCAATGTCCGCGAGCTGCAGAACGGCATCGAGCGCACGTTCTACGCGGCGTCGGGGAGCACGCTGGAGCCGTCCGACTTTCAGTTCATCGCCTCGTCCGACGCGATGGAGGCGCCGCCGGAAACCGAGGACAGCCGTCCCGAGCAGAAACCGCTCAGCGGCAAGTCTCAGAAGGCCGCAGATCAGTACCGCCGCGTCCTGGTCGAGGCCGACTTTGACACCGAGAAGGCAGCCGAGCTCCTCGAGATCAGCCGCGCGACCTTCTACCGCCGCTGCCGCAAGTACGGAATCTCGCCGCGGAACCTGGCAAAAGAATACCGAAGCGCCAAGGAGTAGCCTCCTGTCGCTTTTGAGACAAAATATGACTGTACCGCAGGAGCCGAACGGCACTGCGGTATTTTATTGCCCTTCTATATCCTGCCGGGTGGCCGGACGGCGGGCTCGGAACGCAGTTTCACGCAGGATATCCTTCAGAAATGACCTTCCGCGATGGAAAATCGGGTGCTCAAGGATGAGAATTCTTATTTTGTATTAATTATCACACATAGCAGAAATTCTCAGTTGTAATGATATTATCAAATTCTCATATAAGTTCTCAGAAATTTGAGAACGAGAATGAGAAAGGAAGATTCTGGAAGAACCGACCGGAGAAGTAGGAATTACGCGAATTCAATCGTTTATTTTTTAACTAAACGGCAAAAATATGACGACTCTGAATTAATGAAATTGTGTATCGTTTATCTTAAGAATTTATTTCTGTCTTGGCACGGTTTTTGCTCCTTATCTTGGCAGAAGGGTCAGATCCCGTTAGCGAGACAGGAGGTTTCCGATGAAACGTTATGTGATTGAGTTCGGAATTGGAACGGACTTTCATGGACAGGATGTCACGCATGCCGCCGCCAAGGCGGTGAAGGATGCGGTATCTCACAGCTGCCTGTGTGGCCTGGACGAGGTGCTGGGCATCCACGATCTGAATACGGGCGTGTTTATCCATGTGACCGTTGCGGTTTCGAGACCTGAAGAAGTTGATACTGACAAGGTGGCGGCGATGCTTCCGGTCGGCACAGTGGACGTCAAGGTGGTTCCGGGAGGACTTCATGTCCCGGGCCTGTACGTACCGAAGTTCGGCGACGCGGACGACAGCATCGAGGCTGCGCTTGCCTGTGTAGAAGTTGAAATTCGTGATTAATCAGAGAAATTGTACGAAAAGAAAGGAAGGTCTGTTATGGATGTTACGAAAGAACAGATGAGACACATGTATCGTACGATGGTGCGCATCCGCAAGTTCGAGAGTAATGCGCAGAACGATTTTGCCAACGGCAAGATCCCGGGATTCCTCCACCTGTATCTGGGTGAGGAAGCAATCGCTACCGGAGTCTGCGAGAATCTGAACAAGGATGACTTTATCACCAGTACACACAGAGGCCACGGCCACATCATCGCCAAGGGCGGCGATATGAAGTACATGATGGCGGAGCTGTATGGAAAGTCCACCGGATACTGCAAGGGCAAGGGCGGATCCATGCACATCGCTGACCGTGATCTGGGAATCTTAGGTGCGAACGGAATCGTAGGAGCCGGCCAGGACATCGCTGTTGGAGCCGGACTCTCCTGCAAGTACAGAAAGACCCAGCAGGTCTGCGCCTGCTTCTTCGGAGACGGTTCCACCAACCAGGGAACCTTCCACGAGGCACTGAATATGGCGTCGATCTGGAAGCTCCCGGTAATCTTTGTCTGCGAAAACAACCATTTCGGTATCTCCATGAGCCAGTCGAGACACCAGGCCATCAAGGACATCGCCGACAGAGCAGCGGCTTACGGAATTCCGGGCGTTGCCGTCGACGGAAACGACGCGATGGCTGTTTATGAAGCGGCCAACGAGGCAATCGCAAGAGCTAGAAAGGGACAGGGCCCGACACTGATCGAGTGCAAGACCTGGAGATGGCGCGGCCACTTTGAGGGCGACCCTGCGATCTATAAGGATCCTAAGGAACAGGAAGAATGGGTGGCCAGAGAGCCGGTCAAGAGATTCCGTGAATTCCTCGAGGAGAACGGCGTAATGACTGCTGACGAGATGGATAAGGTCGACGCAGAGGTCGATCAGGAGATCAAGGATGCGGTTCAGTTCGCAGAAGAGAGCCCGCTTCCGAAGCCGGAGGACGTCGGCAAGGATGTTTACACAGACTTTGATGAGGAGGTGCGCGTAAGATGAAGACGATGAGTGTAATGGAAGCCATTCGTGAAGCGATGAGTATCAGAATGCGCGAGGATCCTAACGTACTGCTGTTTGGTGAGGATGTCGGTAAATTCGGAGGATGCTTCGGTGTTTCCGCAGGCATGTTCGACGAGTTCGGACCGGAGAGAGTCCGCGATACCCCGATTTCCGAGGGCGCGATCATCGGTGCCGCTACAGGCTCCGCAGCGACCGGCCTTCGCCCGATCGCAGAGATCATGATGGACGACTTCATCACCGTCGCCATGGACCAGCTGGTCAACAACGCAGCCTTCATGCACTACATGTTCGGCGGAAAGATCGAGCTCCCTATGGTCGTCCGCACCGTCAACGGCGCCGGCGTAAACGCTGCAGCGCAGCACTCCAAGTCCATGGAAGCATGGCTGACCCACGTACCGGGCCTGAAGGTCGTCTATCCGTCGACCCCGCAGGACTGCCTGGGACTGCTGCTCGCATCCATCGACGACAATAACCCGGTCGTCTTCTTTGAGCATAAGATCGCTTACGGCGAGAAGGGTGAGGTAAGCTCCTTCGACCCGATTCCGCTCGGCAAGGGCGACATCAAGAAGGAAGGATCCGACGTGACGATCATCGCCTACGGATACCAGGTATTCCGCGCACTGAAGGCTGCGGAACAGCTGGAGAAGGAAGGCATCTCGGCAGAAGTCCTGGATCCGCGCACACTGTATCCGCTGGATAAGGACCTGATCGCAGAGTCCGTCGGAAAGACGCACAACGTCGTCATCACTTCCGAGGAATTCAAGCGCGGCAGCTATGCCGGAGAGATCTCCGCATTCGTAGCCGAGGAGATGTTTGATTCCCTGGATGCACCGTGCAGGCGTGTCTGCGCGCTGAACACCCCGGTTCCGTTCTCCGCAGTTCTGGAGAATGCGTTTATCCCGCAGACCGAGGATATCGTAAACGCAGTCAAGGCCCAGAGAGAATAAGCTGGGATAATCCACGAGAGCAGTCGATCCGAGGGATCGAAGAATATATCGCTGCTCCGCCCTGCGGTGGAGTCTCAATCTAATTAGTCCGTATTAGGGCGGAAGGCGGCAGCGGATATTTGCGCATGCCCATCCCTCAGTGGATGAGCATGCGCACTCTATAAAAGAACAGAAAGCAGAACGCATGGCAGAGCGCAATGCGGTTCTGGAGCGCCGAACACAGGAAAGGAGGGTGACTCTTGTCAAGCATTGGAATCATCGCTAATCCGGCTTCCGGAAAGGACATTCGCAGGCTGGTATCCTACGCGACGACGATCGACAATCAGGAGAAAGTCAACATCGTGAAGAGGATCGTGCTGGCCGCGCAGTCCGTCGGCGTGGATAAAATCTACTTTATGCCGGACAGTTTCCAGTTCGGGTGGGTCGTCATCGACGATCTGGAATTGGACGGAAACCTGACGGCCTCGTGTGAGGTCCTGCAGATCCCGTATATGGCCTGCGCCGAGGATACGACGCGCACGGCTGCCTGGATGGAGGAACACAGTCTGGGATGCGTCGTCGTCCTGGGCGGTGACGGAACCAGCCGGGCGGCGGCCAAGGGGCTGAAGGACGTCCCGCTTCTTCCGGTTTCCACGGGTACGAACAACGTGTATCCGGAATACACGGAAGGAACTGTCGCGGGCATGGCGGCAGGGATCGCTGCGGGAGCAGATGACCCGGCTGAATTTTGTCTTAGGGACAAGCGGATCGAGGTATCGGTCGACGGCGAATTCAGAGACATCGCCCTGGTGGATGCCGTGGTGTCCGACGATCTTTGGGTCGGATCGCGCGCCATCTGGGACGTAAAGAAAATCGAGCATATCGTTGCAGCGAGGAGCCATCCTGCGAGCATCGGATTTTCCGCGGCGGCAGGCTGCCTGGAGGTGATCCGTCCGGAGGACGACCGCGCCCTAGCACTGCATCTCTGCGGAGACGATGAGACAAAGGCAGTCCGGAAGATCAAGGCACCGGTCGCTGCCGGAATCCTGTCTCCTGTCGACATCCAGGAGATCAGGGAACTCGGCATCGGCGAGGCCTACAGCTTCACTGCGGAGCACAACTGCATGCTCGCGCTGGACGGGGAACGTGAGATCCGCGTGCGCGAGGGGCAGGAGGTTTCGTTCCGGCTGACCAGGAACGGCCCGCTGCGGGTGAATATAGAGAAGACGTTGGAAAAAGCCGTAGAACATGGATTGTTTAACCGCGACTAGCGGGAACAGAATCGAGGAGGCGAGACAACATGGCAGAAGCAATTTTGATGCCTAAGATGGGAATGACGATGACGGAAGGTACCGTGGAAGAATGGTACGTAAAGGAAGGGGATCCGGTAAAGCAGGGAGATCCTCTGTTTTCTGCGTCTACAGATAAGATCACGAACGACGTGGAGTGCCAGGAGGACGGCACGATCCTGAAGATCCTGGCGCAGCCTGGGGACACCGTAGAGGTCTCCGCGGTCGTCGGATACATCGGACAGCCGGGAGAGGCCGTTCCGGACGCGCCTGCTGCGGGAGCCGCAGAACCGGCGCCTGCACCTGCAGAAGAGGCGGCGGCACCGGCACCTGAGGCAGCGCCTGCACCGGCAGCCGGAGGCCACGTCAAGGCATCCCCGGCGGCCAAGAAGCTGGCTAAGGAGAAGGGCGTCGACCTTTCCCTGGTTCCGGCGACGGGCCCTGGCGGAAGAATCAAGATCGAGGACGTCGAGAAGTTCATCGAGGACCAGAAGAACGTCAAGGCGAGCCCTGCGGCAGCCAAGGCGGCGGCGGATCTCGGCGTGAACCTCGCGGAGTGCGGAACGTCCGGCGGACGCGTCATGAAGGACGACGTCCTGAAGGCAGCGGCCCCTGAGCGGGAGAGCAACGACCTCCCGCCGCAGAGGGTAGACACGCTCAGAAGATCGATCGCGAAGAACATGACAGAATCGTGGCACACTTCGCCGCGCGTCACCTTCACGCATCCGGTCGACATGACCGCGGTCATTGAAATGAGAAACAGCCTCAAGGATGAGATGAAGAGGACCGGAATCAAGATCTCCTTCAACCACATCCTGATGAAGGCATGCGCACAGGTACTGATGGAATTCCCTGACGTGAACGGCAGTTTTTGTGATAATATGATTACGCACCACAAGCACGCGAATGTCGGTCTTGCGGTGGCAAAGGGAGACGGCCTGATCGTACCGAACGTGAAATGCTGTGAAGAGAAGTCGCTGAACCAGATTGCTGACGAAATGAGCAAGCTGGTCGACAAGACGCGCAGCGGAAGGATCGAGATGGATGACATCACGGGCGGAACGTTCACGATCAGCAGCCTCGGACCTTACGGTATTACCAATTTCTCGCCGATCATCAATCAGCCGGAGCTGGCAATCCTGGGCGTCTGCGACATCGTCGAGACCCCGGTTGTCCGGAATCATGAAATCGTGATTCTGCCGATGATGAATCTCTGCCTGACCGCCGACCACCGCGTCATCGACGGCGTCAAGGCCTCCAAGTTCCTGCAGAGACTGACACAGATCCTGGAGAATCCGTATCTGATGATGGCCTGATGGAAAGGGGATCAGTATGGCTAAAAGCATTACAATCATAGGCGGCGGCCCGGGCGGCTACATCGCCGCAATCCGTGCGGCGCAGCTGGGTGCAGACGTCACCGTTATCGAGAAGGGCAAACTCGGAGGAACCTGCCTGAACATCGGCTGCATTCCGACCAAGTGCCTGCTGCACAGCGCAGAAGTATTCACAGAGATTAAGAACAGCAAGACGCAGGGTATCGTCGTGAACGATGTACAGCTCGACTTCCCTGCAGTCATCGCACATAAGACCAAGATCTCCAAGACGCTGGTAAACGGCGTCAAGGGTCTGCTGAAGGCGAACAAGGTCAAGACCATTAAGGGAACGGCCAAATTCATCGGCCCTAAGAAAATCGAGATCAGCAAGGAAGACGGCACGACGGAAGTCAGCACGCCGGATGACATCATCCTCGCGACCGGATCCGTCAACGTCGTCCCACCGATCCCGGGTCTCAAGGAGGTGCCGGCCTGCATCGACTCCACCGGAGCCCTCTCGCTGGAGGAGCTCCCTAAGACGATGGTCGTCATCGGCGGCGGAGTCATCGGACTCGAGATCGCGTGCGCGTACGCGCAGTTCGGGACCAAGATCATCGTCGTCGAGGCATTGGACCACGTTCTGCCGATGCTCGACGCGGAGATTACAGACATCGCCGTGAAGAACATGAAGAAGATGGGCATGGAGTTCCACTTGGAATGCCCGGTTGAGGCCGTGGAAGAGGCTGAAGGCGGCGCCAGGGTCATCTGCACGAACAAGAAGACCGGTGAGAAGGAGACCTTTGTGGCTGAGAAGGTCCTGGTTGCGATCGGAAGAAAGGCCAGCATCGACTCGCTCGCGCTCGGCATGACCGGCGTGGAGTTCGACAAGGGCGGCATCGAGGTCGACGACCTGATGCAGACGAACGTCTCCGGAATCTACGCGATCGGCGACTGCATCAAAGGCAGAGCCCGCCTCGCGCACACCGCCTCCGTCATGGGTGAGATCGCCGCCGAGAACATCATGGGCGCGCACAATCTCTATGACGAGAAGACGAACGTCACCTGCGTCTACGTCGAGCCGGAAGCCGCTGCGGTCGGCCTGACCGAGGAGCAGTGCAAGGCACAGAATATCGACTACAAGGTCGGAAAATTCCCGCTCGCGGGCAACGGCAAGTCCTTGATCCTGAACGGCGGAAAGGGCATGGTGAAGATCATCGCCGACTCCAAGTATGAGCAGATCCTGGGCGTCCACATGATCGGACCTAGAGCCAGCGACCTGATCGCGGAGGGGGCGCTCGCCATCCGCCTCGAGGCCACGGTCGACGAGCTGATCAGCACGATCCACTCCCACCCGACGGTCTCCGAGTCCGTCCGCGAGGCAGGCTTGGACCTGCAGGAGCGTGTACTGAACATGCCGCCTAAGAGAAAGAGATAAGAAGTGCTAATAAGCTAAGAAAATAGCTAAGAATAACAGCTAAGCAAAACAGCTGAGATGAAACGGCAGTAAAAGAGTATATGGAAATAGAACGGACGGAGCAGTCTCCGTCCCCTGCCCCGCGCACCCTGCAATTATACGCTGTGAATATTCTGAGAATGGAGCCGAAAGTGCTACCGTTCTTAGATATTTGCAGGTATAATGGGTGTATCGGGCGCTGCGGAATGGCCGCGGCGATGGCAGGAGAATTCCGCCTGTCTTACGGCGGAGTCAGTAACAAAAGGGGGAAATTACAATGTTCCAGGCAGCATTTCTCTATGTATATCCGGGCGCTGATCCGGAGAAGCAGAGAGCAGAGATTCCGGCAGAGCAGATCAACATGAACGTGATCGGCTGCAGCAGCTACGACCAGGCGGAAAAGGCCGCAAAAGAACTGGTTGCCAAGGGATGCACCGCGATCGAGCTCTGTGCGGGATTCGGCATGGAAGGTGTCGCGAGAATCAAGAAGGCGGTGGGACCGGGAATTGCCGTTGGCGCAGTTCGGTTCGACTTCCATCCGGGACTCGAGTTCAAGAGCGGAGACGACGTATTCTAGACCGCGGTCTAGGGGGTCGCTCACTGAACCTCATTTTCTTTCATCTATGGAGCATGCGCCGTTTGACGTGTGCTCCATATTTCTATTGTTTTCTTTATTGCAGATTCATGTTTTCTATTCTCTTTTTACGGATCATCCATTTGTACACAAAGAATACACAACTTATAGATACTTTCTATGATATGATTAGTATAGAATTATACTGAGAAAGAGGGTGTACATGATGGGCATTATCGGTGCTTTTATGGTTCCGCATCCGCCGATCATCCTGTCCGAGGTCGGCATGGGCGAGGAGCACAAGATTCAGAGGACAATCGACGCCTACGAGCAGGCTGCCAGCGAGGTCGCCGCGCTGGAACCGGAGACGGTCGTGATCTCGTCGCCGCACAACGTGATGTACTACGATTACTTCAACATCTCCTCAGGAAGCCGCGCGTACGGCGACTTCGGGCAGTTCCGTGCGCCGCAGGTGAGTTTTGACGTGCGCTACGACGAGGAGTTCGTGGACGCAGTCTCAAGGCTTGCTGACGAGGCGGATTTCCCTGCAGGGACGCTCGTGACAAAGTCCGAACTGGACCACGGGTTCATGATTCCGCTGTACTTCCTGAAGCGCGAGGGATTCACCGACTTCGACACGGTCCGCGTCGGCCTGTCCGGACAGTCGCTGAAGGACCACTATCGACTCGGCATGATGATCAAGCAGGCGGCCGAGGAGACCGGCAGGAGGGTGGTATACATCGCCAGCGGGGATTTGTCGCACAAGACGAGGGCTGAGGGCCCGTACGGCTTTGACCCGCACGGACCGGAGTACGATGAGCGCATCATGGACGTCATGGGGCGCGGGGCGTTCGGGGAACTGTTCGATTTCTCCGAGACGTTCTGCGAGCAGGCGGCGGAGTGCGGCCATCGGTCGTTCGTGATGATGGCGGGCGCGCTGGACCGGACCGCGGTAGAACCGAAGCGGCTGTCGCTGGAGGATATCTTTGGGGTCGGGTACGGCGTCTGCACGTTCAAGGTGCTGGGCGAGGACCCGTCGCGGAATTTTCTGGACCGGTTTCAGGAGTCGGAAGGGCGCAAGCTGGCTGAGAAGCGTGCTTCGGAGGATCCGTTCGTTCGGCTGGCGCGTGCCTCGGTAGAGCACTGGGTGAACACGGGGAAGAAGCTGGACATGCCGGAGGATCTCAGCAGTGAGCTTATGACCAGGCGTGCGGGGGCCTTTGTCACGCTTCACAAGGACGGAAGGCTGCGCGGATGCATCGGGACGATCCAGCCGGTCAGGGACTGCCTCGCGGAGGAGATCATCGAGAACGGCATCAGCGCGTGCGCGCGCGACCCGCGCTTCCCGGAGGTTCGGCCTTCTGAATTAGGTGATGTCGAGTACAGCGTCGACGTGCTGGACGAGCCGGAGCCGATCGATTCCAAGGACCAGCTCGACGTGAAGAAGTACGGCGTGATCGTGACCAAGGGAGGGCGCAGAGGGCTTTTGCTGCCGAACCTGGACGGCGTCGACACCGTCGACCAGCAGATCGCGATCGCTAAGGAGAAGGCCGGCATCGGAAAGCTCGAGCGCGGCGTCAAGCTGGAGCGCTTTCAGGTCGTCAGGCATTATTAGGTTTTCCGGCGTTTCCAGCGCTTTAGCTGGTGTTGACGCGCCCGGAAACAAGCCCGGCGGCGACTTAACCTAGTAAAATGATGGGGATTTATGACGCAAGTGACAATAAAAATAATTGATCAACACCATAAAACCTAAAGAAACGGATTGATAACCGGCATATAAACGGGCATAAATAAAAGAGGAATAGAGAGATTAAGAGAGAATCTGAGGAAGTGAAAAGAATGGTACAGTGCAAGGTGTGTTTCAGGCATTGTACGCTGGAGGACGGCCAGGTGGGATTCTGCGGCGCGAGGCGGTGCAGGGGCGGCACGACGGTGCCGATCAACTACGGAAAGCTGACGTCGCTGGCGCTGGACCCGATCGAGAAGAAGCCGCTGCTGAAGTTTCATCCGGGCAGCATGATCCTGTCGTGCGGCAGTTTCGGCTGTAACCTGGACTGTCAATTTTGTCAAAACCACGTCATCTCGAGGGCCAAGGAGGGCGACCTGCCGACGGAGTACTACTCGCCGGAGCGGCTGGTCAACTTCGCGGACGAGCTCGTGATGCGCGGGAACATCGGGATCGCGTTCACGTACAACGAGCCGCTGGTCGGTTACGAATACGTGCGCGACACGGCCAGGCTGGCGCATGAGCGGGGGCTCAGCACGGTGCTCGTGACGAACGGGACGGCGGAGATGGCGGTGCTCGAGGCGATTTTGCCGTACATCGACGCGATGAACATCGATCTGAAAGGGTTTACCGATAACTATTACAGGTCGATCTGCGGCGGAGACCTCGGCCAGGTCAAGGCGTTCATCGAGCGGGCGTGCGAGAGCTGCCACGTGGAGTTGACGACGCTGATCGTCCCGGGCGAGAACGATGACCGAGAATCCATGGTCAGGGAGGCGCAGTGGATTGCCGGCCTGAACGGCGGCAGGGGCGTCGACATCCCGCTGCACGTCACGCGGTTTTTCCCGCGGTATAAGATGGACGACCGCGGACCGACGCCGCTCAGCACGATCGGGAGCCTGCTCTGCACGGCCAGGAAGTACCTGCACCATGTATACCCGGGGAACTGCTGACACCCGAGAACGGCGGATGTGTGGATGCTGTATACAAGCGTGACGGATCGAAACAGGATCGAAGTTGAATGGATGTTCAAACGGATGTTCAAATGAAATGAAATGAAAAAGCGGGTGCCGCGAAGGAATGGAGATCATTCTCTCGCGGCATCCGCTTTATTGCTGTGATTGACGGTAACGTCAAAAGGCATGTATGGACGATGTTTATCCCGCTACTGCTGCGCCCCGCGGCAGCAGTCCGCGAAGTGGAACGGACCGACCTTGTAGATGACCCAGGTCGTGAGCGCGGAGTCGGTCGCCCGCTCGATCGGCACGTTCGTCGTGATCCGGTACAGGTCGACGCCGCCCTCGCTCCGGTCGAACTGCGCGTGCATGGTCAGCGCGCTGACCGGGGAGTAAGGGAAGACCGCGGCCCTGAGCGCGAACCCGCGCGACATGAACATCATGGAAACTACGGCGAGCAGCGCCAGGACGACGCAGATGTTTTTCACTGCTCTCTTTCTCATCACTTTCATCATTACACCCCTTTTTCACCTCCGGATCCCAATCTTTCTAACCCCTGGATCCAGCTCTAAAAATAACCCAATTAAATATCCCTGTATCAGTCTCGTAATACCCTTACATTAATACTGCCATAACATTGCAATATCCCTGTAATAATCCCGTAAATAATAACCGACTGTGCCGATCGGTAATGAGTACTTGTTTTTTATATAACATGGAATGCGGGGCGTAGTCAATATATTCTAATTCATTTAAGAATTGATAAGAAATGATAATTGTTACTGGTTGAGAATTTTCCCGGTGGGCTCGGCTGGCTCTTCCGTTTTCGATCCGGTGGACGCCGTCGGACCGGCGGACTCCTTCGAGCCTGTGGATTCTTCCGGTCGGTAATAACCCAAGGTCGCGGCGGCAGTTCGGCTCGCGGTCTTCAGCCAGATGTCTGCCTTTGCCCGGAAGGAGTCGAGGATGTCTCTTAAGGTGATCTCGGCCATGCGCTGCTCGGCGGCCTGCTGGATCTCGTCGTAGTACTCCTGCAGGGCGAGCTGGATGTTCACACCGACGCCGCACTCGGGGTTGGTGTGGGTGTCCAGGTGGAGGAGCGGCTTGTCCTGCTCGACGGCGCGGTAGACGTCCAGGAGGGTGATCTCCTCCGGGGCCTTGGCGAGCGCCGGCTTCGGGTGGCCCGTCACGCTGACGAGGAGGTCGGCCCTGCGCAGCTTGGACATCAGCTGGCGCACGCAGCCCGGGTTGGTCTGGATGCTCTCCGCGATGCTGTCGCTCGTCAGGGAGTGGATCGGATTTAAGTGGATGTAGGCGAGGATGTGAACCGCGTCGCTGACTTTGGTGGAATATCTCATGGTGCTGCAATGCCTCCTGTTAGCTGTTTTTCTTTGATGTTATTTTAATTCTAACAGCCTATTGACAAAATTACAAGTGCAGGATATACTGAGGTTGCTGTTGGAAATAAAATTACAGCAAGGTCAGACGGCAAAGACGGAGGGCGGACGGAGACGGTTGATACAGACGTAAATTTCTGCCAGGGTCAATGCAGGAAGCCGGAACGGAAACAACGTCTGGAACCGGAGTCTCGGCTGAAATTGAAGAACAGATAAGATAACAGAATTAACCGTAACAATCAGGAAAGGATTGCAGAAAGGGAGGCAGGATTATGAGGCTGACAGCGGACGCGAAGGCGCGGAACGCGCGGGTGCTGGACGGATCGGAAGCGATGCGGGCGATGAACGGAACGCCGGAGTCGCAGGAGATGATGAAGAAGGTGGAGCAGGTCCTGGAATGGATCGATGAGGCGGACGCGGTCGTGATCGGCGGTGCGAGCGGAATTTCCACAGCGAACGGATTCGACTACTACAACCACCACACGCCGTTTTTCAACAAGTATTTCGCGGACTTCGGAAAGATTTACCACGAGCCGAGCTGCTGGCAGCTGCTCTACCATCACTACAACAGCGACGAGGAGCGCTGGGCGTATATGGCGAGGAACGGATGCGTGATGCTCGACCTGCCGGCGGGCCAGACGTACCTGGACCTGCACGCGCTCGTCGGGGATAAGGACTACTACGTCATCACGACCAACCAGGACGCGCAGTTCGCCAAGGTGTTCGATCCTGAGCGGATCTTCACGATTCAGGGCGACGCCCACTGGATGCAGTGCTCGCGCCGGTGCCACGATAAGATTTACCGGTCCGAGGAGACCCTTCACAAGCTGAACGCGAGCATCGTGCACGGAAAGATTCCGACGGAAATGGTGCCGCGCTGCCCGGTCTGCGGAGAGGTTATGGAACCGTGGGTGAAGTCATTCATCTTCCATTACAGCAGCTACTGGGACGAGCAGGCGGACAAGTACAAGGCGTATCTGAAGGAACATATCAACCAGAAGGTGCTGTTCTTCGCCCTCGGCGTCGGCAATATGACGCCGGAGTTCATCAAGCACCCGTTCATCAACATGACGTACAACTGGCCGAACGCGCGCCTCGTCCTGCTGAACATCGGCGAGCCTGACCCGATGAAGGAGATCGCGGACAAGACGGTCGCGATGAACGCGGACATCCTGGAGACGCTGAAGACGATGGCCGAGATGAAGACCGGAACGACAAGAAGGGGTACACGATCAAATGAACAAGTATACAGAAACTGCGAAGAAAATTAAGGATGCGGATGCCGTTCTGATCGGCGCTAGCAACGGGCTTTCCATCACGGAGGGCATTCACCTGTTCGCGGACAATGAGGCGTTCGAGTCGCTGTTCGGCGATCTGAAGCGGAAATACGGGATTCGCTGCCTCCTGCAGGCAATGAGCGTACAGTGGCCGTCAGAAGAGGAAAAATGGGGCTTCTGGAGCCGCCTGGCGCACCATTACTGCAGCAGTTACGAGCCAACCCCAGTCATGCAGGACCTGAAGGCGGTGGTCGGCGATAAGGATTACTTTGTCATCACCTCCAACGGCGAGTGCCACTTCGAGAAGTGCGGATTCTCTGAGGACCGAGTCTACGAGGTCGAGGGGAACTGGCTCACCATGCAGTGCTCTGCTGCCTGCCACGACAAAATTTACCCTTCCGCAGACCTCCTGGAGCAGCTGTCTAAATCCGAAGCGGACGGCCGCATCCCTTCCGACATGGTTCCGCGCTGCCCTGAGTGCGGCGCGCCGATGCAGCCGCACTTCCAGGTCTATCCGAACTACATTCCGGACACGGAGCCGCGCCGCCGCTTTACCGAATTCCTGAAGAAATACACCGGCAGGAAACTGGTCATCCTGGAGCTCGGCATCGGCGCGAGGAACCAGCTGATCAAGGGACCGCTGATGCGCCTGACCGCGAGCGAGCCGAACGCGACGTATATCACGGTCAACCTCAGCGAGCTCTACATCGCGGACAACATCAAGGACAAGTCCTACGGACTCGAGGGATACCTCAGCGACGTGATGGCGGAACTGCGCAGGGCGGTTGAGAGCCTGTAACGGCAGGTCGGCAGCCACGGGATATAGGGTTTATCGTAAAATGGCCTGATCCCCCGAACATTTCTGGGCGTCGTCCAGCCGTTCGGGGTATCATATACACAACATACATACTAAATGCGGAAGTCACGGGCCGCGCAGAGTTTCGTACGAGTTGCTGTGCGGATCCGCGCGGCCCGTGACCGTTTTTGGATACGGTATACAGAATTAGTGTTGGGATAACACAACTACAGAGTCAATTCGTACTAATGATAATCAGGGGGAGTTTACGTGGAAGAGCAGAAGATGAGTCAAGCGGTGCAGGTGCCGCCGGAATTTCAGGAAACGGAAGAGATGGAAGAATGGGAGAAAAAGCTGGAGAACCAGAGGGAGGACATCCTGATCCCGCAGGGGGTCATCAGCGACTACTTCCGCTGGAAGACGTTCATGGAGGACGAGGTCGAGTTTTGGGAGGTTGGGGGAACCTGGCACACCAAGCCGCACTGCGCCCGCGTCCTGCTGCTGTCGCTCCTGATCGGAAACGAGTACCATCTGCCGAAGAAGGAGATCAACGCGCTCGCGATGGCCTCGGTGTTCCACGATTCCAGGAGGAAGACCGAGTGGTACGACGTCTCGCATGGGCAGCGCGCGGCGGACTACTACCGCGAGTACTGCGGTACGCACCCGCTGCCGTTCGATGAGCGGACCTACCTCGTGATGGCCGGCCACGACAGGAAGGACGAGGAGTGGGAGGCGAAGATCCGAGAGGAGCTTCCGGACGACCGTTACGTCGTGTTCCTGTACCGGATCTTCAAGGATGCCGACGCGCTCGACCGTTTCCGCCTGGGAAAGGGCGGACTCGACGTCAATTACATCAGGACGCTGAAGGCTAAGACGATGGTGCTCTTTGCCAAGCACATCTGGCTCGCGACGCCGGAGAAAGTATTCGAAGAACAGGCGGATAGACGTCGTGATAGACGCAGGCGCGCGCGTGCGGTAAAATAACATTGGACAGAGAAAACTGTTTCGGCATCCGGCCTATTAGATGGCCGGGCGCCGCATAATATGGAAGAAAATACCAGTCGCAAGGAGGAGAACCATGGCGGAGAAGTATTTGATCGTCGTCGACGTCCAGAACGATTTCGTGACGGACGCGCTCGGAACCCTGGAGGCGGAGGCAGCAGCCCCGGCGATCATAGAGAAGGCGAAAAATTTTGACGGCAGCGTCGTGTTCACGCAGGACACGCATCCGGAAAACTATATGGACACACAGGAAGGGGAGCTCCTCCCGGTGCCGCACTGCATCAAGGGTACGAACGGCTGGAAGCTGATCCCGGAGCTCGCGGCGCTGCAGAAGGAGAAAAATCTGCCGGTCTACGAGAAGCCGACGTTCGGAAGCGTTCGCCTGGCGCAGGATCTCGCGGAAAAGGACAAGGCGGAAGGCGTGGAATCGGTCGAGCTCATCGGCCTCTGCACGGACATCTGCGTGCTGTCCAACGCGCTGCTGATCAAGGCGTTCCTCCCGGAAGTGCCGATCTACGTGGACGCGGCCTGCTGTGCGGGCGTGACGCCGGAGAAACACCGCGCGGCCCTGCTGTCCATGGAGAGCTGCCAGATCCGCCTGAAGAATCAGGAGGCGTAAGCATGATTAAGACACAGTTCGATAAGAGAAATATCAGCATGGTCATGGATCTCTACGAGATGACCATGGCAAACGGCTATTTTCTGCGCGAGAAGGACCCGCACCGCGTCGTGTTCGACGTGTTTTACCGCAGGAACCCGGACAACGGAGGCTACGCGGTTTTTGCCGGCCTGGAGCAGGTGATCGAGCTGATCGAGAACCTGCACTTCGGCGAGGATGACATCGAGTACTTCCGCTCGCTGAACATGTTTTCGGATGAGTTCTTAGACTACCTGAGCAAGTTCCGGTTCAGCGGCGACATCTACGCGTTCCCGGAGGGCACGGTCATGTACCCGAGCGAGCCGATCCTGACGGTCGACGCGCCTCTGATCGACGCGCAGCTCCTGGAGACCGCGATCCTGGCGGAGATTAACCACCAGTCCCTGATCGCGACCAAGACCAGCCGCATCGTCCACGCGTCCAAGGGCAGGGCAGTCTCCGACTTCGGCGCAAGGCGCGCGCACAACATGGACGCGGCCGTATACGGCGCCAGGGCGGCCTACATCGCGGGCGCATCCTCGACGGCGACCGTGCTGGCGGGCAAGCGCTTCGGCATCCCGGTGAGCGGCACGATGGCCCACAGCTGGGTAATGTACTTCAAGGACGAGTTCGAGGCCTTCAGAAACTACGCGATCACCTACCCGGACAACACCGTGCTCCTCGTGGACACCTACGACGTCCTGGACTCCGGCATCCCGAACGCGATTCGTACGGCAAAAGAAGTCCTGGAACCCATGGGGAAGCGTCTGAAGGGCATCCGCCTGGACTCCGGCGACCTCGCCTACCTGTCCAAGGAATCCCGCCGCATGCTGGACGAGGCCGGCATGACAGACTGCCAGATCGTCGTCTCCAACAGCCTGGACGAGTACACGATCACCTCCATCCTGAATCAGGGCGGCAGAATCGACAGCTTCGGCGTCGGCGAACGCCTGATCACGGCTAAGAGCGACCCGGTCTTCGGCGCCGTCTATAAGATCGCCGGCGTCTGGAACGAGGACGGCTGCCAGCCGCGCATCAAGGTCTCCGAGTCTCCGGAGAAGATCACGAACCCGGGCAGGAAGCAGGTCTATCGCATCTACAACGAGGACGGCCAGGCCGTCGCCGACCTGATCACCCTGTTCGACGAGCCCGTCGACCTCACTGCCCCGTACCGCTACGTCGACCCGATCAAACCTTGGAAAAACCGCAGCTTCGAGAACTGCACCGCCAAGCCGCTCCTGCAGCGCGTCATCAAGGACGGCAAGCGCGTCGTCAACCTCCCGACCCTGGAAGAGCTCCGCACCTACGTGCGTGACCAGCTCGACCACGAGATCTGGCCGGAGGAGCAGCGCTTCGAGAACCCGCATCCGCACCACTTGGATATGAGTCCGGATTACTATGAGATGAAGATGGATCTTCTGAAGGAAACGCAGAAACACGGGGGCCAGCAGCTCACCGGTTCTCGCGACTGACAATTCTATACACGGAAACACGGGCACCCGAAGCTCGCGTAATACGGACTACAGAAGCTCCCAGAGAAACACGGGCGCCCTCAGCTCACTAGGGCTTCGCGCTTGACAAGTGTATACACAGAAACACAGGTACCCGAAGCGTCGCTAGGTCCTCGTAACAGACAATTCAATACTCAGAACTCAAGGGATTTCGGGAGTTGCACTAAAGAGAGTGCAACTCCAACGAAATCCCTTTTTCGTTCTTCGTTGAATTGTAGCTGTTACTGCGGAATCGCTTGCTTCGGGTACCCGTGTTTTGGTATATCTGGTAAGGCGAAGAAGTGAGCTGAGGGCGGCCGTGTTTTGAGAGCTTTATGCGTCCGTATTGCGCGAACTGATGGCGCCTGGGTTTTGGTATAGATTGTAAGGCGGGGCAGTGAGCTGAGGGCGCCGGTGTTTTGAGATTTTGGTTGGCGGGGGGCTGTGATTGGTCGAGGCGATGAAGGAGGTCGAGGGATGTGCAGGGAAGAGGTGCGCTTCCTCGGCGGGGCTCGGAAGCGGATTGTCACTGTCACTGCTGTCGCTCAGTCGGAATTTGGAGCGAAAAGAATGGATTTCCGACTGTTAAATTATTAACTAGGAATTTAGCTGCTCTACGTGGGATATTCCGAAAATCCAGCGCAGTTCAGTCTGCAGAATTGGGAGCAATTATCTGAGGGTGCTCATGGATGCTGAACAATATGTGTTAATAATCATTTACCTACACGATACGAATATAGAAAACTGTAAACTAGATGGCATAAAGGCTATGACTGCGCTGGATAAGGTGCGGTTATAGCCTTTGTTCATCTCTAGGCGGTGGGCCGCATCGAGATAGCGCAGGGAATATTTAGGAAAATGTCATTTACAGGCGCGCATTCCGAAGAAAGTGGAGAACACTTCGGAACTATGAAAAATGAAGGGGTGTTTCCGATGGCGTGGCCTGCAATCCAGCCCGTGCGGCTGCGCTAGGTCCTCGCGACAGACAATTCCATTGCTTGGAACTCATAGGATTTCGGGAGCTGCACTAAGAGGAGTGCAGCTCCAGCGAAATCCTGCTTTCGTTCCGCGCGGAATTGTCACTGTCACTGCGGAATCGCTCGCTGAGGGTACCCGTGTTTTAGTATATTTTTGTTTGGCGGGGATTGACGGTTGGCCGCGGTGGTAAAGGAAGTCGGGGGAGTATGAGGGAAGCGGTAGAACTCGCTCAACGCAGGGCTTCGCGAGTTCTTAGATTTCCAGGAAGGTGCGAAAACACTTCCGGTGGTCGTGTTTTCCTATTGCCTTTGCCGCACTTCGTGCGGCAGAGTGGGAGAATGCTCAACCGTGTCGCTGGCGCTCCCGGTTTCGCATTCTCCCTGATCGAGCGGCCGGCCGCTTTTTGCTGAGATTGCGGGCCGACCGAAGGAAGGAATTGGACGTCGCTGTCGCTTTGGTCCAATTCCCTTGATTGTATCGGCGCGCCATCCGGATGTAAGGGGCGCGCCGAAGGTGCGGTCAGTCGGATTTGTCAGGCTGGGATTCCGACGGACAGCGCGTGGGTCGCCCGGGCGCCGCTGCGATGAGTGATAGCAGCAATGAGAGCGCGGCGTCGCGATCAGCAAAAGACGTGGATATGCGCTGGCGATGATAACATAATAGATATCGCCGCGCGGCCCTCCGGGCAAGGGGTTAGCCCTCCGGGGTACCGGACCGTTCGAAAACGGGGACTGATGACGCAGGTATACAGTATCCATGGTCAATACAGGCAGAGGGATTTTGTCAAACGGTGAAGAATCCCGTTCTCGGGAATGTTAAAAGATTAATTATGTTATTTGGTGAAGATCGCCGATTTCGAAACGGTTGCGCGCAATCGAATTAACGATAATGAGTATCGGGGTCAGAAATCGCTGTAATCGAATAGTGCTTCTATACACGGAGCAGCTAGAGTCAGACAGTTTAATATCTGATTCAAGTTTCGTTCAGGTATAGATATCACGAGTGCTCTCTGATCTTTGGGATGGAGAGCACGGGTAGAATTTACTGCATATTAATGTACAGATCGACGTACAAGAATTTATATTTTCTTCTTCGGGAAAAATTGACAGAACGATTTTTAATTTCTTCATAAAATCGCCCCTGATTCGCATTGACTGAACCAAAAAAGCAGCCCGGGAAAGTCGAGCCCGAACCCTGGAATTTCGAGGCTGTTTTTCCTGGAGAAGCCATCCGAAAAAAAGGCGGTCGTGCTCAGCAGGCTGTTAAATTACCAGTAACTGGTGTATGGTGTATACAGCCACTGTCCCCCAGTATCCGACGCCCCGGTATTTTCCATCCCGGTGTCCCGCGAGGGCAGCTCCGGTTCCCCGAAAGGCAATCCCGGCATCCCGCGAGGGCGATGCTCCTTTGCGGGAACGCATTGGACGCAGCTGACCAACGGGAGGCTGCGGACCTTCGGCCCGCGGCCCCAACCCCAGCCATACAGGGGGCCGGCGGGCCGCTCGCCGCGCGCCATTCCGGCATTTAGGGCGCGCGGCGAAAAAATCAAGAAATCGGACGAACGTGACAGCGGAGGACGATTTCAACCATTTCATAAAATCGCAGCGACGCGACAGCGAATGGAGCGTCGCTTCCTTCCCTGGAATCACTGAAACACGGCCGAATCCGCGAGGCCGTGTTTCAACCACCCCGCCGCCCCGCGTCGACGTCGGCTATAAATCAAATTTCCTGCTCAGCGGAATTAATTGTATACATTGCCGGCTATGTGCAATATATCCTTTCAAGCCGAACTCTCCCGCGCCCGGAGCCAGGAAAAGAGGGTGCAAGCGGGGTCGGATCACAATAATCCAGTAAACAACTGGTCGCCTTGCGCATTGAAACAGACAACATGATCGCAGCGCCGGAGAGAAACTCGGCTATATTTCACAATTGAATAATAGCCGAGTTTCTCGTGTCCTCAGACGATTGGAGCGTTCGGCGATCTTCCTAACCACGAAAAATATGAACTATAGCCGGAGAAAATCGAAAGTACTTCCGCTCACAGGAAAGAATTCATTACAGCCGACGGAAATGGTGATTGCTGGTAATCAGCGGGCCTACGGGCCCTTCGCTGCGAGCTCTTCGCCGCGCAATTCCGGTATTTAGGGTGGGGCAGTGAAATGACGATTTTCCGCCGCCGCGCCGTGGTATAAAGAAGAAAAAGCCGCCGGCGCAGAGGATAGTTTCTGTGACGCAGACGGTTAATCTGGATAGAAATAATTGTGTAAACATAAGAAAGGGCAAAGGGGATCGAATGAAGACGAGGAAATTAGGGGAGATCACAGTTTCGGAAATCGGCATGGGGTGCATGGGATTTTCGCACGGGTACGGGCAGATTCCGTCGGAGGAGTACAGCATCGAGGCGATCCGGCGGGCGCATGATGCGGGATGCACGTTTTTCGACACGGCGGAGAGTTATGGCAAGGTGCTGTACACGCCGGGGCACAACGAGCGGCTGGTCGGCAAGGCAGTTGAGCCTTTCCGGGACAGGATTGTTTTGGCGACAAAATTCCACTTCAACGACGAGGAGCTGACCTCACCTGCTGAAGTCGAGGCGTTCATGCGCAGACACTTGCAGCAGTCGCTGAAAAACCTCCGCACCGACTACGTCGACCTGTACTACCTGCACCGCGTGAAGCGCGAGATTCCGGTGAAGCTGGTCGCAGAAATCATGGGCAAGTTCATCAAGGAGGGGCTGATCCGCGGCTGGGGGCTGTCGCAGGTCAACGCGCAGACGATCGCGGAGGCGCGGTCGGTCACGCCGGTCAGCGCGGTGCAGAACATCTATAACATGCTCGAGCGCGACAGCGAGGAGGCCGTCCTGCCGTTCACGCAGTCGCATAACGTTGGATTTGTACCGTTTTCGCCGATTGCGAGCGGTTTCCTGTCCGGAAAGGTGACGCCTGAGACGGATTTCTCGCACGCAGATGACGTCCGCAAGTTCGTTCCGCAGCTCACCCCGGAGAACATCGAGGCGAACCGCCCTGTCCTGGACCTGATCTCCCGTTACGCGGAGGAGAAGCACGCGACGAACGCTCAGATCGCGCTCGCCTGGATGCTCGGCAAGTACCCGCACGTCGTCCCGATTCCAGGCTCCAAAAACCAGGAGCGCATCCTGGAAAACCTCGGCGCGAGCGACGTCGAGCTGACTTACGACGAGCTGGTCACTCTTGACGACGCCCTCGACAAGATCCAGGTGCACGGCCACCGCGGGCAGGTTGAGTACGACGGTATGAGTATGAGTGAGTGGGGGAGAAGGTAAACACGGGCACCCATCAGCTCACTAGAGCTTCGCGCTTGGCAAGTGTATACACAGAAACACGGGTACCCGATGCGCGCTAAGTCCTCGTAACAGACAATTCAATACTCAGAACTCAAGGGATTTCGGGAGTTGCACAAAAGAGTGTGCAACTCCAACGAAATCCCGTTTTCGTTCTTCGTTGAATTGTATCTGTTACTGCGGAATCGCTTGCTTCGGGCACTCGTGTTTTGGTATATCTGGTAAGGCGAAGAAGTGAGCTAAGGGCACCCGTGTTTTTGTTTTTTTGTTCGGCGGGGGATTGACGGTTGGTCGCGGCGGTAATGGAGATCGGGACCGTATGAGGGAAGAGGTGGGATTTCGGGAGCTGCACTAAGAGGAGTGCAACTCCAACGAAATCCTGTCCCCGTTCGGCGAAGAATTGTTGCAGTCGCTGCGAAATCGTTCGTTTCTGGTGTCCGTATTTTGGGAGCTATATAGGTCCGTAATACGTGAGCTGATGGTACCTGTGTTTTTTTGTATACATTGTAAGGCAGAGTCACATGCTGCTGGCGGCCGTGTTTTGGGAGCTGTATGTGTCCGTAATTCGTTTGCTTATGGTACCTGTGTTTTTGTATACATTGTAAGGCGAAGCCATATGCTGCTGGTGCCTGTGTTTTGGGAGCTGTGTATGTCCGTAATACGTGGGCTGATGGGGCCGTGTTTTTGATGTTTTTGGCATCTATGTTAGGCGGGGGCTAGTGATTGATCTCGGCGGTGAAGGCTGGCTGAGGAGCTGTGGGAGTGAGAGGTAGAACACGCTCAGCGCAGGGCCTCGCGAGTTCTTTGCTTGTCAAAGAAGGTTACCGCTTCCTCGGCGGGGCTCGGAATCGGGATTGTTATCGCGGCGACGGCATAAGTGCGGTCGCCGCGGAGATGGTAGGAATTGGACGCCGCTGTCGCTTTGGTCCAATTCCCTCGATTGTTTCGGCGCGCCCATCAAGCTGCAGGTGGCGCGCCGCCCTCCGGGATACCGGACCGTTCGAACACGGGGATTGATGGAGAATGTATACAGTATCCCTGACTAGCACAGGCAGAAGGCTTTTGTCAAACGGTGAAGAATCCCGTTCTCGTGAATGTTAAAAAATTAATTATGTTATTGCGTGAAGATCGGCGATTTCGGAACGGTTGTGCACAATTAGATTAACGATAATGAGTATCGGCGTCAGAAATCGCTGTAATCGAATGGTGATTCTAGACGTTGCGTTGATAAATTCCGATAACTTAAGATTTGATTAAAGTTGTATTTAGATAGCGATATCACAGGCGCTCTCTGGGCGTCGAGATAGGGAACAAATAAGGCGTTCGCGGCACTTTTATGTACAGATCGACGTACAATAATTCGTATTTTCTTCTTCGGGAAAAATTGACAGAACGTTTTTTGATTTCTTCATAAAACCGCCCCTGATTCGCATTGACTGAACGCAAAAATCATCCCGAGACCGCTGCGCTCGAACCCTGGAATTTTGAGGCCGTTTTTCCGGGAGAAGCCATCCGAAAAAACGGCGATCGTGCCCAAGATGGTAATTGATGGTAATCGCAGGATAGATAATTACCATTTAATGGTGCATACTGTATACCTATAATTCCCCGCACGCTGTTTTCCATTTTTCTATAGCGCGCGGGGGAAACAATCCGAGAGATCCGGCGTCAGCGGAAGCGAAGCCGGATCTCGACCTTCGGCCCGCGGCCCCAACCCCAGCAATCTCAATGGGCCGGCGGGCCGCTCGCCGCGCGCCAGCCAGGTAATTAGGGCACGCGGCGAAAAAATCAAGGCAACGCGACAGGCACGACTGGCGCGTTGCTTCCAACTCGCCGCCCCCGCGGCGCCTCACCCCGGCATCCCGAAGGGCAATGCTCCTTTGCGGGAACGCATCGCACGCAGCTGACCAACGGGAGGCTGCGTACCTTCGGCCCGCGGCCACAACCCCAGCCATCCAAGGGGCCGGCGGGCCGCTCGCCGCGCGCCATCCCAGTAGTTAGAGGGAGCGGCGAAAAAATCAAGGCAACGCGACAGGCACGACTGGCGCGTTGCTTCCAACTCGCCGCCCCCGCGGCGCCTCACCCCGGCATCCCGAAGGGCAATGCTCCTTTGCGGGAACGCATCGCACGCAGCTGACCAACGGGAGGCTGCGTACCTTCGGCCCGCGGCCACAACCCCAGCCATCCAAGGGGCCGGCGGGCCGCTCGCCGCGCGCCATCCCAGTAGTTAGAGGGAGCGGCGAAAAAATCAAGGCAACGCGACAGGCACGACTGGCGCGTTGCTTCCAACTCGCCGCCCCCGCGGCGCCTTACCCCGGCATCCCGAAGGGCAATGCTCCTTTGCGGGAACGCATCGCGCGCAGCTGACCAACGGGAGGCTGCGTACCGTCGGCCCGCGGCCACAAACCCAGCCATTCAAAGGGGCCGGCGGGCCGCTCGCCGCGCGCCATCCCAGTAGTTAGAGCGAGCGGCGAAAAAAATCAAGAAATCGGACAAACGCGCCAGCGGAGGCCGATTTCTACCAGTGTGCCGGGCATGGCACAATTCTAGCAGGTGAAAGTCCTGTCACAGG
>CAIFEY010000016.1 GCA_903789635.1 uncultured Eubacteriaceae bacterium
CATAAGTCAAACATGTGCCTGAAGGAAATTTACACACAAATATGGACTTGACTATCACCTGTCCCAGTTGGACATGCTTGTATACAGAATACCGTTTACTTCCTTCGCGGCGATGGCGCCGCCGGAACTGATGTCGTCACCGCTATCAAGCCGCGCCTCCGCGTTTTGTCAAGCGTCTAATACCGGGCATTTTATTAAGAAAAAAAATTTTTGTTTGTCAACACACCGTCATGGCCGATTTTCGGAACGATTGCGCACAATCGGATTATCGATAATGAGAATCGGCGTCAAAAACGCCTGTATTTCGCCTTCATTTCTTGCCTCGACGCCGATAAAGTCTGTAAACTCGACATTTATTCAACATCCGATATCATTCAGGCCCTCAAGCGTCAAGCCATCCTCTCGATCCCCTCGAATCCCACGAAATATTGTACAAATCCGTGTACAATATTTAAGAAAACAGGTCCACATTCTCAAATGACAAAACATTTCTAAAAAAATTCCGGAAATCGACCTGAAATCATATTGACAGACGCTCTCGGCGCGTTTCACCGCCGACCCGCCGGCGCCGCAAATTCATCGACTGCGGCGCCGCTATTTCTTCTTATCTTTCCCGCCGTCCTCCACCGGCAGCGTCTTCAGCAGCGTCTTGCACGCCAGGATCTGCGCGTAGCCGCTGACCGCGAGCTCGAGCGCCCGGCGCGCGGTCTCGGAGGCGTCCGCCTCGGGGTCGATCTCCGCGGCCGTCCTCGTGTATTCCCGGTCCAGGATCTCCGTGAACGAGCTGTAGAATGACTGCACGTCGCGGCCCTGCAGGCAGAGCTGCAGCAGGACGCCGACTTCGTCGACTTTCAGCACCTGCTTCAGCAGGCAGATCGCCGTCAGGATGCCGATGTGCGTGCGGTTGTAGCGTTTGCCTTTTGCCCGCGGGAGGATCCCGCTCTTGATGTAGTTGTTGACCATGGAGGACGTCAGCGTCTCGTCGGAGTCCGTAAGCTCGAACCCGATGTGCTGCCGCTCCATGTACGACTTCAGCTGGTCCATGTACAGCTCGATGTCCGGGATCCGATCCCAGTTCTCCGGGCGGCTCGTTTCCAGCTTCTCCTTCAGCTCCTCCGCAGCGTCGACCTCCGGCTCGGCCGCGCCCTCGCGCGCGCCCTTGTCCGGGGCCAGCAGCGGGCCTGTCACAGCCTTTATCACCTTTCTCTCTTCGATCATGATTTTCCTCTCTTTCGCTTCCTTTTATACTGCCTTATATTATCGCACGTTTCCGCCGCGAATTCCAGTATCCGTAAACAGAATGTAAACAACGATAAACATCACATAAACTACTCATACCATTTCTTGACTTTATTATATTATGTGATATAGTATTCAATACCAGATAACAAAAAGCAATCCTTACGGATCCAGAGTATTTCAGGAGGAATGACATATGAAAATCACAGTTTGCGGAGATTCCATCACTAAGGGCGTCGTGTTCGACGAGGTGAAGGGCAAGTACACCTTCATGAAGAACAGCGGCATGAACACCCTGCAGGCGATGCTGGAGGCCGTCATCCTGAACGTTTCCAAGTTCGGCTGCACATCGGAGAAGGGCATGAGCATCTTCCACAAGAACGAGAAGCATATCGCCGAGTCAGAGTTCACCATCCTGGAATACGGCGGAAACGACTGCGACATGCCGTGGGAGGCGATCGCAGAGAATCCGGACGGAGAGTACGGCGCCAACGTCACGGTGGAACAGTTCGAGGAGAACTGCAGCCGCATGATCGAAGAGACCCGCAGGCTCGGAAGTACGCCGGTGCTGATGACTTTGCCGCCTCTGGACGCGGAGCGCTTCTTCAACTGGGTGACCTCGCTCGCAGAAAAAAAGAATGCTGACGCCAAGGCCAACATTCTGAAGTATCTGGGCGGTGACGTCCAGGCGATCTACCAGTGGCAGCAGAACTACAACGCAGCGGTCCTCCGCCTCGCTGAGAAATTCCGCCTCCAGCTGATCGACATCCGCCAGGCCTTCCTGGACCAGGACGACTACAAGGATCTGATCAGCATCGACGGCATGCACCCGAACCAGAAGGGGCAGGACCTGATCGCGAAGACGGCATCACTGTTTTTTCAGCCGTTTGTGAGCGATACCAACAACCAGACAACAGCGGCGTAGTCTGACGGGCGGGCGGTGCCTGCCGCGGCCCAGCCATCAACCACGACGTAACTCCTCCAGCAGGTCCCAGATCAGACTGCTGGAGAACCCGCGGGCGGAAAGTCTCCTGGCTATCCGTCCGCGTATTTTTTCCGGGATCGGGTCATCCCAGGAGAGGTCCGCCATGCGAAGCACCTTGTCCGCCTCGTCGCGGGCCATTTTTTTCTCCTGCAGGCCGCCCTCCAGATCCTCGTAATCCATGAACGCCCCCTGCATATCCTCCTCGGAAACGCCCTTCTTCCTGAGCTCCGCGAACGCCCGGCGCTTGCTCCGGTTCTGCGAGAACGCGTACTGCAGGTACTCCCACGCGAACTTCCGGTCGTCCAGGTAGCGGCGGCTCCTGAGCTCCTCGATCTCCCGCTCGACCTCCTCCTTCGCGTACTCCTTCTTCAGCAAAAATTGCCTCAGCTCCTCCGCACTCATGCTCTTCCGCGCGAGCTTCCTGACCGCCGCCTCGTCCACAGGCAGGCGCTTTTTTTCTTTTTCCTTCTTTTTATGATGCCCGTCGTGACGGTCATGGTCATGATCGTGGTGGTCATGGTGATCATGCTCGTGATGATCGTGGTGATCGTGGCAGTCATGGTGCTCACGATGTTCGTCATGGTCGTGATGGTGCTTATGGTGCTCCGCATCCTCCCGCTCATCGTCCGCCTCGCGCCGCGTAATCGGCCAGTCCTTCTCAAAACCCTTCGGCACCCTCCCGCGCCTCTTCCCCGGCTTCCCGCCGAGTCCGTCCTTCAGTTTCCCCTGCTTGTACAATTCGTCCAGATCGATCATCTATCGTCGCCTTTCTCCCATCTTCCGTCAATTCCCGTTTTCTTCCTTCGACAAAGTCCACCCGCACTCCACACCACCCGCCCTGATGGCTTCCGGATTATCCCTCAACCAGCCGCTTCACATCCCCCCAAAACTCTTCCATACTCACGACCTCCGCACTCTGCATCCACTCCCCGCGCTCCCGCAGACAGACCGTACAAATCGCATCGAAACCACCATCCCCCGGCATCCCGACCTCCTGAAACCAGTACGGCCCGGCGCCAGCGCCCGGCCGGTCTTCATCCGCGGCACCACCTTCAGCTTCATCCGCGGCGCCCATTTCCCGCTCATCCGCGCCGCCATCCAGCACCGGCAGCGGAAACGCCTGGAACATCCCGCGCCCAAGCAGCTTCCCGAGCGCCTCCTTCCGCGTCCAGATCCGGTAAAAAGTCCTTATCCCGCCATTCCTGACCGCCTCACTCTCCTCCGGCCTGAAAAACCGCTCCGCGATCCTCAGGTAATCCCGCGACTCCGCGTCCTGCACATCCAGCCCGCACGGCGTCTCGCTGACCAGGCAGTACCAGAACCTTCCGCTGTTCGAGACCGAGAAATACAGCGGCAGCGCCGTAAACTCCGGCTTTCCCTCGCCCGTCCGCTCGATCGTCCAGTCCAGGCCGTCAAGATCCGCGCCGTTTAATCGTTCCGCCCGACCCGAACCGTCAGAGCAGTTCGAGCAGTTCGAGCGATCTTCAGCGCCTTTATTTTCTGAATCCTCCGACTCATCCGCCAAAGTCCCGACTCTCCCGAGAAACTCCCGCGCGCAGGCGCGCACCAGCGGATCACTCTTCCTGCCGTGCGGAATCCTGTCCCGCTCCTCCGCCTGAAACCAGTACAGTGTATGCATCGCCGCGCCTCCTTTCCCGTCATCTGGATGTTCATCGCAGCATTATCTACTTATTATTTCCTCGCCGTCAGCAGAGCACTGCCCACCGCGCCTCCCGCGCATTGCAGGCCCGCACTCCGCCAATATAGCAAAAGTATAACAAATATCCTCCCAAATATACACCCTGCGATTGCACAGATCCGCATGCAATCCCAGAATTCCAACGTTGCCGCGCGATTGTATTTTTCTAATCAATTATATTTGCAACAAAATATTAGCGAAAAAATTTCCATTCTTTCACCGTTATTTTCACTACAAACATGACTTTACACTTGTTAAATGTAAAATTGCAAGAAACTTCTTGTTTATTCCACCTTCAGGATGGTATAATTGCACCGACAAATTAAAAAGGGAACTGTATAAAAATCAATTCAATCATCGGTCGGTACCACGGCAAAAGTCTGCTGCCCTCAACCAGCAAAGTAAGCGTTGCTCAAACGTTTTCACATCGTTTGAATTGTCACAAGATTCATTTATACTAATCTTTAAGTATACATAATTGTTGGGCAATTGCGTCTCATCAGGCTGCAGGATCCTTCAACAGCGTCATTCCGGGTCCGAACCGACATCCAAACCGCCAACAGCGGCGATGGATTGCCTGGTTTTCATTAATTTGTTCCCCGCAGCCGAGCAGTGCCCAGCCGGAATTGGGTTATCCAGCAGATCGTTGGTATCCGGAACGGGACTGGCTTTGTCTGCATTCAAAGAAAAATATACTGCAATATTAAAAAAGAAAGGCGTTATGATGAGAAAAATTTACGAAGAAACTGAACGATGGCGCGGAAAGCCTCGCGGCATTCTGCACAGGGCGGCAGTAATCGCACTCGCGGCGATCGTCTGCCTTTCCATGATGAGCCTGGAGCCGTTCTTCGCGGGCAAAAGCTACGCGGACACAGACTCCACCACGATCACGCTCGACCTGAATGCCGAAGGTGATTCTTCCGCAAAATTTACTGACAGCAGCAACACAACGGTTAAGATCACATCCGGCAACAGAATCGCTCCTGATGGGCTTCCGACCGCGACACGCACAGGCTACGTCTTCAACGGCTGGTGGAGCGATCCAACTAATAATAGAGGGAGCATTTTACAGCCTGGAAATGGTCCCTCTTCCAAAGCCGTAACGTATTACGCGCACTGGACAGCGAGCATCGGCAAAATCGCCACGGACACTTTCTTCTACGGAGAAGCCGAAGATGACTCCAAGCACTCAGTTTCGAGCAACTACGGTATCATCGGCACCGTAACACAGGGATTAGGCTACAACTACGGCACCATCGGAACAGTTTCCGGAAGCCGCTTCTACACATCCAATTACGGCAGAATCACCACCTATGGCGCAAGCTCCGCATTAACCTACAATTACGGTGTGATTGAAA
This sequence comes from uncultured Eubacteriaceae bacterium, assembly GCA_903789635.1. Taxonomy (GTDB): domain Bacteria; phylum Bacillota; class Clostridia; order Peptostreptococcales; family Anaerovoracaceae; genus Aminicella. Next base: position 5,282 of record CAIFEY010000016.1, read on the forward strand.
ATAATAGCGAAACGATCAGCACCAACAACGGGATCATTAAGAACAACACCGGAACAGTATCAACCAACCAGGGTACCATCCTGAATAATGCAGAGGGTGGTACGGTTAATTCCGCCTCACAAACTACTGACAGACAAGCCGTCATCTACAACAGAGGCGGAACGATTAAATATGCGGGCTCCGGCACAATCTACAACTACAGCGGAAACGTAACCGGATCCTTAGGTGACGGCGCCGTTGTATATAACTTTGGCGGCACCTATACGTTCAATAATGACGACGCAACCGTTTACGACCTTGGCGGAGCTATCAAAGGATCTAAGGGATCAAATGCCAAGATCATCAATTGTAAGAAGGTTAACCTCGGAACTGATCTGGTAAAGGACTACTCCGATGACTTCCTCGAGGCAGAAGATGGAACACTCTACCTGCCGGAAGGCGGAACGGGAACGATCACCAAGGCTGACAGCGTGAGCGACCTGGGCGCTTCCGGCGGGACGCTGAAGAAAAACGGCGACGGAACGTACACCCTCACCTGCACGGGCAGCGACATCACGATTCTCCAGGACTACTCCATTACGTACACTCTGGGCGGAGACGATGTGACGAACAACAACCCGACCAGCTACATCGCAGGAACTGATCCGATCACTCTGACGAACCCATCGCGCACGGGCTACACCTTCACCGGCTGGACATACGATGGCCAGGAGGATCCAACGATGGACGTCACGATCGATACCAGCAGCACCGGCGATAAAGCGTTCACCGCAAACTGGAAAAAGAACAGCTATTCTATCACCTACGATCTCGCAGGCGGCACCGTGGAGAAGGACAATCCAGGAGGTTACGACGATGGCGCTGCGGCTTTCACGCTGAACAACCCGACACGCACGGGCTACACCTTCACCGGCTGGAGCGGAGACGAAAACACAGGTCTCTCGGGTGAAAACAACATGAACGTCACGATCCCTGCCAACAGCACCGGCGATAGAAAATACACCGCACATTGGACAAAGGACACCTATAAGCTGGAGATCACCGGCATTGCGGATTCGTCCTACCCGACCAGTTACGATGTCGATTCCGATACCATCACGCTGACCGAACCGACCCGCGCAGGCTACACCTTCACCGGCTGGACCGGCACTGACCTCACGGGCGACAACATCAAGACAGTCACCATCGCAAAGGGAAGCACCGGCGATCGCTCCTACACCGCGAACTGGAAGAAGACTGTTTACACCATCAGTTACACCCTTCAAGCCGACCAGGTGACGAACGATAATCCAACTGAGTATACAATTGATTCCGATGCCATCACGCTGAATAAGCCGATCCGCGAAGGCTATACCTTCACCGGCTGGTACGGGACAGACTTGAGTAAACTGACGCCTGAAGTAACGATTCCTGCTGGAAGCACCGGCAGAAGGTGGTACCTTGCACAGTGGACACCAACCGAGTATTCCATCACGTATGATCCTGCAGGCGGCACTTTGGCTGACGGCAACCCAGCTAAGTATTACATCACATCCAGTGACATCACCCTGACGAATGAACCAACCCGCAAGGGCTACGACTTCGCCGGATGGACAGGCACGGGACTGGAAGAAGCAACGAAGGCGGTCACAATCAAGCGGGGCAGCACGGGCGACAGATCCTATACCGCTACCTGGACGCCGAAGAAATACAATATCACATATGAACTCAACGACGGCGATGATCCAGGCAACCCAGCCACTTACAACATCGAGTCCGACACCATCATCCTGAAGAACCCGACCCGTACAGGCTACACCTTCACCGGATGGAGCGGCACAGACCTCGATGGTACAGATAACATGAAGGTCGCAATCCCGAAGGGAAGCACAGAGAACAGAACGTATACCGCACATTGGACCGAAAATGTCAAAGTAACCCTCAACCCGAACTACGATAGCGTCGCAAGCCAGACGATCGAAGGAGTTAAGGGTGACAACATCGGCGTTCTCCCGATCCTCAGCCGCACCGGTTACATCTTCAACGGCTGGTGGACTCAGGACGGCACTGAAAATTCGAACTGGGGCGATATCGTAAAGGCCAACACCGTTTTCCCTGACTCGCCTGCGACCTACTACGCGCGCTGGACGGAGATTCCAACAACTCCGCCTACGACAGAGATTACAGGAACGGATTATAACGATTCTAAGCCTTTCGTCGGCGTCGCAGCCAGTGTCACCGGAACGCTCCCGATCAACCTCGGTAAGATCGTGGAAATACCGGCTACAGCTGCCGTAAAAACAAACATCGGCATTGTTGAGAAGAACAATGCTACCGTAACAGAAAACGTCGGCGTTGTCGAAGAGAACAAGGGCTACATCGCGACAAACAACAACACGGTAAAAGAAAACAACAGACCTGTTAGTTTAAGAACTGTGCTCCGCAGCCGCTTTCTCCGCCCAGTCCTCCGCCTCGAAGGTAACGAGAATAAAGGCATCGACGTAAACAACGGCACGACAGAGACGAACAATTATATCATCAAAACCAATAACGGAATCGTCGGCGTCAACAGCGCAAGCGGAGAGATCACAACGAATGCGGCATCCGGCGTTGTGAATTACAACCTCGGCACCGTAAAGACCAATGCAGGTACCGTCTACAATGGCAGCACCGGCACCGTCGAAACCAATACCGGCACCGTCTACAACTTCGATGGAACCATAACAACCAATTCCGGAGGCACCATCTACAAGTACCACAAGGTCACGGGCGGAAGCTATGTGAAATCGTTAACGTACACGAAAGCAGGCAGCATCAGCGAACCTGGATTCTACGAGTTCCAGGGCGCAACCTGGCTGGAAGAAAGCGATTACGGCGTAGTCACCGTAACCCTGGCAAACGGCCTCAACGCCGATAATTCAGAGGTCAAGGCAACCGGCTGCACGATCACGAAGAGAGCTGACGCCAATTCCTACACCGTCAGTGATATAGGCGACAATGCCGTGATTTACGCGGTACGGACCAAATCCGAGCCGTCCGGCGGCGGCGGTGGCGCAATCGTCAAGAAGACCTACGCCATCACCTACGACCTGGCAGGCGGCAAGGCAGACAACCCGGCGACCTACACGGAATCCGACACGCTTACGCTGCAGAACCCAACCCGTGAGGGCTACACCTTCACCGGCTGGAGCGGCACAGACCTTAAGGGTGATGACAACATGGTCGTCACCATCCCGAAGGGCAGCACCGGCGACAGAGCCTACACTGCGCACTGGATGAAGACCGACTACACGATCACGTACAACCTTGCAGGCGGAACGGATCCAGGAAATCTCACCGGCTTCAACGCCGACACCGAGACCTTTACCCTGAAGAACCCGACCCGCGAGGGCTACGTCTTCACCGGCTGGACAGGCACGGGCCTCTCCGGCAGCACCAAGACCGTTAAGGTGACAAAGGGCACAGCCCAGAACCTCACCTTCACCGCAACCTGGGAACGCCCTGCCCTGCTGGTAAGCGCATCAGCCAAGGGAAAGACCGCCCAGAAGCTGACCTGGAAGAAGGTCAACGCTGCCAAGTACCGCGTGTACTTTGCCAAAGCCAGCGCGAAGAAATTCAAGCGCATCGCAACGGTAACCGGCAGCTCACGCACCGTCAAAGGCCTGAAGAGCGGCACCGTCTACAAGTACTACGTCATCGCCGTCGACTCTAACGGCAAGCGGATCGCCAAGTCCGACACCGTCTGGAGCGCAGCAGGCAACACAAGCGGCAAGTACGCGAACGCCAAGTCCCTCTCCGTCAAGGCCGGCAAGAAGACCCTCAAGGTCGGAAAGAAAACCCGCCTGACCGTCAAGCCGAAACTGACGAAGAAGTCCAAGAAGCTTCTTGGAACAAGCTACACGAACCAGTACCGCTACATCGTCACCAGCGCCGAGTACCCACTCGCACCGTCGAAGGTCGTGCGCGTCAGCAAGAACGGTACCGTCACCGCCCTCACGAGCGGCAAGGCGAAGATCTACATCCTCGCCCCGAACGGCATCCGCACCGCAGTGACGATCACGGTAAAGTAATCGACAGCTAACAATAACATACAACCAACGACGACAAGAGGGAGCGCCGCCCGCAGATCATTCATACGACCTGGGGGCGGCGCACTTTCTTTGCAATTGTCCTTTCGGCGCCGCGGGTCGCGGCCCGCCGGCCCCTCGTACAGCTGGGGTTGGGGCCGCGGGCCAAAGGTACGCAGCCTCCCGTTGGTCAGCTGCGTGCGATGCGTTCCCGCAAAGGAGCATCACCCTCCGGGATGCCGGTGCTGCCCTCCGGGACACTGGGATTCCTCCTCGCGGGACACCGGGATGGAAAATACCGGGGCGTCGGATACTGGGGGAAAATGGATGTATACAGGATGCACCATTTACTGGTAATAATAATGACGTAATGCGCACAACCGCCGTTTTTTCGGATGACTTCTCCCGGAAAACCAGCCCAAAAATTGCAGCCTCCGCGCTCACCGGCTTCGGGCTGCTTTTTTCGTTCTGTCAATCCGAATTAGGATCAGTATTATGAAGAAATCAAAAAAGTTTCTGTCAAATCGTCCTGAAGTGAATAATACGAATTATTGTACGTCAATCCGTACACGAAAATGCAGTGAATCCTAACCGTGCGTGCCATCCCGAAGATCAGAGAGCACCCGTGATATCGATATCTGAATGCAATTTGAATCAATCATAAAATTATCAGAATTAACCAGCGCCGCGTAAAGAAGCCCTATCCGATTACAGCGATTTCTGACGTCGATACTCATTATCGTTAATCCGGTTGCGCGCAACCGTTCCGAAATCGCCGATCTTTACCAAATAACATAATTAACTTTTTAACATTCCCGAGAACGGGATTCTTCACATTTTGACAAAATCCCGTCGGCCGCGTTGATAGCATTTTTCCCATCAGACCCCGTGTTCGAACACTCCAGTATCCTGGAGCGCGGCGCGGCGACGGCTATAATGTTATCGTCAGCAGCGCACCTCTTCCTACTGAGCACGCCGCGCCATCACTTGTACTATCACTCATCTCCACGACGCCCGGGCGAGCGCCTCTGCTCAACTGCCCAATCCCGCAAAACAATTTCAGGCCGTCGCCCGGGTTCCCCACGCGCGGTCCGTCGGAACTCCAAACTGAAAGATCCGACCGACCGCGCCCTCGGCGCGCCTCATCCCTCAACAGTGCGCGCCGCTACAATCGAGGGAATTGGACCAAAGCGGCAGCGACGTCCAATTCCTTCCTTCGGCCGGCCCGCTGCCCCAGTAAGAGCGGCCGGCCGCTCGATCAAGGAGAATGCGAAACCGGGAGCGACAGCGACACGGTTGAGTCATTCTCCCTCCTTGCCGCCCGGAGGGCGGCAAAGACAATTGGAGGATGCGAAGCAAACCTGCTGAGCATCCGCCCACCATTAATATAATAAAAGTCACCGGACAAGCCCCGCGCCGTCCGGTGGCCACCTTCTTGACTATCAAAGAACTCGGGAAGCCTTGCGCTGAGCGAGTTCTACAGCTCACACCCACATCCCCGACCTCCTTTACGCCCGCGACCAACCCTTAAACCCCGCCGAAAATAAATCCCACATACTGCCTTCCCCTCCTTTATCCCCTCGACCAATCACAATCTCTCGCCGAACAATACTCTCACACAGCCCCGACCCCCTGCACTGCCGCGCGCAACCGACACGCCCCGCCGAACAAAAAAACACGGGTGCCCGAAGCAAGCGACTCCGCAGTGACAGTTACAATTCCGCGAAGAACGAAAACGGGATTTCGTTGGAATTGCACTCCGTATTAGTGCAATTCCCGAAATTCTATGAGTTCTGAGCAAAGAATTGTCTGTCACGAGGACCTAGCGCGCTTCGGGCACCCGTGTTTACCCTCCTTCATCGCCTCGACCAATCATCAACCCCCGCCGAACTAAACGCCCGCCCTCAGCACACGAATCCCGGACACCGGAAGCTCCCGAAACACAGGCGCCAGCAGCTCACGGCTCCGACTGACAAACTATACCAAAACACGGGTGCCCGAAGCAAGCGATTTCGCAGTAACAGATACAATTCAACGAAGAACGAAAACGGGATTTCGTTGGAATTGCACTCCGTATTAGTGCAATTCCCGAAATTCTATGAGTTCTGAGCAAAGAATTGTCTGTCACGAGGACCTAGCGCGCTTCGGGCACCCGTGTTTACCCTCCTTCATCGCCTCGACCAATCATCAACCCCCGCCGAACTAAACGCCCGCCCTCAGCACACGAATCCCGGACACCGGAAGCTCCCGAAACACAGGCGCCAGCAGCTCACGGCTCCGCCTTACGAAATATACCAAAACACAGGTACCAGAAGCGAACGATTCCACAGCGACTGTAACAATTCTGCGCAGAACGACAGCAGGATTCCGATGGAGTTGCACTCCTGTTAGTGCAACTCCCGGAATCCAATGAGTTCTGCGCATAGAATTGTCAGTCGCGAGGACCTAGTGAGCTTATGGTACCTGTGTTCTTGCGTATAGAATTGATAGGCGCGGAGCCTTCGCGAGCTGATGGCGCCCGTGTTTACTCCGGGAGCTTCTGCTGTCCGGATGATTCGCGCTCCTCCAGCCGCTCCAGCGCAATCTTATACCCGTCGGCGCCGTAGACCAGGCACTTGTTGATTCGGCTGATCGTCGCGGTGGAGGCGTTCGTCTGTTTCTCGATCTCGTTGTAGGTGTGGTCGCGCGAAAGAAGCTTTGCGACCTGGAAACGCTGCGAGATGGCGTGCAGCTCGTTAATCGTGCAGATATCGGTAAAAAACCGGTAGCATTCCTCTCTGTTCTCTAAAGAAAGAATCGCGTCGAACAGCTCATCGTTCTCCGGACTTTTCAGCTTTGTCTCGAATGCCATACTATGTCTTCCTTTCCACTCATCCCCTCGCGCAGGCACGCGTGCCCGCCGGGAGAATCCCTCGTTTTTCTCTTTTATCGTCTAAGCTCGATTATAGTATTTTTACGCTTTAAAGTCAAACAGCGGACTCCATTCCGTTGTTGGAATTCCGGGACTTAGCGCAGTACGGAGATCGCCTTCTCGAGCTGCCGGTCCGTGCTTCCGGAGCCCTGCTTCACGACGATGTCCGGGGTGATGCCCTTCTTCTCGATCGACCTTCCGTCCGGCGTGAAGTACTGCATGACCGTCAGGCGAAACGCGGATCCATCAGACAGGTGAAATTCCTTCTGGACGATACCTTTGCCATAAGTCCTGGTGCCGATGAGCCTGCCGCCGTGGTTGTCCTGGACCGCCGCCGCGACGATTTCCGCCGAGCTCGCCGTGTCAGAGTCGACCAGGACGACGTACTTCAGCCTCGTGCATTCCTCGTCTGAGTTGTAGTACTTGCGGGAGCCGCTCGACGACTTCATGCTCGTGATCGTGCAGGCCGGCAGAAGCTGATCGGCCGTCTTGATGCCCTGGTCCGTGTACCCGCCGCCGTTTCCGCGCAGGTCGATGATCAGTCCCTTCACCCCGCGGGCCTCGAGCTCGCTGAGCTCCGTCTTGAACTCGCTCGCCGTGTCCTTCTGGAACGCGGAGATCCAGATGTAGCCGATGTGATGGCGCAGCACGGCGCTCGTCACCGAGTCGCTCGATACCTCGCCTCGGACGACGGCGTACGTCTTCTGCCCGCTCTTCCGCTGAATGCGGACGTGGACGATGGACCCGCTCTTTCCGCGCAGCAGGCTCATCGTCCGGCGGATCGTCGTGCACTTCTTCCCGGAAACCGTCAGAATCACGTCCCCGTCCTTCAGACCGGCCGCCTTTGCCGGACTCTTCTCCATGATCCTCGAGATCCGAACCTTCCCGCCCTTCTCCTCGAGCGATGCGCCGATCCCGCTGTACGTCCCGTTCAGCTGCCCGTCAAAGCTCTTGGTCTCCGCCGGCGTCATGTAAACCGAGAACGGGTCCTTATACGTCTTCAGCAGCGCCGCGTAGAGCGCGTTCATCTGGTCATCCACGCTGACGTAATTCAGGGCGTTGTTCTGCACCATGTTCTGCATCTTCCAGAGCTTGCCGTACCTCTGCTCCATCGCCTGCATGCGCTTGTATTCCTTCGCAGGAACCAGCCGCATGGACGAGGAGCGGATCACCGTCAGGTAGACGGCGGCCGTCAGCAATACCCCGACGAGCACGCTCGCCGCGATGATGGCGATCAATTTTTCCTTCGTTATCTTCATCCTGCCGAACTTTCTGCCGATCCTTGCCTAAAACTGCGAGTGGATGTCCTCCACCATCATCTTGAGCTGATGATTCCCCTGCCAGACGTCGTCCCTGAGGCTTCCGACGATCTGCGCGGGCTGCCCGGCCGTACTCTGGATCTCGTTCTCGAGGCGTTTGACGTCGTGGAAGGCGATGCAGGAGAGCCTGCGGAAGCCCGCCATCGCTGCCTGGAAGCGCAGGTACTGACCGCGGTCGCCCATGTGCGAGACGTGCTCGATCCTGCCCTCCACGGACACCAGCGGCTTCTCGTTCGCGCAGCCGCACGGCTCCAGGAACTCCAGCTGGTGCACGAGGTCGAACGTCGCGTCCTCCGGCGAGAGCTGCAGGTCCGGCATGATTTTTTTGACAAAGATCTCCGGGTGCTCAGCACGAATCGCGCGTGTCCTGCGGTTCAGATCAGCGCGGAATTCATCTAAGTATTCTGGTTTCAGTGTAAACCCGCAGGCGGCCGCGTGTCCACCAAAAGTCGTGAACATCTCCCGCTGCTCATTCAGCAGGTCGAACAGGTTCAGCCCCTCAATGCTCCGGCCCGTGCCCTTCAGCATGCCGTCCTCGGTCTCCGTCAGGATCACGATTGGCTTATAGAGCAGCTCCTTGATCTTGCCCGCGGCGATTCCCGCGACGCCCTCCCAGGACTTTCCGAGGTCGACGACCAGGAAGTCGTCGCCGGAGAGCCGTTCTGAGATCACGCGCATCGCCTGCTGGAAGACCTCCTCCTGCCTGTCCTTTCGGATCGTGTTGCACTCGGCGAGCTCTGCGGCGCGCTCCGTCCTCTCCTGATCGTCCTTCGCGAGGAACAGGTCGACTGCCTTCTCCGCGTGGCGCACACGTCCAGCGGCGTTGATGTGCGGCCCGAGCACGAACGCGATATTCTCCGCGGTCACCGTCCCCGGCTGCAGGTGCGCGGCCGCGAGCAGGGCCTGCAGGCTCCTGCGGCGCCCGGTGTTGATCAGGCGAAGCCCGTACTTCACGAGGGTGCGGTTCTCGTCCCTCAGCGGCACGATGTCCGCGACCGTACCGATCGCGACGAGGTCCAGCACCTGCGTCAAAACACTCTTGGAAAGCCCCGCGGCCTGGACGACGGCCTGCGCGGTCTTGAACGCGACGCCGCAGCCCGCGAGATCGTGGAACGGATATTTTTCATCCTTCTTGTGCGGATTGATCAGGATCCCTTCCGCCGGGTGCTCCGGGACTGTGTGATGGTCCGTGATCACCACGTCCATGCCGAGCTCCTCCTTAGCGTAACGAACCTCCTCCACGGCCGCCGTGCCGGTGTCCACCGTGATCAGGAGCCTGGCCCCTGCCTCGTGGATCTTGTCCAGCGCAGGGATGTTCAGGCCGTAGCCCTCCCCGTGGCGGGACGGGATGTAGTGCATCAGGTTGTCTGTCAGCTGGGACAGCACTTCCGTCAAAATAACCGTGGACGTCACACCGTCCGCGTCGTAGTCGCCGTAGATGCAGATTTTATCGCCGCTTTCTGCTGCAGACAGCAGTAAATCCACCCCTTCTCTCATGCCGGAGAGAAGGAATGGATCATACGTCTTCTGCGGGGAATCGGAGAGGAATTCCTGAATCTTCGCCTCCGTATCGATCCCGCGGTTATGCAGCAGTTCTATCAGTTTCGGATGTAATTGCATAGAACTCCTTTATTGTTATTCGTCGTACGCAGACGCTGGTCATGACCGCAGCCACGGTCAGCCATGGTCCTTCAGCATTCGTGTATACATGCACCCAGCTGCACATCAGCCCGGCGTGCGGACCTGTACAGGCATGGATTTTGTCGTACGATATCAGCCTGCTATAAGTAATTTCTCGGGTTGACCGGCGTGCCGTTCAGCTGTACCTCGAAGTGGCAGTGGACGCCCGTGCTGAATCCGGTGGATCCGGCCTTGGCGATGACGTCACCTCTGGAGACCTTCTGTCCGACGTGGACGGTCAGGCTGCTGTTGTGTCCGTACAGCGTGACCAGGCCGTTTCCGTGGTTGATCGCGACGCAGTTTCCGTAGCCGCCGTACGTTCCGGCGATGATTACCGTTCCGGATGCCGCGGCGTGGATCGGGGTGCCGTAGCTGACGGCGATGTCCATTCCGGAGTGTGCCGTGGAATACGGGTCCCAGGAACGCTTGGTTCCGAACTCGGTCGTGATCGTTCCGTTGCAAGGCCAGGAGAGTGAACCGTCTCCGGCCGTGTAGCTGCTGGATCCGGAGGAGCTTGAGGAACTGGAAGAACTCGATGCCGCAGCCGCGAGCTTCTTCTGGAGCTTAGCCTCCAACTTGCTCTCCGTGGAGCTCAGCTTCTTATACTGGGCCTTCAGCTCAGCGGCTTCGCTCTTCATCTTGGCCTCTTTCTTCTGCAGTTCGTCCTGCTTGGACTCGAGGTCAGCCTTCTGCTCCTTCAGGGAAGCCTGACGCTTCGCGAGCTCCTGCTTCTGCTCCTTGATCTCCGTCAGCGCGTCCTGATCGCTGGTGTAGATCTTCTTTACGAGCTCTGCGTTCGACACGACCTCGCTGAAGCTCTTGGAATTCAGGATGATGTCGAGGTATCCGACCGCACCCGTCTTATACATCGCGCGGACGCGGAGTCCGAGCTTTTCCTTGCGGTCGGCGATCTTCTGCTTGGTCTCCTCCATCTCCTGCTGCGACTTCTCGTAAGCCGCCTGCTTTTTGTCGATCTGCTTCTGCAGCGTCTTGATGGCCTTTTCCTGCTTCTCGAGCTTCGCACCGAGCTTGTTCATCTCGCTGTAAACGTCTGCCTTCTTAGACCGTACCGAGCTCAGCGATGAAGCATACGATACGTTCTGCAGCGGCATAAACGTGACTGCCAGGGCGACGATCATCACCATAATGGCCAACCTGCCGCCGTAATGCTTTGGTTCTGCTTTCATACTACCTCCTTACGCATCCAGGAAACGTCTCATCGAAATGATGCTTCCGCACGCGCCGATGCCAATGCCCAGCGCCAGGAAGATCACGACGAGGTTGCCGCAGAGATACCCCGTCGGAACGAGTGGGGATCCCAGCATAGTCATCATCTTCAGGCCAGCTTTGGCCACAATTTTTCCATATACTACATAGGTGATTCCGGAAGACACCAGCGCAGAAAGGATTCCGATCAGCATTCCCTCAACCAGGAACGGCCCTCGGATAAACCAGTTCGTCGCACCGACGTACTTCATGATCTCGATCTCCCGCCGCCGCGCGAACACGGTCAGCTTGATCGTATTGGATACGACCACCACCGATACGACGACCAGGAACAGCATGATGATCAGCGCTCCGATCTGTATCGTGTTGGTGATCTTGGTCACCTTATCTATCGTTTCTTTATAGTAGGTCGTGTTTTCCACGCCCTTGTTCTTTATCGCAGCCTTATTGACGGAATTCGCCGAGCTCAGGTTGCTGACCTTGATCAGGATCGAGTTCGGAAGCGGGTTGGTTCCCAGGGAATTCAGCAGGTATCCGCTGTCTCCCCAGCGCTTCTTCATGATCTTCATGGCCTGATCCTTGGTCCTGTAGGTGACCTTGGATACGCCCTTGATCTCTTTCAGGTCGTTCATAATCTGCGCCGCCTGCGCCTCCGTCGTGGAATCCTTCAGGTAAACCTCGACGGTGTCGTAGTCGGACTTGACGACTTCCGTAAATACGTTGACATTGACGGATATGATGAAGAATAAGCCTAAGATCAGCATCATCGCCGTGATGGCAAAGACCGACGCTGCGCTCATTCCCTTGTTTCTTCCGATCTGCTGGAAGGCCTGTTTCAGGTTGTAAAATACCCTACGCATTGTCCCTGCCTCCTTTCTTGTCCGGCCTGCCATTCTCGTGGTAGCCGTAAGAACCGAAGCTGTCACGGACAATACTGCCCTCATTAATCGCTACGACTCGCTTATTCCACTTGTCTACGATGTCCTTGGCGTGGGTGACCATCACGACGGTCGTCCCTGCCATATTGATTGCGTCCAGAAGCTGCATGATGTCGTCCGCCGTCTTAGGGTCGAGGTTTCCCGTCGGCTCATCGGCGATCACCACCCTCGGGTTGTTGACGATTGCCCTCGCGATCGCCACACGCTGCTGCTCACCGGCAGACAGCTCCTGCGGATACCGCTTGCTTTTGTCCTCGATGCCGACTAATTTCAGCACCTCCGGGACCCTGCGCTTGATCGCCTTAGGCGACTTATGCAGGATTTCCATGGCAAAAGCGACGTTCTCGAAAACGGTTTTTTTCGGCAAAAGACGGAAGTCCTGGAATACCATCCCGATCTTCCTTCTCATCTGCGGAATTTCCCGGTTGCTGAGCTGGTCCACCCGGAAGTCTCCGACCTGGATCTCGCCCTCATCTGCGTCGATCTCTTTCAGGATCAGCTTGATGAAGGTCGATTTTCCCGCTCCGCTCGGTCCCACAAGAAAAACAAATTCCCCATCATCGATCGACAGGGTTACATCTTTCAGGCCGATATTTCCATCATAAGCTTTGGTTACATGCTTAAATGTAATCATAAATGAATATACTCCTTCACTTTCTTCTCCTTATTTTATCATACCGCCTGTCTATTTTAAACCCTTAAGACTTCTTAAGAACCCTTTTTCTTGTGTGAATTCTGTGAAGTTCTGCTGAACTACTGTTCTGCGTTGGAAATCCAGCCTTCCGCGCCGAAAATCTCCTGAAAAGCCGGCTTCAGAGCGTTCCGAATCTTCTCATTTTCCCAGTGGAATCTGCACCGGTATTCGTCCTGACAAAACACATCCCGACCAAGCTCCGGCACCCAGCAGATCCGTCTGCTCCTGATGAATTCCCGCATGTCTCTTTTGACGACCGAATCGCACATGCGGTTCACGATCCAGTGAACTTTGACCCTTCTCTCGACCTCAAGCGCCTTCAGCATCTCGAAGCGCCGGCGGTTCCTCCCGACCTGCGACGGCATCGGGTCCACGAGCACCAGCAGCACATCCAGATCCCCGAGGTACGGCAGCCATCCGTCCCCGCAGAACCCGAAGTCGAACACGGAAACCTCCGCCCTCATCCCGAGCCGAAAGATCCTTCCCCTGATCTCATCCGTGATCTCCCTCTCATCGGCGCAGTTTCCCGGCATGCGCACCAGCCACTCCACGCCCAGCTCCGGGTTGTACGACTCCGGCAGCGCCTCCTCCCTCAGCGCCGCCCCGTACACGTCCCGGATCCCGCGCGCCCAGAATCTTTCCTCGAACCCCGCCGCCTCGTACAGCAGCGCGTCCGCGGTCCCCCTGTGGTCCGCGCACTCCGTAAACCTGACCCGGTATCCCTCCCCGGCAAAGAACAGGGCAGCAGAGGAGGCAGCCGTCGTCACACCGCTGCCCCCGGAAAGCCCCGTCACGCCGAGCATGCGCCCTGGCGCCCTCTCCTCACGCTTACCCCTGATGAACAATTTCTGCATTTCCCTGCACCTCCCCTGCAACCAGCATACCGCCACCGGCCGCGTGGAAACAATGAACATATTTCAACGCGGGGAGCAGAAATCCTCGGGCGCGGGAAAATAATACAGCGGCGCGGCCGCCGCGTCCGTCCACACACAACGCGCTGCGGCACAGACAGACAAACAGCGGCGCAGGGACTGCTGTCTCCCCGCGCCGCCGCGATGGCAAAAGTGTTATGGATTTCCTGCTCTCGTGCAGGCAATTGCTGTTAATATATCCGCTTCTTTATCTGCATATCTACAGATTAATGCTGGTGATCATCTCGCTGATCTTTTCCGCCGACTCCGCAAGAGCCGCCTTCTGTTCATCCGTGACCTTGAAATCGGCGACTTTCTTTGCTCCGCCGCGCCCGAGAACGCACGGGAGTCCCATCGCGCAGTGATCATATCCGATGGTGTCGGCAAGCGTCGTCGTGCACGGGATCACCTTGTTGCTGTCCGTGACGATGGCCTCGATCATCGCTGCCATGGAGACGCCGGAGGTCCATCCGGTCGTTGTTCCGGTCTTCTGTGCCTGCCAGTTGCTGAACCAGTTCCTGCACTCGCTGTCGATACGCGCGCGTTCCTCTTCACTGAGCGTAAGAGGCTTGCCCTCGTATGTCATCTCGTCGAGCAGCTGGATGGTATGTCCGTGCTCGCCGACGCAGAGACCGTCGAGTTTGTCGTATTCCTTGCCGGTCGCCAGCTCGGTTGCCCATTTGAGGCGGATCGTATCGTTGACCGCAAGGCCCAGGATCTGCCCCTCATTCCATCCGAGCAGCTTCTGATAGGCGTAGACGAACACATCCACCGGATTCGCAGAGACCAGGACTACGGTCGTGTCTCTGCAGTATTTCTTCAGCTGCTCGCAGATCGGTGCGACGACCTCCATGTTGCGTCCGAGCTCCTCCGAGCGGGCCTTGACCAGCGTGAACGGTGCTGCCGCTGCGCTCAGGATGATGTCACAGTCTGCAAAGTCCTCGTAGGATTTCGCGTGCGTAACCCGCGTTTTGGAAACCGGCATCAGCGCCTGATTCATGTCCATCGCCGTGGTGGCGGCAAAGTTGTCCTTGACGTCCATCAGCTTGATCTCGTCCACGATATTCTTCAGTCCCACGGTAAACGCGGTCGTCGAACCCAGCCGGCCGGCTCCTCCAATAACTCCAAACTTCATTTTGTCTAAACCTCCCATTCCGGAATAGTTAACCTCCCGTTCCAGCCGTTCCCTGTGATTTCGAAGGATCGTTTACTTTGTCTCCTCCTCGAACGACTGCAGCGCTTCATAGCTGATTTTATCATTCGTCTCGCTTCCTACGATGGAAACCGGTCGATGCGGACTCCGATCGAAGGTCATGCGCAGGTGACCCGGTGTGGAATACTGTCCCGCCGGATCCGAGAAATACTTGACCGGGATGATCGCGCTGAGGTCGCAATCGGCGTAGCAGATTCCCTCTTCATCAGGCGGAAGCTCTGCCATCACGTGCCCCATCGGATCGATGATCATGGTCATTCCGTGGCCGTCCGGCATCGCGGCGCGCTGTGCGTCGTTCTGACAAAGCATATCCCGCATCTCCTGCGTGTAAATCGCGGAGGAAACTACGGAGAAGACCTGATTGATGATCGAATAGGCCTTGGCCCCGATCTCCAGGGTATAGCGGCCGTACACGGCGTCGTCCGACGGCAGGCAGGTCGGCCAGGACTGCACATGGATCTGCTCGTTCTGTGCATTCATCGCCAGCATGTTTCCCGGAATGAGGTGCTCCCAGCATTCCAGTCCGCCGAGCCTTCCGATTTCTGTGTCAAAGACCTTCAGGTGACTGCCGTCACCTTCTCCCCAGATGGATCTCTCCACACTCGATGGTTTCTGCTTGCGGTGCCTGCCGATCATGTCGCCCTTAGGGTCGAACCAGAGCTGCGTCAGATACAGGGACCCGCCGTCCTTCTCCGTAACCGATACGCAGACATACATCTTATTCCTGCGGGCCGCCTCGCTGATTCTCTGCGTCGCCAGGCTTGGGACAGATACTGCATTCTTGTACAGTTCTACGAAGAACGGCATGCCGTAGCCCGGATCGCCCAGCCAGAGCCACCATGGGTAACCTGGGATATAGGTTTCCGGGAAGGCAATCAGCTTGGCGCCGTTCGAACCTGCCTCATCAATCAGTGCACATGTTTTCTCTACTGTTTTCTCGCGGTCGAGAAAGCAAGGAGCTGCCTGGACGGCCGCCACCTTAACAACACCATAAACGTCCGACATTTTAGTATTCCTTTCAATTATTGATAATATTTAGGCTATCGTCAATCCCATTGGCTCATCGCGAAAGATGCGCTGATCCATTTCCGTCAAATCCGGGCTGATCATCGGCTGGAAATCCATGTGTGCAAGGATGTCCCTCTTCAGATCGGCTCCTGGTGCAACCTCTGTCAGCATTACGCCCTGTTCGGTCAGCCGGAATACCGCACGCTCCGTCACCACCAGCACATTCTGGTGATGCTCCCGCGCATAGTCTCCGGAAAACGTAATCTGTTCTACCTGTTTCTTAAATTTATCGTATTTTCCATCCTGCAGGATATGGAGTTTCCCGTCTGTGTACTCGGTCCTGAGGCGGCCCGCCGTGAATGTCCCGATGAAGATGACGTTCGGTGTATTCTGGGAGATGTCGATGAATCCTCCCGGTCCCGTGACATTTCCGTTGAACTTAGAAACGTTGATATTTCCGTGTTCGTCCATCTCCGCGAATCCAAGCACGGTCGCGTCCAGTCCGCCGCCGTCGTAGATATCCAGGATATCTGCCATCTTATACATGGCTTCCGGGTTCACGCAGGCGCCGAGCCCGAGCCCCGTCAGCGGGACACCGCCGAGTACGCCAGACTCGATCGACATCGTAAACTGGTCGGAGAAGCCTTCCTCTGCCGCAACCGCCGCGACTGAGTCCGGCATACCGATTCCGAGATTGATCAGGCTCCCGCGCTTCAGCTCCATCGCTGCCCTGCGCCCGCAGACCTTCCGGTCGTTCAGCGGCATCGGATCAAGCTGGCTCAGCGGTTTGCGGATGGACCCGGTCAGCTCCGGCCGGAATTCCGGCGAATCGAATCCCTGGGTATGATTCTCCGGAGACGCCTTTACCACGTAGTCCACCATGAAGTGGTGGATCTTCACGTCTCTCGGATCCAGTGATCCGCGCTGGACGATGTCCTCGACCTGAACGATCACGATTCCCCCGGAATTATGCGCGGCGGCTGCCGCCTCCATCTGATCGGCGAACAGTGCCTCCTTCTCCATGGAAATGTTGCCGTCCTCATCCGCATAGGTTCCTCGAACCACGCAGACATCGATCGGAAGCGTCTTATAGTAGAGACATTCCTCACCGTCAACCGTCTTCACTGTGACGAGATCCTCGCCCTTCTCGCGGGTCAGCGTATTCGCCTTGCTTCCCTCCAGTCTCGGGTCGGCGAACGTCTGCAGGCCGGATCTGGTCAGCACACCGGGACGGTGTGCCGACGCCGCACGGAACAGTTCCGTAAGCGTCCCGAGCGGGAGCATGTAGGCCAGGCACTGATTGTCCGCGATCATCTTCGCAAGCTCAGGCTCCAGGCCGACATGGCCGCTGATTACACGGCCAACCAGGTTCTTCGCCGCCAGCCGGTTGCTTCCGCGAACTCCGTGATCCCCTACGCTGACTCCCTTGAGAATGGTGAGATCGCGCGGGCTTCCGGTCTTCTCGAAGTGATCGCGAATCCCGATAAACACCTCATCAGGACTGCCGAAGCCGCAGAAGCCTCCGACCGCGACGTTTGCATGATCGGGGATTTTCTCGGCAGCTTCGTATCCTGATACGAACTTAGTCATTTTCTATTCCCCTTTCTTACCGAATGCAGTCCGCATTCCTATTTACCGGCCAGACGCTTCAGCATCTCGAAGCGATGATCGACCATTGCCTGAATCGCGGCGATGTCCTCGTCGGACAGAGCCTTAAACTTACCGATTCCCTTGACGAACTCGGCGATGGTAATCGGCTTTCTGTTCTCATCATTGAGCTTGAACTCTCCCCTGTCCATCTCCCAGAGCGGGAACATGTTCGCCTTGACTGCCCTGCGGGCAACTTCGATTCCCTGATCCGGGGCGTATCCCCAGCCGGTCGGACATGGGGAGAACACGTGCAGGTAAGCAAAACCGTTCTTGCTCGCCGCGAGTCCCTTCTGCACTTTGGCGACAAAGTCCGCCATGTTGGACGGGGACGCCGTCGCGCAGAATTCCACGTTGTGCATCGCGATGATCAGCGGAACATATTTCTGCTGCTGCGTCTTGCCTTTGACGACGCTTCCGATCGGTGTCGTGGAGGTCCTGGAACCTTTGGTCGTCGTAGAGCTGCGCTGATATCCGGTATTCATGTAGCCCTCGTTGTCGTAGCAGATGTACAGGAGCTTTTCTCCTCGCTCTGCTGCGGCGGAAAGGCTCTGGAATCCGCAGTCCGCCGTCGCGCCGTCTCCCGCGAGGACGACGATGTTCGTGTCCTTACGGCCCTTGCGCTGGTACATCTGGCTCAGGCCGCTGAAGAATGCCGCTGAATTGTCCAGCAGCGGAATGTGCACCGGAATCTTGAGTCCGTTGGCATAGTTCCAGCCGACGACACCGGCACCGGCCATACACCCCGGAGGAATTCCGATGATCGTATTTTCACCTGCAATCTGCAGGGCTTTTCTGAGAATCAGCTCTCCGCCGCAGCCCTGACAGGCGGACATGCCCGGAGTCACTTGATCCTTTGCTTCCCGAAGAACATCTATATAACTCATCTCGTAATTCCTCCTCAGTCTTTCAGAAACCATCTGGTTTCCTTTTCACCAGGCTCGTTTTTATTCGCTTCCAGATAATCGATGGTGTCGAGCATCTCCTGCAGGGAGATGTCTGCGCCGCCCAGTCCGCCGATCGCAGAGAAGTGGCAGAACTTGCTGTCTGTATCCGCCAGCGCTGCCTTTGTCTCCATGTACATCGGACCCTGACTCCATCCGAAGCAGACGCTCCTGTCGATGACACAGAATGCCTTCTTGCCGCTCAGCGCCTTCGCGATCCGCTCTGCAGGGAACGGACGGATGAAGCGCAGCTTGATCAGGCCAACCTTGATGCCCTTCTCACGGGCGATGTCGACCGCATCCTTTCCTGTTCCGGACATGCCTCCGATCGTGACGAGAACGATGTCCGCGTCGTCACAGCGATATTCCTCGATCGCGCCGCCGTAGCTTCTTCCGAATGCCTTGGCGAATTTAGCATCCACCTCATCGATGACGTCCAATGCTCTGTGCATTGCCTCGAGGTGATTCTTGCGGTACTTCATCAGGAGCGGTCCCGCTGTCATCGGGTCGAGCGCGAACGGGTTGTTCGGATCGAGAACCGGATGATTGTCCGGCGCCATCGGAGGCAGGAACTGATCGACCTCTTCCTGCGTCGGCAGGTCGATACCCTCCGTCAGATGGGAGCTGTAGAAGCCGTCGTAGCAGACGTTTACCGGGATCATGACTCTCTGGTCCTCGGCGATCATGTACCCCTGGATGACCATGTCGATGATTTCCTGATTGCTCTCACAGAACACCTGAATCCAACCGGCATCTCTGACAGAAATCGCGTCCTGCTGGCCGCTCCATACGGTCTCCGGAGAGGTCATCTCACGCGTCGCGATTGCCATGACCATCGGCAGACGAAGCGTCGACATTCTGAAGTATGGCTCGAACATCAGGGCGAGTCCCTGTGCACTGGTCGCGGTGAAGACTCTTCCGCCGCCGGCCGCCGCGCCCTGCACGACGCTCATCGCGGAATGTTCGCTCTCAACCTGTACCATCGCCGCATCCAGGTCACCGTTGTTCACCATCTCTGCGATATGCTCGACGACAGAGGACTGCGGGGTGATCGGGTAAGCCGCGACCAGATCAGGACGGCAGAGGGCTGCAGCTTCTGCTGCTGCATAGTTTCCGGTCAAAACCTTTTTCGTTCCCATTTACTTTTCCCCTCCTTCTGGTTTCATATCGATAGCCTTGCGAGGACATTCCGCCGCACAGACGCCGCAGCCCTTGCAGTAATCGTAAGTAATCGTGTATTTCTTATCGGCGCTTCCGATGATCGCACCGACCGGACAGTACGCCAGGCACATTCCGCACTCCACGCACTTGCTCTTGTCCATGACCGGGCGGAGAATCCTCCAGCTCGCCGTGTCCAACACATACATTCCGTCGTTTCCGATTGGGGTAACATGCTGTCTTTCCATGGTTTACTCCCTCCTCATCATTCCTTGATCAGCTTGACCTGATCATAAGCAATATTCGCCGCTTCCCTGTTCTTGGCGCCAAAGGTCTTCTCGATCTCATCGAACAGCAGATCCTTGTCGACGAGCCCGGAAACCTTTGCAAACGCACCGAGAACTGCCGTGTTCGGGATGTTCTTTCCGAACAGCTTCTCGGAAATTCCCGTCGCATCCACCGCCGCAACGCTTCCCGTCTGCTCCGGAACGTTCAGCTCCTCTAAGGACTTGGTGGTATTGATGATGATGCTTCCTCCCTGTTTCAGTCCGTCGTACGTCTCCGGCATGGTGATCAGTGAATCGTCCATGATAACGAGGATATCCGGATCGTAAACCTGCATCTTCCTGCGGATCTCGTGACCCGAAATCCTGAGGTAGCCAAATACCGGGGATCCCTTTCTCTCTACGCCAAAGAACGGAATGAACTGTCCATAGTAGTTTCCAGCCACGACAGCCTTGACGACCAGCTGCGATGCCTTTACCACGCCTTGTCCGCCGCGCCCATGCAGTCGAATTTCTTTCATAGCAAAATCTCCTTTTCTAAATCAGCTACAGCTTCCCGGATTGTCTCCCCCTGCCGCGATGTCGCTCCTTCGGCAAAGGATATCCGGACCATATCCCGATCACGAAACTGAACGCGATCCTGATGTTTACGCAACATGTTTAACCGTATGCTGAATCATATGTTTTACTATAATAACTTTATCTGTTTAAAATATACATCAGCAGTGTATTTATGTCAATCCAAAAGCAAAATTTTGTCAAAATAGAATTTACAAAAAACACGCAAACAAGGCGATCACTGCAATTGGCGGTGATCACCCCGGAATTGAACCCGTCCGGCCGTTTGACTTTTCGAGTTTGCGTTTGTTATACTGTTTAATATAATAAAACAGTATGTTAATTGAGAGGTATCCGCGATGCAGAAAGACACCAAAAAAGAAGACAATCAGGAAAGCAGATACATATTAAGCTCCGTGGACAACGCGCTGTCCATCATGAACCTGTTCTTTGACTACGAAGAACTGAGCACTGCCGAAATCGCCAAGCTGATCGGCGTCAGCCGCAGTACGGCGTTTCGATTCATGGTGACGCTGGAAAACCGCGGCTTTGTCAGCAAGACCGAATACGGGAAATACCGGCTCGGCCTGAATCTGTTCTCGCTCGGAATGCTGGCATACAACCGAATGGAGCTCGTGTCCATGGTTCACCCGTACCTGTCCAAGATGGCCGAGGAATCCGGGGAGACCTGCCACCTCTCCATCCTGGACGACGGCATCCATGTCATGTTCATCGACCGCGCGCTCGGCTCATCCTGCCTGAGGATGGACACCGCACCGGGATACCGCCAGTTCGCCCACTGCACGGCCACCGGGAAGGCTATCCTGGCCTTCCAGTCCGACCAGGTCGTCAACCAGTATCTGAAGAAGACGACCTTCAAACCGCGCACGCCGAATTCCATCAAGGACGCGCAGGAGCTTCTGCAGGTGATCGACCAGATCAAGCTGGACGGGTACGCCTGCGACAACGAGGAGGCCGAACGCGGCCTGACCTGCTTCGCGAAGCCGCTCCTGGACTCCTCCGGGCACGCATATGCGGCGATCAGCATCTCCGGCCCGACGACCAGAATGTCCACCGATAAGGAGATCCATCTGCAGCACCTGACCGACACCATCGAAAGCATCAACAGCCTGTCGTTCTGATCCGCTGCCAGGGCGTATCGTCACCCGGGGCCGTTCATGCTGCACGAATTTCATTGAATTTCATCGAGTTTCATTATAGATTTGCATTTCATTTAAGATTTAAAGAGACCGCGGAGAAGGAATCAGCCTTTTCCGCGGTCTCTATTTATATGAAAGCAGCTAATTATGGATTAGAAAGCAGTCTATTATGGATCACATCAATTCAGTTGTTCACTTGGCCAATGGCTGATTTTGCCGCGGATGAAGCGGCCTGCAGCCTAGTTCTTCCCCCAGAAGTCGGTCTCCTTCGCCTTTTGGAACCAGCGAATATAGTTGTCCGGTTTCCAGTCCGCCTTCTCGACGCCGCCGTCCCACTGCCAGGTGAGGAAGACTTTGTCTACATCGGACAGGTCGGCCGTGCCGACGATCAGTCCGCTCTCCTCCGCACCCGGTGCGAGGAACTCCTGTCCTGCATAGTAGTGCACTTCTACGCCGTGCTGCGACGGTCCGGCAATGCTGGATCCTCCCATGAACCACGACCCCTCGACGTCCGGACCGCAAAGGTTAGCGGTTGCCACGAACATCGCGTTGTTTGCGACAGCGTATTTAATGCTGAGGTTGCCGAAATAGCCGCCAGGTCCGCCGCTCTCCGCAGAGGAGATGGCCGTACAGTTCACGAACAGCCTCGCACCCATAGCGCGTGCGCACCTTGTAATCTCTGGGAAACAGTAGAAGTCGTAGCAAATGCCGACCCCGATCGGTCCCCACGGCGTATCGAACAGAAACGGATCTGAGCCATGGTCCGCCCAGAGATTCTCGTTATACGGAAGATGGATCTTCCTGGCCGTTCCGATGATTCCGTCCGGTCCGACGACGGCAACCGCGTTGTACACCTTCGACGGATCCTCCTTATCCCGCTCCGGCAGACCGAAAAGAATATACATCCCGTACTTCTTCGCCGCCTCTGCGACCGCATTGGAAGACTCGCCCGGCACAGTCTCCGCAAGCTTCCTATGCATCCTCTCCTCGCGCTCATCCTGCGCCTCCACATCGTATCCGGACAAAGACGTCTCCGGGAACGCCAGCAGCTGCACACCCTGCTTGCCGGCAATATCCGCGTACTCCAGGATCCGTTTCAGATTTGCCGCCTTATCGCCCCACTTCGGCGAAAAGTTGACCGTCCCAATGTTGATAATGTCTTTCATCTCAAACCTCCTCAGATTACCTAATAAGAAAACCATTACAGTTATATCAACCAATTATTTTAAATCTTTATTCACGATTATGGCCGCAGCGCCGACCAGCACGATCGGAATCATGCAGAAAAAGCTGATATTCCATCCAAACTTGTCGAGCAGTGTGCCAAAGACAATCGTGCTCAGGAACGCACCAAGCCACATTGCGGTGTTAAGTGCTGCACTTCCCATCGCAGCCTCTTTCGCCTCAGAAACCAATGCGACTGCCGTGAAGCTAAGGCCGGCTTCCGCCATGGCCACTACGCCATAGATAATCGTAAGCAGCAGATATGATCTGCTCGTAAACATCGGGATAACCGCGATTACCACGGCAAAGGCAGTCATGTTCAACGCCAGCGGTTTCTTGATGGATCCAACTTTGTCCGCGATAACGCCGCCAAGAATTCCAACAGGGATTCCAATCAGGCTGGAAATACTTGTGAGTGACCCCGCCTTCGTTGCCGTGATTCCGCCAACCTCCGTGAAATAGGTCGGGAGGTAATTGAAGATGCCCATATGCGCTGTCATGAAAGTGAAGAAACAGAGACAGACTAGCATAATCGACTTATTTCCAACTACTTTTCCGAAGGAAACCCTCTCTCCATCATTCCCTGTGTCCTCTGCGCTCACATCAGCGGTTCTGCCGTCGATGCCTCTCACAACGATAATCCAGAGCACCATCGCTACCAGGGCAAAGGCCGTACTGATCCACCAGAAATTCTGCCATCTGCTGTTCTCGGCTACGATTGGCGCGATATTCAGGGCAAAAGTCTGACCGAATGCCATGTAACACATGAGTATTCCCATCGCCGATCCGGTGTTCCTCCCCGCATAGACACGGGCAATCACTGCCGGTCCAATAGTACCGATAAACATCATTCCGATTCCTTCAATAAATCTGCTGATGAACAGAACGGCATAGGTGGTCGAAACCGCTCCCAGCGCGGAGCCCGCAACCATCATAATTAGGGAAAACAACCCGGTCTTAAAGAATCCATATTTCGTTGTCAATACGCCCATTGGTATCGAGAGCAGTATTCCCGAAAATGTAAATATCGAGATCAGCAGCCCAGACAGAGTCCCATCGGTAATATTGAGATCGTCAGTAATATTGATCAATATAGGAGCGACCTTGTTCATGCATATCGCACCAGCCATCATTGAAAGCAGCATCACCACAAGAATGACTGCCGGTGCTTTCGCAGTATTCGACTTAATTTCCATCTTTCCTCCTTTTTCAATAATTCATTATTACATTGCCAAAGCGCGCCTTCTTCTTGATGTATATACAACATTATTAACCGTATATTAAATCATATGTTTTACTATAATAACTTTATCTGTTTAGAATATACATCAGTAGTGTATCTATGTCAATCCAAAAAGTAAAATATTAACAAAACACAATCAATACTGACAATAAATAAGGACCGGCGATCCACCAGGCTTCTCAACGATCTCCTTCCGCGGCCGCTCACCGGCGGCTGTCATTTCACCATCCACCGACGATGACCGCTGTATCCAGTACACATAGATTATTTCTATGGGAAAACCCTCCCTGGGCCTTTCGGGCTCTCAATTGTTCAGCAGGGTCCCAATTCTTGATTTATTACATAACCAGTTTTACAAATTTCAGTAATGCGCATTATTCTGTTCATTGGTGGGACTTTTTCGGCGTCAGAAAACGGATGAAGCCGTCTGACAATTCATAATGGATCACATGCGACAGGAACATGCTCCGGCAGTGATTCGAAAGTTGCCCGAAGTGCCCTGCACACGTCCGCAGCGATGAATGAAAATTTAAATTAACTTTGTATTTACACTTTAAATATAATAATCGGACCGCTACGCAGGATATTTTGCCTGAAAAAGTCGCGAACAGGAAGTGGATTTCAGGGATCGTAATAAATTACAACAGCAGTAAACTTATAATGCATCGCAGCCCTTTGAAATTGTTATACAGGAACACCGTTTTTACGCTATTGTGGAACCCCGCAGAACGCGTTCCACTAAAATGAGGAAACCCTGCTCCTGCTGAAAAACATACTGCATACAATGCCTATTTTTCACCCGTTTTCGTAAATTCCCCCTCCGCCGCCGCTCTTCTCTTCAAGGCGACAAATGATCCGATCTATGCCAGTCAGTGGCGGCGCAAAAACAACATTTTCATCATCGCCCCATCGCCAGTATTCGTAAAACAATTGAATTTCAATCATGCGAAGAAGAATCCAGTATACACCCACCCTGTTTCTTTCTCTCGTCATTATTATTCCAGCAATTCCAACATCTATCGCCTATCGCAAATAGGCGATTCATAATACTCCATTTATTAAATCCACCATCATATCATTTCATATCGTTTTACATTGTTTCGCTGGCCACAAACGAAAAAGAGCCGCGCCGAAACATCCCTCGTTTCGGCGCGGCTCTACCAATCACACAGTTCCCCCGTCTCCCGGGTTCGCCGTTTTATTCATTTCTATCGCTTCGTCGGCGTCCACCGTTCATTTCAGATACGTCCATCGCCAATTTGCTGCGGCGCGTCCGCCGCCGGCTTGCTGCCAGTTCGATGTCTTAGAACAGCCCCCTCACCGCAGCCACGATGTCCGCGGAGGTCATGCCGTACTTCTCGAGCAGCTCGTCCGGCTCGCCGGATTCGCCGAAGGTGTCGTGCTGGCCGACCATGGCGATCCTGCACGGGCACTTCAGTGCGGTCGTCTCTGCGACTGCGGCGCCGAGTCCTCCGATGACGGAGTGCTCCTCGGCGGTGACGATCTTGCCCGTCTCCTCGGCGGCCTTGAGGATGATCTCCTCGTCGAGCGGCTTCAGCGTGTGGATGTCGATGACGCGGGCGTCGATGCCCTCCTCGGCGAGCTGGTTGGCCGCGTCCATTGCCGCGGAAACCATGATGCCGTTCGCGATGATCGCGACGTCGTTACCGGATCTGAACTGGTTGCCCTTGCCCAGGACGAGGTCGTCGTCCTCGCCGTAGAAGACCGGAACCGATGCGCGTCCAAGGCGGACGTATGCAGGGCCGTCCATCTCTACGACCTGCTTCAGGAGTTTTTTGGCGCTGACTGCGTCGCATGGGCTGACGACCGTCATGCCCGGGATCGTGCGCATCAGTGCGAGGTCCTCGAATGTCTGGTGGCTCGCGCCGTCCGGACCGACCGTGATTCCCGCGTGTGTCGCGCAGACCTTGACGTTTGCTGCCGTGTAGCCGATGGAGTTGCGGATGATCTCAAACGCTCTTCCAGCCGCGAACATCGCGAACGTGGAGGCGCAGACCGTCTTTCCGGACAGTGCCAGTCCTGCGGCAACGCCCATCATATTCTGCTCAGCAATTCCCATATCGAAGAAGCGGTCCGGATACGCCTTGGCGAATCCGTTCGTCTTTGTCGACGCGGACAGGTCCGCATCCAGGACGACCAGGTTCGGATTTACCTTGCCCTCTTCAACCAGGAATTCTCCGTAAGCGGCTCTTGTTGCGATTTTATCTGCCATTACCATGTACCTCCCAGCTGTTTGACTGCTTCCATTGCTTCCTCTTCATTCGGCGCCTTGCCGTGCCATCCGGCCTGATCCTCCATGAAGTCGACGCCCTTGCCCTTTACGGTGTGCGCGACGATCACGGTCGGCTTGTCGGTGCATGCCTTGGCGTCGTCGATAGCCTTGAAAATCTGTGTGAAGTCGTGGCCGTCGATCTCGAGCGTATTCCAGCCGAAGGCCGCGAATTTATCGGTAATCGGAGCTACCGTCATGACGTCCTCGTTGCGTCCGTCGATCTGCAGGTTGTTCCAGTCTACGAACGCCGTCAGGTTGTTCAGCTTGTAGTGTCCCGCGGACATCGCTGCCTCCCAGACGATTCCCTCCTGCAGCTCGCCGTCTCCAAGCAGGGCGTAGACTCTGGCACTGCTGTTGTCCAGCTTTCCCGCGAGCGCCATGCCGACACTTGCCGAGAATCCCTGTCCCAGCGAACCCGTGGACATCTCGATTCCCGGTACCTTATGCATGTTCGCATGTCCCTGGAAGTTACTTCCCAGGTGACGCAGAGACATCATGTCTTCCACCGGATAATATCCTCTCTCGCCCAGCGCCGCGTACTGCGCCGGAACGGCATGTCCCTTAGACAGAACGAACTTGTCTCTTCCCTCCATCTTCGGATTCTTCGGGTCGATGTTCATCTCACCGAAATACAGCGCGGTGATGATATCCGCAGCGGAAAGGGACCCGCCCGGGTGACCGGAACCGGCGTGATAAACTGCTTTGATCACGTCGACTCTGATCTTAGAGGCAATTCCCTCATAATACTCATTGTCTTTTCTCTTCATGATGGTTCTCTCCTGATCTTCTGTACAATTGAAAAACTCAACGCATCTATTATATACGATTTCCGGTGCATTGCAATCTTTTACAGGCTCTCTCCGGAATTCCCGCCGTTATCCGAACGCTCAAAGTGACGCAGCGCGTACGGCAGTGACTCAGCGATGTCGGTGGCGATCAGGCCGCGCTCGCCTTTGTCCTCCCTCGCGATGTCGCCGGCCAGGCCGTGCACGTAGACGCCCGCGCATGCGGCCTCCCGCGGGTCCATGCCCTGCCCGAGGAACGACGTGATGACTCCGGTCAAAACATCCCCGGACCCCGCCGTTGCCATTCCTGGATTGCCGGTCGGATTCATGCAGAGCTCCACAGCCTCGCCCTCAGGACCCGGCGCGTACCTCGCGACCAGCGTCCCGGAGCCCTTCAGCACGACGATCCTGCCGTAATCCCTGACCAGGTCGAACGCCATTTCCCTGCGGTCCGACGGAGCCGTCGCGCCCTCCCTCGTCTCGAGCATCCGCCTCGCCTCGCCAGGGTGCGGGGTCATGACGATTTCGCCTGCGTAGGCAGCAGCGATGTTCCTGAGGTCCTCGTCAGCAGACAAAAGATTAAGGCCGTCCGCATCCAGCACGAGCGGCGCCTGAGCCGACAGCAGCACGGTCTTCATGCGGCGCCTCGCCCCGGCGGACGTCCCCATCCCAGGGCCAAAAGCGATCGCATCGTACGCAATCGCTGATGCACTGCGGCCGCGGCCTCCGTCCATCACCGCACATGCCTCATCCCACTCGACCGTGATCGCCTCCGGCACAAGCGTCTGAACAATCGGGAAATTCGCCCGCGGCGTGCACACGTAAACCAGACCCGAACCCGCGCGCAGCGCCGCCCTGGCCGCGAGCACCGCCGCGCCCGGCATCCCGTTGCCGCCGGCGATGATCAGCACGTGGCCGCACTGCCCCTTATGCATGCTTTCCGGACGGCGCGTGATCAGCTTCTGCACGTCCTCTTCCGTGATCTTATCCGGTTCATTCATCTGTACGAACATGTTAAATCCCCCTTTAGTCGACTTCTCTGCCTGTTATTTTTTCCATTAAATCCTGAATCGATGTTAACTGGCATTACTACTATTATATTATTACTTATTTTATTGTTTTACTATTGCGAGTATTACCCTGCCCGCTGCACAGGGCAGCAGCCCGCGTTCGGCGCCGGGCCGGTGTGGGTTTTGTCCACTGATTTGTCCACTTATAAGAATCCCGGGCGCCCGCGCCTGACGGCGGCGGGACTGCCCGGAATCTGCATTTTAATTAGTCAGAGCCTTGAACAGGATGATCAGTCCGACCGCGACGACGGCGATCAGGACGTTCCCCCATGCGGACCATCCCGACTTCAAGTCTCCCTTTATTTCGTTTTTCTTCTCCTTGTCGGAGAGCTCGTCCCAGTTGTCCGGTTCCTCGCCGGGGAGGACGTATTCCGATGCCTTCGGCATGCTCCGCTTGACCTCGGGTTCCTGCACCGGCTTTTCTTCCCGAATCTCCTTCACGCTCTGCTCGTATTCCCTCAGGAGCTGTTCCCTGCGGGCGTCCCTTAAGGACTCGGGCGGGCGGGATTCCCGGTTCTCGTCTTCTTTATTTATTGGTTCACTCATTAATTCTCGCTCCAGTCGTTGCTACATCTGCAGCACAGCCGCAGCAAGTGCAAAGTACACCAGCAGCGCAGCCGCATCGGATATGGAAGTGATGGCCGGATTCGCGACCAGCGCAGGGTCCACGCGGACCTTCTTCACGATCAGCGGGGTCATGCTTCCGATCACCTTCGCAATGACGGTGATGAGCAGCATCGCACCGCAGACGGTCAGCGCCATGGTCATGCTCTCCCGGTCTAAGAGGAAGACGCGGGCGAAGTTCACCACGCTCAGTATCACGCCGAGCAGCAGTCCGACGCGCAGCTCCTTCCACAGGACCTTGGTCCAGTCCTCCGTCTCGACCTCGTCGGTCGCCAGGCCTCGGATGACCAGCGACGCCGCCTGGGATCCGCAGTTTCCGCCGGTTCCCATCAAAAGCGGGATGTAGGTCACGAGCTGAATCGCGGAGGAAAGCATGTTGTCGTTGTGATTGATGATGATTCCGGTCAGAATATAGACGACGCTCAGGATCAGGAGCCACGGCAGGCGGTTCTTGGCGTGCTGCCAGACGGTCAGATCCATGTAGCCCTTCTTCGCGTCCTCGAAGTCGATGACTCCGTTCATTCGCTCGATATCCTCGGTCGCCTCGTCTTCCATGACGTCCAGGATATCATCAACGGTGATGATGCCGACGAGTCGGTCGTCTTTGTCGACAACCGGCATCGCGATGTAGCCGTATTTCTTAAAGTCGTCGGAAACCTCCTCCTGGTCCGCGTCGACGTTCTCGCTGACGACATCCGTATGCATGATGTCCAGGATCTTGGTGTCCTCATCGGAGAGAACGATCGTGCTCAGGGAGACGACGCCGGTCAGGCGCCACGACCCGTCGCGCACGTAGCAGGTGTAGATCGTTTCCGCATCCGTCCCGAAGTTGCGGATATGCTCCAGCGACTCCTTCACCGTCCAGTCCTTCTTGACGCTGACGTATTCGGGCGTCATCAGGCTTCCGGCGGTGTTGTCCGGATAGTTTAAAAAGGTATTGATCTGCTTTCTCTCGGAAGCAGGGGTTTTCTCCAGGATTCGGGTGACGAGATTGGCCGGCATTTCCTCCAGAATATCAATCTTATCATCGAAGTCCAGTTCGTTAACAATAAAGGAAGTCTCTTTTTCCGTGACCTCGCTGACGATGTCCATCTGGTCCTCCGGAGAGAGCTCCGCAAAAACATCAACCGACACGTCCTTAGGCAGCAGACGAAACAGAACGACCGTCATCCTAAGGCCTGCGTCGTCGGAAATGTCTTCGAGAAGGTCCGCAATATCCGCCGGATTGAACTTCAGCAGTAAATCCCTTGCGCGGAAATACTGCTTGTCCTCCAGCAGCTCCAGGAGGTCTCCCAAGGTTTCATCATACAGCTGGTCTCTGTCCAGTGTATTGTCCATTGGTATCCACACATCCTTTCTCCACTCCGTTCAGAGCAGGCGAGGCGTTGGACACCGAAAAAGCGCAGAAAACCGCGCCCTCAGGCCTTATGCCCAGGCAGACTCGTGCAGGAGTGAATGCTGTTTCAATCGATATATTCGAATTTTCTCTGACAAATGTCCCACGGGAACGCTGTCCATAATATCCACTCCTTTCGTCTTCCATGAAATTTCCTTATAACATTAATATTATAGAGCCGGCGCGTTCATATTTCAAGTAATTCAGGCACCCCGCCTCCCAGCAGACAAAGTCTTCCCCGCACTTCAGAAAATCTTTTCTGCCGCATGCCGCCCGGCCCCCTCATCCCCTTCCACCGGCGAAATTGAAAGAAAACATCTTCATCTCTGCCACCTTTCCCTCCTTTCCGACAAAATCCATCCTCACCAGGCCGTCATCCGCCCGTCCTGATGCATAAACACCGGAAGATTTATTCATCTGCACCCATTTCCCTGAGCAAACCCCTTTCATTTACGAAAATATTTTTCATTATATTGAAGGCTGGCTTCACTGTTTTTTAATTGTATTGAATATATTAAATACAATATACAATGTGTTCAACACCGCCAGCAGGTCATGCACGCTTGAAAACAAACCCTTCCCCATTTGTCAAGCCCCAAACTAAGGCAAAAAAATTCCTATGCATCATTTATACAAGATATAATTATATTCACATAACGGCATTTTCATTCTGCAAAATTTATATAAAAACGTATCCACCGGCCGTGCATAACCCACCCGCGAAGTGGCCATATTCCTTGACTATTTTTTATCAAATAACCGCTGTATCCCGCATGTTCCAACGTCTTGCGCAGATTAACACATTGTAAACTCAAGATCTCATCACCAAAATTTTGTGCGATTACCACAATGTATACACAAAGTCCTTCCATCGCCCTACAATATTTTCAGATAATTTCCATGTTTATCATAAAGTTCATCCTTCTTTATTGACGGAAGATTATCAGAGTGCTATATTGCAAGTTAGAGAGGTTCTGAAAAATACACAGAACCCAAGTGCTTTTATTTAAGTATAAAGGAGAATGGTTATGGGTAAGATTGCTGACAAGTACATCGAAATCGCTAAAGAGAAGAATGCTCATGAGCCTGAATTTCTGCAGACTGTAGAAGAGGTTCTGACATCCATCGAGCCGGTTCTGGAAGCTCATCCAGAGTACGTTGAGTCTGGACTGATGGACAGACTGATCGAGCCGGAGAGACAGATTCAGTTCCGTGTTCCTTGGGTTGACGACAACGGCAAGGTTCAGGTTAACAGAGGATACAGAATTCAGTTCAACAGCGCACTTGGACCTTACAAGGGCGGTCTGAGATTCCAGGCTAACGTATATCCAGGAATCCTGAAGTTCCTCGGATTCGAGCAGATCTTCAAGAACTCCCTGACAGGACTGCCGATCGGCGGCGGCAAGGGCGGTTCCGACTTCGATCCTGCTGGAAAGTCTGATGCAGAAGTAATGAGATTCTGCCAGTCCTTCATCAATGAGCTCTACAGACACATCGGACCGAACGTCGATGTACCGGCTGGAGACATGGGTGTAGGCGGAAGAGAGATCGGCTACATGATGGGTCAGTATAAGAGACTGACTGGTCAGTACGACGGAACATGGACCGGAAAGGGAACCACGAACGGCGGACTGAACGGAAGAACAGAAGCTACAGGATTCGGAATCGTATTCTTCGCAAGAGACGTCCTGAAGCACTTCGGTGAGTCCCTCGAGGGCAAGACAGCAGTTGTATCCGGATTCGGAAACGTTTCCTGGGGAACAATCATCAAGCTGACAGAGCTGGGCGCTAAGCCGATCACAATCTCCGGACCGGACGGATACATCCTGGACGAGGATGGAATCACAACGCAGGAGAAGATCGACTACCTCCTCGAGCTGAGAGGTTCCGGAAAGAACATCTGCGCTCCATACGCAGAGAAGTTCCCGAACGCTAAGTTCATCCCTGGAAAGAGACCTTGGGAAGTTAAGGCTGACCTCTACATGCCATGCGCTATGCAGAACGACATCACTCTTGACTGGGCTAAGGAAATGGTTAAGAACGGTGCTAGATACCTCATCGAGGGAGCTAACATGCCGACGACCAACGAGGCTGTTAAGTACCTGCAGGACAACAACTGTGTTGTTGCTCCGTCCAAGGCCTGCAACGCAGGCGGCGTAGCTTGCTCCTGCCTGGAGATGGCACAGAACGCTGAGCACCTGATCTGGAACAAGGAGCGTGTATACGCAGAGCTCGAGCAGATCATGGACCACATCTTCGAGATCACAGAGGAAGCTTGCAAGAAGTACAACCTCGGCGACAACTTCGTAGCTGGTGCTAACATCGCTGGATTCGAGAGAGTTGCTGAAGCTATGATGATGCAGGGTGTTTGCTAATTTATAAAATTGGCCCTGAGGTGATAAGCTAATTCAATTAGCCTGTAACCTTTATATAGAGAGATCCTGGACGGGAAGACCGTCAGGATCTCTCTTTTTTTCATTTTTTGCAGGCGCAGTCCGCCGGCCGCTTCTTCCTCGTCACCCGCGGTCTCAGCTTCCTCTCTCCACTGCCGCGTCGGCCGCGCTCTCAGCCATCCACTTACCACGAGCGGTCATGCGTCCGCTTCGCCCGTCTGGCGGGCAGAACGCAGCGGCCGGTCACACCCCTTGCGTAACCACGGCGATGTGTGGTATTAATGTTATATACGTAATTTATTAAGCAAACTAAAATAATTAAACTGATAAAGATGAATGTCTCATTGCACTCTTATCCTGTTGTAAAGTATAATGTAAATAATTAATAAAATTACCTGATTATTTCCAATACCGGTCATTTTTCTTTAGAAATTATTTAACTTATCATCATCAACAGTTTATCCCCAGTTTACCCTTACTCTGTATATTGGAACAGTAAGGTAACGAAACAGAGAAGACATAGAGGCAATGGAGGCAGTTATGAGAATCGGAATCTTCACAGACACATACATCCCGGAACTGAACGGAGTCGCGAATTCGGCGTTCATGCTGAAGCAGCAGCTGGAGGCACTGGGGAATCAGGTATATGTCTTTACCGCGAGCAATCCGGAAGCGAAAGACGACGATCCTAATGTTTTCCGCCTGAACAGCACGCCGTGTCCACTGCTGAAGGAGCGCCGCCTGGCGTACGACTCCTTCCGGGAATGGGCGCCGCTGATCCGGAGCCTCAACCTGGACCTGATCCACACGCAGACGGAATTCACCGTCGGCCACATCGGACGCAGGGCCGCCAAGTGGCTGCAGATCCCGATGGTGCACACGTACCACACGATCTACGAGGATTACACCCATTACCTGAAGATCCCGGGGAATGCAAGGCTCAAGGGCCTGGTCCGCAAATTCAGCCGCTTCTGCTGCGATCATGCCAATGCGGTGATCGTGCCGACGGCCAAGGTGCGCAGGCTTCTGCTGTCCTACGGCGTCAACACGGACGTCTACGTCCAGCCTACCGGTATCGATCTGACAAAGTTCATGCGCCCAGACCAGGAGCACGTGCTGGCAATCCGCGACAGCTTCGGATTGACCCGCAGAAATCACGTGATGGTCAGCATCGGACGCCTGTCCCAGGAGAAGAATCTCGCCGAGATCATCACCTACATGAAGGAGATCCGGGGTTCCGACCCGATGGCGCGGCTCTTGGTCGTCGGTGACGGACCGGAGCGCGAAAACCTCGAGGAGCAGGTGAAAGCCGAGGGCCTGGAAAGAATCGTCTTCTTCACCGGCGCGGTGCCGTGGGATGAGATCCAGGATTACTACGCTGCAGGCGATGTGTTCGTATGCGCGTCAACCAGCGAGACCCAGGGCCTGACCTACGACGAAGCGCTTGCATCAGGGAAGCCGCTCCTCGTAAGAGAGGATCCCTGCCTGGACGGCCTGTTGTCCCGCGGGAAGAACGGATATTCCTACCAGGATGAAGCAGAATTCCTGTCCGCCTACGAGATGCTGTTCGACGGCGGAGAGTTCAGGCAGATGGAGCACGCCGCGCGGGAAAGCGTCAAGCCGCTGCTCGCGGAGACCTTTGCCGAGAACGTCGAGAAGATTTACGACAGTCTCGTTTACGGCACCCCGATCACGGGAGAAAGGCAGAAGCGCTATGACCAAGTCGATACAATTGCCGGCTAAGTACAAGACCGGGATCATGATCGCCTGCACGCTGGTGTTCGTCATTTTCACGGCGATTGGCTACCGGCAGGGAATCTTCACGAGCCAGGCCAGGATGGAGCAGTTCCAGGGGTCCGTCGGACTCCTGGCTCCCCTGCTGTTCGTGTTCATCCAGGCCGTGCAGGTGGTCCTGCCGATCCTTCCGGGTGCGATCGGATGCGTCTACGGCGTCGTCTTCTGGGGCGCATTCAAGGGATTCCTGCTGAACTACATCGGAATCTGCGCCGGATCGATCTGGGCATTCCTGCTGTCCCGCAAGATGGGACAGGGATTCGTCCAGCAGGCGACCGGCTCCAAGTTTTTCGGCAAATACAGCAAGTACCTGCTGAACGAGCAGCAGTTCGAGCGCATCTTCGCAATCATGATCTTTCTGCCGGTGGCACCGGACGACTTCCTCTGCTACCTCGCCGGCCTCAGCAAGATCAGCCTGCGGAAATTCACGCTGATCATCCTGCTTGGCAAGCCGCTCGCGATCTTCCTGTACAGCATGGGCCTCAGCAAGGTGCTGCAGGGTCTGTTCTCACTGATTGGGTAGAAGCGGGTTCCGGAGTTCAAAGAATTATTGGGTTACCCGGCAGAACCGGGGTTATTTAGGGGTTGATGACCTTTGTCCGGACATGAAACGGCCGGTCAAAGGTCAGGTGAAGAGCTTTCACAGCTCGTTTAGGGGGATACTATGAAGGTATTATTTTATTCTGGCATGCAGAACATGATCGAGAAAAGCGGCGTCGGACGCGCAATCTATCACCAGCGTCTGGCGGCAAAGGAAAACCGCATCGAACTCGCACAGGGCTTGGACGACGCGGATCTGGTACACATCAACACCGTGTTCCCCCGCTCCCTGCTGCTTGCCAAGCAGGCCCGCAAGCGCGGAATCCCGGTCATCTACCACGCGCATTCGACGCGTGAGGACTTCCGCAACTCGTTCATCGGCTCCAACCTGGCAGCGCCGCTGTTCGGAAAGTGGATCAAGCACTGCTACTCCGCCGGCACGATGATCGTGACTCCGACCGAGTACTCCAAGCGCCTGCTGGAATCCTACGGGATCGACCGCCGCATCGAGGCCGTGTCCAACGGCATCGACCTGACCTACTACGACCGCTCCCAGGCCGACGGCGCCGCCTTCCGCGAGAAGTACGGCTACACCGCCGATCAGAAGGTCATCATGTGCGTCGGTCTGACGATCGAACGGAAGGGCATCGACGACTTTGTCGCACTCGCGCGCGAGCTGCCGGAATACCAGTTCATCTGGTTCGGCGAGACCAACCCGAATACCCTCCCTCCGCGCGTCAGGAGCCTCCTGCGCACCGACCTGCCGAACCTGAAGTTCGCCGGTTACGCCAAGCCGGTCGACCTGCGCGACGCCTACGCCGGCAGCGACCTGTTCCTGTTCCCGTCCCGCGAAGAGACGGAAGGCATCGTCGTCCTCGAGGCCCTCGCGATGCGCATTCCGGTGCTCCTGCGCCGCATCCCGGTCTATTCCGACTGGCTCCGTGAGGACACCGACGTCTATAAGGCCGACAGCGTCTCCGAGTTCGCCCTCCGGGCCAAGTCCATCCTGGACGGCACACTTCCCGACCTGACGGCAAACGGCTACGAGGTCGCAAAGTCCCGCAGCATCGACCTGATCGGCGCCAGGCTCGCCCGCATCTACCAGGAATGCGCAGCCATGACGGAACCTGCCCGCCGCGGCACCGGCCCGCTCGCAAGGCTGAGGCCGGGAACCCGGTAGCGCGCGGCCGACTGCCCGCCTACTTAGGCACACCTATAATGAAACCACACGCCCGGAGCCATGAGTAATCGGCTCCGGGCGCTTTCATGCCTGCATCCCCCGACACGCCCATTTCCTTCCCTTCCATTCCAGACAGCCATACCCCAGGCGTTCTCTTCAATTACATCAGTGCCAGGTTCTGCGCCACCGAGAACAGGAACTTCTGCTTCCAGACGCGCCAGATGTGGCTCGGGATGGAGGTGATCTTGGACTGGTAGATCACGTTGTCCAGGATGTGCGTCTGGTACTGCGCCGGGACGCCGTCTAGAGCCGTCCGAATCGCGTCGATGCGGGACTCCAGGCGCATCTTCTCCATGACCTTGTTCTCCGTCGGCTTCATCCTGCCGTAGTCGCGCGAGCCTCCTCCGACCAGGCTCGCACTGCCTATGCTTCCGGTCCGAATGTCCTCATCGATCTCTTTAACCCGTTCTTCCATGCGGTAGAGGTCGCGTACCGCCCAAATCGACTGATAAAATACCGCATCCGGCATACAAATACTTTTAAATCGCTTTTGCTGCCATTCTCTCATGACGTTCTTCCTCCTCGATTTCTTTTCATCCGACTGTACATTGTATTGTACAATTCGTCTTGGAATAATTAATATCGCAATCTTGTGTTATTTCCGCGGCCGCTCCGGAGTACATGAAACTGCCGCGTATTCTTTCTGTAAGCTCACCGGTGAGGTACTTACTATTATCCGGATTCCCGGAGCCTTTTCAACCGCAAAGTGGCGAAGGCTCTACTTATTAACGGGAAGCCGGCGCTTATTATGCAACGGGATATTTTTTGCATGTCGTATTGAGATTGGACGAGAACGCTGTCAAAATTAATTTTGTATTTGCAACAAATTCGGGGAGGAAAAATACTGATTACTTGCCAAATTGAGACAATATATAATTAATATAATCAAGCAGAAATCAGCATTAATATCAGCATAATCCAAGGATAAGCGGGAGAATCGGAGGGACGCGCGATGCGCGCGGCGGAAACGGGAATGGAAATGAAAGCGAAAACAAAAAAGGCAACTGGACGGCAGAGCTTTCTGCTGATCGTGGTGGCGGCGTGCCTGGTCTTTGGCTACGGCGGCGGAATCCGGTCGATTTACGGAATCATGATCCAGCCCCTTGCGGCGATCACCGGCATCAGCTACGCGGACGCGGCGTTTTCCTTCGGCATCGCGCAGCTCATGTACGGCTTGTCGCAGCCGCTCTGGGGCGCGCTGGCGCTGCGAAAAGGGAACAGGCTCGTGCTGACGTGCGGCGTGCTCTGCTTTGCCTCGGGCCTCTTCCTGAGCCCGCTGGCGCACAGCGTGGCGTCGCTGACGGTCTTTCTCGGCATCATCCTCGCGGCCGGCACGGGCGCCCTCAGCTTCGGCCTGATCATGGGCACCATTTCCCCTCTCCTGGGGCCTAAACGCGCGTCCGCGATCTCCGGCATTCTCAACGCCTCCAGCGGCATCGGAAACGCAGTCATGTCGCCGGTCATGCAGGGCCTGAACACAGCCGTAGGCATCCGCACCGGCATGTTCGTCCTCGCCGCGGCGATGGCGTGCCTGTTCCCGGTGGTTTGGCGGCTCACCGGTCTTCATAAGAAAACCGATGCGGCAAAATTATCCGAATCCGCACACGCAGCAGAACCTGAAGAGAAGGTCAGCATCCGGGACAGCCTGAGCCGCGCCTGGAAGACCTGGGATTACAAGGCCCTGCTCATTGGCTTCAGCACCTGCGGCTTCCACATGATCATCATCCAGACGCACCTCGTGTCGCAGATGGTGTCGCTCGGCATCTCGAGCGCAACGGCGGCGATGATTTACACCGGGTTCGGCGTTACGACGATTATCGGGTCGGTTTTGAGCGGATTTCTCTGCCTGCGCTTCCCGCACCGCACGGTCCTGGGCACGATCTACGCACTGCGCGTCGTGACCGTGGGCGTGTTCATGTTCCTGCTGCCTAAGACCACGCTGTCCCTGGCCGTCTTCACGCTCCTGCTGGGGACGACGGGCGACGCGACGGTCTCGCCGACTTCGGAGATCATCAGCAATCGCTTCGGCGCCGCGTCCATGGGCTTCCTGTTCGGCCTGACGTTCGTCTGCCACCAGACCGGCGGCTTCATCAGCTCCTGGCTCGGCGGGGTCCTGTTCTCCCAGACCGGCAGCTACAGCCTCATCTGGCTCATCGACCTGGTCCTCTGCGCGATTGCGGCGGCGGCGAGTTATTCGATTCGGAAATAACTACTCCCACGTCTTCCACACGTCCGGCTGGTACCCGACGGTCGCCTTCTTTCCGTTTCTGACGATCGGCGTGCGGATCACCTGCTGGTTCTCCAGGAGCTTCTCCTCCTTGTCGCGGTCGACGATGTACTGCAGCAGCGCCAGCGTGTCCTTATCCTTCGCGTTCGGGTCGATCAGGTTGTCCAGGCCGCCGACCGCCTGCTTCACGCTGGTCAGCTCGCCTTTGCTCAAACCCTTCTCCTTCATGTCGATGAACTGCGTCTTGATGCGGCGCTCCTTGAAATAGCGGATCGCCTTCTTTGTCTCATTACACTTCTTCGTTCCGAAAATCTGTATATTCATGGTGGTTTCCTCCTCATTTCCTATCCGAACAGCCATTCCCAATCATTATATTGAAATTCGCGCGGTTTGGAAAGGCGTGGAATCCCTGCTCTGCAGATAGTATAATATTAATTATAGATTTACTATTCTGATGAAAGGAGCGCGAGCTATGCCATATTTTGCTACGGAAGATAATTGCCGACTTTACTACGAGGTGCGCGGCGAGGGACAGCCGGTGGTGTTCATCCACGGCTGGAGCGTCAATCGCCATTTCTTTAAGAAGCAAGTGCCTGCCTTTGCCGAAAAATACCAGGTCGTGACGTATGACCTGCGCGGGCACGGGGATTCGGACCGGCCGGAGAAGGGACTTTATTTATCCAGGTTCGCCCAGGACCTGCACGAGCTGATCGAGTACCTCGGGCTGAAAAACGTCGTACTCGTCGCGTGGTCGATGGGCGTACAGATCGTCTGGGACTACATCTCCCAGTTCGGGTGCGCCAATCTCGCCAAGATCGTCCTCATCGACATGACCCCTAAGGTGATCGCGGACCCGGACGAGGACTGGGAATACACGATGTACCCGGCCTACGACCGAAAGGCGGGCATGGCCTTCCTCGAGGACATCGCCGTCGACTGGGACGCTGCGGCGGAGAAGTTCGCGCCGGGGATTTTTTTCCGCGGTCCGGCGCAGGAAGAGATTCCGTGGGTCATCGACATGCTGAAGCGCAACACCGTCCACGTCATGCTGACCATGTGGCTCGCGATGCTCCAGAGCGACTACCGCGATGTGATGCCAAAGATCACTGTCCCATGCCTCCTCACCTACGGCACCTGCCGCTCAAAGCGCATGCCCCACACCGAGGAATGGCTCCACGCCCACATCAAAGGCTCCGAAACCGCGGTCTTCAACGGCGGCCACATCCACTTCCTGCAGGACCCGGAGCGGTTTAACGAAGTTGTTCTGCAGTTTCTCGACGAGTAAGGAGGTACATTATGACTGGTGGAAATCCTAATGATTTTCTGGAAATCTTTTACACTGGACAGGACATCGCCTGGGTCGATGATTAATCATTGTTTTAAGGAAACGGAGGGAATTGCCGGCAAATCCCCTCCGTTTTTCCATTCCGCTTTATCATTCCGCTTTATCATTCCGTTATTCCATGCAAGGAGACATTCAGCGGCCGCCGCGCGCAAACCTTTTCCTATAAGGTAGTTCATCTTCTCTAGGCACGGAGAATCGCGGCAGGCATCGTGAGCAAACCGTTTTGTCAATCGCCGTTCACCAGCGGATTCCGAAGACATCAAAAAAACTTCTGTCATTTCCGATTCCATGCCCTGTTTCGGATTCCGCGCGCCCGGATTTCCCCGATTATTCGGCGGCGTGAATATCCACTCCCGGCTGCGCGCGCATGGAGACGCATTTCTGCTATCGATATTTGTGAGCAATCTCAAGTTGGCAGAATCCATCGTCACATCGTCAAGGAAGTCGCTCCGCTATCCGTGATTCCCGGGGCGACTTTCCATTTTCTCCCAGCCCGCCCGCACCCGACGACGCGCCGCCGTTAATATTATCGACCCTCTTCTGATATAGCAAAATATTTTTTTGGAATTTTAGAAAACACCCTTTGGCGCAGATTAGCAAAACTTTTCTGCATAATTTCTGCATAATTAATGCATAATAAGCGCCGGATCGCCTATCGTAAATAGATGCTTTCTAATTCCCTTGCTCTTTTCTCTCTCCTCGCGCCCCTCACCCTCGCTCGCGCCCCTCGTACCTCACATTTCCAGAAATTCGTCGCGGCGCGCGAGCGTTTTCGCTATCAAGCGCCGCCCATCAGCGCGCAATCGCCTATCGCAAATAGGCGATTCACAAACACTCCAGTCCTCCTTCTCAGCATTCCCGCGGGGGCGGGGCCGGCGCGCCCGCACCTTTTCCGACGCCTGCCTCCCGAACCGCTTCCTTCTTCCATTCTCCGCGGTCCGGTCATTCCCAGCCTGCCGGGCGCCTTCCATTCTATTCCATTTGAAAAGCGGGCCGCCCCGCAGCCCGCTTACTGTACATCTTATCTACCTCAACCCCAGCAGTTCCGGCGGGGTGGGGCAGGCGTGCGCGGCGCCCGCTCACATTACTTCTTCACCAGGTTGTCAAACACCACCGTCTCCCGCTCGCGCATGAAAACGTAGAAGATCGGACCGTACTGGTCGGCGAAGCTGTGCCTGCCGACGCCGATGACTTCCTTGACCTTCCCGGACTTCGCCAGGATGCGGAAATCCGCGACCTCGCCGATCGCCTTTTCCTTAGGCGTGGCGTCGCCCTCCAGGATGGCGCGGCGGCGGCGCAGGATATCGCCGACCTTGTCGCGGTCGTCCGGGTGAACGAGCGACAGGAAGCCGCTGCCGGCGTACTTCATGAAGTCGAGGAGGTTGTCGCATTCGAACAGGCGGATGATCTGGTCGTTCACGAACAGGACCTCCTTCCCGCCGTTTGCGCGGCAGACGATAATCCCGCCCGGCATGCCCGCGGCAAAGCTGTTCAGCGTGAAGCCCAGCTGCGTGCGGTTGAGCGTGATCATCGACGGATCGTACTGCGCGTAGCGGTGCTTGCCGCCGAGTTTGGCCGCGTAGAGGGCCTGGTCGGCCAGCACCAGCAGGTGGAACTGGTCGTCGGTCTGGTCCGGGTAGAGCGCGTAGCCGGCGGAGATCGTGTAGCGGAACGTGCGCGAGTCGATCGTGAACGTCTGGTCCGCGGCGATCATCTTCTTCACCAGGTCGTCGCTCTGCTGCGCGGTCAGGCCGTTCAGGACGACGCAGAACTCGTCGCCGCCGATCCGGCCGATCAGCGCGTCCTTAGGGAACTCCGCGCGCAGGTTCCGCGCCATGTTCCGGAGCGCCTCGTCGCCGACGTGGTGGCCGTACTGGTCGTTCACGAGCTTGAAGTCGTCTAAGTCCAGGAAGACGACGGTCATCGTGCCCTTCGGGTTCGACTTGGCCCGGGATTCCAGGATATTGATGAACCCACGGCGGCTGTAGAGACCCGTCAGCTCGTCTCGTTCTGCGAGGAAGCGTAATTTTTGTCTCTGGTCGAACAGGCCGAAGATCATCCACGTCAGGAAGAGCAGCAGCAGGGAGACGGCCACGCCGCCGACGATCGTCGAGCGGAGGTTCGGCGAGATCCAGCCGGTCTTCGGCTTCACGCGCAGTGTCCACGTGCAGCCGCCGGTCTCAAAGGTCGCACTCTGCGCATCCTTCATGTCGTGTCCCTTTGTGATCGAGGTCGCGACCCTCGCCGTCGAGTCGGAAACCGGCGAAATCGTCGAATCCACGCAGTAGTCGTAGTCGAATGAGGACAGTACGCCCAGCGTCTCCTTAAAGATCATCGGGGACTTGATGATGACGATCGTGCAGCCCCAGAATTTCTTATGTCCGCTGCTGTCCTTGATGAATACCGGGTCCCGGATCGCGATGCCCTGACCGCCCTGCCGGAGGCCGAACGGGCCCTGCATCGTGACGGTCTTGTGCTTTTTCCCCCACATCACGGTCGCTTCGCGCATGCGGCCGTCCATCAGGGTGCCGAGGCCCTCTTCATTTCCCTTCAGCGGGTAGATCTTCGTGACCACGCAGTTCGGGGCAAGCTGAACACTGCCGACAAAACTCCTTGTCAGCCTCTTCGCGACCGCGTCGAAATTATTCAGCGATCCGTTGTTCTCCTCGATCAGTGCCGCCAGCGTCTCTGTGATCGTGATGCCGCGCTGAAAGTCCTTATTCAGCTCCTGCGCGTACACCTGCGCATTGAGCTTCGCGCGTTCCTTCTGCGTCTTTACCTCGCTGTGGTAGGTATTGATCGCATGCGAAGCCACGATCGTCGTCAGTAAGATGGCGATCAGCACTATGATAGCAGTTTTTCGCGTGTCCAGTTTCATTGCTGCCCTCCTGCGTCCCTGTCCATACATTACTATTATAACGCAAATCGAAGCAGAATTGTGTTATAATTCTATTTTCTGCATGAAGGCAATCAAATTATTATAATTAAATACTAAGTCAGCATTCTAGGCACTCGTCAGTTTTCGGGGAGTGCATCCGCCTGTGCAGATGGGACAAAATTCATCCCGCCAAGCCTCTTCACCCGCGCTGCTGTTCCATCTCCTTCCTCACGTCCGCCAGGACCTTGCCGATGTCGTCCTGAATCATGAGCCCGCGGTCCTCGATGTCGGCAGGCAGCATGTAGTAGTCCTTGTTCACCGAGATGTAGCTGGTCTGCGGCAGGGACTTGGTCAGCGCCCAGAACGGCTCCTGGATGAACATCGGCGTCATGCGGCCGGCGCCCAGCTCCAGGAAGAGGATCTTCTCATCCTTGTGTTCCAGCACGTACCGCGAGATCTTCTCGTATTGTGCCTCGTATTTTTTGCCCTGCAGGAAGTTGCCGTAGCCGCGCACCCACGGGAACGCCTCGCCGCCGCAGTGCGGGCAGCGCGGGATCAGCTCGGTCGGGACTCCTGTGCCGTCCCCTATAGCCTCGATCATCTCGTTGACCGGGCCGACCGCGTCCCAGGTGTCGTCCGTGCAGCAGCTCGCGCACTGGAAGAAGCGGTGGTCGCCCTGAATCTCCGCGACCTTGCTCTCCGGATAGAGCCGCAGGAACTGCGTGTCCTGGTTCGTGGTGAGGATGAAGAATTCTTTGCCCCTGAGGATCTTATCCAGGTCGATGTACGGCGGTCTCGCGGGAGCATTCTGCGTGGTGTGCAGGAAGGTCGCCATGTAGCCCCAGAACTCCTCGCGGCTGCTCCAGCGCGCCATCGTCCCGGAGAACGCCCCCTTGAAGCCGTACTTCTCGGCGTATTTGCCGAAGTACTTGCGGAAGGAGGCGTTGTCTTCATAGTAGAAGTCGCCGCCGCCCGCCGCGGAGAGGCCGCTCGCCCCGCCCACGATGACGCAGTCCGCCGCCTTCACCATTTCCGCAAAGCGCGCGATCTGCTCCTCGTAAGGAATATCCTTCCGCTCGGCCAGCCTGGCCGCCGTGCCGCCGCGGACGTACACGCTGTAGTACCTCGCGTAATTCTCCTGTGTCTTCATGACCAGATCTTCATAAAATGACATATCTCACTACCTCTTTTCTCGTTTCTATTTGACTTTCTCGATTTCCTTTTCGCCTTTTCGGTTTATC
Source organism: uncultured Eubacteriaceae bacterium (assembly GCA_903789635.1). Classification (GTDB taxonomy): domain Bacteria; phylum Bacillota; class Clostridia; order Peptostreptococcales; family Anaerovoracaceae; genus Aminicella. The sequence goes on from CAIFEY010000016.1 coordinate 49,273, forward strand.
GGTTTATCTGAAGTTTTCACTTTTCTCCGAGCACAGCCCGCGGTCATGCCGCAGGAAGCCTCAGCAAACTCCTTGACATACTGTCTGAAACTTATTATAGTGTCAGAAAATGCCTGCGGTGAATAACAGTTCCGCGGAAATCGTACAGTTCCGGACAGATTTCCCAATGTGTCAGGGAATTTTCCGGGAAGCGCGGGCCATGAACTAGCCGGGAAATTATTTACCCTTCCAGGCACCCGGCGGATAGCCGTTCGGCCGCGGACACGAGTAAAGCAGAGAAAACAGACAGGAGGCATGAGAAATGAGCAGCATCGACATCAAGACGACGGAAAAATCCCCCAACCCGCCTCGCACCAAGCGCAAGACGGATCGGCGGACCCTGTATACCAACGGCGTCATCAAGGACGCATTCCTGGAGCTGATCGACCAGGAGCCGTACGAGCAGGTCAACGTCACTGCCATCTGCAGGCAGGCGGAGATCTCCCGGGCGACCTTCTACGCCCACTTCGACAACGTGGAGGACGTCCTGGATTCCGTCATCGACGACGCCCTGCTCTTCTCCGAACACGCCAGCGGCAACCTCTGCGACATGGTGAGCGTCATCCGCCGTAAAGGGATCGGCCCGCTGAAGGAGGACGAGTCCATCCTGCCCGCGTGCCAGCGCATCGCCGACTCCGACCGCTATCACCGGCTGTTCATGGACGCCGCCGTCAGCGACCACATCCTCCAGCGCATCGCCTCCCACGAGAAGGAGACGGTCGTGGACTCCCTGATGGAAAACAGCAGCCTTTCCGAGAAGGACGCGGAGATGCTGTTCCGCTTCATCCTGCATGGCTCCTTTGCCGTAAACCGCAGCCTCGGCTGGGAGAAGGATGCCCGCTGGTACCACTTCCAGGAGCTCATCAGCCGCTTTATCACCGGCGGCCTTAAGGAGATGTGACAAAAATCACCCGCCCATATTCTTTGCCCGTCCTGCTGCGACAAAAATCGCCCGTCCTGCCTCTTCACCTGCGATAGTGTTCCAATTTCGGAATATATATTATGGTTTTATTGAAACCGTTCCGGTTTTGGAACGGTTTTTGATTTCCTTCATTATCCGTGCTATAATCAATACAAAAGCAAAGGGGAGGTGGCCACTGTGGTTGAGAGAAAAGAATACCTGGAACGATTGATGCAATGGAAGGATGAACAGGTGATCAAGGTCGTCACCGGAATCCGCCGCTGCGGTAAATCAACGCTGCTGATGCAGTACCAAGCCTGGCTGAGATCAAGCGGCATTTCCGAGGAGCAGATCGTATCCATCAATTTCGAGGAATTGGAATATGAAGAGCTGCTCGACTACCGGAAGCTGTATGCCTATCTGAAGGAACGTCTAAACGAGGGAAAGACGACCTATATCTTCATGGATGAGATTCAGAAGGTCCCCTCCTTCGAGAAGGTTGTAGACAGTCTGTACGTCAAACCGGATGTAGACCTCTATATCACTGGTTCCAACGCGTACATGTTTTCCGGTGACCTTGCCACGCTGCTGACCGGCCGCTATGTGGAAATCAAGATGCTCCCGCTGTCTTTCCGCGAGTTTCTGGAAATCACCGGCATGGACCAGGACCGGGGTCTCGCGGAGTATCTGCGGGACGGCGGCCTTCCTTACATCGCTGACATGGACCGAACTCCGGAGAAAGTAGACACCTACCTGGAGGGCATCTACAATACCGTGATCATCAAGGATATCGAGGACCGGCAGGCGAGGAAGGAAAGTGACCCGGACAAGAGAAAAATTACCGACATCCTCCTCCTGAAGACCATCGCCAAGTATCTGGCAAGCGTTGCCGGAAATCCAGTCTCCATCCGAAGCATCACCAATTATCTGACATCCAGCGGGAGAAAAATATCCCCAAACACAGTCAGCGACTACCTCGACGCGCTTATCGAATCCTTCATATTCTATCCGGCAGAGCGCTTTGACATTGTGGGCAAACAGATCCTGAAGGCGAACCGAAAGATGTATATCGTAGATCTCGGCTTAAGGAACCATATCCTGCCGCGCAGTCAGTATGATTTAGGGTTTTCTCTGGAGAATATCGTCTACTTCGAGCTTCTTCGCCGCGGATACCGCGTCACGATCGGCCGTGTCGGCAGTACGGAGGTGGACTTCGTCGCAGAGAAGAGCGGCGTGTACACCTATTTTCAGGTCACTGCAGATATGACGGCAAAGGAAACCTTTGACCGCGAGCTGAAGCCCCTGATGACCATCCGCGATAATTACGAAAAAATCGTGTTGACCGGCGATCGCCTGACCGTCGGAAACTATAATGGTATCAAGGTAAAGAACCTGACCGACTGGCTGCTCGGAACCGAGTAACGGCTCAGCCGAACGAATCAGGGATGACTCAGAAACGAATTCAACAGGAACTGTACGAGAAATCAGAAAAGGGGAAAAAATGATGAAGTTAACCATGCTGGGGACCGGAAACGCCCTCGTGACGGACTGCTATAACACGTGCTTCGTCCTGGAGGACGACGAGAGGGAGGAGGACGGGAGATACTTCCTGGTGGACGGAGGCGGCGGAAATACCGTTCTCCATCAGCTGAAGCAGGCGGGAATCGATTGGATGAAGATCCATGAGGTCTTTGTCACCCACAAGCACATCGACCACCTGATGGGCGTGATCTGGATGACGCGCATGTTCTGCCAGTTTATGAGCCAGGGAAAATACGAGGGAGACGCGGTCATTTACGGGCACGCCGAAGTCATCGACATCATCGACCGGATGGCGCACGAGCTCCTCGCCGAGAAGTCCGCGCGGATGATCGGAAAGCGCCTGCACCTGGTGAAGGTGGCGGACGGAGAGACGCGGAGCGTCATCGGGCACGACGTCACGTTCTTCGACATCGGCTCCACCAAGGCCAGGCAGTTCGGCTCCACGATGAACTATGATGCGGATAAGAAACTCGTCTGCTGCGGCGACGAGCCTTACAACGACTGCGAGGAGCGTTACGTCCGCGGCTGCGACTGGATGCTGCACGAAGCGTTCTGCCTGCACTCCCAGGCGGAGATCTTCCATCCCTACGAGAAGCACCACTCCACGGTGATGGACGCCTGCACGCTCGCCGAACAGCTCGCCGTCCCGAACCTGCTCCTCTACCACACCGAGGACCGCAGCCTGGCCCGCCGCCGCGAGCTCTACACCGCCGAAGGATCCAGGTACTACCACGGAAACCTGGTCGTGCCGGAGGACCTTGAGGTTATCACCTTGTAAGCCTGCATTTCTGATTATGACAAAATACATCAGCCCAGACTTCTCACCTGAGCTGATATTTATTTTGTCATCATCCCGTCGGCTGGCATCACACCGCCAACTATTAATTCGGTATTTAAATAGTCTATCATTAAAATCCGCCGTTATTGTACGCCCGCGCGATCACGTACGACGGCTCGTAGAACGCGCTGGCGTTGTAATTGTCAATTGTTTCACATAACGGGTCGTTGTATACACGGAGCATCCCGTCGACGTAATTCTCGCCCGGGCGCATGGTGTCATCGATCAGGCGCGAGTATACATGACCCATCTGCAGCGGTGTCGGGATGCGTTCCGCCAGCTCGTGATCCACATCCGTGATATCGAATCCGCCCTCTTGCAGCTGATAGTCCGCAATCCAGTCGTCCTCGACATCGAGAGGATTCTTCGCATGAAGAACATTGGCAACACTGATGAGATGTTCGAGCTCATCCCTGCCGATTGCATTCACGACATATGCGTTTCTCTGGTGAAGTCTTCTCGCCACACGCTCGATCATATAGCACATGAAGTACAGGTCATTCTTCGTGATTTCCTCGTCCGGAAAGTATATATTTTTCATCGCAAAATTTCACTCCCTCCTCGCTCTTCCTAATTAAGTATAACCGATGGGACAAAGCAGGCGTCAATAGATAATTGGAATCTTTCAAATTCTGCTGTGCGATCCGCCCTCTTCACTCGCAAAACCCTGCAATCTTTCCTGCACACAAAAAGCGCTCCGACACCGGAACGCTTTCTGAATATTTCTCACAGGCTTACCGAATTAAGCCTTGTATTCCTTCCCCATCTGCCAGTACCTGATCACGGATCCCGTGCTCAGGTACTGGGCGCTCTGGAACTCGAACAGGACCGGGGACGCCTTCTCGTAGTCGATCTTTCCCTGCTCGGTGAGGCACTCCTCCTGCACGAATGTGTGCTCCGGCTTCAGGATGTAGTTGGTGAAGTTTCCGACCTCGATGGAATCCACCACGCGGCACTCCATGCATACCGGCGCGTCGTCGATGATCGGCGCCTTCTCGAGTTCCCCGAAGTGGTGCGCGAACACGCCCGACTTGTCCGTCGCCGCTCCCTTGGTAATTCCGCAGTAATCCGCCGCGGTCAGCATCTTCTGGTCGACCAGGCTCACGGACAGCACGCCGTTCTCCTTGATCGCCGCATCCGAGACCTCGTGCGCCTTATCGATGCTCACCAGCAGGTGTCCGTGCTCCACGACGCCTACGTGTGCGATCGTGAGAAAATTGGTCCTTCCGTCCTTCAGCACCACGCCGACCACCGTCACCGGCGTCGGGTACAATCCCATTACTGATCCGATATCCTTCTGCATTCTTCTGCCTCCTGTTCCTGTTAAAGCAAGTTTCATGACCGCCGCGCGCCCATTTCTTCCGGCCGCACTTGCGCGATCACTTCTATCTGTGGTAAAAATAACATAGCGATACACAATTCGCAAGAATGCACTTTAAAGTAATATACGCACTTTTACCATACATAGTATCTTTTAGAAACTATACATCTCGCCGCGAGGCACAGCCATGTGCCCGCGCGTTTCAACCAAGGAGGAACCATGTCCACGACAAAAAACAAAGCCGCATCCACCAACAGGGCTGATGCCTTAACTGACGCCAGGCCGTTCCACTGCCCGGTCGAGGCAACCTTCAGCCAGATCGGCGGAAAATACAAGATGATCATCCTCTACCACCTGAAAGAGGACGGCGTTCTCCGCTTCAACCAGCTCCAAAAATATATCCCACAGGCCACCGCCAAGATGCTCTCCCAGCAGCTGCGGGAGATGGAGGCGGACGGGCTCGTCCACCGCGAGGTCTACCCCGTCGTCCCGCCCAAGGTCGAGTACTCCCTGACTGAGCGCGGCGCGACCCTGGGACCGATCATCGACGAGGTCTGCGAGTGGGGACGCACCTACATGGCGGGGACATTCGACGACTAAGACGACCGGAACGATTGGGATTATTAAGATGATAATAAATCCGAATTGAAAAATCCGGATCGTCTGCGGAAAACTTGATCGTGATCAAAGTATCCTCCCGTCCCCTGCGGTAATATACAGGTACAAGGAAGGGGAAAAGCGAGGACAGACTTCCCCGCATCCGTATCGTATCTGTCATTATCTGACACGCAGAGAAACAGGAGGAACATCATGACTGCAAGAATCAACGAAAATATGACACTCGCCGAAATCGTAAAAGAATACCCACAGACCATCGGCATCTTAAACGAGCTCCACATGGACTACTGCTGCAACGGCTTCCACACGCTCCGTCAGGGCGCGGACGAGAAGGACGTCGAGATGACATCCCTGCTGAAGAGGCTGAACACCGCCGCAGACAAGCCGATCGCAAAGGCGGACACCGCCGAGGACATCGAGGCGTTCCGCGAGCTCAGCATCGACGAGATGATCGAGAGCGTCCAGAACACGCACCACATCACCGAACGTCAGATGATGGCGGACGTCGAGACGATGGCTGAATAAGATCCTGATCGTGCACTATCCGCACCATGGCGCCGAACTCGTGAAGATCCACAGCCTCTACGCCAGACTGAAGGCGGAGCTGGAAGAACACTTCGCCAAGGAAGAGAGGGAGGTATTCCCGCAGCTGATCGGCAATCGTCATCCGGATGAGGGACAAAGGACACTCGTCGATTCACTCATCCACGAGCACAGTTCTGCCGGCGACATGATCAAGGAACTGGAAGTCCTCACGAACAACTTCACGGCTCCGGCAGACGGCTGCGCGACCTACCGGGCGACCTTTGCCGGCCTGCAGGAACTGACCCAGGATATTTTCATCCACATCTTTAAGGAAAACTCCATCCTGTTCCCGGAGATTCTGGAGCAGGAGTAACCATTCCACCCACTGCAATCACCTGAAAGGACCGATTTATGAAGACGTGTGAGCACTGCAGTTCCTGCATACAGGGAATCCCCTTCCTGGAGGTTCTGCCGATTGAGCAGCAGGAACACCTGATTAAGACCGCCATCCACTCCGCCTATCCTAAGGGGGCTGCCCTGTTCGAGCAGGACAGCCCGGCGGATTCCCTCTGGGTCATCCACGGCGGCCGCGTTAAGCTCTCCCGTCTGGACATGGACGGTCGTGAGCAGGTCATCGAGATCCTGGGAGAGGGCGAGACGATCTGGGAGGATTTCTTCTCTGAGGATCAGGTTTACCCCTGCAGTGCCATCTGCCTGGAGGAGGTCCACACCTGCCGGATCCCGGGAGAAAACCTCGATTACATCCTGAGCCATCCCGCCAGCACGCGGCAGGTCATCCGCCTGCTCAGCAAGAAACTGAACGACGCGAACCGGCGGACCCTGCTGCTCATGCAGACCAATCCCAAGGCCAGGCTCGCGGGTTTCCTCGCCGATCGCTCCGCCCACACCCTGGACGGTTCCGTCTCTCTCCGCCTGGACGACATCGCCGGCTCCATCGGCGTCCGCCCGGAGACCGTCTCCCGCAAGCTGCGGGAGCTCATCCGCGAGGGCGTGATCGAGAAGCACGGTCAGAGCACATTCCGGATTATTAACCGCGAGCGGCTCCTGGAGATCGCGGAGAGGTGATCGCCGGGCGGGGGGACGGGACGCCGGGACCACGACGGCGAATTCGTTATCTCAGCGCCGCCCTGCTGTACCAGCTTGAACATGGTAGAGAAAAGGGCGCGGAAGGTTGGCGTATGCAATATCCACCATTTTCTGTCAGCATCGATAGCACGATTGCGATTCCGGCGCCTGGATCAGCGGGGTATGGCGCCGCCTGATATGATCACCCTAAAGTAGACAGCAAAAAGATCGAAATCTACTTTAGG
>CAIFEY010000017.1 GCA_903789635.1 uncultured Eubacteriaceae bacterium
GCGCCGATGATACTTGGTGGGTGACCGCCTGGGAAAGTAGGACACCGCCGGTTCCAAGAAAGCCGCTGACCGTTTGGTCGGCGGCTTTTGTGTTATTATGAATAATTTCTTCCTATTTATATGATAAGTTTTTGTGGTCGTTTTCCAGAAGTATTCCGAACTCATCAATCGTGTCTGTGTGCATGGATGCGGTGGACTTTGTCAAGGGGTGCGGGATATGATATAATAACACAGCAGCATTTTTGCTGGAAGGATCTGTAAACGCGGGGCCGGGTGCGGCTTGTGTCGCGCGTGTCAAGTGATGCGTGTATTGCGTGTATCGTGGATGCGAGGAGTCCAGGGTGTTTACGGATAAGGATAATCGAGTGAGACGGACCTGGGCTGCTTTGCTGGGCCGGGTCTGATGAGGACGGGTTTTTGCGATGGGGTTATTTAAGATTTTATTGTGCATCGTGGTCTGTGTGCCGTTCGGGGTGCTTGTGCGCTTCCTGATCGGACAGATTTCCCGCAACGTGAAGTAAGGCTAACGTGAAGTATGGCTTCGGAGGATTCGCATGATGAGTCGGGGGATGTTTATTTCTTTTGAGGGGATCGATGGGTCTGGGAAGTCGACGCAGATTCAGCAGCTCAGGGAGTTTCTTGAGGGGATGAATTTGTCGGTGGTGCAGACGCGGGAGCCTGGCGGAACGGAGACGGGCGAAAGGATTCGGGAGATATTGCTGGATCCGCAGTCTGAGATTTCGGATGTGACGGAGATGCTTCTGTACGCGGCGGCGAGGGCGCAGCTGGTGCGGGATCTGATTCGGCCGGCGCTCCGGGATGGGAAGGCGGTGCTTTGTGACCGGTTTCTGGATTCCAGCGTGGCGTATCAGGCGTACGGGCGCGGGCTCGGGGACATGGTTGCCGAGGTGAATGCGCCGGCGGTCGACGGATGTGTGCCGGACCTGACGTTTTTGCTCGATGTTCCGGTGAATGCGGGGCGCGAGCGCGTGGAGAGCCATTCCGAGCCGGATCGGCTGGAGAGGGAGAAGGATGCCTTTTTTCAGCGGGTCAGGGACGGATATCTGCATATTGCGAAGGCGGAGCCGGAGCGTGTGCGGGTGATCGACGGGACGCTCACGATCGAGGAGATTCAGAAGATTATTCGGGATGCGGTTTCGAAGAAAATTCGTGAATTGGAGCATTAAGCGGCGGACGAGTAGTTTTTTGTTTTGTTGATAAATTTTTGGAAATGCGGGTGAAGTATGGGACTGCGGGAGTACAATAAATATGGACGTGCTGCGGAACATCTGCGCAGCACGATTCTGGAAAATATGCTTTCTCATGCGTATCTCATCGAGGGTGACCTGACGATGGATAAGATGGGGTTTGCGGCTGCACTTGCACAGGCTGCTCTTTGTCAGGAGGAACCGGGCGAGGGCTGCGGACGCTGTGAGACCTGCACGAGGATTCAGCACGGGTCGTATGAGGATCTGTACGTTGTTTCACCGGAGGAGGCATCGGGCAGCAAGAGCCGGGTGCAGTCGGTGAGGGATGCGCAGATCGAGGAGCTGCAGAATCAGCTGAAGAACAAGCCGGCCGAAGGAGATCGAAATATTGCGATAATCGACGGCGCGGACACGATGACGAACCGGGCGCAGACCAGGCTGCTGAAGACGCTGGAGGAGCCGTATCCGGGGACGGTCATCATGCTGCTTTCCGAGAATGCGGAGACGCTGCTTCAGACGATTCGGTCCAGGTGCGTGCGCGTCAGGCTGGTCGATGTGCCGGAGGAGACGGTGCAGGAGCAGACGGCAGCGACGGACGTTCTCGAGATGATTCGAGAGGGCAAGTATTTTTTTGACATTAAAGAGAGATTGGACCAGGCGGTGAAGACGAGGTCGGATGCGTATGTGCTGCTCGACGGCGTGGAGAAGAGCCTGGAAGGATATATCCGGCGGGGAAGCGATTTCTTGTCGGTCAGGCAGCAGGCGGAGGCGGTTTCCGCCGTGGAGAAGACCCGGAGGGCCATTCAGCAGAATGCGTCGTACAAGTACGCGGTCAGGCATCTGGTGCTTGAGATCGAGCGTATCGTGCGGCCGGGCGGAAGAGAATAGGAGTTTGACATAAATATATGGAAGAAACAATGGTAAAGGTGGCCGGGGTCAAGTTCAAGAAGAACGGTAAGATGTACTACTTCGACCCGGGCGAGCTGGAGTTGGAGAAGGGCACCGGCGTCATCGTCGAGACTGCCCGCGGAATGGAGTTCGCGCACGTGACGATGGGAACGACGGAAATTCAGGAGGCAGATGTCACGCATCCCCTGAAGAAGGTCGTCCGAATCGCCGACGAGGACGATATTCAGCGCCATGAGGAGAACGAGGGCAAGAAGGACTATGCGATGGAGGTGTGCCGCGAGAAGATCATCAAGCATAACCTCGATATGAAATTAATCGACGTCGAGTTCACGTTCGATAATAATAAGATCATATTTTATTTCACTGCCGACGGAAGAGTCGATTTCCGCGATCTGGTCAAGGATCTGGCCAGCGTGTTCAAGATGCGGATCGAGCTCCGTCAGGTCGGCGTGCGTGACGAGGCGAAGATGCTGGGCGGCATCGGCTGCTGCGGCAGGGAGCTTTGCTGTGCGTCGTGGCTTTCGGATTTTCAGCCGGTATCGATTAAGATGACGAAGACGCAGAATTTATCCCTGAATCCGACAAAGATCAGCGGCGTCTGCGGAAGGCTGATGTGCTGCCTGAAGTATGAGAACAGCACGTATCAGGAGCTCCGCAAGGGCATGCCGGACGTCAATGAGCGCGTCATGGTCAACGGCGAGATGGGGAAGGTCATCGAGACCAACATCCTGCGCGGGACGGTCAAGGTCCGCATGTTCACCGGCGAGCGTGACGACAACGGACGCGAGAAAATGAGCTCCGAGATCCTGTCATTCGACAAGGACGAGGTCGAGCGCCTCGGCAAGAAAGGCAGCCGCCCGGAAAACGCACAGCACCAGGAGCGCAAGTGCCCGTGCAATGGCGCATGCCATCACGGACAGAATAATGAATCAAGCGGGCAGTCTGAACAGTCCGAGCAGGAGGCCGTCGAGGCGGCGGAGGCGGAGGACCGCGATTTGACAAAATTCGAGGCCCCAGAGGGCACATCCCGCGCTGATGGGCACCGGGAGACTTCCGAAAACGGCGTAAATGAGCCGGGAACAGAGGATTCCGACTGGAAATCGTTGGAAAACGGAGAAGCTGAACACGGCGAAAACGCTGAGCGCGAGTCCGGGCACCGTTCGGACAGGAGCCGCGGACGCAGAAGCAGAGACAACAGAGACCGGCGCGAAAGCCGAGACAATCGTGAGAATCGTGATCGCGAGGGCAGGCGCGATTCCCGTGACAGCCGTGACGGAGGACGCGACGCGAGCCAGGGCGGAAGATCCGGCCGGGAGGAATCTGCGCGCGGAGAAAACGGTGAACACGGCAGCGGACGCTCGAGGAGCCGCGGCGGACGCCGCAGGTCGCGTTCCGGATCGGGTTCGGGCTCCGGAAATTCTGGAAGCCAGAAGTCCGGTCAGAGAAACGACCGTGACAATCGTGGCAGCCGCAGCAGTTCGCAGAACAAGCGCAGGGAGCACAAGAAGACGGAAGTCATCTTCCAGAGCTTCTCGTTCAACGATAAGGACAAGGATAACAGCAAGGCCGCGGGAAGCGGTCAGAAGGACGGCGCGCAGCAGCAGGGAAGCCGCCAGGAGCAGGGTCACGGCCAGAAGCCGGACAGTGCGGACGGCGGATCCCAGTCATGACGCGCAGGATCGATGCGACCGGGTTCGGGGATCTGAAGATCATCCAGGATCCGGACGCGTTCTGCTATGGGGTCGACGCGGTATTACTCGCCGGGTTCGCGGCGGACATCCTGTCATGCGGCGGGAAGGTCCCGGGACGACTGATGGATATCGGCACCGGGAACGGCATTATCCCGCTGATCCTGGCGCATAAGACGGAGATCCCGGAACTTTTCGGGATAGACTTCCAGGAGCACAATATCCGGCTCGCGGGGGAGACTGCGGCACTGAACGGACTGGACGGCAGAATGCAGTTCATTCATGAGGATGTGGCGGAGCTGCTGGATGGCAGCGAGGGTGAGGAGGACGGCCCGGGTGGACTTTGTCTGAAGGGAACGTTCGACGCAGTCACGTCCAATCCGCCTTACACGAAGAGGCAGGGCGGGGCGGTCAGCCTGGCATCGGCAAAGGCGCTGGCGAGGCATGAGACGACGGCGGACCTTGCGATGTTCCTCGAGCTTGCGGCGAGGCTGCTGCGGGAGAAGGGGGACCTGTTCCTCGTTCATCGGCCGCAGAGGCTGGTGGATCTGCTGACTTTCGGCAGGCAGCACCGGCTGGAGGCGAAGGACCTGCAGCTCGTCAGCGGTCACCCAGGGGAGAAGCCGAACATCGTCCTCGTCCATATGGTCAAGGGCGGCGGCGCGGAACTGCACGTGCTCCCGCAGATTTCTGTTCGAGAGGCGGACGGTCAGTATACGGCCGATTTACTGCGGATTTACGAACGGGAAGGCGGAGTATAGCATTTTAGCGCTCTGTATGCGTTGGAAATTCAACAAAAAGAACGAATCCATAAAACAATAGAGAGCGATTAAATTTCTAATTGAAACGACAGGTAATAATTGGTATAATATCCCATGCGTGTTTTAAGGGGAGGTCTCTTATGATTACGGTAAATGTAAAAAGTTTGTTGGTTTATCTGGTATTGATTGCACTGTTTGTGCTGCTGGTCTACCTGATTGTTCTGGTCAGGAACCTGCTCAAGACGGTGCACAATCTGAACGACATCACAGATGATGCTTCCCAAATCACGAGCGTCGCGGCTGATCATGCGACGGACATCAACACGATTATCGTGGATGTGAAAAAGGCTTCTTCCGATATTGCGAAGGCAGTGACCGGCCATCAGGGTCTCCTGACGGCGCTTGCGAATTTCAGCAAGGCAGCGTTCAACGCCGTGCAGTATGCGAAGGACCGCAGCGATAGTAAAGAACAGAACAAGGCTAAGTAAAGAGTTTGCGGCGCCCATAACCCCGCGGTAAGCAAGGCGGAGGGGCGGCCGTGACATAGAGGAGTAGATGAGAATGAAAGCAACAGGAATCGTTAGACCGGTAGACGCACTGGGAAGAGTAGTCATCCCGGTAGAACTCAGAAGGAATCTCGGAATTCAGACCAACGATTCTCTGGAAATCTATGTGGATGGACAGTATATCATGCTGAAGAAGTATGAGCCGACTTGTATCTTCTGCGGAGAGGTGAACAACATTCACACGGTGCACGGGAAGTGCGTATGTGAGAAGTGCATTGAGGAATTGAAACAGCTGTAATGGATCAACGGGTGGAGGCGGAAATTGGCTAAGTTTTTAGTACAGAAAAGCGATCCGCTGCATGGTGAAGTATCCATCAGCGGCGCTAAAAATGCAGTATTGCCATTAATGGCAGCCGCGATTCTTCCGGATGATGTCTGTACGATTTCAGATGTTCCGGAGCTCAGAGACGTTCGGGTTATGAGAGAGATCCTCGCATCGCTGGGAATTAATATTAGAGAGAAAGAAAAGACCGTCCTCGAAATCGATGGCAGAGGGCTGAACAATAATGTCGCAAACTATGAACTGGTGAGAAAGATGAGGGCGTCGTTCCTCGTCATGGGACCGCTTCTCGCGAGAACGGGCAGTGCCAGGGTTCACCTGCCGGGCGGATGCACGATCGGTGCACGTCCGATTGATCTTCACCTGAAGGGCTTCAAGGCGCTGGGCGCTGAGGTCATCCTGAAGGACAACTATGTCGAGACCAAGACGCCGCCGGGCGGCCTCGTCGGAAACAGCATCTATCTCGATTTCCCGAGTGTAGGCGCTACGGAAAACATCATGATGGCGGCCGTGCTGGCGAAGGGAAACACCTACATCATCAACGCGGCAGAGGAGCCGGAGATCGTCGACCTCGCGAACTTCCTGAATAAGATGGGAGCGAAGGTCAAGGGTGCCGGAACCGACCAGATCAAGATCGAGGGCGTCGAGAAGCTTCACGGCGCTTCCCACACGGTCATCCCGGACCGCATCGAGGCAGGCACGTACATGCTCGCCGCTGCGATCACGCGCGGTGAGGTCCTGGTGCACAACGTCGTCCCGGATCACATCCGTCCAATTACGGCCAAGCTCAGGGAGTGCGGCGTAGACGTGGAGATCGGCGACGAGGGTCTGCTCGTCGCAGGTGACCGCAGGAAATTGACATCTACGGACATCAAGACACTGCCTTATCCGGGATTCCCGACCGATATCCAGTCGCCGTTCATGGCGTTCCTGACGACGGTGGAGGGGTCCAGCACAGTGATTGAGACGGTGTTCGAGAACCGTTTCATGCACGTTGCAGAGCTCAACCGCATGGGCGCGAACATCAAGATCGAGGGAAACCGTGCGAGAATTCAGGGCGCTAAACAGCTCGAGGGCGCACAGGTCATCGCGACCGACCTCCGTGCGGGCGCAGCGCTGGTCATCGCCGGCCTCGTCGCAGAGGGAACGACGGAAATCTCCGAGATCTATCATATCGAGCGCGGCTACGGCCACTTCATCGATAAGTTCCGCGGGCTCGGTGCGAACATTTTAAAGATTGACGACTAATACGAAATTACACAGGCTTCGGCGATTGCTGAAGCCTGTTTCTGCGTCAAATGGGTGTAAAATTCCAGAAGATGATGTAAGATAGAATTAGTGCGGGCGTGCCGTGAATCTGCCCGCAAGCAGCGTAAATGAGACGCAATATAGAATGGAGGATGTTATGGCGGATATTAAATTTTTGGAACTTCTCTCCAAGGATTATCCGAATATTCAGGCCGCATCTGCGGAAATCATCAACTTGAGTGCAATCCTCGCGCTTCCTAAGGGGACCGAGTACTTCCTCAGCGACCTGCACGGAGAGCACGATGCGTTCATCCACATGCTGAAGAGCGCGTCCGGAACGATCAAGGCGAAGATCGACGAGCATTATTCCGGAATCCTGAGTGAGAAGGACCGCGATGACCTGGCTTCGCTGATTTACAATGCGGAGGCGGAGATCAAGCGCCGCAGGAAGGCTCCGGAAGACTTCGACGACTGGTGCAAGGTCGTGATTTACCGGCTCATCACGATCTGCCGTTCGGTTTCGACAAAGTACACCAGGTCCAAGGTACGACGCAGACTGCCGCGCTACCTGGACTATGCGATGGACGAGCTGCTCCACGCCGACGACGAGGAGAACAAGGCCCATTATTACAATGAGATCATCCGCTCGATCATCGACTGCGGCCTCGCCGAGACGTTCATCATCGAGCTCGCCGACGCGATCAGCAGCCTGGCGGTCGACCAGCTGCACATCATCGGAGACATCTTCGACCGTGGCCCGCACCCGGACAGGATCCTGGATTTCCTGATGAACTACCACGACGTCGACATCCAGTGGGGCAACCACGACATCGTATGGATCGGTGCGGCGACCGGAAACTGGGCCTGCATCGCGAACATCCTGCGCATGAACATCAGCTACAATAATTTCGACATGCTCGAGATCGGCTACGGCATCAATCTGCGCCCGCTCGCGGTCTTTGCCGAGAAGATCTACGGAAACGATCCGTGCGAGGCGTTCAAGCCGCACGTACTCGACCGCAATAAGTACGACCCGGTCGATGAGCGCCTGGCCGCCAAGATGCACAAGGCGATCTCCATCATCCAGTTTAAGGCGGAGGGACAGCTGATTAAGCGCCACCCGGAGTACGACATGGACAGGCGCCTGCTCCTGGACAAGATCGACTTTGACAAGGGAACGGTCACGGTTGAGGGAAAGGAATGGCCGATGCGCGACACCAACCTTCCGACGGTCGACCCGAAGAACCCGTACGAGCTCACGGACGACGAACGGTTCGTCATGAACTCGCTCGAGGCATCGATCATGAACTCCATCAAGCTGCAGCGCCACATCCGCTACCTGTTCAGCCACGGCGCGCTGTATACGAAGTGCAACGGCAACCTGCTCTACCACGGCTGCGTGCCGATGGACGACAAGGGCAATTTCATCACGCTCACGTTCAACGGGAGACCGTACAGCGGCAAAGCCCTGTTCGATCATCTCGACAAGCAGGTCCGCCAGGAGTTCTTCAGCCCGGCGGAGTCGGAAGAGACGGGACGCCCGGGAGACCTGATGCTCTACCTCTGGGAGGGCAAGGATTCCCCGCTGTTCGGCAAGGAGAAGATGACGACGTTCGAGCGCCTGTTCATCGCCGACAAGGCATCGCATAAGGAGCCGACACGCCCGTACTACCGCATCCGCGACCAGAGGAAGCCGTGTGAGAATATCCTCCGTGAGTTCGGACTAGACCCACAGTCCGCCAAGATCCTGAACGGTCACGTGCCGGTCAAGATCAAGGACGGCGAGAGCCCGATCAAGGGCGGCGGACTGCTGTATGTCATCGACGGAGGAATTTCGAAGGCGTACCAGAAGCAGACCGGAATCGCGGGATACACGTTCATCTTCAACTCGAGATTCATGGCACTCGCGCAGCACAGGCCGTACACGCCGCTGCAGCCGGACGGAACGCAGGAGTTCCATTCTCCGGAGATGCAGACCGTAGAGACGCTTCCATCCCGTATGATGGTGCTCGACACGGATCAGGGAGCCGACCTGGTGCAGAACATCGAGGACCTCAAGCAGCTCGTCGAGGCGTACCGCAGAGGAAACCTGAAGGAGCACTACGATCCAAGCAGCAAGTAGGGACAAAATCGGAGGGCGGCGTCGGCTGCCTTCCGATTTTTTTCGAGATACTGAACTTCTTCGCTGGACTTCAGGCCGTATGGTGAAGGCGTGCGCAAGGTGACCGCGCAGGAATCCGGGTTCCGCCGGGACGGAATCGGCGGAAGGGCAGTCTGCGGGGCGGCTGTGAAAATAGTTTACAGAGATGAAAAAAGATTTGACATTCGTAAAGATATCCCTTATACTAAGTGAGTGCGATGGAGAAATCGCTTGCGCCACTAGCTCAATTGGATAGAGTGTTTGACTACGAATCAAAAGGTTGGGAGTTCGAGTCTCCCGTGACGCACCAATGAATATAGGCGGAACTGTTAGCTACGTGCAGCAGTCCCGCTTATTTTTTTCTTCTTATTATATAGTAATTATATAGTAAACAGCAGACACGAAGCCGGGCAGATCCTGATGATCAGCCCGGCCGTTTTACTGTGGATTGATTTTTGTCGAAAGGGGATCTACTCCGTCCAGGAACGGATCAGGTCGATCTCCTCGAGGTAGCCCGGGTCCTCGTTCGGGGTTTCCAGGATGAACGGCTTGTCCTGCAGTGCGGGGTGGGTGGCGATGCGCTTCATGGCGTCGAGGCCGATATGGCCCTCCTTCAGGCGGGCGTGGCGGTCCTTGTGGGCGCCGCAGTCGTTCATGCTCTCGTTGAAGTGGATCGCCTTCAGGCGGTCAAGCCCGATGACGCGGTCGAACTCGGAGAGGACGTCGTCGAGGTGGTTCGCGATGTCGTAGCCGCCGTCCCAGACGTGGCAGGTGTCGAGGCAGACGCCGAGGCTGTCCCCGTGGCGGCTGGTGTCGATGATCGCCTTCAGCTCCTCGAACGTGCGGCCGACCTCGCTGCCTTTTCCGGCCATGGTCTCCAGCAGGATCGTCGTGTGAAGCGTTCCGTCCTGAAGAGGCTGCGGGAGCGGGGTGATGACGTCGCGGGGATTGGACTGCTCAGGAAGGACGCCGGAAACGGCCTCGTCGACGGCGCGGTCGAGTCCCTCCGCGATCATGCGGATCCCGGCTTCTGCGCCCTGGCCGACGTGGCTGCCCGGGTGGAAGTTATAGTAATTGCCCGGGACGTATTCCATGCGGCGCAGGTCATCCGCGAGGCAGGACTCCGCGAAGGTCCGGACGCTCTCCTTTCCGCTGCACAGGTTCATCGTGTACGAGGCGTGTGCGACGAGCGGCCCGAAGCCGTGTTCCTGATTGTGCGCGATCAGCTTCTCGACGTCAGAAGGGTCGATGGCCTTGGCCCTGCCGCCGCGCGGATTGCGCGTGAAGAAGGCGAACGTCGTGGCGTGCAGCTCGTCGGCGTGGCTTCCCATCGCGGCAAAACCGGCGGAAGAGGACAGGTGATTTCCGATATAGATCATAATTGCTCCTGTTGATTGAAAATTTTTATAACATACAGTGAATTTATTTATCGTTGATTTTGACAAACGTGGTAAATGATACACATATTTACATACCCGTCAATAAGGTATTCACGCTGGGCAGGTGGATTTTTTCCCTGAAAGCTGAACATCGGTGACTTTTGGAATGTTGGAATGTGTGGTCAATCGACGATTTTGTGAATAATGATGCTTATAAATGAATATTTATTTTGTCAAAAGGTAGCGTGCAATCGGATTGTCCGGTCCGCTGAAAAGCCCGGAATGTACTCAAAAATGACCAATCCTGCGTATACATTATCCTGAAATCAAAGCCCAAATTTGTTGACTTTATGCATGGTTAAGAGTAGAATCAGGATATGGGTATACAAAATCCAAGTGATGAGAATCGTGGCAGTCAAGGTACCCCCCTCGGGGAGAGACTTTGATCTATTGCTGTGTATTGCCATGCATTCTTAAACAGGCGGATTTGTGATAATTTGAAAGGAGTGCTTTTATGGACAACAAGCATGTATCAGCTGACAACAGACAGCTGAAGACAATGGATGGTAACGCCGCTGCCGCACACGTAGCATTTGCGTTCTCGGAAGTAGCTGCCATCTACCCAATCACACCGTCCTCCCCAATGGCTGAGAATATGGACAACTGGGGAGCTCAGGGAAGAAAGAACATCTTCGGAGAGCCAGTAAACATCGTTGAGATGGAATCCGAGGGAGGAGCTGCAGGTGCCGTTCACGGAGCTATTTCCACTGGTGCTTACACTTCTACATTCACAGCATCCCAGGGACTGCTGCTGATGGTACCGAACATGTTCAAGATCGCTGCAGAGCAGGTTCCGGCTGTATTCCACGTTGCAGCAAGAGCTATCTCTACGCATGCACTTTCCATTTTCGGAGATCATTCCGACGTTATGGCTACACGTCAGACAGGATTCGCACTGCTGGCTTCCAACAGCGTTCAGCAGGTAATGGACCTGGCTGCTGTTGCACATCTGGCAACAATCGGCGGACATCTGCCGACTCTGCATTTCTTCGACGGATTCAGAACTTCTCATGAGTATCAGAAGATCCATGTTTGGGACTATGACACTCTGAAGGAAATGGTTGATTGGAACGCAGTTAAGGAGTTCAAGGATCATGCCCTGAATCCTAACCACCCGCACACAATCGGTTCTGCTGAGCAGCCGGAAGCATTCTTCCAGCACAGCGAGGCAGCTAACCAGAGCTATGCTGAGACTCCGGACATCTTCAACAAGTACATGGAGATGGTAAACGAGAAGATCGGCACAGACTATAAGCCGTTCAACTACTACGGAGCTCCGGATGCTGACCGCATCATCGTAGCAATGGGTTCCGTATGTGATGCAGCAGAAGAGCTGATCGACCACATGATGGCTAAGGGCGAGAAGGTCGGTATCGTTGAGGTACATCTGTACAGACCGTTCTCCGCTAAGTATCTGACAGCTGTAATGCCTAAGACAGTTAAGAAGATCGCTGTACTCGACAGAACGAAGGAGCCGGGAACAGTCGGTGAGCCTCTGTACCTGGATGTCGTAGCAGCTCTGAACGGAACAGAGTTCGAGTCCTGCGAGATCGTAAGAGGACGTTACGGACTGGGTTCCAAGGATACTCAGCCGGGAGACATCCTCGCTGTTTACGAGAACCTGGCAGCTGCTGAGCCTAAGAAGGAATTCACACTGTCCATCAACGATGACGTTACACACCTGTCCCTGACACCGAG
This sequence comes from uncultured Eubacteriaceae bacterium, assembly GCA_903789635.1. Lineage (GTDB taxonomy): Bacteria > Bacillota > Clostridia > Peptostreptococcales > Anaerovoracaceae > Aminicella. The sequence goes on from CAIFEY010000017.1 coordinate 11,938, forward strand.
CCACTATCCAAACACAGCTCCTAAGGGAACAGTTGCCTGCAAGTTCTGGGGACTTGGTTCTGATGGTACTGTAGGAGCTAACAAGAACTCCGTAAAAATCATCGGAGACCACACAGACAAGAAGGTTCAGGCATACTTCCAGTATGACTCCAAGAAGTCCGGCGGTGTTACAATCTCCCACCTGCGTTTCGGAGACAGCCCGATCAAGTCTACATACTATGTAAAGCAGGCTGACTTCGTAGCTTGCCACAACAGCGCTTACCTGACCAAGTACAACATGGTAGAGGACGTTGTTGACGGCGGTTCCTTCCTGCTGAACTGCGTATGGAACGATCAGGAGCTGGAAGAGCATCTGCCAGGAAAGGTTAAGAGATATCTTGCTCAGCACAACGTAAACTTCTACACATGCGACGCTGTTGCTATCGCTAAGGAAGTTGGTCTGGGCGCAAGAAGAACGAACTCCGTACTGCAGGCTGCATTCTTCAAGATCGCTAACATCATTCCGATCGAGGATGCAGAGAAGTACATGAAGGACGCGATCAAGAAGACTTATGGAAATAAGGGTGAGAAGATCGTCAACATGAACTGCGCTGCAGTTGAAGCAGGAATCAAGAACGTTCACAAGGTTGAGGTTCCGGCATCCTGGGCTGATGCTGCAGACGATGCTGCACCGGCTAAGCTCGTTGGACGTGACGATAAGATGACGGAATTCCTGAACGACATCGTAGTACCGATGGGTTCCATGGATGGAGACAGCATTCCGGTATCCGCATTCCTGGATACACAGGACGGATCTATTCCGGCTGGTACAGCTGCTTATGAGAAGCGTGGAATTGCTGCTGACGTTCCGGTATGGGATGTTGCTAAATGTATCGAGTGCAACCAGTGCTCCTTCGTCTGCCCGCACGGTGTAATCAGACCGTTCGCGCTGACCGCTAAGGAAGCTGAGCCTCTGAACGGCGATGCTAAGAAGCTGAACGGCAAGGACGTTGACGACCTGCAGTTCACAATCGCAATCTCCGCTCTGGACTGCACAGGATGCGGATCCTGCGCTGATGTCTGTCCGGCTAAGGCACTGACAATGACTCAGGCTGACGACGATGTCGTTGCTAACAACCAGAAGAAGTTCGACTACGCATTCAAGAACGTATCCAAGAAGGAGCTGCCGTTCAACAAGTTCTCTGTTAAGGGATCTCAGTTCAACCAGCCGCTGCTCGAGTTCTCCGGAGCTTGCCCGGGATGCGGAGAGTCTCCATATGCTAAGCTGATCACACAGCTGTTCGGAGACAGAATGTACATTGCGAACGCAACAGGATGCTCCTCCATTTGGGGTAACTCCGCTCCGTCCACACCGTACACAGTAAACGAGAAGGGCCAGGGTCCTGCATGGGGCAACTCCCTGTTCGAAGATAACGCTGAGTTCGGATTCGGAATGACGGTCGCAGTTGAGACCAGAAGAAACGAGTGCAAGCATGCTGCTGAGAGACTCGTTGACAAGGTTCCTTCCGCTAAGGCATGGCTCGAAGCATTCGATGACGGTGAGGCTTCCAGACTTACTGGAGAGGCATTCGCTGCTGACTGCGCTAAGCTGGACGACGAGGACGCTAAGTTCATCGTTAACAACGCTGACATGCTGACCAAGCCATCCATGTGGCTGTTCGGAGGAGACGGCTGGTCCTACGATATCGGTTACGGCGGACTGGACCACGTACTTGCTGCAGGCAAGAACCTGAACATCTTCGTATTCGATACAGAGGTATATTCCAACACAGGTGGACAGTCCTCCAAGGCTACACCGATGGGAGCTGTTGCACAGTTCGCTGCTGCTGGTAAGGCTGTTAAGAAGAAGGACATGGCTCAGATCATGATGCAGTACGGCTACGTTTATGTAGCTCAGGTTGCAATGGGTGCTGACATGAACCAGACGATCAAGGCTATCAAGGAAGCGGAAGCTTATGACGGCCCATCCCTGATCATCGGATATGCTCCATGCATCAACCACGGCATCAAGAAGGGCATGGCTAAGGCTCAGGAAGAGTGCAAGGCTGCTGTTAAGTCCGGTTACTGGGATCTGCTCAGATACAACCCGGATCTGGTAGCTGAGGGCAAGAACGGCCTGACTGTTGACTCCAAGGCTCCGACAGAGAGCTACAGAGACTTCATCATGGGAGAGGTTCGTTACAACTCCCTGACACTGAAGTTCCCGGAGAGAGCAGAGAAGCTGTTCGAGAAGGCTGAGGCTGACGCTAAGGCTCGTTACGAGACTCTGGTTGAGAAGGCTTCCAAGTAGTCTTAACAACTTGTACAGATAACGGATGAGTATTTAATTACTTGTGTGTTTGAATAACAAAAAAGAGGGGCGGAATTATATTTCCCCCCTCTTTTTCATAAATGTAATTGACATAAATTTATCAATTGGCGTATAATACAAATTAGGTTAGGTAGCTGTGAACGGGACCTGAATGCGGCATCGACGGATCGTGGGCTTCCGATGATGTTGCCCTTATCAAACGCAGTCTCCTGCGTTATAATGATAGGAACAGGTTTCATTCAACGTAATAAATGTATAGGAGGATTACGGTGAAAAGATTTGAAATTATTAAAAAAAGGCAGCTGAATGATACCATCAACTGGTATACGATTTACGCTCCGCTGATTGCAAAGCATGCAAAACCGGGACAGTTCATCATTCTTCGTGTCGACGAGCACGGAGAGAGAATTCCTCTGACCATGGCCGGCCACGACGAGAAGGAAGGCACGATCGACATTATCGTACAGACAGTTGGAAGAACAACCATGCTGCTCGAGCAGCTGCAGGTTGGTGACTGCCTGGCAGACGTCGTTGGACCTCTCGGACAGCCATCCAAGATGGACGGACTGAAGAGAGTCTGCATCGTCGGAGGAGGAGTAGGAAATGCGCTGGCATATCCGCTCGCAATCGGCATGCACCAGCACGGTATCCATGTCACCATGATCTGCGGATTTAAGACCAAGGACATCGTCATCCTGGAGGATGAGTTCCGCGCAGGCGTTGATGAAGTTTACATGGTAACCGATGACGGTACATACGGCGAGAAGGGCTTCACGACAGATAAGCTGAAGCAGCTCCTGGACGACGGCAACAAGTACGATGAGATCGTTGCTGTAGGACCGGCTGTCATGATGAAGTTCGTCTGCGGCATCGCAGGAGATTACGGCATTCCGTCCGTAGCTTCCCTTGCAACATACATGGTCGACGGAACAGGAATGTGCGGTGGATGCCGCTGCATCGTCGACGGCGAGAGCAAGTTCGTCTGCGTAGACGGACCGGACTTCGACGGTTCCAAGATCGACTGGGATCTGTTGATCAAGAGAGGCAAAACATTTGCTGAAGAAGAGGGAGAAGACAGACAGCATGTCTGCAAACTGATTGGAGGTGTACGTCAGAATGCCTAATATGAGACCAGATAAGAATCCTATGCCAGAGCAGGATCCTAATGTACGTAATAAAAACTTTGAAGAAGTAGCTCTTGGATATACAGAAGAGATGGCACTCGATGAAGCAGAGAGATGCCTGAACTGCAAGAATCATCCATGCGTAGACGGATGTCCGGTAAACGTTCATATTCCGAACTTCATTGCTAAGATCGTGAATAAGGACTTCGAAGGTGCTTATGAAGAGATTACACTGACGAACTCTCTGCCGGCTGTCTGCGGACGTGTATGCCCGCAGGAGAACCAGTGCGAGAGCAAGTGCGTAAGAGGCATCAAGGGCGAGCCGGTAGGAATCGGACGTCTGGAGAGATTCTCCGCAGACTGGCATGAGGCACATCATGGCGATGCTAAGATCGAGCCTGTAAAGTCCAACGGACATAAGGTTGCTGTTGTCGGCGGAGGCCCGGCAGGACTGACTGCTGCAGGAGATCTGGTTAACAAGGGATACGACGTTACTGTATTCGAGTCCCTGCACAAGATCGGCGGAGTTCTGGTTTACGGAATCCCGCAGTTCCGTCTGCCAAAGGAAATCGTTCAGACAGAGGTAGACAAGCTCGCTGCTAAGGGCGTACACTTTGTCACCGACGCAATCGTAGGAAAGGCAATCACGATTGAAGAGCTGATGGATGAGGAAGGATTCGAGGCTGTATTCGTAGGAACAGGCGCAGGACTCCCGATGTTCATGGACATCCCGGGAGAGTCTCTCGTAGGCGTAGTTTCCGCGAATGAGTACCTGACCAGAATCAACCTGATGAAGGCTTATCGTGACGACTATGATACACCGATCGCTCGTCCTAAGCACGTCGTTATCGTCGGAGCAGGAAACGTCGCTATGGACTCCTCCCGCTGCGCTAAGAGAATGGGCGCTGATGTAAAGCTGGTTTACCGTCGTTCCGAGAAGGAAGTACCGGCAAGAGCTGAGGAGTTCGAGCACGCTAAGGCTGAGGGAATCGATTTCCACTTCCTGACGAACCCTGTTGAGATCCTTGGTGACGAGAATGGAAACGTCTGCGGAATCAAGTGCATCAAGATGGAGCTCGGCGAGCCTGATGCTTCCGGAAGAAGAAGACCGGTTCCAATCGAGGGATCCGAGTTCGTCATCGACTGTGACTACGTCATCATGTCCCTGGGAACCAAGGTTAACACCCTGATCCGTGACACGACGAGCAACATCACACCGACCAAGAAGGGCGGAATCGACGTTGACGAGAACGGAATGACTTCCCATCCGGGAATCTTCGCCGGCGGAGACGCAGTAACAGGAGCTGCTACGGTTATCAAGGCCATGGGAGCTGGAAAAGTCGCTGCGGCTGGTATGGACGCTTATATCCAGGGAAAATAATTTCCAGGGATCATATATAAGAAAACAATGAATCAGCGCTAGGCATCATAAGCTGAGGATTGAACTGGGGACTGCCGCACGGCAGTCCCTTTTTCTGCCTTGTCAATTGTATTGGATCAGAGTAATCTAGTAAGAGGGGCATAACGGGAATGCTGCGCAGTGCGCAGCCGGCATTATATAAACGGAGAGGCTGAGAAATACAGCCGGAAAGAGGTAAAAAATGTCATTAATCAGTGTTTTTGACGTACTGGGCCCGAACATGATCGGACCGTCCAGTTCGCACACTGCCGGAGCGGATTCCATCGGTTATCTGGCACAGAAGATGCTGGGTGAACCGGTGAAGGAAGTGGAATTCACGCTCTATGGCTCTTTTGCGCAGACGTACCGCGGACACGGCACGGACCGCGCGCTGCTCGGCGGAGTCATGGGATTCGCCACGGACGACGAGCGAATCAAGGACTCGTTCAAGATCGCAGATGAGCGCGGTCTGAAGTACACCTTCATCCCGAATGACGAGGTGGAAGACATCTACCCGAACACGGCGGATATCCGCATGATCGGCGAATCCGGACGCGTCATGACTGTCCGCGGAGAGTCGATCGGAGGCGGCAAAGTCAAGATCGTCAGGATCAACGGGGTTGAGGTCGATTTCACCGGCGAATACAGCACAGTGATCGTCATCCAGAAGGACTTCCCGGGCGTAGTCGCGCACATCACCAAGTGCCTCAGCGACCTGAACATGAACGTCGCGTTCATGCGTCTTTTCCGTGAGTCCAAGCATGAGACCGCGTACACGATCGTCGAGTCGGATGAGCACGTACCGCCGGAGGTTCGGGACGAGATCCTGAAGAACCCGAACGTGGTCGATGTCATGATTGTAGAGCCATAGGAGGAGAGCAGATATGGATTTTAAGAACGCGAGTGAATTATTACAGGTCTGCCAGGAGAACAATCTGACGATTTCTGAAGTCATGAAGCAGAGAGAATGCGACCTGATGGATACGGACATGGAGCAGGTCACCGAGAGGATGAGCGAGGTCTACCAGATTATGAAGGCTTCCGCGACGAAGGCGATCGACAAGCCGATCAAGACGGTCGGCGGCATCATCGGCGGTGAGTGCCACCGGCTGCATGTCCTCGCGGAAGAGGGAAAGAGCCTGTTCCCGGGAATCATGAGCCGTGCGGCGGCCTACGCTATGGGCGTCCTGGAGGTCAACGCTTCCATGGGGCTGATCGTCGCTGCGCCGACAGCCGGTTCCTCCGGAGTCGTTCCGGGCGTGTTCCTGGCGTATCAGGAAGAAAATAATAAGACGGACGAGGAGATGGTGCAGGCGCTGTTCAACGCCGGAGCAATCGGATACCTCGCGATGCGCAACGCTACGGTTGCCGGAGCGGTCGGCGGATGTCAGGCCGAGATCGGAATCGCGGCGGCGATGGCGGCGTCCGCAGTCACGGAGCTGCAGGGCGGAAGCGTAGAGCAGTGCATGGACGCGGCGTCCATCGTGCTGATGAACATGCTGGGACTCGTCTGTGACCCGGTTGCGGGACTGGTGGAATACCCCTGCCAGAACCGAAACGCATCCGGCGCGGCGAACGCGCTGGTCGCGGCAGAGATCGCGCTTGCCGGAAAGAAGCAGCTGATCCCGCTGGATCAGATGATCGAGACGATGTACAAGGTCGGAAGGAACCTCCCGCCGGCACTGCGTGAGACGGCATTGGGCGGATGCGCGGTGACCGAGGCCGGCAGGGAATGCACGAAGTGCATTTTCGGGTAAATTCTATGCAAGGTTGATGAGATTCAGCCGGAGGCGCTGGCTGCAGATGCACGGCAGCTTCGGATTTCCCCTGGAGGAGAGGCGAAGCCTCGGTGGATTTTGTCGCCGGGGGAGCTTAGGATTACGGATTAGGGTTCATCGGTAAGGTGACGGCGATGCTGTCATGATTAATTACATGGATAAGAACGGACTGCCCATGCTTCAGGTGAGCGCGGGCAGCATATTAACGGCCGTGGGCCGGGTGAAGGCGCGTGGGTTCGCAGACAGGCGGCGGGGGATACCGCAGATCGATGACGATCGGCACGCAGTCAGGAGTGCAGAATGAATTGGAATGGATACACATCGATAGAAATGGAACAGACGATACTGAAGAATCTGGAGCGGGCTGAGATCGATGGACTGGGTGCGGCCGAACGCCATAACCTGGCTTCCAGACTCGCGGGCGGCGCGGATGAGCACGGGCGGTTCTCGAGCCGTGTGACCATGCATGAGATCGCGGACTGCGGGATTTCCCTGATGGAGGGGCAGTCGGAGGAGGAATGGCTGAAGGACGCCGTGCAGTACGTGCTGTCGCGGATCTTCCCGGGCGAGCCGGAGCCGGAGAATCTCGAGGAGAAGGAGAAGGGAATCCTGTTTTTCCTGAACATCCTGCGGAGCGAGTTTCAGATCGAAGAGAAGTACCTGCCGTTTGATCCGCACTACGATTTTCACATTCTTTCGAAGAGTGAGATCACGCAGAATGGTTACACACAGGATTATCTGCGGATGATCGACGTCGCGTGGGAGAATTACATCTACGAGATGATGAGGATCCACACGGAGGTCACCCCGTTCGATGCGCTCGCGCACATCGGCGGCGTGCACTGGGTGGCGATGTACATGGCGTACCAGCTCGCCCAGGCCGGTGAGCCGGTGGATCTCGGGCTGATCTCCGGTGCCGCGGCGGGCCACGACATCGGAAAATACGGGTGCCGCGGGGACGACGAGAAGCGCGTCCCGTACCTGCACTACTACTACACGGATATCTGCTACCGGAAGTTCGGGCTGGAGTCGATCGGCCATATTGCAGCAAACCACTCCGTCTGGGACCTGGAGCTGGAGAATTTGTCCGTAGAATCCCTGCTGCTGATCTACTCCGACTTCCGCGTGAAGAGCAGCCGCGGCAGTGACGGCAAGGAGATCGTGCACTTCTACACGCTGAAGGAATCGTTCGATGTCATCCTGAATAAGCTGGACAACGTCGACGCAGCCAAGGAGCAGCGCTACAGGAAGGTCTATGCTAAGCTGGCCGACTTCGAGGAGTACATGCACGTCCTCGGCATCTGCACGGAGCTGGACCCGGGTTACGCGCTCCACCCTGAGGCAAAGCCTGTGCCGGAACGCCGTGAACCGTCGATGCTGGAAGGCCGGGAGGTCGTCCGCCAGTTCAAGTTCAGCGCGATCAGCCACAACATCAGGATGATGAGCATCTTCTATGACGATGCCAAGTTCACGAGTCTGATCGAGGCCGCGAGAAGCGAGCAGAACTGGGAGAACGTCCGTACCTACGTCAACATCATGGAGGAGTATTCCACCTACATGTCCGAGCATCAGGAGCTGCTGACGCTGAACTTCCTGTACGAGCTGCTGTTCCATCGCGAGGAGGATATCCGCCGTCAGTCGGCCAAGCTCATGGGCAGGATCATCTCGAACTACAACGAGCGCTACACCAAGGAACTGCCGAAGGGCGTCGTCCTGCCGGGAAAGGAGATCACCAACATCACGCTCTGCCGCGAGTACCTGGAGAAGATCATCCGCCCGGACCTGCGCTTCACCGACCAGCACAAGCTCTGGGTCGGAGGCAGCCTGAGTTCGTTCGTCAACGGCCTCGTCAAGCGCTGCACGGACGAGGAGCGCCAGGAGATCCTGGACGAGCTGCTGCCGTATTATGAGCGCGAGGACTACACCGATGAGGTGCGCGTCAACCTGCTGCAGACCCTGCTCGTCCTGGATAAGTCGTACTGCGGAGAGGCATTCCTTGCGAGGGTGCAGGACTTCGTCCGCGACGCCGCGCAGGCGGGCAGCAGGGAGCTGAAGATATTTGCGCTCCAGGCCCGCGTCCACCTGTATCAGGATATCGATGACGAGAAGTACCTGAACACGATGCTCGACATCATGGAGCTTCCGCACAACGCGGGCGAGTTCGAGGAGGCGGAGAGCAGGCTGTTCCTGGACGACCTGAAGATGGGCGTCCACTGGGGCGTCAAGGTAGCGAACATCGAGCTGATGCAGGAGTTCGCGCTGAGGAAGGACGACAAGCACGGCGTGTTCCTGCACATCGGAACGCATCTCGTCAACCTGCTGAAGGTCAGCGAGCGCGCCGCGGTCCGTCAGGCCGCGGGCGACGCGCTGTTCAGCGTCATCAAGAAGATGTCGTCCTCACAGGTGAACGAACTTGCGATCGAGCTGTATAACGGACTCGATACCGGCGACCGGCAGTTTGCAAATAACGTGCCGGAATACCTCGGAAGAACGTCGCTTCTGCTCCCGGAGAAGGAGTTCGACGAGATGATCGAGATGCTGGAGCAGAGTGCCGTAGAGGAGAGCGCGGCGGTCGCAAAGTCCATCATGGGCACGGCCGGCGTCATCCTGGACCGCTACGGCGAGTTCGAAGCACACGCGGGCGGGAACGAGAAGGACCACGACGCGAGAAGACGCCGGCTGCTCGGTATTTTAATGCGCGGCTACGCGCACTACGACCGCAGTCTGAGCCGCGAGGCCTTCCGGTGCATAGGAAAGTATATCTTTGTCGGAAAACACATGGACGACAAGCAGAAGGAATCCCTGTTCACGCACGGAGCGCGCAAGCTGCTCGTCCTGCTGATGGAGGGTAACGGCGAGATGCTCGACTTCTACAGCGATTCCGCCGTCCTGAACCATGTATACCGCTACCTGACGCAGAAAGAGCTCGGCAATGCGCCGTTCAAGTTCAGGAAGCATAAGAAGGTCGCGTTCTATCCGGGAACGTTCGACCCGTTCAGCCTGGGTCACAAGGCGGTCGCCTGCCAGATCCGGGATCTCGGGTTCGACGTCTACCTGGCGATCGACGAGTTCTCGTGGTCCAAGCACACGCAGCCGAGGCTGCTCCGCCGCAGGATCATGAACATGTCCGTCGCGGATGAAGAGGGAATCTTCCCGTTCCCGGACGACATTTCCATCAACATCGCCAACCCTAAGGACCTGGCGGTACTGAAGGAGATCTTCAAGGATAAGGAGCTCTACATCGCGGTCGGCACGGACGTCATCCGCAACGCCTCGGCGTACCGGAAGGATCCTGAGCCGAACAGCATCCACTCCTTCAACCACATCGCGTTCGAGCGCGAGACGGAGGAGAACCCGCTGAACGAGGAGCTGGAGATCGAGAATGAGGAGAAGATCAAGGGAGAGGTCGTCCACCTCAAGCTCGACAAGTTCTACGAGGACATCAGCTCCAGCCGGATCAGGGAGAACGTCGACCTGCACAGAGACATCGCGAACCTGATCGATCCGGTCGCACAGAGCTTCATCTACGACCGCGGCCTCTACCTCCGCGAGCCGGCATACAAGCACGTGCTGGAGGCACACGAGATCGGCATGGGCACCTTCAAGTCCCGCGGAGTCGAGAGCATCTGGCCGATCATGGACAAGCTGGAGGAGCTCGGCTACGACGAGCAGCGCCTGGAGAACTACCTGGAGAACGACCGCGTCCGCACGCTCTACATTGAGGCGGCGGGCGAGAAGAGGGAGATGGCGGCCTACGCCGCCGCGCACCGGATCGGAACCAGGGAGCTCCTGGAGGAATTCCACGATCCGAGGATCGCCGCGCACATCCGGCAGAAGGCGGGCGGAAACGTCGCCGTGATCGGATTCCTGTTCGCGAGAGACGAGGGCGAGATCTCAAACGTCGGGCAGATGGTCGTTACCGAGATCATGTCCGCGCTGATCGAGCGTGACTACACCTATGCGGTCTACGATCCGGTCGACCCGGCAGGCATGGACGAGGATACGACGGAGCTCCTGACCCTGCAGGGATTCGTCAACATCGCGCCTCCGGGATCGGAGCCGATCTACGCCGTCGACATGCACGAGCCTAAGGTCATCTTCCGCGATGTGGAAACCGTCATCAAGGACCCGTTCAACCGCAATCCGCGCGTCCTGGAGGCCATCGACACGGCGCACCGCAATCTGCTGGGCGTCCTGACCAAGGTGTACCCGGGCGAGCTGATTTTGTCGTATACAGCGAGTGCCGTGCACTATAAGATCATCAAGAAGGTCGCGGAGATCAACAACGTCTCGACGATCCAGGGGAAGAGCAAGAAGGGAAAGTACATGCTCGTGCCGTTCGGAAAGACGCTGGGAGGCGTCGTCGTGCCGAACACGGTCACCAAGTCGCTGAACATCGACAAGTACTTCAACCGTACGGTCAAGGGATTCACGATCGAGCAGGCGAGGAACTACTCGTCCATGGAGAACCAGGCAAAGGTGATCGAGTCGTTCGACCAGCCGGTCATCCTGGTCGACGACCTGCTGCATAAGGGGCACCGCATGCAGAAACTGCTGCCGATCCTGCGCAAGACGGGGGTCGACATCCACGAGGTCCTGGTCGCGGTCATGAGCGGAAACGCGATGGATATGATGGCGGAGAGCAACGTGAAGGCGGAGAGCGCATACTTTGTGCCGAACCTGAGCCTGTGGCTGAACGAGCGCGACTGCTACCCGTTCATCGGCGGCGACAGCATCGAGGTCGAGGAGGAATACCTCGGCATGGGCAGGAACCCGTCCGTCAACCTGATCCTCCCGTACATCAAGCCGCAGTTCGTCGGCAACGGCGATTTCGAGGTCGGCTACGAGTATTCCAAGGTCTGCCTCGAGAACTCGCTTCACATCTGGCAGGTCCTGGAGGAGGAGTACCAGAAGACGTACGAGCGCAAGATGACGCTGAGGCGCCTCGGTGAGGTGATGACCTATCCGCGCGTCCCGGACATCGACCTGGGCGTGAAATTTGACCAGAATCTCGGACCGACGAGCTTCCTTATCAACGATATCGAGCGCGTCATCCGCCTGAAGTGGGGAGAGTAGGAATGACAAAAGACAATCAGCAGGAAACTAAGCTGCATGCTGCAGGGCCGGACGATTCGGCCCTCTGCGTGCGGCATCTGGCCTCGGAGCTCGGTGAAGAGGCATTGGCGACAAAGGGCCCGGCCTGGGCTCAGGAACAGCTGTACCCGCCGAAGAAACTGAAGGCTCGTATATTGGCGTTAGGCGATGTGGGGACGAATCTTCTTCTCGGCCTGCGTCTGTTAGGCGGCGACGTCTTCTCGGAGATCGGGATCTGCGACCTGAATGAGAAGCAGATCCAGCGCCTTGAGATCGAGGTGAACCAGATCCGCTGGCCGTTTGAAAGCGACGAGGGAGACGAGGAAAACGGCCTTCCATCCTGGGACGCGCCGCAGATTCCGGCGGTCCGCGCGGTCACCGAGGACGAGCTGTTCGACGGCGACGTCTTCATCTTCTGCGCGAGCAAGGGCGTGCCGGACGTATCGCAGAAAGGCGATGTACGCATGGCGCAGCTTGAGGCCAACCGCGGGCTGATCGCACATTTCGGGGGACTGGCGCGCAAGGCCGATTTCCAGGGCCTGGTCTGCGTCGTCTCCGACCCGGTCGATCCGCTCTGCGCAGCGTTCCTGGACGCCTCCGGCCTTAGGCCGGGACAGATCCAGGGCTACGGGCTCGGCGTCATGAACGCGCGCGCCCTGTACTACGCGGAACGGAATCCGGAGTGGTCGCAGTACCTGACCCAGGGGCGCGCGTACGGCCCGCACGGCGAGGACCTCGTCATCGCGGACAGCCTGACGAACTATAACGATGCGGCATCGCGCGCGCTGACGGAGAAGACCGCCCACGCCAACCTGGATGTCCGCGAGCTCGGCTTCAAGCCGTTCCTCGCGCCGGCGTTCTCCTCGGCTGCGCTGTCGATCCTACTGACGGTCCGCGGCCGCTGGCACTACGGGTCCGTCTATGTCGGAGATGGGCGCGGTGCGTTCTTTGGCGTCAAAAATCGCCTCCGCAGGGGGGCAGACTGGCAGCTGGACGATCCGGAGGTCCCGGAACAGCTGTACGAGCGGCTTGCCGCTGCCTACCGCAGCCTGGCCGAGCTCCGCGGCAGTTCGCGCGACGACACGCACACTGGCTGTGACGCGCCGGAAAACGCGTAAAATCCAGGAAAGAATGCGCGCAGGGAGCGTGTTGAAGCAGGGAGCGTGTTGAAAACGTTGAAACGCGCGTGGAAATACGCGGAGAAATAAGAGAGAACGAACGAAAGGAGAGGGAATCATGCTGACGGTAGTTCGAATGGAGTGCCTGGACGGGTCCAGGAGCCTTCGTAACCGGTTTCTGACGGCGCTGGACAATGCGCTGCAGGGAGAAGAGGTCAGGGAGTTCCAGAACGCGAGGGTGTTCATGGAGTACCTGATGAAGAGAGAAGGCGGTGCCATGGCAGAGGAGGCGGATGCCCGCGAGCGAAGGAACGCGCGGGAGCAGGGAGAGCTGAAGGTCCTGTTCGCCGCCGAGCTGCCGCAGTCCGGGTGGAACATGCAGGTGCTGGAGCTGAACGGCTTTCTGCACGCGCATCAGGACCTGCTCGAGGGCTGGTGCGGCGCTGTGCTGATCTGCGGCGAAAACGAGCAGTTTACCAAGCGTACGGGGAGAGACATCATCTTTGCCGCGAACGACGCCGGATGCGCCTTCCCGGGCAAGCCCCTCTGCGAGGGGACGGGGTCCCTGTACAACTGGCGGACGATGGCCCGCCGCATGGATGTGGACGTGGAGCAGGCCTTCCTGCGCGGCGCAAGGTTCCTGGTCGAGAAGCTGCTCGATTTTCAGCTCCCTGAGGTGGAGCACCAGGACGTGCTGATGATCCACGCGAGCAGCCGAAAGACGTCCAACTCCCTCCTGCTCTGGGAGATGATCGAGAAAGAAATCAAAAAGAGAGACCCGCACGCGGAGACGCACGAGATCTCTCTGCGGAACGGCGCCGTCGTCGACTGCCGGGGATGCAGCTACGAGACCTGCCGCCACTTCGGCGAGAACGCGGACTGCTTCTACGGCGGGGTGATGGTCGAGCAGGTCTACCCGGCGCTGCTGAAGTGCGACAGCATCATGCTCGTCTGCCCGAACTACAACGACGCGGTCAGCGCCAACATCGCGGCATTCTTCAACCGCCTGACGGCGCTGTACAGTGCGCACGACTTCTCGCGGAAGAAGGTCTACGCGCTCGTCGTCTCCGGCTACAGCGGCGGCGATATCGTCGCCGAGCAGGTCATGGGCGCGATGAACTGCAACAAGAACTTCATTCTGCCCCCGCATTTCTGCCTGCTGGAGACCGCAAACGATCCGAAGAGCATCCTGCAGTGCGAGAACATCGAGGATCGGGCCGCTCGGATGGCGGCGGAGATCGTCGGCCGTTAGCGCAGCGTCGTTCGACAAAAATGAGGCCCGGCATGCCGCCGAGCCTGCCCTGCCGGCAGCCGTCACTGCATACAGAATGCACCGCTGATAAACGGCGCGGCCGTTACTGCCCGTCACTGTAATTTAAAATCTTTTTCAGAAAACCGCCGCGGCGTTTTCCGGATTTTCCGGAAGGGCCGCGGTTTTCGTCGCTTCTGCCGCCGCCGTTATCGCTGCCGCTGCCGTGATCGTTTCCATGATCGTTTCCGTCGCTGTTGCCGCTCGCATCGCTGCTGCCGTCTGCGCCACTTTCCGGGGATGCGGGATGCCAGGTGCCGTCCATAACCTCGTCGTAATAGAGGATTTCGGCGTCAAAATGCCCCGGTTCGGAGGTGATCAGGGCGCAGGAGGCCCGGCTGCCGCCGCGCGGGCGGGTCAGGCTGCCCGGGTTGATCAGGTAAACGCGGCCGGGGCCGTCGTTGACCGGGACGTGGGTGTGGCCGAAGCAGACGGCCATGCAGCCGTGCTCCTCGGCGAGGAGGCTGATGCGGTTGTACTCCCAGTCGACGCCCTCAGTGTGGCCGTGAATCAGCATGACCTTTCCAGAGGGGAGCGTGACGGTCTGGAAGTCGCGCTTGACGCTGCCGTCGCAGTTGCCCGGCACGCCGATGACCGGGACCTGAAGTGCTGCAGCGAGTGCGTCCGCGTCCCGCTGGTAGTCGCCGCAGTGGAAGATCATCGCGATCTCGGTTCTGGCGGAGACTTTATGGAATATGTTTTCTGCGCGATCGATTTTACCGTGCGTATCGCTGAATACCAGTATGTTCATGGTTTCCTTTCTATTTTCGTGTTCTGTTCTTTCGTGTTTTCGTTTGTCTGTGTTTTGGTGTTCGTTTACGGCAGAGCCGCGTTTGTCGGCGTGCCGAAGCCGCGGTGTCCAGAGACTCAGGGTGAGCATCAGGGCGGTGTTTCTTGATCATTCGAATTTTGTCGATACATAAATTATATAGTTGCGGGAAAGCGCCTGCAAGCATTGGAAATGCGTTTACCTTACCGCGCGGACTGTGGTATGATGAAAGGTACGAGAAATGTTTCATGGAGGACGGAATTGTGAAAGAGAAATTACAGGATAGGACATTTCGGCTGGCGCTCAACCTGTTTCTGGGCGGAAGCGGCATTCTGCTGTTCTACTTTTTTATTAAGTATTTTCACACGGTAATGGCGGGCGTGAGGGCGTTCGGCGGGATCCTGTTTCCGTTCATTTTAGGCGGAATCATCGCGTACCTGCTCTGCCCGATCTATAACGTGACGGTGCGGCACTTCTATCGCCATGCGCAGAAATGGAGATTCCTGGGATTTTCCCGGGTGAAGAGGCGTGCGCTGATCTGTGCGCGCGTGATCGGGAGCTTCGTGGCCCTGGTCGTGCTGTTTGCGGTGCTGGCGGGAGCGATTGCGCTGATCGTTCCGCAGCTGATCAAGAGTATTGTGGCGATCTTCAGTATTCTGCCGGGGCGCATCGATGACCTTACGCAGGAGGTGAATATCCTAGCGCAGAAGGCGGGGCATCCGGAGGCGGCTGCCACGATTGACGAGTTTATCCGCAAGGGCATCGCCGCGGCGACCAAGTTCGTTGAGGAGAAGCTGCTCCCGATCAACGGAAACAGTGTCGTCAAAATCACCGAAGGCATCGTGGCGACGGCCAGGCTGCTGCTGAATATCCTGGTTTCCATCATCGTCAGCGTCTACCTGCTGAACGGGAAGGAGAAGCTGAAGGCCAACTTCAAGCGGATCATCCTCGCCCGCTTCAGCCGTGAGAACGCGGAGGAGATCTTCAGCTTCGGGACGTTCTGCAACAGGACGTTCGGCGGATTCATCAACGGAAAGATCATCGATTCCATCATCATTGGAATCCTGTGCTACTTCCTGATGCTGCTGCTCCACCTGCCGTACGCGGCACTGATCAGCACGATTGTCGGCGTGACGAACGTCATCCCGTTCTTCGGCCCGTTCATCGGAGCGATCCCGTCCGCGGTGCTGATCTGCGTAATCAGCCCGCTGAAGGCGCTGTACTTCCTGATCATGATTCTGGGACTGCAGCAGTTCGACGGAAACATCCTGGGACCTAAGATTCTCGGCGGATCCACGGGACTGGCGAGTTTCTGGGTCATGTTCGCGATCATCGTGGGCGGCGGCCTGTTCGGTATCCCGGGAATGGTCCTGGGCGTGCCGACCTTTGCGATTATTACTTATTATTTCGACCGGAATACGGGTAAGCGTCTGCGTTTCCGGGGGTATAAAGAGAAGACGGACGACTACATTGATTTCAACGTTTACGACGCAGATCGAAAGGATATTTTAAAATGAGAATAGTGCATGATGCAGACATGCGGGAATATACATCCTTCCGCGCAGGCGGAAAGGCGGATTTACTGGTGGTTCCGACCACGGAAGAAGAACTGCAGGAGGTGCTGAGAGACGTTCATGAGAAACATCAGAATTACCTCCTCCTCGGGAACGGAAGCAACACGCTGGTCCGTGACGAGGGCTACCACGGGGTCGTGATCCATCTCGGCGACGAGTTCTCCGGCATCGAGGCGGACGGGGACAGGCTGACGGCGGGAAGCGCCGCGCTGATCTCCGAGGTCGCTCACGAGGCGCTGGAGCACGGGCTCAGCGGAATGGAGCCGATCTCCGGGATTCCGGGCAGCATCGGCGGCGCGGCGTTCATGAACGCGGGTGCGTACGGCGGGGAGATGAAGCAGGTCATTGAGACCGTCAGGGTCGTCTCCGCGGACGGTTCGGAAATCCGGACGCTGAGCAACGAGGAGATGGACCTGGGATACCGCCACAGCAGGCTGCAGGAGACCGGCGAGGTCGTCGTCTCCGTGACGCTCAAGCTGACTCCGGCCGACAGGGAGGATATCCGCGAGGCGATGCAGGAGTTCACGCAGAAGCGGACCAGCAAGCAGCCTCTGCAGTACCCGAGCGCGGGGAGCTTCTTCAAGCGCCCGGAGGGATACTTCGCGGGCAAGCTGATCCAGGACGCGGGCCTCAGGGGCGTGTCGGTCGGCGGCGCGCAGATCAGCGCCAAGCACAGCGGATTCATGATCAACCGCGGCGATGCGACCGCAACGGACATCCTGAACCTGATGCATCTGGTTCAGAATACCGTGAAGGACCGCTTCGGCGTCGACATGGAGCCGGAGGTCCGGATCGTCGGCGGTCCCGCGGAGGAGAAAGAAGGCCAAGAGAATGACGATTGATGTGAACGAATATCGGATGACGTACGACCTGCACACGCACACGCGGTATTCCCACGGCTGGATCTTTCCGCACGGCAAGGGGACGATCGACCAGAACATCGTCGCCGCGCAGCAGCAGGGGCTGGCCGGAATCGCGATCTCCGACCACGGTCCGGGCCACTACATGTACGGCTTGAAGAGGCGCAAACTCCCGGAGATGCGCGCGGAGATCGAACGCCAGAAGAAGATGAATCCAGGTCTGAACATCTACCTCAGCGTCGAGGCGAACATCATGCAGTCGGAGAACGGCCTGGACGTCGGCAAAGACGAGCAGGGGCAGTTCGACTTCCTGCTCGCGGGCTACCATTACGGCGTCCTGCACTGCCACAGCATGGCGAACCATCTCGGGGGACAAAGTTCGGAGGGGGCAAGGCGGAGCCGCCTGATTGCCGTAAACACGGACATGTACCTCAAGGCACTGTACGAGAACGACATTAAAGTCCTGACCCACCCGGGCGACAAGGGACCTGTAGATATTAAGGAAGTCGCGAAGGCCTGTGCGGAAACTAAGACGCTGATGGAGATCAACTCCCATCACGAGCACCTCTCCGCAGAAGAGATCAGGATCGCGATGGAGGAGGATGTCCTGTTCATCATCGACAGCGACGCCCACACGCCGGCCAATGTCGGTGTCTATCAGCCGGGGCTGCTCCGTGCGGCGGAGGCCGGGCTGGATCTTAAGCGAATCGTAAATATCGAGCCGGTCTTCTCTGAAGAGAGGGAGACGGGCGATGCGATGGAGAAGGAGCAATAGTCATGACGGTGGAAAAACCGATTGAAGTTGTGCTGATTACAGGCATGTCCGGCGCAGGAAAGACACAGGCGGCGGACTGGTTCGAGGATCAGGGGTGGTACTGTATCGACAACATGCCGCCTCTTCTGATCCGCAATTTTCTGGACCTGGCGCAGATGGGAGACAAGCGGACGATTGACCGCGCCGCGTTCGTGACGGACATCCGCAGCGAGAAGTTCTTCCGCGACCTGAACGGCGCGATCGAGAACCTGTCCGAGCGGAAGGACGTAAACTTAAGGCTCCTGTTCCTGGAGGCGTCCGAATCGGTCCTGATCCGGCGCTTCAGCGAGACCAGGAGGACGCACCCGCTCGCGGACGGCATGACGACCGCCGCGGCGATCGAGAAGGAGCGCAGCATGCTTGCGCCGTTCCGGAGCCACGCGGACGTGATCATCGACACGAGCAACCTGAAGGTCGCAGAGTTCCAGCGCCTGATGAACCGGAGCTTCGGGTCCGGGGACGAGGCGCAGTCGCAGTTCTCGCTGTCGATTGCTTCCTTTGGATTCAAGCATGGGCTGCCGCCGGACGCCGACATGATCTTCGACGTCCGCTTCATCCCGAATCCGTTCTATATCAAGTCACTCCGGAAACTGACCGGAAATAATCAGAAAGTACAAAACTACGTGATGCGTCAGGACATCGCGAAGAAGTTCGTCGCCTCGATCGAGGAACTTCTGTCGACCCTGATCCCGAATTACATCAGGGAAGGAAAGTACCACCTGAACCTGTATTTTGGCTGCACGGGCGGACAGCACCGCTCGGTGGTCATCGCGAATGAGGTGGCACATTACTTCCGCGGGCAGGGCTACCACGTGTTCGTCCATCACCGTGAGGCGCAGAAATAGCGCGGGAGGCAGTGTTTGTCGTTTTCATCAGAGACTAAGAAGGAGCTCGCAAGAGTGGAACCGGAGAAGAAGTGCGATCAGCTGGCAGAAATTGCCGGCTTTCTTCGTGTGAGCGGAAGCCTGCGCCTGACCGGGCGCGGGAACTTCACGATTGTCATCGCGACGGACAACCCGGCCATCGCCCGGCACTACAAGCGGCTGATCCGGGAGTACTTCCAGGTCGACGCTAAGCTCGAGGTCGGCGGCGCGGAGGCGCTGAAGAAGGGGCACACGTACATGCTGACGATCAGCCCGGAGGACCGCAGCGAGTCGATCCTGCGCGAGACGGGAATTCTGCTCGTCCGCGAAGGGAACAACTTCATCAGCGACGGCATCTACGAGGAGCTGATCAGGAAGAAGTGCTGCAAGCGGGCGTACATGCGCGGGATGTTCCTCGGAACAGGGACCATCAGCGACCCGGAGAAGAGCTATCATCTGGAGTTCGTCTGCGAAAGCCGGAATCTGGCCAACGACCTGAAGAAGATGATCAACTCGTTCGTCGACCTGTCGGTCAAGGTTGTGCAGCGCAGGAACCGCTGGGTCGTCTACATGAAGAACTCCCAGTACATCAGCGACATGCTCGCGCTGATGGGGGCACACGCGCAGATGCTGGAGTTCGAGAATGTCAGGATCCAGAAATCCGTCTACAACCAGGCGACCAGGATCACGAACTGCGACAACGCCAATACGGACCGGACGCTTGACGCCTCGGAGAAGCAGATCCGGGACATCCTCATGCTGAAGAAGGCAGGCGCGTTCGATCGGCTTTCCGACAAGCTGAAGGAGCTCGTGGAACTCAGGCTGAACAACCCGGAGGCCAGCCTGACCCAGCTGGGTGAGATGATGGAACCGAAACTGGGAAAATCTGGGGTAAACAACCGGATGAAGAGGATTCTGAGTATAGCAGAAAAAGTGTCAACTGAGAATCGGATTTAGAAATACAAAAAAAGTGCACGGTGAGAAAGATGGGCGATTTTTCTCACCGCTTTTTTTGTATCTGTTGAAATTCAGAGGCTCGTGGTATTGATATACTGTATACATATAGCTGAAAAGGTTTAAAAAATCGATAGTTTGACAATCTAAAATAAAGTAACCGTGATTTTTTTGTTTACATTGTGAGAAAATCGGGTAAAATGTAAAAGTATCTAGTTCTATACATACGGAATATGCAGCGTGTGTACAATGAGTTTAATTTGCTAAAACAGAACATTCTGATACTATTTTAACAAATTGTATTTATAAGTATACACAAATAATTGGATTTTATTTCTGTGTTGGATTATGATGATAATATATGCAAGTTGGAATAGATTATATTTTCTAATTTGTGTATCGAAGGCTCTCATCACTCAGCATAATAATAAAGAATTCGTATTCATGTATGGTAGACGATGGTCTCGGTGGAGACGGAAAGGAGGCGCAGTATGTTCGATAAAGAGCTCGACGATGTCCGGGCTGCGGAGAGCAGAGCGGAAGAAATCGTGCAGAAAGCCGGCGCAGATGCGAAGGAACAGGTTGCCGCGGCCCGCACTAAGGCGGAGCAGGTGATTGCCGACGCGGAAGCTAGAGCCGGCACGATTTATGACGATCTGATCCGCAATGGAACAGAGCAGGCGCAGAAAAACTATGAGGCTTCCATGAAGGAGGCGCAGGCAAAGTGTTCCGCAATTGCTGAAGCTGCGGACCGGAACTCTAAAGAAGCCGTCCGGCTGATTAAAGAAAGGATCGTGAACCGAAAGTGTCAATCGTAAAGATGAAGAGACTGTCCGTAATCGGTCTTGACACTGCGAAGGAACAATTCGTTTCTAAACTGATGGATTTAGGTGCGTTGGAAGTCACGGATGAAGATCCTCAGCAGGGAGACGCGGACGAGCTCGCGATGGTGCCGGGAGAGAATCCGGCAGCGGCGGAGCTTGACCAGAAGATCTCTGATGCTGAGGCAGCGATTGAAGCGCTGAAGGAACACAGTCCGGTGAAATCCCCGCTCTTCTTCACGAGAAGAGAGCTGAAGAACACCGATTTCCAATCCATTCTTCAGCATAAGGCCGAATTTACGGAGGAAATGAACGGGATACTCGACCTGAAGGAGCAGATCCGGAAGCTGAATGAACAGCGGAACCGGAAACAGTCTGACCTCAGCTCGGTGACCCCTTGGAAAGCATACACTTTGCCCCTGAACCTTACGGAGACGCGGTGCACGGACTTCACACTGGGCATCATTCCGTCGGCGGTATCGTTTGAGGATATGCAGACGGCCGCGGCAGAGGCGAGCGAGACAGCCGTTCTCGAAAAAGTTAATGAAGATAAGGAGTTCCGTTATCTCCTGCTGATCACGTGGAAACCAGATACGGCGGAGGTAGAGGAAGTCCTGAAGCAGCGCGGATTCACCGTAGCGGCGTTCCCGGAGTTCGATGAGAACGCTGAGGCGGCGATGGTGCGGCTGCATAATGAAATCGCAGAGCTCACGGAGGAGGTCCAGAAAGTCGGCAAACAGATCGCCGATCGGTACGGACAGAAGACCGACATTGAGAATCTGCACGATCAGCTCATCATGGAGCGTGATCAGGAAGTACTGAAAGGCAGGCTCCTGAATACCAGGAGGACATTCCGGCTGACGGGCTGGATTCCGGAAGAATGCATGGACGCGGCTAAGAAAATGCTTGATTCGTGCGAATGTTATTATCTGTTTGAAGATCCGACGGAAGACGACACCGTTCCGGTACTTCTGGAAAACAACGCATTTGTCACACCTTTTGAATCTGTTACGGAGATGTATTCTCTCCCGGATTACAAGGGTATCGATCCGACCAGATGGTTCTCGATTTTCTACGCGTGCTTCTTCGGCATGATGCTGAGTGACGCGGGATACGGAGTCATCCTCACGATCGCGACTGCGGTAATTCTGCATAAATTCAAGCTGGAGGGCAACCTCTACAAGATGATCAGAATGTTCATGTACTGCGGAATATCGACGATATTCTGGGGTGCAATGTTCGGCGGCTGGTTCGGAAACAGCGTTGCGGCGATATCGTCGACGTTCTTCCATTCAGACGCGGCGATCAACCCGATCTGGTTCGACCCGATTGTCGACCCGACCAGGCTGCTGATCTTCTCGCTCGGCCTTGGTGTCGTGCACATCTTCCTCGGAATGGGGCTGGATGCAAGTATGAAGATCAGGCGCGGACACTTCTGGGATGCCGTGTTTGACGACTTCTCGTGGTACATGGTCATCGGAGGAATCATCGTCATGATCCTGATGAGCGGATCGAGCACGGGATTCCATGCAGGTATGTACATCATGATCGCAGGATTCATCATCCTGCTCCTGACCGGAGGCAGGGATAAGAAGGGAATCGGAAGAGTGATCGGCGGCTTCACCGCAATCTACAACATCACCGGATTCCTGTCCGACATCCTCTCGTACGCGAGACTGCTTGCCCTGGGTCTGGCGACCGGCGTAATCGCGCAGGTAGTCAACACCATCGGCACATTGTCCGGCGGAGGCATCAAGGGTGCGATCATCATGCTCATTGTCTTTGTCATCGGCCATCTCTTCAACCTGGCCATCAACGCACTGGGCGCGTTCGTACACACAAGCAGACTGCAGTATATCGAGTTCTTCGGAAAATTCTATGAGGACGGCGGAGAGCCGTTCAACCCGTTCCGGAGAGACACTAAATACGTAAAATTAACAGATTAGTTTCATGGAGGTATTCATCATGACTGGAAATGTATGGGCTCTGATCGGTGCGGCAGTGGCCGCTCTCGCGGGCGTAGGAAGCGCAATGGGTGTTGGTATTGCCGGACAGGCTGCGGCAGGCGTCGTAGGCGAAGATCCTAAGAAATTCGGCCGTACATTGATCTTACAGGCTCTGCCTGGTACACAGGGTATTTACGGATTGATCGTAACATTCCTTATCTTTATCAGAATCGGACTCCTCGGAGGCGGCGGAATGAAGGACCTGACAATGGCTCAGGGACTGTACGTCTTTGCCTGCTCCCTGCCGATCTGCATCGTAGGCATCTGGTCCGGTATTGCACAGGGCAAGGCTGCCGCAGCTGGTATCATGCTTCTCGGTAAGAGAGAGGACCAGATGGGTAAAGGAATCATCTACGCGGCAATGGTAGAGACGTACGCGATTTTCGCACTGCTCGTTTCCCTGCTGATGCTGTTCAACCTCGGTTTCTAAACCTCAGTCAAAGAGCAATTAGCAAGAGATAGGACGTGGACAAATGAGTATTGAAAAGATTACATCGAAAATTACAGAAGATGCGGAAATGCAGGCCAGGTCCATCGCGGAGGAAGCGCAGAAGCAGGCGGATAAAATCCTGAAGGGCGCAGAAGTTAAGGCGGAGCAGGTTGTCAGCGATGCCGAGCAGCGCGGCAGGGCGGATGAGCAGAAAGTCATCAGCCGCAGAAAATCGGTCGCGGACATCGACAGCAGAAAGCTCCTCCTGCAGACCAAGCAGGAAAAACTGGAAGCATGTTTTAACGAGGCGGCTTCCCAGGCGGCGAACCTCAGTGAGGGCGAGTACCTGGAATTCCTGAAGTCGATCGTCGCGGAAACCGGCCTTCAGAAGGGTGAGATCATCCTCAACAAGAGGGACCGCGGTGCGGTCGGGGACATGCTCCTGAAAGCGCTGAACGAGAACGGGGACTTCACCCTGTCCGAGGAGACGAGAGACATCTCCGGCGGTCTGATGCTGCGCGATGGAAAGGTTTACATCAACGGAACGATTGAAAGTTTTGCCAAGGATGCCAGGGAAGAACTGGCGGAGAAGGCGGCGGAGATCCTGTTCCGGGAGCAATAGGGAGAAATTAGTATGGCAAAGAGAAATGCAACTGAATATATCTTTGCAGACTCATACATTGGTAATTTCACCAGATACCTGATGACGCGGAAGGATCTGATGCGCGTCGCGGCGAGCCGGGACCTGGACGCCGCGGAGGCCATGCTGAAGGAATACGGCTATGAAGAGTCGAAGGACCTGAAGGCGGGCAACATCGATCTGTTCCTGAGCAAGGAAGAGGCCAAGCTGCATGAAATCGTGTTCACCACGGTTCCGGATCCGTCCGAGCTTGCGTTCAACCTCTATCCGACGGACTTCCACAACGCCAAGGTCTGCCTGAAGGCAGAAGCCCTGGGACAGCCGCCGAGCCCGGCGATGCTGTCGGACGCCGGGAGCATCCCGGTGGATCAGCTGGAAGTCATGATCCGGGAGCGAAGCGGATCGGGAATGCCGGAAGGACTGAAGAAGGCGGTCGCGGAAGCCGCGGACACCTTCGGAAGAGGTCATGACCCGCAGTCGATCGACCTGATCATGGATAAGGCCTGCTACAAGCAGATGCTGGAGGATGTGAAGGCCCTGGAGGAGCCGTTCCTGGAGGAGCTGGTCCGCCGTCAGGTCGACGCCGTCAACCTGGGACTGTTCGTCCGATTCCGTGCGATGGGAAAGCCTTGGTCAGCGTTTAGGGATCTGTTCGTCGAGGGCGGAAACATTCCGCTCCAGCTGCTGATCTCCTGCTACGAGGAGGCGTATGCCCGCGTAGGAGAGAGGATGGCACCGTACGGATTCCAGCAGGCCTTCACAGAAGGCGGCAAGGTCCTGAAGGAGAAGGGCAGCTTCGGTCTGTTCGAGAGACTCAGGGACGACGCGATCATGGATCATGTCAGGAAAGCCAAGTATGAGTCATTCGGAATCGTTCCGATTGAAGGCTTCTGGTACGCTAAGCATCAGGAACTCTCCAATCTGAGGATTGCCCTGATGGGCAGTCAGTTCGGGTTCGATCCGGAGGAAATAGAAGAAAGGATAAGGGAACCATATGTATAAGGTTGGCGTTATCGGAGACAGGGCTTCTGTCCTGGGATTTCAGTCCGTTGGCCTGTCTGTGTTCCCTGTCAGTTCAGGGGATGAGGCCCGTAAGCTGGTGCATAAGCTGGCGGACGAGGACTATGCGATCCTGTACATCACAGAAAAGATCGCCGCGGAAATTCCGGGCGAAGTTGATAAATATAAGGATAGGATGCTTCCGGCGATCATTACGATCCCAGACAGAAACGGAGCCACGGGCGAGGGACTCAGAAATGTCAGCAAGGCCGTGGAAAGGGCTGTCGGAGCAGATATATTATTTGGAGGTGAGAAATAGATGGCGCAGGGAACAATTACGAAGGTTTCAGGACCTCTGGTCGTTGCATCCGGCATGGAAGATGCGGATATGTTCGACGTCGTCCGCGTCGGTGATCTCGGCCTGATCGGTGAGATTATCGAGATGCGCGGAGGAGATGCATCTATTCAGGTATACGAGGAAACAGCAGGAATCGGACCGGGAGCACCGGTTGTCAGCACCGGCGCACAGCTTTCCGTAGAGCTGGGACCTGGACTGATTGAGAATATTTACGACGGAATCCAGCGTCCGCTGGAGGACATGTATGAGAAGGCCGGTCCTAACATCACGCGAGGCATTCAGGTGCCGGCGCTGGACCGCGAGAAGAAATGGGCATTCAAGCCGTCCGTCAAGGTCGGTGACGAGGTTGAGTCCGGAGACATCATCGGCGTCGTCGAGGAGACGGCAGTCGTAAGTCACAGAATCATGGTCCCGTATCCGCTGAGAGGAACGATCGAGTCGATCGACGAGGGTGAATTCACGGTAGACCAGAAGGTCGCCGTCCTGAAGCTGGACAGCGGAGAAGAGAAGGAACTGACCCTGATGCAGAAGTGGCCGGTCCGTGTCGGACGTCCGTATAAGGAGAAACTCGTCCCGGACATGCCTCTGATCACCGGACAGCGTGTCATCGACACGATGTTCCCGATCGCCAAGGGCGGAGTTGCCGCGGTCCCGGGACCGTTCGGATCCGGAAAGACCGTCGTACAGCACCAGCTCGCTAAGTGGGCGGATGCGGACATCGTCGTCTACATCGGCTGCGGCGAGCGTGGAAACGAGATGACCGACGTACTGAACGAGTTCCCGGCACTGAAGGACCCGCGCACAGGCGAATCCCTGATGAAGAGAACCGTGCTGATCGCCAACACCTCCGATATGCCGGTAGCAGCACGTGAGGCGTCCATCTACACAGGAATCACGATTGCGGAGTACTTCCGCGACATGGGATATTCCGTCGCTCTGATGGCAGACTCCACATCCCGCTGGGCAGAGGCTCTGCGTGAGATGTCCGGACGTCTGGAGGAGATGCCTGGTGAGGAAGGATACCCGGCTTACCTGGCTTCCCGTCTGGCACAGTTCTACGAGCGTGCCGGAAGAGTCGAGACGCTCGGATCCGACGAGAGAGTCGGCGCACTGAGCGCGATCGGAGCCGTATCCCCGCCGGGCGGAGATATTTCCGAGCCGGTATCGCAGGCGACGTTGCGAATCGTAAAGGTATTCTGGTGCCTGTCCGCTACGCTGGCGCATGAGCGTCACTTCCCGGCGATCGACTGGCTGCAGAGCTACTCCCTCTACGTAGACCGTCTGACGCCTTGGTTTGAGAAGAACGTAAACAAGGAATTCCCTAAGCTGCGTTCCCAGGCGCTGAGACTCCTGCAGGAGGAGGCAAACCTGAACGAAATCGTACAGCTCGTCGGAGTCGACGCGCTGTCCCTGGAGGACCGCGTCAAGCTGGATGCCTGCAAGTCTATCCGTGAGGATTACCTGCACCAGAACGCGTTCCACGATATCGATACCTATTCCTCGATGAATAAGCAGTATAAGATGCTGAAGCTGATCCTGAGCTACTTCGAGCTGGCTGTAGACGGCGTCAAGAACGGTGCTCCGTTCAACAAGCTGGAGAGCCTGCCGGTAAAGGAGAAGATCGGACGTTTCAAGTATCTGGAAGAAGATAAGGTCGACGGTGCATTCGATGATCTTATGCAGGAGCTGAAGAGCAGCATCCAGGCACTGGTAACAGAGGAGGCGGAGAACGATGATTAAAGAATATAAGACAATATCTGAAGTTGCCGGCCCTCTGATGCTCGTAAAAGACGTCGAAGGCGCAACATACGATGAGCTGGGAGAGATCCTGCTGCAGAACGGCGAGAAGCGTCTGTGCAAGGTCCTGGAGATCGACGGCGGAGACGTCCTGGTTCAGCTGTTCGAGAGTGCTGCGGGAATCAACCTGAAAGAGAGTTCCGTACGCTTCTTAGGCAAAGGTACCGAGTTCAAGGTCTCACCGGAGATCCTGGGACGTGTATTTGATGGAATGGGACGCCCGGCAGACGGAGGCCCTGACATCATCCCGGAGAAGTCGCTGGACATCAACGGTCTCGCGATGAACCCGGCTGCCAGAGACTACCCGGCGGAGTTCATTCAGACCGGTGTATCCGCGATCGACGGACTGAACACACTGGTAAGAGGACAGAAGCTGCCGATTTTCTCGGAATCCGGACTTCCGCACGCACAGCTGGCTGCGCAGATTGCGCGTCAGGCCAAGGTACTGGACGGCGGAGAGTCTAAGTTCGCGGTAGTCTTTGCCGCTATCGGAATCACCTACGAGGAAGCGGACTACTTCGCTTCCGACTTCAGAAGAACCGGAGCGATCGACCGTACAGTAATGTTCATGAACCTCGCGAACGACCCGGCCGTAGAGCGTATCGCAACACCGCGAATGGCGCTGACTGCCGCAGAGTACCTCGCGTTCGACCTGGGCATGCACGTTCTGGTCATCTTGACCGATATCACCAACTACGCCGAGGCGCTGCGTGAGGTATCTGCCGCACGTAAAGAGGTCCCGGGCCGCCGCGGCTACCCTGGATACCTCTATACCGACCTGGCGACGATGTACGAGCGTGCCGGAAGAAAGAAGGGATTCGACGGATCCATCACACTGATCCCGATCCTGACCATGCCGGAGGGAGACATCACTCACCCGATCCCGGACCTGACCGGATACATCACCGAGGGACAGATCATCCTGTCCAAGGAGCTGTACCGTAAGGGAATCGAGCCTCCGATCGACGTTCTGCCGTCCCTGTCCCGACTGAAGGATAAGGGAATCGGAAAGGGCAAGACCAGAGAGGACCACGCGGACACGATGAACCAGCTGTTCGCCGCGTATGCGAAAGGTAAGGAGAGTCTGGAGCTGGCCACCATCTTAGGTGAGGCGGCGCTGACGGAGACCGACCTGAAGTACGCGAAGTTCAGTGACGAGTTCGAGAAACGCTACGTTTCCCAGGGAAATGACACCGACAGAAGCATTGAAGAGACACTTGAGCTCGGCTGGGAGCTGCTGAAGATCCTGCCGAAGAGCGAGCTGAAGAGAATTGATGATAAACTGATTGATGAGTATTACGACAGGTAGGTGATCATATGGACAGATTAAATGTCAATCCTACCAGAATGATGCTTTCCACGCTGAAGAGGCGTCTTGCGACCGCAGAGCGCGGCCACAAGCTGATGAAGGACAAGCGTGACGAGCTGATGAAAAACTTCCTGGAGCTGGCCCGTGAGAACGGGCGGCTCCGTCAGGAAGTCGAGAAGGAGCTCGCCTCGATGTATAAGGACTTTGAGAAAGCCAGCGCGGTCATGAGCAATGAGGCGATGGAGGAGGCTCTGATGTACCCTAAGCAGGGCGTCGAGCTCTCCGTCGGCAAGCAGAACATCATGAGCGTCAACGTTCCGGAGTTCTCCTTCCAGACGACGGCCAAGGATCCGACGGACGTCTACGCATACGGTTATGCGGACACGTCCGGAGACCTGGACGGCGCGATCAGCGCCGCGGCTGACGTCTTCCCTAAGCTGCTGGACTTAGCCGCTCACGAGAAGGAAGTGCAGCTCATGGCAGCGGAGCTGGAGAAGACCCGCCGCCGTGTAAACGCGCTGGAATACGTCATGATCCCGCGTCTTACGACCACGATCCGCTACATTCAGATGAAGCTGGACGAGAGCGAGCGCTCCAACCAGACCAGGCTGATGAAGGTTAAGGACATGGTCCTGGAGGATGCACACGATTACAAGAATTAACACCCGTGGTTCAGGGTCTGTTTAAGCCCCTGGCCACACCCTCTGAAACCCTAAACCGCCCACAGCGCCTGAAAACGGATGCTGTGGGCGGTTTGCTTTGTAAATGATAATTTGTACGCGCGGGCGTACATTCGCGGCGCACGGGGCGTTTCCGGGGCTCTGGACACGGTTCGCCGCGGGCCGCCGTGGGAACCGGGGAACAAGAATACTGCAACGGAAATGGCACCTCTGACGAGGTGCCATTTAGGGTGTAATTATTAGTATTCGGTCAGATAATGTTATCCATGGATAAGGTTATCTGTTCCGTCTACTACGAGATTGTTTCCTTCCGATGCTGATGATCGCGATCAGTGCCGCTGCCATGCAGGAGAGAAGGATCCATAATCCGAGGGTGGTCATGTCTCCGGTCTTAGGAGCCAGGCCCTTAGGATTGATGGTGGTGGTTGTGACCGTCTTGGTGGAGACAACCTTGGCCGGCGTCTTAGGAGTAACGGTGCTGTTGTCCACAGTTCCGTTATTATCCGTGTTATCCGTATTATCTGATGGATTGAGCGGGTTCAGCGGTGTGTTGTCATCATCGTTCGTGATGGTGAACGTGTTATCCTCGCCGGTTACCGAGCTTGAGAATCCGTCCGGTACGTTGACTTCCTGAACGGTCCAGGTGTAAGCTGTTCCGTCCTGGGATGCCTTAGGCAGGTCATTCCAGGTGTATGTCCAGTTCGTCGCTGCATTCAGAGTTACCGGATCGCCGTATGCTTCGCCGTTTCTGTAGAGCTGAGCCTGCACAGAGTCCGTCGCCTTTCCGCCGTTATCCAGCTTCCAGACCTTATTGACTGTGACCTGTGTGTCGCCAGCCGAGAGGGCGTTCGGTGTATTCGTGATTGTCGCCGTGTTCGTTCCGCTGAGGATCGATACGACGTATGCGTTGTTCGGGTTAACTTCCTGAACCGTCCATGTGTTGACCGTTCCATCGGTCGTCACTGGCAGGCTGGCCCATGTGTACGTCCAGTTCTGGGCTGCGGTTACATTCTGTGTGTCGTAAAGCACGCCGTTTCTGTAGAGCTGAACCTGTACAGCATCCGCTGCCGTCTGACCCGTCTGTAAGTTCCAGACCTTATTGACGGTGAATGTCGTGTAGGTCGGGGTTGGCGTCGGGGTAGGAGTCGGTGTCGGATCCGGAGTTGGAGTCGGCGTCGTGTACGTATTCGTAATCGTGAAGGAGTTTCCTCCATTATCGGTCACAGCACTGGTGAATCCGTCCGGTACGCTGATCTCCTGCACTGTCCAGGTGTACGGATTGCCATCCCCGTCTGCAGGTTCCAGATTATCCCAGCTGTTTGACCAGTTCGTCTGTGCACTCAGGGTTACCGGGGTGTTGTATGCTTCGCCGTTTCTGTAGAGCTGAGCCTGGACGGAGTCTGTCTGCTGTCCGCCGTTGGTCAGGTTCCAGGTCTTGTTAACGGTGACCTGCGTGGTCTCCGGCGTCGTGGCGTTCAATGTGTTCGTGATCGTCGCGCTGTTGCCCGTACTCACGATCGAAACGGTGTACGCGTTATCCGGGTTGACTTCCTGAACCGACCAGTTTATTGGTGCTCCGTTTTCTGTCAAAGGCAGGCTGACCCATGTGTACGTCCAGCCCTGGAGTGCGGTTACGCTCTGTGTGGCGTAAACCGAGCCGTTCTTCATGAGCTGAACCTGTACAGCATCCGGTGCCGTCTGTCCATCCGCAAGCTTCCAGACCTTATTGACGGTGAATGTCGTCGTCTGAGGTTCCGGAGCCGGAGGCGTGTACGTGCACTTGTTCGTGATCGTAAAGCCATCTGCTGCGGTTCCGCTGACGGTAGGCGTGTAATTGGCGACTGGATCCTCGGTTACCGTGTAGGTAATCGTCATTCCGGTTTTATCCTTCACGTCGAGGTTGTCAAACGTGCATTTCCACTCATTATTAGCGTCAGCCGTTACGACCTTGGACATAAGCTTCTTGCCGTCAGCGAGCAGGTTGACGGTGATCTCGTCAGGCCGCTTGCTGTACTGGTCGCTGTTGTCGTTCCAGACCTTGGTGACGTTGAT
Source organism: uncultured Eubacteriaceae bacterium (assembly GCA_903789635.1). Taxonomy (GTDB): domain Bacteria; phylum Bacillota; class Clostridia; order Peptostreptococcales; family Anaerovoracaceae; genus Aminicella. The sequence goes on from CAIFEY010000017.1 coordinate 42,997, forward strand.
AGAGGTTTTCTCGGGTTCTTCCGGAGGCGTGTACGTGTTCGTGAAGCTTGCCGTTTCGACTACTTTACTGGCTATACCATCCGGTATGATTTCCTCGAGTGATGTAGTATTATCATCTCCAAAGACCAGCTTGTACTGCTTGGTGGAATATGTCCAGCCATCTGCGCCGCCGGCAGTCTCTTTGATCGTGATATCATTTCCGGCTTTTCTGAGGGCTTCTGCATCGTCTCCTGTGATTGTGATGGTGCCTGTATATGTATTGGCTCCGTCGGTCGAAATCGTGGTTGATCCAACGGTTTCGTCGTTATCCCCTGCGGTTGCTGTAAAGGTGAAGGTCTCTTCTGGAGCAACAGTTCCGGCCTGCTCGACTTCGACGGTCTTCTCGATTGGGATCGTGATGTCCGGCGTTTGCTCTGGTTCTTCTTCTGGTTCGTTGTAGGTGTTCGTAATAGTCCAGTGTGGTATTGCGATATCTTCGAGACTAATAGTACCTACATCGATGAGACTCCATTCGTTTTTATCTCCAACAGTTATTTGACGACCAGCGCCGTTTGAGTCGATTTTGACATTTTGCTGCTTGCCTCCCTGAATTGCCGCATTCCATTCTGCAGGGAAACCAGACTTGAATGTGGTATTGGAAGCCTGTATATCACCCATCCCTGACCCGTTCCACTGGGTTCTGATCGCATCACACAGTGGAGCGTGTAAACTGTCATCTATTGACGTCTCCGTCCAGAGAAAATGACAGTTGCCTTTCTTTTCTACCAATAGGCTTCCTGAAAAACTCTGAGTAAGTTTGTCGCAACTAGGAAGTTTGCTGAAACCGTTAATGGTTGCTTTCTTTATCGTTTGATATGTGACAGAAGTATTGGTTGGCTTGTAGTTTTTCAACGAGTCGTCCTAGACTTCTTCTACTGTATAAGCAATCGGTGTTCCATCGTCGTGGAAGACCTTCTTATCTCGGAATATTCCTTCCCATCCATCCGTACTTGTTAAGGTGATGCTGTCGACTTCTGTGCCGTCAGCCAGTAACTTGACGGTGACGCTGTCCGGTCGTTCACTTTCATGACCGGCATCCTGCCAGGCCTTAGTTACCGGAATGTCAGCCGTTGTGGCTGAAACTGCTGTTGCGGATGAAACCGTCTGGGATTCCGATCCTTGACTGCCTTGGCCATGACCGTTGCCATTAGAGGCGTAATCGATGTTCGGTGTCATGGTTATGACGACCATAACTGCCAGGAGTATGGATAAGATCCACCGTCGTTGTCGTAGTCGAGGTCCTGGCCTCGCGCTCTGTTCTCTGCGTTTCATTTTCAACCCTCCTTAGTTGAGTAAATGATCCAATTGATATGATCCGTTTCCTGAGGGATTCCTCCATTGATCAATGTTTTACCTCCATTCCTGATCCCCTCAGGCAACAATGCTTGACTTATTTAGTATACTGTTGCATATTATACAAATTTACTTATTTTGCGAGTTAAATATTCTGATAAATTAATGTCTTGATAAGAGTTGGTTGTGTTAAAGTGAGAAAATTCCATTTTTTGAAGGGTCTGCTGTGACTTATGACTCAAAAAATGGAGCTATGGGAAGGGAATTTATTCTCTGGCCATGTGACATAACCTATGTTGATGCTGTGTTAAGATATTCTCATTTCGTTTTCTTAATTATAAACGTATAAACCCCGCGGCTGCAAGAGTTTCACGTCAATTATTTTGACTATTTTTTTTACTTACATAATCATGTCTGTGATATATGTATACTTAAATTTGCAGTGCAGAAATATGCTGTATTGCAGTAAAGCTTTGAAAGATTATTTTTCGTCATTGCGGATGATTATTTCACTGATGAGTGATTAATATGCGCATGGATTATGCAAACACGGTATTTTTATACTATTTTGATGCGTTAGCTGTAATCACGATTGCAGGATGGGCATCAGAACCGGTGATGGCTTGAAAACTGTGGGTTTTGTCGAGGGAGAAGGAAGTTGGGAGAGAAATGGGAAAGGTGCGGGAAAGGGAGTGGGAGAGGGGGAATCGCGTTGCATTGGCGGCAAAAAAAGAAGAAACGGGAGGTGAAAAAATGAATAAACATTTTTTCACCATCCCGTCATCTGTATAGACAGCTGTTAAGGCAGCCTTGCAATTAAATTGTGTCCTGCGGAGACAGAATTACTTCAGGTTCTTGGCGGCTTCCTTTCCGCGCTCGTAAGCCTTGACGTTCAGCTCTGCGAACTTGGCAGGAACGGTCTCCTTGATGACCTCTGTCCAGTCGATGTCGCCCAGGTCCAGAGCCTCGGTCATTGCGCCGAACAGCACGATGTTGGTGCACTTGATGGTTCCAAGCTCCTCAGCGATGTCTGCGGCTTTCAGCGTGAAGCACTTGAAGTGCTTCTCCATGGCCTCCAGGCAGCCGTCCGGATACTCTGCGAGTCCTGCAGCGGTCAGGGAAGAATCCTGGCGGTAGTTGTTGATGACAGCGATGCCGTCCGGCTTCAGGAAGTTCGCGTAACGTACGGCTTCCATCTCCTCGAAGGCGACCAGCAGGTCTGCCTCGCCCTCGCCGATCAGCGGTGCGTTGACGTGCTCGCCCCAGCGAACCTGTGTGGAAACGCTTCCGCCGCGCTGGCTCATGCCGTGGACCTCAGACATCTTAACGTCGTAGCCCTGCTTCATCAGTCCGTTTACCAGTACACGGGCAGTAAGAATCGCGCCCTGTCCGCCGACGCCGACTAAAATTGCACTCTTGGTTTTCATCTTACTGGTCCTCCCTTCCGATTGCCTTGACCGGACATACCTGTGCGCAGACTGTGCATCCGACGCAGAGGGACTCGTCGATCATGGACTTTCCGTCTCTGAACATAACTGCCGGGCATCCGACGCTCAGGCACTTCTTGCAGCCGATGCAGACGTCGCGGTCTACCTTGCACTTGCCGAAGTGGTTGTTATTGCGCTTGATCATGACGCACGGACGGCGTGTGATGATGGCAGCCTTCTCCTCGCTGTTGACTGCATCCTGGCAGGCCTTCTTCATCGCGGTCAGGTCCTGCGGGTCTACGATGATGATGTTCTTGAATCCGATTGCCTTCAGGACGTCCTCGATCTTGATCTTGGAGGAGATCTCACCCTCCAGGTTGAATCCTGTTCCCGGGTTGTCCTGCTGTCCGGTCATCGCGGTGATGGAGTTGTCCAGGACGACCGGAATGACGTTCGCATCGTTATAGATGATCTCTGCCGTACCGGTCATGCCGCTGTGGAAGAATGTGGAGTCGCCGACGGTTCCGAATACGGTCTTCTTCTGGCCCGTCTGCTCGAACGCCTTGGCCATTCCGCATGCTGCGGAGAATCCGGCACCCATACATACGCAGGAGTCGATTGCGTTAAGCGGTGCGGCTGCTCCCAGTGTGTAGCATCCGATATCTCCGGCTACGACGGTGTCCTTCATGTGTCCGACTGTGTAGAAGAATCCTCTGTGCGGACATCCCGGGCAGAGTGCAGGCGGTCTTCCAACGGCTTCTACGCCAGGGTCTACGGTCTCGGCCTTGTCGCCAAAGATCTCCTCGCGCAGACGTACAGGGTTCAGCTCGTACATGTTGCTGACGAGTTCCTTGCCGATGCAGTCGATTCCTGCGGCCTTGATCTGCATCTCCATGATGCCGTCCAGCTCCTCGATGACGTACAGCTTGTCGACCTTGGACGCGAAGTCCTTAATCAGTGCCATCGGCAGCGGGTTGGTGATTCCGAGCTTCAGGAAGGACGTGTCCTCCGGGAATACTTCCTTGGCATACTGATAGGAAATGGAAGCGGTGATGACGCCGACCTTGGTGCCGTTCATCTCGACTCTGTTCAGCGGAGACTTGTTCGCATACTCCTCCAGAGCCTTCAGGTTCGCCTCTACCTGCGGGTGATGCTTGACTGCGTTGGCAGGTGTGCTGACAAAGCGTGCAGCGTCACGCACATACGGCTTGACCTGCTGCTCAGTTCTCTCGCCCAGCTCTATGATGCTCTTGGCATGAGAAACTCTCGTCGTCGTGCGGAGCATTACCGGCATATCGAACTTCTCGGAAATCTCGTATGCGGCCTTGGTGAAGTCCTTGCACTCCTGAGAGTCGGAAGGCTCCAGACATGCGATCTTGGCTGCGATTGCATAATGACGGTTATCCTGCTCGTTCTGAGAGGAGTGCATGCTCGGGTCGTCAGCGCTGACCAGAACCATTCCGCCGTTCAGTCCGTCGTAGGATGCCGTGAAGATCGGATCCGCGGCGACATTGACGCCGACGTGCTTCATCGCACACAGGCTGCGAACGCCTGCCATAGCTGCTCCGTAGACGGCCTCTGTAGCGACCTTCTCGTTCGGAGCCCACTCGCAGTGCAGAACATCCTTATACTGCGGCAGATTCTCAAAAATTTCCGTACTCGGGGTTCCCGGATAAGCGGAGCAGAACTTGACTCCGGCTTCGTAAGCGCCGCGGGCGATGGCTTCATTACCCGACATTAAACGTTTTTCCATTTCCCTCTCGTCTCCTTTCCTTGTCCAAAATATTGGACTGGTATATTAGATAAATCCATAGAATTTTCAAGTCGGCCACGCGGGCAGCCAGGGTGCCGCGGCTGAAAAATGACGAAATTTCAACAGCGGTGTTCCATCCTGCCGTCGAGACCGACGAATTGTATTAATTCATGTACTTATATTTTATCTGAAAGCTTGAAAATTAGAAATACCGGTATAATATATAGACATAAGCATCGCTTATGGCAAAGTGTTTTCGGGTGGGATACAATGGAACTGATGAACACCAGACATCAGACAGCCGCTGAAACAGCGAAGGCAGACGCCGTGGAAGCTGAGGGAGAATAGGCTTGGGCGCCTGGCATGGTCCAGAGATATTAGAAATAAATATAGTAGGATATTCACAACAACAAAGAAGAAATAAGCAGGAAGAGAGTAGAAAGAAACAAGACGAGAAATAGAAAAAGGAGAAGGCAAATGACGATACTGCAGATAATGTATTTACTCGCGGCGGTCGAGCACGGGAGCATGTCGAAGGCGGCGGAGGAGCTGCACGTCTCGCAGCCGGCGCTGTCGCTCCAGATCAAGAACCTGGAGAACGAGATCGGCTGCCAGCTGCTGCGCAGGGAGCCGCAGGGCGTGGTCCTGACCGCGTCCGGGCGCGCGTTCCAGAAGGACGCCCTGAAAGTGAGGGAGGCCTGGAACCGCCTGGAGGAGGACAGCCGGGAGCTCGGGAATGAGGTCTGCGCGGAGATCTCCATCGGCCTGGGGCCGCGCGTCTACTCGCAGGAGCTGTTCGATCCGCTCGTGAAGTTCTTCAGCCGCCACCCGGACACGTCGGTCTCCTTTCTGACGGACGTCGGCGTGTCGATGCTGGACAAGCTGGAGGAGAAGAAGATCGAGATCGCGATCGCGAGGATGCCGCCCGCGGCGGACGTCCCGCATCCGGACCGCTTCTACGTCCACCCGCTCCTGACGGAGAGGCAGTGCGTGCTGGTCTCGGAGGACGACCCGCGGAGCCTGCTGAAGTCGATCACGATCGAAGATCTGGACGACAGCGCGTTTATCTCCGGTCCGGAGGGGTGCATGGACGACATGGTGCTGCACGAGCTGAGCCGTCAGCAGGGCATACATATAAGGAAGATTTACCGCGCGCAGGACATCGAGTCGATCATGACGATGGTGCGCAGCGGGGCAGGTGTCGCGCTTGGTCCTGCATCCTTTGCCCGAAGATACGGGGGAAAGGCGGTGCCGATCGAGCCCGGGGTCGACGTATCGCTCGACCTGATCACGCTGAAGCAGAACGCCGGGAACTCGTTCGTGCGGCAGCTCAGGCGGTTCCTGGACGGATATATTAAAGAAAGAGAGACGGAAAAATAAATAATGCTTGTATACAAGTGGATCTCGAGGTATAATAGAACAATTGACGCTTTGACGTCGGCGCGGAATAATGAGTATCTGCGCGTTATGAGATCTGCGTAAGACGGGCGAGACTGGAGAATGTGAACTGGATTCCGGCGGTGCCTGATGCAGAAGAAAGAGAAAAGAGATATAAATGAAGTATCAAGACACTAACTTAAAACCGGAAGTTCTTCAGGGCATTGCAGAGATGGGATTCGACGAGATGACGCCGATCCAGGAGAAGGCGATTCCAGCCATCCTGGAGGGTAAGGACATCGTCGGACTCGCACAGACCGGAACGGGAAAGACCGCAGCATTCGGCATTCCGCTTATCTCCATGGTGGAGCCTGCGGAGCCGGGGGTGCAGGCGATTGTGCTTTGTCCTACCAGAGAGCTTGCCATGCAGGACGCGGAAGAGATCGCGAGCATGGGCAAGTACGTGCAGGGGCTGAAAATGCTCTCTGTATACGGCGGATCGGACATCGTACGTCAGCTGAAGGCGCTCAAGAAGGGCGTGACGGCGGTCATCGGAACGCCGGGCAGGGTCATGGACCACATGCGCAGGGGAACGCTGAAGCTCGACCACGTGAAGTACATCGTGCTCGATGAGGCGGACGAGATGCTGGACATGGGATTCCGCGAGGACATCGAGACGATCTGCAAGGCGATGCCGGAGGACCGTCAGACGGCGCTGTTCTCCGCGACGATGGCGGACGAGATCATGGCGCTGACCAAGGCGTACCAGACGAACCCGGAGATCATCGAGGTCTCCCACGACGAGCTGACCGTGCCTAAGATCAAGCAGAGCTTCTACATGGTCAAGGGAAGACAGAAGGACGAGGCGCTCTGCCGCCTGATCGACTACATGTGCCCTAAGCGCGCTCTGGTGTTCTGCAACACTAAGAGAAAGGTCGACCAGCTGACACTGCTCCTGAAGAGGCGCGGATATTCCGCGGAGGCGCTGCACGGCGACCTGTCTCAGCAGCAGAGGGACCGCGTCATGGACCTGTTCCGCAGCGGCAACCTGGACCTGCTCCTCGCGACGGACGTCGCGGCACGCGGAATCGATGTAGACGACGTCGACGTGGTATTCAACTACGACCTGCCGCAGGAGATGGAGTACTACGTGCACAGAATCGGACGTACGGGCCGTGCCGGAAAGAAGGGTAAGGCCGTATCCCTGATCAACACCAGGGAACGCCGCAAGATCAACGCGCTGGAGGAGTTCACCGGAGCTTCCATCAAGGAGAAGCAGATGCCGAGCTTCCAGGACGTGCTGCCGATCAAGGCGAACAGCAACATCCAGAACGCCGTCGCTTTCTGCGCGGGCATGGACCTGACCGAGTATGCGGACATGATCAGAAGCTACGCGATGGAGAACCACACGGACCAGATCGTGATCGCGGCTGCATTCCTGCGTCAGAGTCTGGGCGAGGCGCGTGAGGACATCGAGATCGTCACGGGCAGGAACGAGGGCAAGCGCAGGGGCAGTTCCCGCAAGGGCGGCGGATACTCCGGCAAGTCCAGGAATTCCAGGGGCGGAAACGACCGCCGCTACGGAAAGTCCCACGGCTCCGACAGGAACGGACGCGGAGGACGCAGGGATTCCAGGGATAACAGAGACAGCAGGGACCGCGGCGACAGGAAGAGATTCTCCCGTGATTCCCGCGAGTTCGGCTCCAGAGATTCCAGGGGTTCCAGGGACAGCAGGGGATCGAGAGACTCCCGCGACTTCGGTTCCAGGGATTTCAGCTCCAGAAACCGTGACCGCCGCGACAACCGTGGATCCAACAGGGGTTCCCGCGACTTCGGATCTCGTGACTTCAGCCGCCGTGACTCCCGTGATTCCAGGGACTTCAGCTCCCGCGACTCTCGTGGTTCCCATGATTCCCGCGATTTCAGAGGAAACAGGGGATCCAGAGATTTCGGTTCCAGGAACGGCAGCAGGGGTTCGAGAGGATTCTCCGGAAAGAACAACTCTGGCAGGCGCTTTGTAAAGGGCAGCCATTCCGCTAAGGGTTCCTTCAGAGGAAAGTCCGGAGACGACGGATTCCGCGCATTCCGCGGCGCTGCGAACTAAGCGCCGGGCTAAGACGGAGCGGAACCCAAGGCTCCATGCCTGGCCGCGCCGGCGAACACGCGGATGATATGCCTGTCACAGACCGGTGAAAACCGGAGTGAGGGCGCGGCAGAGCGTGTTCGAATAATGTGCGAAGCGAAATTGAGACTTGTATACAAAGGATATGGCTGCGATGCGGCTGTATCCTTTTTTTGAACGGAAACTGAATCGGGATATATAATCGGAAGATATAAACGCAAGACGCACGTTTAGGACGGAAGAATTGAACGGAAGCGTTGAACAGAAATAAGGATGGAGGCGACTATGGAAAAGGGAGACAGCATCAAGATCAGGGTGACAGACGTCATGGAGGACGGACAGGGCGCGGGCCGCGCGGAGGACGGGCGCATGGTGTTCGTGCGCCGCGGAAACTCCGGCGAGGTGCCGCTGCCGGGCGACCTGGTGAGATGCGAGGTGAAGAAACTGAAGAAGCGCTACGCGCAGGCGGAGCTGATCGCGGTCGAGGAGGCGTCCCCTCTCAGGGAGGATGCGGAATACTGTCCGCACCAGGCGTACTGCGGCGGATGCCCGCTCGGCGGCCTGCAGTACGGCGAGCAGCTGAAGCTCAAGCGCCAGCACCTGATCGACGCGGTGCAGCGGATCGGTGGGATCGCGGACGTGCCGGTCGGCGACGCCGTCGGCATGGGAGAGGACGCGGAGTACGGCGAGCTGCACTACCGCAGCAAGGCCGTGTTCACGATCGCCCAGGAGAAGGGACAGCCGGTCGTCGGCTTCTACCAGAGCCGCACGCACCGCGTGGTCGACTGCCCGGAGTGCCGGATCCAGTCCCCGGCCGCGCTCGCCTGCGCCGACGCGCTGAGGGCGTTCATGAAGTCCGACCACGTCAGCGCGTTCGACCCGAGGACGGGCAAGGGCCTGCTGAAGAACATGATCGTCCGCACCGCGTTCGGAACGGGCGAGGTCATGGTCCTGTTCGTGATCAACGGCAAAGGCATCCCGAACGGCGAGAAGCTCGCGGAAATGCTGGACGACGCGGTTTACGCGCTGGGCGACGATCCGGGCTATGCGCTGACGAGCGTCTGGATCAACCAGAATAAGGGAAAGACCCACGAGCTCTACGGCAAAAATTCCCTCTGCCTCGCCGGAGACCGCGTGATCCGCGAGGAGATCGGCGGCATGGCGTTCGAGATCACACCGACCGCGTTCTACCAGGTGAACCCGTACATGATGGAGAAGCTCTATGACCAGGTCGCGGACTACGCGGACCTCAAGCCGGGCGCAGGCGTTCTCGACCTGTACTGCGGCGCCGGAACGATCGGCCTCTGGCTCTCGCACCGCATGAACGACCAGATCGAGCTCGTCGGCATCGAGTCGGGCCGGGAGGCGGTCATCGCGGCCAACCGCAACGCGGTAATCAACGGCATCGTCCACGCGCGCTACGTGACCGGCAAGGCGGAGGACGAGATCGCGAATGTCCTCGGGCTGGCCTCGGCGGACAACGAGGCTGCGATCGACGGCGCGGGGGCCGTCTCGCAGGCGGCGGCAAAATCCGAGGACCACAGCGGCGAGCCTGACCTGACGGCTTCCGCGGCGGCTCCCGCCGCACCGACGCTGCGAAACCTCGGAAGCGCCGACGCGAAGAGTCCGAAGAGGAAGAAGCGTTCTAAGACCGCCGCGGAAGCTGTGAACGGCGCGAACGCAGCAACCGCAGCAACTGACGGCGCGGCGAACGGTACGGCGGACGAGCCGTCGCAGGCTGAATTGGAAAGTCTGCTCCGCGTCCGCCTGGACAGCGCCGACTGCATCATCCTGGACCCGCCGCGCGCGGGCTGCGCGGAATCCTTGCTCCACGCGTGTGTGGAAGCGAATCCGGAGAAGATCGTCTACGTCTCCTGTGAGCCGCCGACTCTCGCCCGCGACCTGCACATCCTGACGGAAAGCGGTTACCGCGTGCTCGGCATGACGCCGTTCGATATGTTCCCGCAGACGGGAAGGCTCGAGGCGGTCGCGGTGCTGAGCAGGTAGCCGCGGGGTATGGCGCGCCTGATATGATCACCCTAAAGTAGACAGCAAAAAGATCGAAATCTACTTTAGG
>CAIFEY010000018.1 GCA_903789635.1 uncultured Eubacteriaceae bacterium
GATGAGCGATGGCTCTTTTTTTATTCACTTTTACACCATTATATGGACGTGACCACTCCTTCTGCCTGCATCACCAATTGGATACTGTATACCCTCACCATCAGCCCCCCGTATTCGAACAATTCAGTATCCCGAAGGGCCAAAGCCTTGCCCGGAGGGCTGCGCGGCGCCGCACATCACCAGCAACTCGGCGCCGCCGCGCCCTCGGCGCGCCTCTCACAGCTTAAAGGGCGCGCCGAACAATCGAGGGAACTGGCCGAGAGCACGCAGGCCAGTTCCTACCTTCGGCCGGCCCGCAAATCAAGCAAAAAGCGGTCGGCCGACTATCCCGTTTACGAACGAATGTGAGTAAACGGTAACCTTGCCGCGCAACGCGCGGCAACTACGATAGGAGGATACGAAGCAAACCTGCTGAGCATCCTCACACCAACTTTGACACTCCTGGAACGCGGTCGACACCCGCAGACCGCGTTCCAACCATAAATATAATAACAGCCACCGGACAAGCCGCGCCCTCAGTTTTACTATCGCTTATCGCAGCGGCGCCCGGGCGACCGCCTATGTCAACTGCCCAATCCTGCAACACAATTTCAGGCAGTCGCACCGGCGCCCCATGCGCGGTCTACGACCAGCGGCTATGGGCATATCGAAATTGCCGCGAGCAGATGTTGAAGGTAGAACTCGCTCAGCGCAGGGCTTCGCGAGTTCTTCAATTTTAGCGAAGGTCACCGTTTGCGTGCGATGCCCGCAAACGGATTGTCTCTATCGGAGAGAACACGTCCTCCTCCGTCGTCCGTGTTCTTCCGATTGTTTCGCCGCGCGCCTTAAAACTGCAGGGGCGCGCGGCGAGCGACCCGCCGATTTTCCGGATGACTTCTCACGAAAAACCCGTCCGTAAATTCCAGCCTCCGGGCACGGTGGGCCTGGAAGGCTAAATTGCTTCTGTCAATCGAAAATCAAGCTGATCTTATGAAGAATTTGAAAAACGTTCAGTCAATAATTTTCAGTGAGCAAAATATGAAAAATTGTACATCGATCTGTACACAAAAACACGTCCCCAGCGCCTCCCCGCGTACAGCCGCCGTGCCCAGAGCGCGAATATGGCATCACAAGATGACATAATTGTATAATTACCAGACTCGTTTACCACGAAGTCAATAATCCATATGCGATTACACCCGTTTATGACGCCGATACTCATTATCATTAATCAGATTGAGCTCAACCGTTCCGAATTCGCTGATCTTTTTAAAATAACATAATTAATTTTTTAACATTCCCGAGATCGGGATTCTTCACAGTCTGACAAAACGTCATGGGTGGTTTTGACTGCAAATAGGCCATCATCTCCATGTTGCATAGTCGCGCTTTCCTAATTTCTCTACCCGTGCCACCAGTTGGATACTGTATACCCTCGCCATCAGCCTCCGTAATCGAACAATCCAGTATCCCGAAGGGCCAAAGCCTTGTCCGGAGGGCAGCGCGGCGGCACACATCACCAGCAACTCGGCGCCGCACATCACCAGCAACTCGGCGCCGCCGCGCCCTCGGCGCGCCTCTCACAGCTTAAAGGGCGCGCCGAACAATCAAGGGAACTGGCCGAGCACGCGCAGGCCAGTTCCTACCTTCGGCCGGCCCGCAAATCAAGCAAAAAGCGGCCGGCCGCTCGATCAAGGAGAATGCGAAACCGGGAGCGCCAGCGACACGGTTGAGTCATTCTCCCACCTTGCCGCACGAAGTGCGGCAAAGACAATTGGAGGATTCGATGGTGGCGCAGCTGCGACAGCATTGAATCCTCTCACCTACTTTGACAATCCCGATTCCGAGCCTCGCCGAAGAATCGGCAACATTTTCCCCCGCCCCGCGCAGCGGCCATAACACCCCGGCTCCCATCACACGCACACAGCCTCGACCACCCTTCCAGCCGCGACCAACCGCAATCCCCGCCAACAAAAAAAACAAAAACACGGGCACCATCAGCGAGCGTTTCCGCAGTGACAGTGACAATTCTGCGAGGAACGAGAGCAGGATTTCGTTGGAGCTGCACTCCTCTTAGTGCAGCTCCCGAAATCCAATGAGTTCCGAGCAAAGAATTGTCTGTCACGAGGACCTAGCGAGCGGAGGGCGCCCGTGTTTACTCCGCAGTGACATCAATAATTCGCTTCCGAGCTCCGCCGAGGAAGCGTACCTCTTCCCTTAAACATCCCCGACCTTCCTTTATCGCCTCGACTAATCACGATCCCCGCCTACCAAAAAAACAAAAACACGGCCGCCATCAGCTCACGGCTATCGGACCTTCACAGCTCCCAAAACACGGGCACCCCCAGCAATCGAATTACGGACGCATAAGGCTCCCAAAATATGGATGCCCGAAGCAAGCGACTCCGCAGTGACAGTTTCAATTCCGCGAAGAACGAAATCCTACCGCTTCCCTCAAATCGCCGCCCCCTCCTTTACCGCCCCGACCAATCACGATCCCCGCCTACCAAAAAAAACAAAAAAACGCCCGCCATCAGCTCACGGCTCCGCTTTACAAGATATACAAAAACACAGGCGCCATCAGCTCACGGCTATCGGACCTTCACAGCTCCCAAAACACGGGCACCCCCAGCAATCGAATTACGGACGCATAAAGCTCCCAAAACACGGGTGCCCGAAGCAAGCGACTCCGCAGTGACAGTGACAATTCTACGAGGAACGAGAGCAGGATTTCGTTGGAGTTGCACTCCTTTTAGTGCAACTCCCGAAATCCAATGAGTTCCGAGCAAAGAATTGTCTGTCACGAGGACTTAGCGCGCTTCGGGCACCTGTGTTTCCCTGGGAGCTTACATCGTCCGTATTCCATGAGCTGATGGTGCCCGTGTTTCCCTGGGAGCTGCGTTGTCCGTATTCCGTGAGCTTATGGTACCTGTGTTTCCGTGTATACACTTGCCAAGCGCGGAGACCTGGTGAGCTGATGAACCCGTGTTTTCAAAGTCCCATTATCGTTGTATAATGTCTATTAGTTCGGAATTTCACCCCCCGCAGAAGGAGAGGCAGCACGATGATTAAGGTCTTTAATGCAAAAGAGAAAAATGAATTTGCAGATCTGGCGGACACGCCGGAGGTCAGGGAAGTCCGAGACAGCCGTGACTATGCGGTCCGCGTCGGGAAGAAGGCGTACCTGATCACCTTCCACTATATCAACCGGCGGCGCGTCACGCTTTATGCGGACATGGACCAGTGCTGCGTCATGACGGATTCGCTGAACCTGAGGCAGGCGGCGGCGAACATCAGCGGCAGGAACGGGATCCATGAGGCGAATTTGTTTTTGCAGAGGATCTCCAAGAACGACATGTACGACCTGCAGAACCTTGAGCGCGACGTGCAGTCGCTGGAGGACCGGCTGTTCGCGGAGAAGACGCCTAGCCGCGGCGGCATCGACGAGATCCGAAAGCTGCGCCGTGAGATCCTGCGCCGCAAGCGCTACTACGAGCTGATGGAGTTCATCACCGACGAGCTCGCCGAGATGGACAACGACTTCAACTTCGTCAGCAAGAAGTTCGACCGCCTCTACAAGGTCATCCTCCGCACCCAGGAGTTCGCCGAGGAAGTGCGCGAGGCCTACCAGTCCCAGGTCGACATCCAGCAGAACAACACCATGAAATTCCTGACCATCATCACCACCATCTTCATGCCTCTGCAGCTGATCACCGGCTGGTACGGCATGAACCTGAAGATGCCCGAGGTCCACTGGCAGTACGGCTATTTGTTCGTCATCGGCCTCAGCATCACGATCAGCTCCGTGATGATCTGGATCTGCAAGAAAATGAAGTGGTTTTAATAAGTCATTAATTCCTTACGTCGCTTTCGACAAAATTTAAACTTCACGCATAAAAAATCTCCGCTGGTATGCCGCGGAGGTTTTTTTGTCATATTGTCTTTGCGTCTTTGCCTAATTGTCTTTGCCGAATTGATCATTACTGTTTATTGCTGCATTGCTGTTCTTCTACTTCTGCTCTTTCGGCTGTAGTTTAATCGGCTCGCCGTAGCGCCCGCCTACGATCGGACAGTGGAAAATCGCGCAGTTGTCGATCGGCAGGTGCCAAATCTCATTGCCCGGCTTCGCCTCGCCTTTCATCCAGCCGAACATGGCCCGGATCGCGACGCCGTGGCTGACGACCAGGATGGTTTCCTGGTCCTTCGACTTTGTCAGCAGATCGGTCAAAAAACTCCCTGCCCTCGCAGTCACCTCGGACAGCGGCTCGATCCCTGCCGGCGGATCCACGTGCACCGGGTCCATCAGGAACTTCTTCATGCCCGGGCCCATCTCCTCGTAGGTCTTTCCGTCGAGCTCGCCGTAGTCGATCTCGATGACGCGGTCGTCGGTCAGGAACTCGGTGCGCGGAACGCCCGTCGCCAGCTCCGCCGTCTCGCGCGTGCGGTCGAGCGAGCTCGTGATAATCCGGTCAAACGTCAGCCCGTGTGCCCTGAGGACCTGCGCTGCGGCCTTTGCCTGCGCCCGGCCCGTGTCATTCAGCGGACAGTCGATGTGCCCCTGCATCTTTCCCGCAACGTTCATGTCCGACTGCCCGTGCCGCATGATGTACAGTTCCATAATTCTTCCCCCTGCTCTTCCTTACTAAAATCTCAATTTAAATCTCAGATTCCAACGCCCCGCCGCCGACGCGGCTGCCTGGGCTCCATAATAACGTGTAATTGAACACATAACTTCTGTCAAAATCACTGTGGTTAAAGTATACCATCATCCGCGCCTGCTTTGCACCCTTTCCTGTGTATCGTTTTCCTGTGCATAAAAAAATACGTTGAATTCTCTGTCAAACAGGTCTATAATTGAATCAGTTAAAGATCTGGGGATATAGCTCAGCTGGGAGAGCGACGGACTCGCAGCTCGTAGGTCAGGGGTTCGATCCCCCTTATCTCCACCAGATACAAGCGGACTGAAACATTTCGGTCCGTTTTTCTTTTTCATTTTACTATACACTGTGATTTTTTTGATTCAGAGAACGGGTCGACGCCTGGCGCGATCGCCCGTTCTCTTTTTTCGGTCATTTTTATTGACTTTATTCATTGACTTTAGTCATTTAAATGCATATACTTAATTCCAGGAGGTGCAGAGATGGGAAAAAGACAGGAGGCCGCGATGGCGACCCGCCAGAAGATCGTCGAGGCCATGCGGGCGCTGCTCCGTGAGAAGCCGGCGGACCGCATCAACATTGAGGAAATCACCGAGCGCGCGGGCGTCGCCAAAGGCTCGTTCTACACGCATTTCAAGCGCAAGGAGGACGTCATTTCCGTGGTCGCGATGGACGCCTATAACGCGGCAAAGGAAACCGCGGCAGGCTATTCCGGCTCCATTGCGGAGAAAATCAGCAGTTACCTGCGCGATTCCGCGAAGATCATCACCGGAAACACCCTGCAGATCGCACAGAACTGGATGAAGAGCGTCGCAGCGCCCCTGTCCGGCGAGGATGGCGGCATCGAGAAGTATCGTTTCGATTACGGGAATATTTTGTCCCTGCTGCAGCAGGCAGCGGAAAACGGCGAGCTCCGCCCTGACACCCCCGCCAAGACGCTCACCCAGAGCATCATGAACAGCTATTACGGCGCGGTCATTTCCTGGTGCATCACGCGCGGGGAGGCCGATCTCACCGCCGGCATCGAGGATTACTGCACCCGCGAGCTTCCCCTGCTCATCGAACACGCAGGACGCCCTCAGAACACCGAAGGAGGAGAATAATGTCAAAGAAAACCATTATCGTTATCGGCGCCGGCAAAGGCAACGGCAACGCCATCGCACGGGAGTTCGCCTCCCACGATTTCCGCGTCGTCCTGATGTCCCGCGACAAAGACCACCTGGACGCATACAAGAAGGAATTTGATGCAGAAGGCATCGAAACCTACGTCCACACCGCCGACGCCGCCAAACCGGAAACCATCGTCTCCGCGATCGAGGACACCGTCAAAGGACTCGGCACCCCGGACGTCCTCGTCTACAACGTCGGCATCACCACCCCGGACGGCGATCGCCGGATCGACAGCAAGCTCCTGCTCGAGCGCTACCAGATCGACTGCGCCTCCGGCTGGGACGCTGCCATGACTGTCGCCACCGACGAATTCGCAGCTAAACACGGCGCGATCCTGTTTACCGGCGGCGGATTCGCAAAAACCTTCCAGCCGATCCCGACCCTGAAGCCCCTCTGCATCGACAAGGCCGCCCAAAACGCCATGAACATCGTCCTCCACGACGCGTTCGCCCCGCGCGGCATCTTTGTCGGCAGCATCCTGGTCAGCGGCGTCGTCCAGCCCGGCGACCCGAAGTACGACCCCGCCCTCGTCGCCAGGCAGTTCTGGAACATGTACACCGCCCGCACGGAGTACCAGATCGCGTACTAGGGGATTGTCCGATCGTTTTCAGCGCATAGAAAAGAGGCTGCTTTGTCACAGCCTCTTTTTCATCCTATTATAATCACCGATTGTCTGCGTGATCACTACGCGTCCGATCTCGCATACTTGTTCTTCATGCCCATGCTCGCCGCGAACAGGACCTCGTCCATGAGGCCGTCGGTTTTGTCTTCCGTGAAGTCGGAGATTTCCTGGTTTGCGGACTCGAGGAAGCGGTGGAGTGCTGCGCCTTCCGGCTTCTCCTGGAGGTACTTCTCGTCGGTGGCGTGGAGCCATGCGTGCGACTTGTAGGCGATCGTGTTGCGGTACTGCTCGATCGTGTTGACGCAGTCCTGGTAGTGGGCGTCTGCGAGCGCCGCGATCAGGCGGTTGGTCCAGTAGAAGTTTCTGGTGGAGACCTTCTCCGTGACCTCGCTGAAGTATGCCGGCGTCGTCTCGACGTTCGTGTAGAACGGCACGAAAGCGTTGAATGCGCAGGATCCGAACGTTACCCACTGGATGCACTGGATTTCCTTTGGCATATATGGGCGGATCTGCGTCAGCGAAAGGACAGAGTTTCGGTTAATTCCGATCGGGCGGAATTTTCTTCTCCACTCCTCCGGGCCGTAGCCGCCGTAAGGGTCGTACTGCGTGTTCTGGTAGTAGCCGGACATGGTGTACTTGATGTCCTCGATGTTGATCTTGTGCTCAGGCTGCAGGCACCACGGCAGGTCGTCGGACATCGGCGTGAACTCCGCGTCCTCGCCGTCCCAGATGAACGTGTTCGGGTTCAGGTAGCGCTCGATGAACCATGCCCTCGGCGTGTTGTACGTGTGGTCCGAGTCGTCGCGGCTTCCGAATGCTGCGCGGCTGTCGAAGTCCGTGCACTCGCGCAGGTTTTCGTAGTCCTTCTCGTCGTCGAGTGTGCGGTCGAGGTGGTATTTTTCGACAAAGTCGATCATATCTGCAGAACACATGTTTTCTTTCTGTTCACCGTATGCGTCGACAAAGTCGAAGGAGTCAATTCCCATCTGGTTCGGCATGACGACGTAGCAGTCGTCCGGAACGCGCTTGGCGATCCAGTGATGGCCGCCGATCGTCTCCAGCCACCAAATCTCATTGACGTCCTGGAATCCGATCGCGTTGAACTCGTACGTTCCGTACTCCTCCAGGATCTTTCCGAGGCGCTCCACGCCTTCCCTCGCCGTATGAATGTACGGCAGAACAAGCGTCGGCATGTCCTCTTCCCCAATGCCGTCAACCGCAATTGGGTCCGCTCCCTGGACCGTCGGATTTGTCGTTATCGTCTCCGTGGCCGTCATCGAGACGTTCGCCGCGTTGATTCCGCCCTGGCCCCAGATTCCTCCGGCAACCTGCACCGCGTCCGGCGTCTCCGTGTACGGCATCGGATCATCCGGCAGATCGATCTCAAAAGCCGAATTCACCGACTTATAGTGCCTTGGCTGGTCCTCCGGCATGACGACCACGAACTTCTTGGCCGTAAAGCAGTCCGACCCCGAATCGTCGTCCCTCGCCATCAGCGTGGATCCATCGTATGATGCGTTTTTGCCAACCAAAATTGTTGTGCAGCCCATTTCACTTACCTCCTCGTAACGAGTCATTATTTACCGTTTACAGCGAACCCCGCGCTCACCCGCTTGACCGCAGGCATCCCGCGGCTCGCCTGACTGCGAACCTATTGTTCGCTCGCTGATTCAAGGATACACCATTCTGAAAATTATCTCAACAGCTATGTGGCGTTGCACTTTGTACACATGCCCGCGCCCGCGCATCTCCGCTATTCCATTCGCGCACATCTTTTCAAGACCCCGTCCGCAGTCCACAGGCGAGGGCACATGCATTTCCCGAACACGTGCTTCGCAAGAATTCGGGAAACGCACATGGTCTCCCCCTTCAGTTGCGGGCGCCAGCACGATGCGTACGTACAATTCCCAGGGATTGCGCGGGCGGCCGCGTGAGGAAAGGCCGCGGATATTGGCCAAGGCAGCGCATGTGCCCTCACCCATCAGATGCGGACGGGGGTGATAATGTGCGCGAACGGATTATTGCGCGCGGGCGGGCAATGGTAAAAGTGTAATGCCACTGCGCGGGATCGCGCGGGCGGCCGCGTGAGAGAAACCCGCGGATACTGGTCAAGGCAGCGCATGTGCCCTCACCCATCAAATGCGGGCGGGATTGATATTGTGCGCGCCTGGCTTAGGCTGCGCTGGCGCGGGCAATGGTAATAAGGCAGCGCCGCAGCGCAGGATTGCGTGGGCGGCCGCGTGAGGGAAGGGAAATGGTAGATCCCGCTCGGCGCAAGGCCTCCCGAGATCTGCGATTGTCGAAGAAGGTGAGAGAATCCTCCGCTGATCGCGTCGGATTCTCCTATTATATTTGCCGCCCTGCGGGCGGTAGGGTCGCCGATTCATCACGTTCGTTCTGAATCGGGATCTGGCGCCGTGCCGGAAGAAGGACAAGCACGGCGAAGGTTACCGTTTACTCGCTTCGCTCGTAAACGGGATCTAGCGGCCGCCTGTAATATTGGGCCTCGCGGCCGATTGAAGAAACCCGGCTTCGCTGACGCTGACGCCGGGTTTCTTCAATTATTGCGCGGGCCACCGTCCGACCCGCCCTAACCTGATCATGCGGGTCGGACAGTCGCCCGCGCAGGGGCGGTCCGGCGATTTTTATGCCAATGATCGCCCGACCGCGTGTGGAATCGGTTGAAATCGTGCTGCGCAGTATGCTCGCACGATTTCTGTGATTTTTTCGCCGCGCGCCTTACACGCTGGAATGGCGCGCGGCGAGGGCCCGCCAGCCCATTTGAAAGCTGGGGTTGGGGCCGCGGGCAGGTCGCGGCAGATGAAAATTTAATATGCCGCGACCTAAGGTGGTAACTCGACCTCAGGAATTCGACCGAGTTCCCTCGGTGGTTTCCCCCGCACACTAAAGAAAACTGGAAAAAGGCGCACGGGGGGAGTTTTAGTATACTGTATGTACGACAAGTTCCAGTTATTACCATTCCTGCCGGCTATATTTTAATTATTACTGTGAACCGAAGAGTCTTCAATTTTTTCCGGCCATAGTTCATATTTTTCATGGTACCGAAATTCACAGGACGGCCCACCCGCTCGAGGGCAGCGGGATTTCGGCTATTATTCAATTGTAGAAGATAGCCGAAATTCTAATAGACACAGCGATCATATTGTCAGCTTTACTGTTCAGATCGACCAGTTGTATCCCGGATTTATCCGGGATTACTGCGATCAGCGCCCGCTCGTGCGCACTTTTCTCGCCTTCGAGCGCGGGGTGATTCGGCTTGAGATCATATTTTACAAATAGCCGGCGGTGTATACACGAGTTTCGGCTGACCGAGAAATTTGATTTATAGCCGGCGGCGGGGCGGCCCATGCCGGACGACTGGACAACAGAAATGAGAAGGAATGCACGCGCACCCTGGTCATCCCGACGAGATGTCGACCACGGTGATATCTGAATATCAGATTTGCATTCGCAGCATTGATAACACTGGATGACACTGCGGCATTCCGGTATGCCGGAGCAGCGGCGTACCAGTTGCCACCTCCCTCTCTTGCTGAGTTATCACTGGCATACAGAATGCAATTCTACAATGGTCATTAATCACCCAACAAAATTTTGTATACTTCCGGAAAATCGTAAAAGCCCATCTGCAATAAATTCCGCCGCCGACGCTTAGTATTTTTGAAATATCGCAGATTTAAAGAAGAGTCATCGCCGGCGGCGAGCGGCCCCGGTACGTCCGTGACGGCTATATTGCTATCATCATCCGTCATGTAATCATGCAGATTACATATATGTTCGGTAACAAGAGCGAATCCATCTATTTCCCGAAGTTTTTATTACTCACCCAGTCCATGTTATCAGTATTCACATGCCATGTATACACTTGGATCCTGTATACCCCGATTTTCCCTCGAAAACAGCCGGAATCAAACGAACCAAATCGATTACAACGCCCTTCAAATCCGCCATTTTACGATTTTCCGGAACCAAATTCGTCAACTTCCGGGAATATGGATTATTGCGGATTTAAAGAAGTATTTTGTATACATCCGTCGTCTCCTTCCGCACATTATAGTGTTCCAGTATGCGGGGCCGCCCGCGCCGCCCCTTACGCCCATCCAGGCGGCGCTACGGCCCGGCAGGCGACAGCACCTTGGAGCCTGCGGGCCGGATCAAAGGAATCCGCGAGCCCCGCCAAGCGGATTCCTACCTTCGCCATGCGTTTCCAGCTTTATCAGCACGGCGCCGCGGTCTGTCAGCCATTCAACTCATAAAAGCTGACGGACCGCCACCGCGCCCGGGCGACGTTCCGAACCGCAGTACAGAATTAAGATCGGTTCGGACGGTCGCCCGGCGCTGCAATCAGGAGAACACGACCAAGCGGGAGAGTTCTCCCACCTTCGGCCGGCCGCCGCCCCTTCAGAAAAGCAGCCGGCCGCTCGATCAAGGAGAATACGAAACCCGCCGCGCAAGCGGCGAGGTTGAGTATTCTCTCACCTTGCCGCCCGCAGGGCGGCAAAGACAATCCCGCTTCAGAGCAGCGCCGATGAAGCGGCGACCTTCTTTGACAATCAGTGAAGCCGGGAAGCCCTGCGCTGAGCGGCTTCTACCATTTTCCTCTCCGCGCAGCGGACCACCCCAGTATCGCCGCCCCTCACATCACGCACGCGGCGCCGCGGTCCGGCGCTCCTCAGCTTCCAATCGCCCGACCGCTCCCAGTCGCGTGCCCGCCCCGGTATCCCGGAGGGCCTCTCCTTTGCCCGGCGGGCCGCCGCCCCCTCACCCCCATTGAAGAATCCCCCGCACGCCAAAAACCGCCCGCTTACGCAGACATCTGTGCAAGCGGGCGGTTTTATATTCTGGCGCTCGGGTTACTCTTCTTTGCCGTTCCCTAATCGGATCGCCGCCTGGGCCGCCGCGAGGCGCGCGACGGGCACGCGGAACGGGGAGCAGGAGACGTAGTTCATGCCGAGCTCGTGGAAGAACTCGACGCTGCGCTGGTCGCCGGTCTGGGCGCCGCAGACGCCTAAGCGGAGGTTCGGCTTGACCTTGCGGCCTAAGGTGATGGCGCGCTCCATGACTTTGCCGACGCCGTCGCGGTCGATGGTCTTGAACGGGTCGTCCGGGAAGATGCCCTGGTCCATGTACTCGCTGATCAGGCCGGCGGTGTCGTTTCTGGAGAGGCCGTACATCATCTGGGTCAGGTCGTTGGTGCCGAAAGAGAAGGTGTCGACGCTTCCGGCGAGGGCGTCCGCGCGCATGCAGGCACGCGGGACCTCGAGCATGGTGCCGATGCGGTACTCGATCGTGTGGCCGGCGTCCTTCATGATGCGGTCAGCGGTCTTCTTTACGAGGTCCTTGACGCGGTTGAGCTCGTGGACGGAGATGACGAGCGGGATGATGATCTCCAGGTCGACCTGGCGCCCCATCTTCTCCTCGGCCTCGATCGCGGCGGAGATGATCGCCTCCGTCTGCATGACCGTGAGCTCCGGGTGCATGATGCAGAGACGGCAGCCGCGCTGGCCCAGCATCGGGTTCGTCTCCCTGAGGGCGTCTGCTTTTTGTCTGACGCCGAAGAGGGAGAGGCCCTCCTCCTTGGCGAAGTCCTCGAGGTCGGCGTCGCTCTCCGGCAGAAAGTCCTGCAGCGGCAGGTCGAGCAGGCGCACGCTGACCGGCAGGCCCTCCATGATCGTGAAGATGTCGAAGAAGTCGGAGCGCTGGATGCGCTTGATCTCCTCCATGGCCTCCTGCTTCTCCTCCGGGTCCTGCGTCAGGAGCATTTTTTGGATCTGGCGGAGGCGGCTGCCCTGATAGAACATGTGTTCACTGCGGCAAAGTCCGATGCCCTCAGCACCGAAGTCCGCGCCCTGCTGGGCTTCCTCCGGGGTGTTGGCGTTGGTCCTGACCTTCATCGTTCGGAACTCGTCGGCCCATCCCATGATCTTTCCGAAGTCGCCGGAGAGGTCCGGCGGGATCATGCGGATCTGGCCTTCGTAGACGCAGCCTTTGAAGCCGTTGATCGAGATGTACTCACCTCTGTAGTAGGTCTGCTCGCCGGCGCGCATGCTGTTCAGGTCGTCCGCGATCTCGATGTCGTCGCCGACCGAGGTCACGCAGGCCTTGCCCATCGCCCTGGCCGCGCCGGACGCGTGGGAGGTGATCCCGCCGCGCTGGGTCACGATGCCGGAGGACGCGTAAATTCCGGAGAGGTCGTCGGCGTCGGTCTCCTTCTGGACCAGAATGACCGGCTCGCCGATCTGGTGGAGCTGGAGTGCCTGCTCCGGGCTGAACACCAGTCTGCCGCAGGCGCAGCCAGGCGATGCCTCGATGCCCTGAGCGATCGTGACCGCCTCTTCCTCCTGCTCCGGGTCGAACCTCGGGGCGAGCAGGTTCTCGATGAAGACCGGGTCGATTCTTAAGACCGCGGTCTTGCGGTCGATCAGCTCCTCCTTCACGAGGTCGACTGCCGTCTTGACCGCAGCCTGGGCGGTGCGCCTGCCGCGGCGCGTCTGCAGGATGTAGAGCTTGCCCTGCTGCACCGTGAACTCCGCGTACTGCAGGTCGCGGTACTGACGCTCCAGAATCTCGCAGATGTGCTTCAGGCGTTCGTAGGCCTCAGGGAAGGCGGCCTGCATGATGCTGAGGTCGAGCGGGCTGCGGATGCCCTTCTGCATCTCGCTGCCCTTGGCGTCGATCAAAAACTCGCCGTACAGGCGTTTTTGGCCGCTGGACGGGTCCCTCGTCAGGACGATGCCGGTCCCGCTGCTGCTGCCGGCGTTTCCGTAGACCATGGCCTGCACCGTGACGGCGATTCCGGGCTCGTCCGGGATCTGGTGCATCTTCCTGTACGCGATGACGTCCGGCGCCATCCACTCCTTCAGGATCGCGATCATGCCCTCTTCCAGCTGCTCGAGCGGATCCTCCGGGAACGGGCTCCCCGTCTCCTCGACGATCAGTCTGCGGTAGGAAACCTCGAGAGCCTGCAGGTCCTCCAGCGACAGGCGGTCGCCGTCCTGCGCGCCGGCCTCGCGGCGCTTCTCCTGATTCAACGCCAAAAAGCGGTCCTCATCAATTCCGAGAACGATGCTGCTGTACGATGAGAGAAAGTCCAGCATGTTCCGGAGCGCAAACCGCCTGTCCCCGGTCATGCGTTCCAGGGCACCGACCGTGTCCCGGTTCAGACCGAGGTTCAGGATCGTCTTCAGTGTCCCGTTCATCGCCTTGGGAGCGCCGCCCCTGACCGCGACGAGAAGCGGGTTCTCCGAGTCGCCGAGACGTTTTCCCATGACATTTTCCAGCTCCGCGACCTTGGCGCAGATCTCCGCGTGGACGGCGGGGTCGAGTTTCCCCCCGTTCTCGTAAAACCTGGTGCACGCCTCCGTACTGACCGTAAAGCCGAACGGGACCGGAATGCCGATCTTCATCATTTCTGCGAGATTGGCACCCTTTTCGCCGAGAAGATCCGTCATGTCGCTGGATCCTTCATTTAAGGAGTAGACAAACTTCTTATCCAAACTAAAGCCTCACTGCACCGCCGCGAAATCAGGGCGCCGGGGAGGACCGCCTGTTCCTCCCGCTTCTGCAATCCTCTGGTCGTCCGATCTTCCATCTTCCGATCAGCGTCAACGCCCCGAAAACCCGCATGGCGGATCCCCAAAAGCGGCATGGAATCCCACTGCCGCTTTTGTATACTTACCGATTAATTAAAAAACCATTTTCTCTTCAATGTAGCTGCGAACGTCTGCGATCGGCAGTCTTACCTGCTCCATCGTATCTCTGTCGCGGATTGTGACGCAGCCGTCCTCGGCCGTGTCGAAGTCGACGCAGATGCAGAACGGCGTTCCGATCTCGTCCTGACGTCTGTAACGCTTTCCGATCGATCCAGTGACGTCGTAGTCTACGCTGAAGTACTTGGACAGCTCCTCTGCGATCGGCTCTGCCTGGTCGCCAAGCTTCTTCGCAAGCGGCAGTACGGCAGCCTTGAACGGTGCCAGCGCCGGATGGAAGTGCATGACGGTGCGGACGTCCTTCTTACCATTGTCACTCTCCAGCTCCTGCTCCTCGTACGCGTCGACCAGGAATGCCAGCGTCGCACGGTCAGCACCGACGGAAGGCTCGATGCAGTACGGGATGAAGGACTGCTTGTCCTTGCCCTCTCCCTCCGTGTACGTCATCTCCTCTTCGGAGAACTCCGTGTGGCGGCTCAGGTCGAAGTCCGTACGGTCAGCGATGCCCCAGAGCTCGCCCCAGCCGAACGGGAACAGATACTCGATGTCCGTCGTCATGGAGCTGTAGTGAGACAGCTCTTCCTTAGAGTGGTCTCTCAAGCGCAGGTTCTCATCCCTGATGCCGAGGTTGACCAGGAAGTTGTGCGCGTACTCTCTCCAGTACTTGAACCACTCCGGATCCTCTCCCGGCCTGCAGAAGAACTCGAGCTCCATCTGCTCGAACTCTCTCGTGCGGAACGTGAAGTTGCCCGGCGTGATCTCGTTTCTGAACGCCTTTCCGATCTGTGCGATTCCGAACGGCAGCTTCTTTCTGGTCGTTCTCTGTACGTTCTTGAAGTTGACGAAGATTCCCTGGGCAGTCTCCGGGCGCAGATAGATCTGGGAGGTCGTGTCCTCCGTGACGCCCTGGAAGGTCTTGAACATCAGGTTGAACTGGCGGATCGGCGTGAACTCCTTGGAGCCGCAGTCCGGACACGTAATTCCGTGCTCCTTGATGTACTCCTCCATCTTCTCGTTCGGCCAGCCGTCGACGATGATCTCCGGCAGGTTGTTGTTGAAGACGTACTCCTCGATCAGCTTGTCCGCACGCCATCTCGCATGGCACTGCTTGCAGTCGATCAGCGGGTCGCTGAATCCGCCGACGTGTCCGGATGCTTCCCAGACTTTCGGATTCATCAGGATCGCCGCGTCGAGTCCGACGTTGTACTTGCTCTCCTGTACGAACTTCTTCCACCATGCCTTCTTGACGTTGTTCTTCAGCTCAACTCCCAGAGGGCCGTAATCCCATGTGTTAGCGAGTCCGCCGTAAATCGCGGAACCCGGGTAGACGAATCCTCTGTTCTTCGCCAAAGCTACAATTTTCTCCATTGTGACTTCACTGCTCATATTTCCCAACTTTCTAAACTCTGAATAAATCTTTCTCTATGCATACAGATGCCGAACTCCCAGAGCCCGGCATCATGCAGTCTTGATAATTTTTCCCCGTCTTACTCGGTACGGGTCTCCGTGTCGTCTGCCGGCGTCTCAGCAGGTGCCTCTTCAGCGGCCTCTTCCGTCTGCGCAGCAGGTGCTTCGTCTGCAGGTTCCTCGGACTTTGTCTCCTCGGACGCTGTCTCTGCGGTCTCTGCCTCCGGCGCAGCCTCAGCCTCTTCAGACTCAGCTGCCTCGGCGGCGTCAGCAGTCTCCATGCTGTCGTCGCGGAACCACTCCTCGTCGAACTCCTCTTCCTCGATGAATGGCTCCTCGACGTCGTCTCCTGCGCCCTTGACCTTATCCATCATCTCGGAAACGCTGCTGGACATGGTCTCCATGACTTCCGGCGCCCTCTCCTTGACCGTCTGTGCGGCCCTGGTTCCGGCCTCTACGGCGCTCTCCGCGAACTCCTCGGCCTTGTCGCTCAGGCTGATGATCTCCCCGTCGTCCTTGACCAGGTCGATCGTACACTTGAATCCGAATGCGGCCAGAACGCCGAGCAGAACGCCCCACGGCGCGATGACGACGCCCAGGATTCCTGCGTTCAGCGGCAGGTTCAGGACGACGTTTCCGTTGTTTCTGACGACGATCTTAGAGATGTTTCCGCGCTGCACGATCTCCTTGACCTTGTCCATCAAAGCGGTGCCCTTGGCCCCGATCTTTCTGGTGGAGGTCATGTCATCGATGTTCTCCTCGATGGCTACGATCGCGTCGACGACGTTTCCGTCCGCTTTCTCCAGCGCTTCCTTAGCTTCCTTATACGTTACGCCTGTTCTGTCCTTGACAAGCTCAATCTTTTCCAGTGTAATCCCCATGTTTCGACCTTTCTGCAGTCATCCGCTCCTCCTCTAAAAAGCCCTCGCTCTTCAGCTTCCGGATATCCAGATGAACTGCCATATACTGCCTTACGATGTCCTGGATCCGCCTCGCCGTATCCTCGTTCAGTGCGGCATTCCGGAACTTCTCCAGGTTATGGTTCATAAAATACTCTATGGTTTTAATAATACCAAAATCCACCTTATAAAGCAAACCGTCTGGACGCTTTTCCGCGAGAGATCTCGCGTAATGCGAACCGTCCTGGCGATTATTCGCGAGAGATCTCGCGTAATGCGAACCGTCTGGGCGCTCATTCGCGAGAGATCTCGCGTTATGCAGCCTTTCCGTGAGTTTCCTCGCGCAGTTGTCGCAGATCAGCCCGCCCTCGGGGACGCTGAACCAGTTCAGGTCCTCTGTTTTCCCGCAGCACATGCAGCGGGACAGGTCAGCGCGCACTCCCATCTCGTCCAGCAGGCGGATCTCGTAGGCGATCAGCAGGGTCAGGTGCTTCTCCTTCCGCTCCGTGAGCAGGTCCAGGTAGGACTGCAGCAGGCGGAAGACCTCCGGGACCGGCACGTTCTCGGACACGACGCGGTCGGTCAGCTCCAGAGCGTAGGAAGCGAACAGGTATTTCTCCACGTCCTCGCCCAGGGCGTAGTGCGTCTTCTCGATGTCCGCGTGGAGGAGGTCGTAGGAGCTGCGCCTCGGCAGGATTCTGGCGCGGATCTCGGAAAACGGCGGGGTGTTTTCTGCCTTGGTCCGTCCTCCCTTTGTCTGCACCCACATGCCCGCGCTGATCTTCCCGTAGCGGTCCGTCAGGAGCACGACCATCTTGCGCCCGTTCGCGATCGGAAACTGCCGAAGGACGATGGCAGGCACCGTGACATTGCCGGCCATTTCCCTGCCTACCTCTGCTTCTCGATGTAGCCGAGCTCGGTCAGCGCCGACCGGGAATCTCTCCAGCCCTCGCGGACCTTGACCCAGAGCTCCAGGTAGATCTTGATGCCGAGCAGCGCCTCCAGCTCCTCGCGCGCGGCCTTGCCGACGCCCTTAAGCTTCTTGCCGCCCTTGCCGATGATGATGCCCTTATGCGTCTTCTTCTCGCAGTAGATGACCGCGCCGATCCGGATGATGTTCTTCTCCTCCTTGAACGACTCGACCTCGACCGCGATGCCGTGCGGTACCTCTTCATTCAGGTACATCAGGGCCTTCTCGCGGATGACCTCGCTGACCAGGAAGCGCTCGGTGTAATCGGTTACCATGTCATCAGGAAAATACATCGGGCCTTCCTGCAGGCTGTCCTCGATGTACTGCTTGAGCTCCGGCACGTTGTCGCCGCGCAGAGCGCTCGTCCCGTAGATCTCCTTGAACATGCCGGTCTCCTCGAACTGCTTGTACAGCTCCAGGTACTCCTCCGGCTGCATCTGGTCCGTCTTGTTGATCACGAGGACCTTAGGCGTCTTGACGTTCTTAAGCATCTCGAGGATGTGCTCGTTTCCGTGGCCCTTCATCGAGTGCGCGTCGATCAGGAACAGGATCAGGTCGACCTCAGACAGCGTTCCGATCGCCATCTCATCCATCGCCTCGCCCAGCTTGTTCCTGCTCTTGTGGATGCCCGGGGTGTCGACAAAGACCATCTGCACGCCCTCATCGCCCTCGCCGTTCGTCCCCGGCTTTCTCGTGTAGATGCCGCGGATGCTGTTCCTTGTCGTCTGCGGCTTGTCCGCCGTGATCGCAATCTTCTCGCCTAAAATCGCGTTCATCAGCGTCGACTTTCCCACGTTAGGCCTTCCCACAATTCCAATAAATCCTGATTTCACTTTCTACCTCACTTTAAAATTTTTCTTTATTTCGTATTTCTCGTATTTCACTTCGTATTTCGTAATTCGGTGGATTTCGGCATTCCGGCGCATTTCGGCATTCCGGCGCTTTCCGCTGCACTCCCGATGCTTCTCGGCATTGTTCCCACCGCCTCTTCTCGCTGCTTCTGCCCGCTGCTTCGGCTGTTCTCTCCACCCGTTATGCCTTAGGGAGGACAAAGTCAGAAGGGAGCAGCTCACACAGCTTCCTCGCCGTCAAATGCTCCTCGTCCTTCCCGTAGATGACCGCCAGATCCCGCGAGAACTCGCTGAAAAACTGCCGGCAGATCCCGCACATGGACGCCTCACCGTCCGGCGACGCGACCGCGAGCGCCTTAAACTCCCGGCACCCCTGCGTCACGGCCGCCGTCCCCGCGGACCGTTCCGCGCAGATCCCCGCCGGGTACGACGCGTTCTCCACGTTCACCCCGGTAAAAATCCTTCCATCTTCAGCCAGCAGCGCCGCGCCGACGTGGAAGCCCGAGTACGGCGCGTACGCCCTCCGGCTCGCCTCCATCGCCCTGCGGAACAGGGCCTTCTGTTCTTCCTGCGTCATCGGAATCGCCTCCTTAATCCTCTATATGGTCCGTGCGCCGCGGGATCCCGAGCTCGTCCATGATCTCCTCTTCACGGGCGCGCATGACGGCCTTCTCGTCTTCCTGCATGTGGTCGTAGCCGAGCAGGTGCAGGATGCTGTGCACGAACAGGTAGATCAGCTCCCGCTCGAACGAGTGGCCGAACTCCTCCGCCTGCTGCTGCGCGCGCTCCCTGCAGATCACGACGTCGCCTAACTCGCAGGCGCCGATCATATCGATCATCTCGCGGATCTCATCCGGGTCCTCCTGCTGCGGGAACGACAGCACGTCGGTGACGCGGTCGACCCCGCGGTACTCGCGGTTCAGCTCGTGGATCTCCTCAGAAGAGACAAAGCTCACACTGACCCCACAGCACTCTTCGTCCAGGCCTTCCTTCTGCACGCAGAGGTCTGCCGCCTTGCTCATCGTCTCGAGGAGGTCCTCCGTGACCTGATTCTCCTGGTCAAAATAGATCTGCATGGCCGCCTCCTATCTCTCGTCTCTGGTTTCCGGGTGACGGTGGTAGTAGGCGTCGTAGGCCTTGATGATCCGCTTGACCATCTCGTGGCGGACGACGTCGACGTCCTTCAGGTAGCAGAAGTCGATCCCCTTCACGCCCTTCAGGATGTGCCCGGCGTCGATCAGGCCGCTCTTCTTTCCCCTCGGCAGGTCGATCTGGGTGACGTCACCGGTGATGACCATGCGGGAGCCGAATCCCATTCTGGTCAGGAACATCTTCATCTGCTCCCTCGTCGTGTTCTGCGCCTCGTCCAGGATGATAAACGCGTCGTCCAGCGTCCTTCCTCGCATGTAGGCGAGCGGGACGACCTCGATGATCTCCTTCTCCTGCAGGGAGATCGCCTTCTCGCGTCCCAGAACGTCGTACAGAGCGTCGTACAGCGGGCGCAGGTACGGATCCACCTTCTCCTGCAGGTCGCCCGGCAGGAATCCGAGATTCTCCCCGGCCTCGACGGCAGGGCGGGTGAGGATGATTTTCTGGACATCCTTTGCCTTGAGGGCCGTGCAGGCCATCGCGACGGCGATGTAGGTCTTTCCGGTTCCGGCAGGCCCGATTGCGAACGTGACGTCGCGCTTCTTCATGCTCTCCACGTACTTCTTCTGGCCGATCGTCTTAGGCTTGATCGGCTTTCCCTTGGTCGTGAAGCAGATGATGTCGGACGAGACGTTGTTCTCCGAGTAGGAGACGCCCTGCGTCTTCAGCTGGATCACGTAGTTGACCTTCTGCGCGTCCAGCAGCTCCTTACGCTCGATCATCGCCACGAGCTCCTCCAGGATTCCCACGGCGAGCTGCGTGCCTTCCTCGTCCTGCCCCTTGACGAGCAGACTGTCGCCCCTCTGCAGGATCTGCGCCGACGTCGCCTCGCGGATCAGCTGGATGTTGTAGTCCATGTTCCCGAAAAGCTCCTCGCGGTCCAGATCGTCCGGGACCTCGACGCGCGTGAACCCGCTGGAACGGCTCCCCGCCTCCGCGGGCTTACTCCCGCCCGCGGCGCTTTCTGCCTCTGCCTGTGTCTGTCCCTCTGTCTGAACCTCTGCCTGCTCCATCGCTGCCCCCGCAGCGCCTGAAACGTCCTCCGCGGCCATGAACGCGGCCCGGCGGACGTACTGATGAAATCCTGTGTTTCTGATCAAATTATCTCTTCTCCTGTTCTCTGTTCATCATGATCATTCTGCCGCCGCTGAAATCTCAGCCTGAGGCGGCGCTCCGGTTATCCCCGCCGGAAATCGACAAGCGAGCCGACGCATGCGCACAGCTCTGATTGTCTCGCATGCTCCGATTGTCTCGCAAATCTCGGCTTGGCCCGCAGCGCGGCGCGGGACACTGTCATATCTCGGCGGAAAATATTTATACCCTTTATTGTATCCTATCGAACCTCTTCTGTGTGACCAATCCCGGCGATTTCCCTTAAAAATACGAAAAAAAGACCAGGCATCGGTCTTATCCGTTGCCCGGTCCTTAACGTTCTACTCTTCAGAAAGAAACTCTGTTACAACTTCGCGAACCTCATTGCCGTCTGCGCGGCCCTTCAGCTCTTTCATCGTGCAGCCCATCAGTCTGCCCATGCTCTTCTTAGATTTCTCGATGTTCTGCGCTGCGGCAAGCTTTTCCACTTCCGCGCGAATCTCATCTTTGGAAAGCATCTTAGGAAGATATCGCTCAAGAACTTCGATTTCCTGGTTATATGCATCTTTCAGGTCTGTTCTTCCTGCTTTTTCAAAATCAGCGAGGGCATCTTTACGCATCTTCACCTGCTTCTGCAGGATCTGAACGATGCCTTGATCATCCAGTTCTTCTCGATTGTCAATCTCATACTGCTTGATCGCAGCTCTAGCCATACTGATCGTGTTCCTGGCGACGTTGTCATGTGCCTTCATAGCCTGCTTGAAGTCGTCCATCAGTTGTTCTTTTAAGCCCATTCTCTCACCTCGATTCAGTCGATCAGGCGCTTAAAAAACTAATACTTTCTAGCCTTTTTTCTTGCAGCTTCAGACTTTTTCTTTCTCTTTACGCTCGGCTTCTCGTAGTGCTCTCTCTTTCTGACCTCTGCCATGACGCCGTCTCTTGCGCATGATCTCTTGAATCTCTTCAGAGCGCTCTCCAAGCTTTCATTTTCTCTTACGAATACCTGTGCCATTCTCGATTCACCTCCCGCCATTTTATAATTAAAGCAGTGAACAGCACGTGCAATAACACTATAATAGTATACTATCACGGCATGTTCTTTACAAGCATTTTTTGAATGCGCCAAACGTATACACGCCCCGTCCGCCCCGGCGCAATCATCGAAAAAATACAGCGATTCCCACACATCAATGCTATAATAGAGTTTAACAGCAGGTCCCTTAGGTCTTTCCAGGCGCATTTCCTTTGTCCCAGGCAAAGCCCGCGCGGACCCGCAATCAACTGATCTGCCGTTCACCCGGCGGAAGAAAGGAGCAACGCACATGTCAGACTGTTTATTCTGCGGCATCGCCAACCACGAGATTCCATCAGAAATCGTCTACGAAGACGATAAAATCTGCGTCTATAAAGATATCTCACCGCAGGCACCTGTCCACGTCCTGATGATCCCTAAGAAGCACATCGCTTCCTTGGACGACGTCACCGACGACGACAAAGACCTCCTGGGCTACATGCTTCTCAAGGTCAAGGACATCGTCAAGCTGATGGGCATCACCGACGGCTACCGCGTAGTCAGCAACAACGGCGACGACGCCCAGCAGACCGTCAAGCACATCCACCTGCACATCCTCGGCAAGCGCAAGTTCACCTGGCCACCAGGCTAAAGCGCGGCGGCGGCGAACCCGCAGCACCGCGCGGCACCGCATTGCGTAAGCCCGCGCCCGCGCAGCTCTAAGCCCGCGCAGATGCCAGCCGCAGCCTGACTGACAGGCGCGGCGCGGAATAACGTGAAGCCGAGCCCGCGCGCGTAATCAGGACATCACCACGCGGCGCGGCAGGGACGGCATGGGCAGCGCGGTAAACACTGCGGCTCGGCTGCCGGAAGTGCTGCGGCAATGCTCACAATGCTTATAATGTGAAGGAACGGGACCGCCAAAGTCGGAGTGACGATGGCGGCCCCGTTTTCCTATGGGCGTCCGCTCTTTCTGATGATCATATCATCCTGCGGACATGCCATACTGCGGGCGGTTCTTACTTTCACTGGGGCGGCGGGCATGGCAAACTGGCGTACAGGTCAGTTCGAATTTTCATGCGGCGGCGGGCATGCCAAACTTCCTGCAGGTCGGTTCCATCTTTTATGCGGGAGTGCGGGCATGTCAAACAGTGTTGTAGTAATAGATGAATATAGCGCGAATCGCCTATTTGCGATATACAATGCAAACGTCATTGCAACGATTCCGAGATTATAAAAAAGGAGGATGGTAAAATCGCCTATTCGCGATATACAATATAATTGTAATTGCAATGATTCGTGGATTATATTAAGTGGGATTATATAGGCTGGGTTAATATCGTCTATTTGCGATATACGATTGATTGCGCCGCCGCGACGATTTGAGCTTGAATGGAACGGCGGCGGCCGCCTATTTTCGGAATCTCTCCCTAGTAATTGTCGCTTTCCGAATGTTAAATTTTTAACTCGGAATTGAGTCCTTATTTATTGAGATTCCGAAACCGCCGCCCTCCGTTCCCTGCATTATCATTCAACATTGTCATTATATCAGCGGATTCGACGTCATTTTTGCTATAACATCAAGGAAAATCACTCGCCGCTCCGACTGCAGACATGGAAATGGGTCCATTCAGCGCTCACATTGTACAGATATGAACACAATACGAGCGCTCGTCCGATTGAGCGCGCCTGCGGCGGCGGCGAAAAGTCGGAAAACCGTTTTCAATCGACGAGGTTTCCGACATTTCCTCTGAACACTTCGGAATCTGCCCTAAGGTGCTGCCTTTTCCTAACCGGGACCGGCTGAGGGATGTCGGCGCCGCCTGTTTAGTTGGGAAATCCCCCTTCTTTTTTCTTGGTTCCAAACCGGGCTTCGATTTCTTGGGAAAGAAGGAGGCAAGATGACTATTTCCCAAGTATTCATCACGGCCATTCGCTGCGGCCGGCCGTCTGATCATAAAGAAAGGCCATAGCCGCATCAAGCTTGGTACAGCTATAGCCTTTATGCCATCTAATTATCAGTCTTCATCGATTACTAGTTATTAATAAACGCCAATTTCCACACATCGCTCATCACTCATGAGCATCGGCAGACGAATCGACCAATATCCTCTGCTTGAACGGCGCCGGATTTTGGGAATTCCTCTAAAAGACCGCCAAATTCCCAGTTAATAATTTAACATTTGGAAAGCAGTCCTTTTCACGCCAAATTCCCAAGTGTGATAGCGTTAGTGCTGTCTCTCCAGTACTGCCGTGCCTTGTCCGGCGCCGCCCTCTCAACCCGAGTTTGTATCGAGACCAGCAGCGCCCTCATTATTGCTATCGCACATCGCAGCGGCGCCCTCGTTATTGCTATCACTCATCGCAGCGGCGCCCTCATTCCTGCTATCACGCGTCACTCGTCATCGCGGCACTTATTTTTTGCGCCGCGCACTCGGCGCGCTCCCTTACATTTGAGGGCGCGCCGAAACAATGGAGGGAACTGGCCGAGCGTTCGCAGGCCAGTTCCTTCCACCCTTCGCGCCGGCCTGCGGTCGCCGCAATCAAACAGGAGCATCCGCGGTCGCAAACACGATTCTGCAGATGCTCCTGATTATCGTTATCTTCGGCGCGCCTCATTTATCTGAAGCGGCGCGCCTCCTGCTTCTAAAGGTCCGGCGCCGCTATTCCACAACCTCGCCCAGCATGCCGTCCCGGTACGGGCGCACCAGGCGCACGCGGACGAACTCGTTGAACATGGACGGGTCGCCGCGGAAATAGGTGCGGATGTAGTTGTCGGTGTAGCCGGTCACCCACTGCGTGCCGCGGGAAAGAGCGTCGGCGGAGAGAGCGTTGATCGCGGCTCGGTCGGCGGCGGAAGCCGGGGCGGCTGCGGATGTGCTGTCTGCCGCCGCCGCGCCCAATGCATCAGCCGATGCTGCGCCTTCTGGCTGGGAGATGGCCTTTGCCGACGGGGAAGCGGATGACGCCGAGGCATCAGATGCCGACGGGGAAGCGGATGCCGACGGGATATCGACTGCCGACGGGGAAGCGGACAGGTCGTTCTCCATGCCCTGGGATTCGCCGGTGATCGGGTCCTGGGCGAACTCCTCGACCAGGACGGTGCGGGTGTCGCCGATGCAGGAGGTGAAGAAGGCGTCTGCGGCCCGGCGGGCGGTCTCGATCAGGCGGCGGGAGCGGGAGGCTTTGATGGTGCCGTCGATCTGGTCAGGTCGCTCGGCGGCCGGGGTGCCGGTGCGCTGG
The DNA here is from genome assembly GCA_903789635.1 of uncultured Eubacteriaceae bacterium. Lineage (GTDB taxonomy): Bacteria > Bacillota > Clostridia > Peptostreptococcales > Anaerovoracaceae > Aminicella. The sequence continues at coordinate 24,783 of CAIFEY010000018.1, forward strand.
GAGTACTTGAAGACGTGGGTCTTGCAGAAGGAGAGGCGCGTCGTGATGTCCTCGCTGCCCTGGAAGTCCTCCTCCGTCTCGCCCGGGAAGCCGACGATGATGTCCGTCGAGAGGCCGTAGTGCGGGTCGAACGCGCGGAGCTCGTCCGCGATCGCGAGGAATTCGCTGCGGGTGTAGCCGCGGTTCATCGCCTTCAGCACGTTGTCCGAGCCGCTCTGCAGCGCGAGGTGGAGGTGGTGGCAGAGTTTTTCGTACGGGAAGAGCTTCTTGACGTAGTCGGCGTCGATGACGGTCGGCTCGAGGGAGCTCAGGCGGATGCGGAATTCGCCCGGGATGCTGTTCAGCTCGCCGATCAGCTCCGCGGCGCCGTCGTAGCCCAGGTCGCGGCCGTAGTAGGCCGTGTTGATGCCCGTCAGGACGATTTCCTTGTAGCCCTTGGAAATAAGGCGCTCGACCTCCTCGCGGATTTCCTCCTTGCGACGGCTCCTGATCGTGCCGCGCGCGTAAGGAATGATGCAGTACGTACAAAAATGCGTGCACCCCTCCTGGATCTTGATGAACGCGCGGGTTCTGCCCTCCATGCCGGTGATTTCGCCGAGTTCCTCGTAAGTGGTGAGCTCGTCGTAGGATCTGACGGCAGAGAGTACATCAGGTGCGGAAGGTTCGGCGTCCGCGTGGTTTTTGTCCCCGGCACCGTCTCTGGCACTGTCTCTGTCCCTTGCGGCAAAGTATTCCTGGACAAGCGGAAGAACGGCGTGCTTCTCATCGGTTCCGGCGACGATCTGGACGCCCTCGATCTCCGCGACCTCATCCGGCTTGATCTGCGCGTAGCAGCCCGTGACCGCGACGACGGCGGCCGGGTTGACCTTTCGGCACCTCCTGATGAACTGGCGGGATTTTCTGTCCGCGAGGTTAGTCACCGTGCACGTGTTGACAACGTAGACGTCGGCCGCCTCCTCCTCATCCACGATCGTGAATCCCGCCTTGGCGAACTGCTCCTTCATGGATTCCGTTTCGTACTGATTGACTTTGCATCCGAGTGTGTGAAATGCTGCTTTCATACTATCTTCGTTCCCTCTCTGTTCCTTCTCCGTTCTCCAATAAAACCAATATTACAACAACACTATATTTCAGCACCGTAACTGTAATTTTAAACGCGCATCATCGCGTCGCCGCGCAGTTTTTCTGACCAGGGGCGAATTCCGACCGCAGCCGAAACTGCGCCGCGCCGCCGCGCAGTTTCGGAATTAGCGCGTTCCAAATGGATTTTACGAACGCCCGACTGCCGCGGCTTCCCGTTCAGGCCTGCCGCGAAGGCGCAGAATCCGAATCGCGCGTCCGAATCGCGGGCGCGGCTCAGTGCGGCGCTGCGGGCCTTGCCTACTTGCCCGGCTTCTCAAACACCATCGCGCACCACCCGCCCTTCTCCTTGAGCTCGATCATGCGCAGGCCTGCCTCGGTGACGGCCTCCTGGACCATCATTTCCTTCTCTGTGAGGATGCCGGAGGCGATGAACGTGCCGCCTGCGGTCAGGTGGGCGGCGATGCCCTTGGACAGCAGACAGATCAGCTCGGCCATCAGGTTTCCGACGATCAGGTCGGCCTCGTAGTCGATGCCCTTGGTCAGGTCGCCGAACTCGGCGCGGGCGACGGATTCACAGCGGTTCTTCTCGATGTTCTCCTGCGCGACGCGGACGGCGTCCTCGTCGACGTCGACGCCCAGGACCTCGCCGGCACCCAAGAGGGTCGCGGCGATCGCGAGGATTCCGGAGCCCGTGCCCGCGTCGAGGATGCGGGTGCCCGGCTTCAGGTACTTCTCGAGCAGGTTCAGGCACATCGAGGTGGTCTCGTGCGTTCCCGTTCCGAACGCCATGCCCGGGTCGATGGATATGATCTTCTCGCCGTCCTGCGGCTCGTAGTTCTCCCAGCTCGGGCAGATGACCAGGTGCTCGCTGACGTGGAACGGCTTGAAGTAGGCCTTCCACTTGTCCTTCCAGTCGGCGTCGTCGCGGATCTCCTCCGTGACCTTCATCGTGCCCAGGTCGACGTCAGGGCCGTAGAAGCCCGCCTTAACGTCCGCTGTGACTTTTGCAATCACCTGCTTCATCAGGTCCGCCTGGCGGCGTCCCTCCTCGCCTTCCGGAAAATAGGAGGATACACGCGGTGCCTCTTCCATCTTATGGACGACGCTGTCTTCAATGTAATCCCATTCATAAGATTCTTTCTTGTTCATGATTTCTTCTACGTCGCGCGGGTCGCTGACTTCCGTGTCGCTGATTCCGGCGGCGTCAAGCGCTGCAGTCAGCAGTTCGATGCCGGTTTCGGATGTTTCGCAGCTGATCTCAATATACCTCAATGGATGCTCCTTTCCGAGAATTACTCCCTTGTGCAGGTGTTTTTTGTCAAAAGCAAATGACCAAATATTTTCCTATCTCGTTTTTCTTATCGTCACTATAAGCAACATATTTTATCACCACTCGAAATATTTGTATAGTACTTTTTTAGATACATTCTGTTTTTAGCTGTCAAAATGTGGTATACTTTTAGTATACACAAGAAAAACCATTGAAATTACAATATATTGAAGAAAGGGGTTGGTCGTTGGATGTATCAGGTAGGCGACCTGATCATGTATGGAGGAACGGGTGTCTGTGAAGTCAAAGAGATCACGAGACCCGATTTCGGAGGCACGCAGGTAGATCAGGATTATTATATTCTCCAGCCTCTGTACCAGAATGGAACGATTTACGCGCCGGTGAACAACTCGAAGGTCTTCAGCAGGCCGGTCATCTCCGCCAAGGAGGCCGATGAGCTGATTTCCATCATGCCGGAAGTACATACAGAGATCTATAAGAGCAGCAGTACACAGCAGCTCACCAAACACTATCAATCGGTCATCGACACGCATAAAACTGTCGACCTCGTCCGCCTTGCAAAATCTATTCATAAGAAGATGGATGCCGCGCACAAGCAGAACCGTCACCTCGGGCAGATCGATAAGAAATTTATGAAGCGCGCTGAGGAGCTCCTTTACGGGGAGCTCGCCGCCGCGCTGGACATTCCAAGAGACGACATTTCAACCTATATCCAGGAACGTCTGGATGGTAAGAATGTAAGCCCGGACACCGAGCAGTAATGCAGGGTACCGGGCAGAGAATCCGTCCGCGGACCGCTGAACATACCAGCCCGCGGGCGGTCCCCCTCGCCGACGAAGGACAGCATTCCTTCCGCCGGTTTTTTTATTTTTTGTGTTTGGACAAAATCGCCGACCTGCCTCCACACCACCTTCCCTGCTGCGTGACGGACGGCGCACCGCGGCGGCCGGTCAGTCGGCGTTTCCCAGCATTCCAACCGCCGCAGCGGCCTCACAGCCGGCGAACCTCTGCCGTTCCTCATATAGAGACACTCTATAACATTACCGCCGCCGCTTTCCTTTCACTTCAACATCATTCAACACGAATCAACCTAATCTAACTTAATCATCCGTTCTCTAATGCTCTAAACTATTCTAGCTCTAGCTCAATATTTTATTTTTATATACTTATATTATTAATTTATTATTCTCCTCGAATACCTTTAATAATCCTCTTCATCATCGACACCCGCCCAAACGGCGTGATGAGGTACCACCCGTCGGTGTACGGCGCGATGTCTCTCGCGATCTTCACGGACAGCTCGACCCCGAGATCCTCCGCCTCAGACTTATTGAGCCCGCGGTACCGCTCGATGATCTCCGGCGCAACGCTGATGCCGCTGATCTCCGCGTCCATGAAGCGCGCGTTCCTCTCGCTGACGACCGGGATGACGCCGCCTAAGATATATGCACTGTGGGCGCCGGAAAGCTCCGCACGCGCGAGTTTCAGGTTTTCTAGCGCTTCTTCGCTCAGCACCGGCTGGGTGAGGAATCCGATCATCCCGCGCTCGACCTTCTCCCTGGCGCGGTCGAGTTCGACCCGGAAGTTTCTCGCGTTCAGGTTCAGGGCGCCGAAGACGTGGAACGGCACCGGCAGCTCGGTCCTGCCGAGGCCGTTGATGAACGAGGCCATCTTGCGCGAGTTGAACTGGAACACGCTCTTCACCTCGTCCCTCTCCGCTGTCGGGATCGGGTCGCCGGTCACGACCAGGACGTTCCTCACGCCGACCGCGCTGAGGCCAAGGAGCAGGCCCTTGGTCGCGTTCAGGTTCCGGTCGCGGCAGGTCATGTGCGGGAGCGCTTCCATGCCGAGGTCAGAACGGATCTTGCAGGCGAGCAGCGAGGAGTCCATGCGGGCGCGCGCGACCGGGCAGTCCGCGATCGTCACGATGTCGGTGCCCGCGACGCCGAGCTCAGCCGCGCCCGCCATGTATTTCAGCAGGTTGGTGTCCGCCGGCGGGTCGAGCTCGACCGCGATGACCCGCTCTCCCTCGCGCAGTTTCTTCCAAAACGGGCTGTCATCAGGGTCCCTTCGCTCCGCCCTAGCCTCGGTGTGCTTTGCCGCAGGGGTGAACCCGCCGCGCAGCAGGGCCCTCTTCACCGCCTCGATGTGACGCGGGGTCGTTCCGCAGCAGCCGCCCAGGATCTTCACCCCGTCCGCCGCGAGCTGCGCCATGCCGTCGCCGAAGTACACCGGGTCGCTGTCGTAAAACGTCCGGTTGTCGATCACGGTCGGAAATCCCGCGTTCGGCATGATGGACAAAGGCAGGTCCGGCCACGTCATCTCACTGAGCTGCCGGCTCATCTGGCGCACGCCGATGACGCAGTTCAGGCCGACGGAATCGAACAGCCCCGCCTCCGCCGCCTCGCGGATCAGCTCGCTCCCGAACTGGCCGTCGCGCGTGTAGCCGTCCGGCAGAACCGCGAACGAGACCATGATGAACGGGTCCTCGACGTTTTTGCGGATGAACTTTGCCGCCTCCTTAAGGCCGTCCAGCGATGCGAGCGTCTCGAACAAGAAGTTCTGCGCGCCAAGCCCGATGAACTGCCGGCAGACCCAGATGTATTCCTGCACCGCCTCCTCCGGGCTCAGACCCGTCACCGGGCCGATATCCGCGAAGACCTCCGCCTTGAACGGCTCCGCGGCCTTCTCCGCGAGCTCCCACGACGCGTGGATGACCCGCTCGCACTGCGATTCCTCGTAGATCGTCCGGTTTGCGGCAAAGGTATTGGTCTTGATCGCCTGCGCACCTGCCTCGAGGTATTCGCGGTGGATCGCGGAGACGAGGAGCGGCTTGCTTATCGACGCGAGCTCGCAGCCCTGCCCCGACGTGTGCTCGCGCGCCGAGATGTACGTGCCCATGCCGCCGTCGAACAGCAGGGTGCCCTCCTGCAGCAGTTTTTTCACTCGATTCATGTGTTCCTCCTTATTACCGAAACCTAATCCCATTCCCAGAATTTCTGATCGGTATTCTGATCGTTGTAATCGATAATCGCCTGACCGCGGTCCGAACCGTATTCTGCTCCGAAAAGTTCGGACAGATCTTTCATAAGCGGCCGCGGTCCGAACCCTGGTCTAATCCGATAATCCGAACTTTACAGACGCCGCGGTCAGGCGCTGATTCTAGCCAAGCACCGCCTTCGCCGCGTCTGCGGACGCCTTGGCGTCCGGGACGTAGAAGTCCGCGCCCATCTCGTCGGCGTATTCCCTGGTCATGACGGCGCCGCCGACCATGATCTTACAGTCGTGCCCCGAGGCGCGCAGGGCGTCGATGGTCCGGCGCATGTTGGCGACGGTCGTGGTCATCAGCGCGGACAGCCCGATCAGCGGCACGTCCTGCTCGACCGCGGTGTCGACAACCTTCTGGACCGGGACATCGCGGCCTAAGTCGATGACCTGGTACCCGTAGATCTCCAAAACGACTTTGACGATGTTCTTTCCGATGTCGTGAGTGTCGCCCTCGACGGTCGCGACGATGATCTTCCCCTTGCTGACGGACGCGCCGCCCTCGGAAATCTGTGCCTTAATGTAGTCCAGGCCCGCGCAGGCGGCGTCAGCGGCGTTGATCAGCTGCGGCAGGAACAGGATCTGTTTCTCGTACTGGTCGCCGACGATGTCGAGCGCCGGGATGATCATCTCGTTGATGATCGTCATGCCGTCCATCGTCTTCATGAGCTCGACCGTGAGATCGCGCGTTTCCTTTTTCAGGCCCTTCAGGATCGCCCGCGCAATTCTGTCCTTAGGGCCGTTTTCCGGGGCCGCAGAGGCTGAATTTGAGCTTCCTGTAGGCATTTCGGCGGCAAAGTCACTGCCGGTACCAGCGGATGCGGCTGCACCTGATGGGCTGACTGCGGCGGTTCCCGCGGCATCGGCGCAGTCAGTTTCCCCAGCTGTGTTTCCTAAGCCGGCGGTTTGGGAGCACTGCGGCCTGCCGGCAGGTAAGTCGGGTGCTTGAGAAGCGGCGGGAGCCGCTTGTTTTTGCCGCGCGGGATCCGCCATGCGCTCGATGTAGCCCATGCAGTTCTCGTCCTGGCCGGAGAGGGCGCGGAAGGCCGCAACCGCGTCCATGATCGGCCGGCTGTTCGGGTTGATGATCGGGAAGTCCAGACCGCAGTACAGAGCCTGGGTCAGGAAGCTCTCGGTCACGTGGGTGCGCTCCGGCAGGCCGAATGAGATGTTGCTGACGCCGAGCGCGGTGTGCAGGCGGAGCTCGTTCGTCACGCGGCGGACCGCGTCGAGTGTCTCCATCGCCTGGCTCTGCTGAGCGGAGACGGTCAGGGTCAGGCAGTCGATGATCAGGTCCTCCGCCGGGATGCCGTGCTCCTCGCAGGCCTTGAGAATATTTCCCGCGATCCTGATGCGGTCGTCCGCGGTTTCTGGCAGCCCGCCCTTGTCCATCGTGAGGCCGATGACGGCGGCGCCGTATTTCTTGACGATCGGGAGGATCTGCGCCTGGCGCTCCGGCTCGCCGTTGACCGAGTTCACGATCGCGCGGCCGTTCACCGCACGCAGGCCCGCCTCGACCGCTTCAGGCTCGGGCGAGTCGATCTGAAGAGGGATCGAGACGACGCTCTGGACCGCCTCGACGACCTCTCGCATCAGCTCCGCCTCGTCCATGCCCGGCACGCCGACGTTGATGTCGAGGATCTCTGCCCCGGCGTCCTGCTCGGCGATCGCAGTCTCCATGACATAGTCCATGTCGTGCTCCCGGAGCGCCTGCTGGAACCGCTTCTTCCCGGTCGGGTTGATCCGCTCGCCGACGACGTGAACGGTCCCGTCGAACTCTGCCATCCTGCCCGCGGCGCAGACACCGCGCCTTCCCGCGCGGGTCCTCACCCGAGCAAGCCTGTCCGGCCTCTTCACGCCCGCGAACTCCTCCGCAAGCAGCCTCGTGAACTCCGCGGTCGTCCCGCAGCATCCGCCGACGGCGCTGACCCCGAGTTCCTTATACGGCGCCATCTGTGCGGCAAATTTCACCGCATCAATCGCATACTCGCCGGTCCTTGGGTCCGGGAGGCCGGCGTTCGGCTTGACGATCAGCGGAAGGTCGGTCCAGTCCCGCATCTCCTTGATCAGCGGATAGATCTCCTCCGGCCCGAGCGAGCAGTTGATGCCGATCGCATCGACCCCGAGCGCGGTCAAAGTCTGCGCCGCGCAGGCGACGGACGCGCCCAGGAACGTCCTGCCGTTCTCCTCGAACGTCATCGTGACCCAGACCGGAAGGCTCGTGTTCTCCTTCACCGCGAGCACGCCCGCCTTGGCCTCATACAGGTCGGTCAGCGTCTCCAGGACGGCCAGGTCGGCGCCCGCCTGTTCGCCTGCGACCGCCTCTTCCTTAAAGATGTCGTACGCCTCATCGAACCGCAGTGTGCCCAGCGGATACAGCAGCTCGCCGATCGGGCCGATGTCCAGCGCGACCTTAACCCTGCCTGCGTCCAAACCGGCATCCGATGCGCCTGCAGAAGCTTGTCCTGCGGCCTGATCTGCAGCCTGTTCCGCCGCCCGGAGCGCCGTCCTAACGTTCGCACGGATGACCTCCGCCGGCGCGTGCGAGGTCCCCTCGAGCTTCCTTCTGTTCGCGCCGAACGTGCACGCGTAGAGCACCCGGCTCCCGGCGTCGATGTAGTCCCGGTGAATCGCTTCCAGGATTTCCGGGTGCTGCATCGCGAAGACCTCCGGGTTCTCGCCCGTCCTAAGTCCCCTCCGCTGCAGCTCCGTTCCCATTCCCCCATCCAGGATGATGACCTGATCCATTTTTCTCTCCCCCTCATCGTTCTTCATGGTAAATATTCTCGTACTTTCCGACCTTCGATTTTCCGAAATCGGTTCCCGCGCAATCGCGTTCGATAATCATGATTACCTATTATATATATGGAACAAATTTATATTTTCTAACGCTCCTCGAGGCAGTGCAGCGGTCTATCGCTGCCAGTGTCCATTATCGGACCGTGATGTTTTTCTGCTGCTTCTCACACGGCGCGTCACTGCGCTTACAGCGGCTCCCCCGTGCACGTCACGCCGCGGCGGCGGAACTGGCAGTGCAGGAACATCGGGCAGTTCTCGCAGCCCTTGCCGCGCATCTTGAGCGGGTGATCGGCGATGCCCATGATCGCCATGACCGACTTGCGCGGGATCATCAGGTGCGTCGGGCTCTGCGTGACCCCGATGCGGCGCTCGACGTCGAGCAGGGCGCAGAAGTCGCGGTTCTCCTCGAACGGCAGGTCGCCGTAGCCCGGGCTGAAGCGGTCGGATAGATAGAGGCCCTGTTTCTCGACCTCTGCCCGGAGGTCCTGCTCAAAGTTATTACAGACGTTCTCGACCGCCGTGCTCGCGCACGCGTCCATAATCAGCGCGTCCGCCATGCTCTTCACCTCGCTCTTCATCAGGAGCCGCTCGACCATTGCGCCGATCGTCGCGCCGAGCAGCACGACCTCGCTGCAGTTCGCGAGCAGATCGGCCATGTCGCTCCCGGCCAGGGTCAGCCCCTCGACGTGATTTTCGACGACCGGAAGCTGCTTCCAGACGATTCTGGGGACAGCCGCGCGCTCAACCTCCGCGATGCACCGCTCGATCTGCGTCCGCAGCGACGGGTCGATCTCCTGCCCGCGGTAGCCCAGGTATTTCAGTATTTCGTTCTCGTTCAGTTCGGTCAGTCTCGCGGACAGCATCGTTTCCCTTCTTTCTCTTTTTCTATATGCTTTTCTATAAGCCTGCGCTTCCATTTTCTGCCATTGTAATTATTCGACGGCGCATCGCCGGCTGGGTGCCGGTTTATCGGCATATTTTCAGCATATAATGGCCTTATTCCCGGCGCAGGGGTAAAATTATGCTCCGGTGCCCAGGTGCTCAGAAATCTTACAGCCATTATAGCAAAAGAAAAGGACCCCTGCCGTGATTTTTTGTCGTTTCACAGCAAAAGTCCTCTCTAAAATTTATTTCTTTACACAATTACCGGATTGTATGAGCGGCTACTCGTGCAGCTGCTCGTCCTGCTTCTCGCTCTCCTTCAGCGGGTCGTACAGCGGGTGCTCCCTGAAGCGGGAGAAACCGGACAGGTCGAACTTTTCCAGGTTCTCCAGTATGGAGCGGCTGTCGGCTTTGTCCAGGATCTCTTTCCTCGTGTGGAGCGCCTTAGGGCTGTCGTCCATGCTGCTCGGTCCGTGGAAACATCCGCCCTCACAGCACATGCCCTCGATAAACTCCTCCGGGAGCTTGCCGGCGCCGGCCAGGAGCAGGGTCTTCTTCAGCTCTGCGCCTCCGCTGACCTTCGCCACCTTCAGGTCGCTGTCCTTACCGATCTCCTTCAGGTACTCCAGGCAGGATCCGGAAACGCCGCCGGACGTCGCGTACTTTTTTCCGAACACGCTGGACTCCTGGTAAACGTCCTCGACCGGCTCGAGCTTGACGTCCTTAGCCTGCATAATCGCCGCGATCTCGTCGTAGATCAGCGCGTAGTCCGCATTTCCCTCAATCTGCTGGTCGACGATCTCGGATTTCTTTGCCACGCAAGGGCCGATGAACACGACGACGCAGCCCGGGTGACGGGCCTTGAGGTAGCGGGAGATCTCGCACATCGGGCTGACGGCCGTGGAGACCGAGTCCCTGAGCTTAGGGTAGTGGCGGACGATCATGTTGACGAAGCCAGGGCAGCAGGACGTCGTCCTCATCTCCCCCTTCTCCGCTGCTTCTGCCCATTCCTCCGCCTCCGCGGACGTCGTCAGGTCTGCGCCCAGGCCGACCTCGACGAAGTCGGTGAACCCGATCTCCTTCATCGCCTTCTTCCAGGACGCCATGTTGATGTCCTTTCCGAACTGCCCCTCGGTCGCCGGTGCGGCTACCGCGTAGACTTCCTTATCCGACTTGATCGCCTCGATGACCGGGACGATGGAATCCTTGCTTCCGATCGCCGCGAACGGACAGTGGTGGATGCACTGGCCGCAGCGGATGCACTTCTCCTCGTCGATGACGGAAAGTCCGTTCTCGTCGTACGTCAGCGCGTTGACCGGGCAGCTCGCCTTGCACGGGCGCTTCATGTGCACGATCGCGTTGTACGGACATGATCTCGCGCACATGCCGCACTCCTTGCACTTGTTCGGGTCGATCTGCGAACGCTCCTTGCCCGGGTGGATTGCGTCGAATCTGCAGCTCTTGACGCAGGACTTGCCGACGCAGTTCTGGCAGTTGTCCGTGACGACGTAGCTGGAGATCGGGCAGTCCGCGCAGGCCGCCTCGATGACCTGGATGATGTTGCCGTTGTCCTCCGGTCCCGGTGCCTTTCCGAGCGCCAGGCGCACCCTGCCCCTGACGATCTCTCTCTCCTTATACACGCAGCATCTCCAGTGCGGAATTGTGCCCGGGATGATCTTCTGCGGAATGAACTCCGCCTTCTCCTCCAGCTCGCCCGCAAAAGCGAGTTTGGCAACCTCGCACATGACGTCACGCTTCAGTCCCAAAATACTCTCGTCTGCACGCATAATTTCCTCCATATCTAAAACGGTATACAGTATCCTTAAATATCTGTCATCATCGTAACAATCTTTACCTGCAATGTACAGGTCTAAAAAGTAATCTTCAAGTTCTTTTTTTTGACCAATGTTAATTTATTGACAAATACAACAAACGGCGGATTTCCTATGGTTTCGGGCATCATTTTCGTGTTTCGAAACCATATTTTTCCGCCGTTTTTCGTATTGATAGATTCGATTTTTACCGCATGCGATGTGTGTATTTTCTATTGATTTGCGGGCGATCGCGGGTCCGCTTTCAAACGTATTTACTCCGTCAATCCGGGAAGTTTTTTAATCATGTTCAGGTTTATAATGTGCTCCCCGCCGTCCAGCCGGTCGACCACGCGATCTGCAGGTTGTACCCGCCCGTCTCCGCGTCCAGGTCCAGCACCTCCCCGGCGAACTTCAGCCCCGCGCACTTCCTTGACGCCATCGTCTTCCCGTCGATCTCCTGCGTGCGGACGCCGCCCTGCGTGATCACTGCCTCCCGGAACCCCCTGGTCCCGCTGACGTTCAGCTCCAGCGCGTGCAGATTCTCGAGCAGCCTTCCCCGCTCCTTCTTCTTCAGCACGCCGACCTCCCCGTCCGGATCGACGCCGCTCCTCTTCATCAGGGCCTCAGCCGCCGCCGACGGGATCCCGGTAAACCCAAGGTTCTTCATCTTCTTATGCGGCGAACTCTTCTGCGCGGCGAGCAGGTACGCCTCCGTCTCCTCGCGCGTCTCCCCCGGCAAAAAATCCAGGATCAGCCGAATCTTCCCTCCTGCTGGATTCTGTTCAGATCCAGGATCCCGGGCGTTTCTGCCGTCCGCGGCGCTTTCGGCGTCCTTAGCCTGTTGATCTGCCTTCTGATTCGCTGCCTCCAGCAGCGAAAAATAGCTGGACAGGTTCAGCACCGCCGGGCCGCTCAGACCGTAGTGGGTGATCATCAGCGGGCCAGTCTTCTCGGCGCCCTTCTTCTTTGCCTTTCCGCCTTTAACGCCAGCGCCCGGCTTCGCCTGGATGCGGACGTGCGGGAACGCGACGCCCTGCAGCCCGCTGAGGTCCTCTTCGGTCTTGACCGGCACGAGCGCCGGGCGGCACGGGACGATCCGGTGGCCGCAGTCCTTGGCGAGCCGGTAGCCGTCGCCGTCCGACCCCAGGGCGGGCGCCGCAAGGCCGCCCGTCGTCACGATGACCCAGTCCGCATAGAGCTTTTCGCCGTCCTCCGTGACGACGCCGACGCAGCGTGGGATATTCGGTTTTTTGCCGCGGGGACCCTTTCCTGAACTCGGCTCCGCGGCCCCTGCTGCCCGTTCTGTACGGCTGACTGAAGCGTCCTCGGCTTCGCCCTCGGACGCCGGATTATCGATCAGCAGCCCTAATACCCGGCAGGAGCACCGAATGCGGACGTGCGCCCGCCGCAGCAGAACAAGCAGCGCCTCCCTGACGTCCTCCGCACGGTCGGACGCAGGGAAGACCCTGCCTCCCTCTTCCATCTTGGTTTTCAGGCCCGCCTCGGCGAGCAGGTCGAGCAGGCCTCTGTTCGTGAACGCGCTGAACGCGTGGTACAGGAACTTCGGATTGGAGACGACGTGCCCGCGCACGTCCTCCATGCTTCCGAGATCCGTCCCGTTCGTCACGTTGCACCTTCCGTTTCCCGTGATCAGGAGCTTCCTCCCGAGCCCTGGGTTCCGTTCGAGCAGGGTTACCTTATGGCCTGACCGGCCGGCCGCGATCGCCGCCATCATGCCCGACGGTCCCCCGCCGACCACGATTACCGTTCCATTCATATTATTGCCGCCAGCCGCGTCACGGGATCCATCAAAGGCGCCCGTCCCGCGGGACTTTTTCGGCCTGGACAGGACGGACTTTGTCCCATCCCCATGCATACCCTCAACCTTATGAAAGGATCCATCGCTCATCGCAATAGATCCTTTCTCGTTTATATATCTCATCAATATTCTTTATAACTCCCCAGATATCTAAATTCCAGGCTCATCTCCTGCAGCTGGTCGATCATCCGCGCGAACGCCTCCGAGTAGACCGACTCCTCGATGTCGAAGTAGAACATGAACTCGAACTCGCGGCTAGGCAGCGGGCGGCTCTCGAGCTTCAGGAGGTTGATTCCCATCGCGTTGAAGCGTGCCATCGCCTGGTAGAGCGAGCCCGGCTCGTGGCGCAGGACGATCATGATGCTCGTCCGGTCGGCGCCCGGGTAGATCTCGAGGTCCTTCGCGATGCAGATGAACCTGGTGTAGTTGTTGTCGCGGTCCTGGACGGATTCCTCCAGGCACTCAAGGCCGTAGAGCTCGCCGTTCTCGAGCGATCCAATCGCCGCCGCGTCCTTTCTGCCGGACTGCGCGACCATCCTGGCCGCCTCCGCGGTGTTCTCACAGACGTGCAGCGTCGCCATCGGGAAGTGCTTCAGGTAGTCCTCGCACTGCTGCAGCGCCTGCTCGTGCGAGTAGATGTCGCGGATGTCCTCCTTATTCGTGCCGGCGTTCGCCAGCAGGCAGTGGTCGATCCGAACGCGCATGCTGCGGACGATGTGGAAGTGGTATTCCTGCATCAGGTCGTACACCTGGTTGACCGAGCCCGCCGTGCTGTTCTCGATCGGCAGGACCCCGTAGTGACAAAGCCCGGCGTCGATCGCCGCGAACACGCCCCTGAAGTTCTTCATGTACATGATGACCGGCATCTTGAACATTTTATCACATGCGAGCTGCGAATAGGCACCCTGAACGCCCTGGCACGCGACCGCCGGCGCATCCGGGAACGTCTTAGGCGTGTCCTGGATCGCCGCCATGATCTGCTCGCCGAGCGGCGACTTCTTCTTCATCACCTGCGCCTGGTGATCCCTGCTCATCTCCATGATGGAGGAGAACAGCATCCGGTTGTAGTACGCGAGGTCCGGGGACGACATCTCCTGGATGCGGTCCAGGAGGCTTCTCTCCCTCACCGGGTCCAGGATCCTGAGCCCGTTCTCCTGCTTGTACTCCGCGATCTTCTCCGCTGTGCGCATCCGCTCCTCCAGCTTCTCCACCAGCTCGTGATCGATAGCATCAATTCTTGCTCTATAGTCATCAATTTTCATTTTGTCTTAGTCTCCTCTGAAATTAAATCAAGTCATTCGGCTGCATCAGATTGAGGAGAGCCAGAGCTGCGGCAGATTCCACGCACGGCAGCGCGCGGGGCACGATGCACGGGTCGTGACGGCCGTGAACCTCGAGGACGGCATTCTCGCCCTTAGACCAGCTGATGCTGTCCTGCTTCCTCGGGATCGACGACGTCGGCTTGAACGCGCAGCGGAACACGATGTCCATGCCGCTCGTTATGCCGCCCAGGATTCCGCCGCTGTTGTTCGACTTGGTCCTGATCTTCCCGTCCTCGTCGTAATAGAACGGGTCGTTGTCCTGACTTCCGCGCATCTTAGCGACGGCGAACCCGGCACCGAACTCGATGCCCTTCACCGCCGGGATCGCGAACACCGTCTGCGCGATGGCATTCTCCACCCCGTCAAACATCGGATCGCCCAGCCCCGCCGGCACGCCGGTCACTCTGCACTCCACAATTCCGCCGACCGAGTCCAGATCCATCCTGGCCCGATCGATCTCTCCAAACGGATCTTCCTTATTTCCGCCGATCTCTATGATCCGCGCGTCGATTTCCACGCCCTTCCGCTTCAGGATCTGCTTGAAGATCCCGCCCGCGATGCACAGCGGTGCGGTCAGCCTTCCCGAGAAATGGCCGCCTCCCCGGACGTCCTCATATCCTCTGAATTTGATATGCGCCGTCAGGTCCGCATGGCCCGGCCGCGGAACGTCCCGGATGTTGTCGTAGTCGTTCGACCTCGTGTTGGTGTTTCGGATGATCGCGGTGAGCGGTGCCCCGCACGTCACGTCATCGACCAGCCCGCTGATAAACTCCGGCTTGTCCGCCTCTTTTCTCGGTGTAGAATATCGACTCAGTCCCGGAGCCCGGCGGTTCATAAATCGCTGGAGCTCCTCCCGGTTGATCCGGATGCCCGCCGGAAGCCCATCGATCGTCACGCCGATCGCCTCCGAGTGAGACTGCCCAAAGATCGATATCCTCACCCATTTTCCGTATAATGAAGACATCTGTCATTTCCCTTCGTGTTTTATTGTGATTTTGTTAACGATTTTCTCAGGTTTTGCAGGAAATTCATTCCCCCGATTCTATCGATTTATCGTAAGGTTTCCGCGGTCCGTCCGACTTTCTATCCTCGGACAAAAACCACTCCTCAAGGCCCCACCGGTCCTGCTGAACATCTGCTCAGCCTCCCGGCCAGAACGTTGTCCTTACTCACGCACGACGTTTCCCGCAAGGTCCGCATTTTCCATCTCCCGGAAGAATCCCGGGTACGACTTGGACACCGCGTCCGAGCCGGTGATCGTCACCTTATCACGGCATCCGAGCGAGGCCGCCGCGGCAGCCATCACGATGCGGTGGTCGCGGAATCCGTCGACCTGTCCGCCTCTGAGCAGCTCACCCGCGCTTCCGGTGACGGTGAGCCCGTCCGGCCGCTCTTCTACGGTTCCTCCGATCGAGCCGATCAGCGCCGCCGTCGAATCCAGCCGGTCGCTCTCCTTCAGGCGAAGCCGCTGCGCGTTCGAGATGATCGTCGTCCCCTTCGCGAACGCCGCGAGGACCGCGAGCTCCGGCACGAGGTCCGGGATATTGCCTGCGTCGATCTCGATCGCCTTCAGCTTACCCCGTGACGGGCGGACGAGCACGGAATGGCCCTCCGCCTTCACGTCCGCGCCGAATGCATCGAGAAGTTCCAGGATCGCGGCGTCGCCCTGCGCCGTGTCCGTCTCAAGGCCTTTCACGCGGATCTCCTCCTCGCCGAGCGCGCCCATCGTCATCCAGAACGCCGCGTTCGACCAGTCCCCCTCGATCCGGTATTCCTCCGGGGGCTGGTACTGCTGGTTTCCCGGGATGTCGATCCTGCCGCCGCGTATGGTGATCTGAATGCCGAAGCGCCGCAGTGTGCGCAGCGTCATCTTCACGTAGCCGGCCGACTGAAGATGCCCCGGGATCGCGATGACGCTGTCTCCATCTAACAGCGGCAGCGCGAACATCAGCCCGCTGATATACTGCGAGGAGACGTTGCCGGGGATCAGGAACAGACCCGGCGTCAGCCGCCCTTCGATCGTAAGAGGCACGCTCCCCTGGCTGCTCAGTGTGCAGCCGTGCTCGATCAGCGCCTCGTAAAGCGGCGAGAGCGGCCTCCTGCCGAGCCGCCCCTCCGGGAAGAACTCTCCCCGGACGCCAAGCGCCGCGGCGACCGGCAGCAGGAACCTTAAGGTCGACCCGCTCTCCCCGCACTTAAGCTGCGCCGGCTCCCCGGTCCGCTGCGCTTCCCGGAGAGCCTCCATGCACGCCTTGGTCGCCTCGATGTCGTCCGAGGTTCCTTCCCCGGTGATCTTACACGGGCGGTCGGAGAGCATCGCACAGATCCACGCCCTGTGCGCGTCCGATTTACTTGCTGTAATCGTGATTTCCCTCATCGTTGTCCTCTCCCTTTACTAATCCGTATTTTCGCGATTTTCGTGTTATTTTGTCCACGATTGTGCTTATTCCTACACCTATCATACCGCGAAACGCCGCCCGTTTGTTCTTATTTTCATACAAAATTTAAATTTTTATGCCTTATCCGCTTCTTTTTAAGATTCGGAAATACCTTAGAAACGATTCCCGGCATCCATCAGGCTTTCGAAAGCAGTTACGCGTTTTCTTTGTCCATATTTTCTTTGTCTATAACTGGCCTGCCGGATTCCAAAAGCCCCCTCAGCTCGCTGACCGGCACCGTCCGCCGGACGCATCTGCCGACGGATTCCGGCACCACGAGGTCGATCGAATCCTTCTCGCGCTTCTTGTCGGAGCACATCGCGCCAAAGAGCTCCGCGTCGCCGTACGGGACGCGAAGGTCGAACCCGTAGGCCTTCAGCAGGCCGTGCAGCTCGTCGAACGCGTCGGCGCCGCACCAGCCCTGCTCGGCCGCGATCGCCGTGATGAAGTTCATGCCCTTCGCCACGGAGAGCCCGTGGCTGAAGCCGTAATCGCTGCACTTCTCGATCGCGTGGCCGATCGTGTGCCCGAAGTTCAGGAGGTGCCGCACGCCGTAGTCGAACTCGTCCTCCTCGACGAACCTGCGCTTGATCGCGACGCAGCGCCCGACGATAGTTTCCAGATTCTTCCATGCCGCGTCGACATCCTTGAGTCGGTCAAATAATTCCCGGTCCGCGATCATCCCGTACTTGATGACCTCCGCCATCCCGTCCAGCAGGGTCTGCTGCGGGAGCGAACTCAGCAGCTCCGCGTCCTGCAGCACGAGCTCCGGCTGGTGGAACGCGCCGGCGAGGTTCTTTCCCTCCGGCAGGTTGATCGCCGTCTTGCCGCCGACGGAGGAGTCGACCGCCGCGAGCAGCGTCGTCGGCACCTGGATGACCCGGATGCCGCGGAGGTACGTCGCCGCCGTGAACCCGGCCAGGTCGCCGACCATGCCGCCGCCTAGCGCCACAACCCCGTCACTGCGCGTCAGCGGGATGTCCGCGAGGCCGCTCAAGAGCTTCAGGTACACGCGCCCGCTCTTCGATTCCTCGCCGGACGGGACCGTGAACGTGTACACGTCGAACCCCGCGTCCTGCAGCGACCTGCAGCACGCCGGCAGGTACTTAGGCCCCACGTTCTCGTCCGTGATCACCGCGAGCTTTCCGCCGTCCTGTATTTCTCTGACCCGCCTGCCGATTTCTTCCAGCTTCATCCTGTTCCTCCAAAAAAACTCTGATTCAATATTTCTCTTTTTCCGCGGCGCCAGCGCCCAGAGTCCTGGGTTACTGCGCCGCCTCAACGAGGAATTCCTTCTCCTCGCGGCCCTCGGCCAGCAGGTCGTTTAACTCCTGCGTGTCGCCCTTTGCCAGCGCGTTCCTGTATTTCTGCAGCTCCCCCATCAGCTTGTCGAGCTTGTCCAGGACGTTGTCGCGGTTCTCCATCAGGAGGTCCGTCCAGACGTTCTCGTTCAGGTAAGCGACTCTCGTCATGTCGCTGAAGCTTCCGCCCGCGACGCCCGCCTCTTCACGGATGCCGCTGTCACACTTCACGAACGAGCTCGACACCAGGTGGGAGAGCTGCGACGTAAAGGCGATGACTTCATCATGCTCCTCCGGCGTCATGACCGAGAAGCGCGAGAAACCGGCCATCTTCAGCACGTCCTTGACGCGGGTCATCAGGCGCAGGTTGTTCCTGTCCCTGCTGCTCGGCACGACCGCGCAGACCGCTCCGGCGAACATGTCCTCCTCGCTGTACTTGAATCCCCAGGCCTCGCTTCCCGCCATCGGGTGGGTGCTGACAAAGGTAATGCCTTCCGTCTCTTCGAGCCGGAAGCCGATCTCACAGAGCCTGCGCTTGACGCCGCAGCAGTCCATGATGATCGGCTGCTTATCCAGCGATCCGATCGTCTTCGCGTGGTCCATGAGCCACTGCTCCGCCGCGCGCGGCGGGATGGCCAGGAAGACGAAGTCGCAGTCGGCGACGCTGCCTTCCGTCAGCACCTCGTCGCAGCTTCCCTGCATCTGTACGAACTGAAGGGTCAGCGGCTGCACATCATAGCCGTAGACCTTCGCGCCGGATGCCTTCAATGCTCTTGCTAAAGATCCCCCGATAAGTCCCAGTCCTACGATTCCAACCTTCATTTTGTTCTCCTTTCCTTCCGTCCGGATGCCCCGAACCTCTTTCGGATGCTGTGATTCCAATACAGGCCTTCCGAATTTCTGCACCGTTTCCCGCGGCGCCTTATTTATCCTTATTTTCTTCTTATTATATTAATCGTTTATTGATTTGGTATTTCGTGTTCTATGTACCCGCGGGCATCCCTCCCGTTTCCGGTAGGATCGCTCTCCAGGCGCCGCCTGCGATGCGGCTTCCGGTTATTCTTCGAGCGCAGCTTTTCTTACGCGCATCACTGCCTTCATCGTGTCGTCGAACATGTCCGGCGTCTGCGACTGTGCGCCGTCGCAGAGTGCCTTTGCCGGGTTGTTGTGGACCTCGATCATCAGTCCGTCTGCCCCGCAGGCTGCCGCCGCCATCGCCATCGGGCGGACAAAGTTTCTGCGGCCCGTCGCATGGCTCGGATCGACGACGACCGGAAGGTGGCTCATCTCATGCAGCGCGATGACCGCGGAGAGGTCCAGCGTGTTCCTCGTGTACGACTCGAACGTGCGGATTCCCCTCTCGCAGAGGATGACCTTCTCGTTTCCGCCGGCCATGATGTACTCGGCGCTCATCAGCAGCTCCTCCAGCGTGTTCGCGAGTCCCCTCTTCAGCAGGATCGGCTTGTCCAGCTTGCCGAGCGCCTTCAGGAGCTCAAAGTTCTGCATGTTCCTCGCGCCGACCTGAATCACGTCGATGTTCTCGAACAGCGGAATGTGGTTCTCGTTCATGATCTCGGATACGATCGGAAGTCCTGTTGCCTCCTTCGCCTTCTCCAGGAGCTCGAGCCCCTCGGCGCGCTTTCCCTGGAACGAGTAAGGCGAGGTTCTCGGCTTGAACGCGCCTCCCCGCAGGAGAGTTGCCCCTGCGGCCTTGACTCTCTTGGCCACCTCGACGATCTGCTCCTCCGACTCGACCGAGCACGGGCCCGCGATCACCGCGAAGTTGCCGCCGCCGATCTTGGCCCCTCCGACGTCGATGACCGTGTCCTCAGGATGGAACTTCCTGTTCGACTTCTTATACGGCTCTGTCACACGTTTTACATCCTGTACGATGTCGAGCATGGAGAGCATGTCGACGTCGATCTGGCTGACGTCCCCGACCAGCCCGATGATGGTCTGGTAGGTTCCCTCAGAGATGTCGGCCTTGACGCCCTGCTGCTCCAGCCATTCGACGAGCTGTGCCTGCTGGTCCTTCGATGTTTCGTGCTTCAGTACTACGATCATGTTTTCCTCCCCGGCACGCTGCCGTGCCTGCCTTAAATAATTTTCCGCCTGTAATCTGCGGAACGCTCTCCGTCTTCTGTTCCGCTGGCCCGCGGCCGTATCCATAAAAATAACCCCGCAGGCTTGCTGCGGGGTGTTAATCTCGTTCAGTCGATGAATCCGTTCGTCTGAGATGAGAATATTCCGTTGATCACCTACTCGGTGACTGCAGCAAAACAGCTTTTTCTTTTATTAAAGAAAAAGTAGTAATAATAATATTCTGCTGCAAAGTAGACGTTTCTCATCGCTGTAGATTCCTTTCTCAAACTTAGTCTTTACGACACTGCTAGATTAACACTTTTACACAGGAAAGTCCAGTAACTTTCACAAATTATTTTTGTTTTTTTGTCTGTAAACTACAAACAACCGCCGTATCTATTGTATAATATCTTGACAAAACGCCTGGCTTGCGTTTCAATAGTATTCGTATTCACGCATTAAAGCGTTAAAGTAAAGGGGAAGAACAATGGAAATCATAAAGGAATCAAAACAGCGCACCGCACAGGACCGCCGCGACGTCCGGAATGCGGTCTCCGCGATCATCGACGACGTCATCGACAGCGGCGACGAGGCCCTGCGCAAATACTGCGGGAAGTTTGACGACAACCACCGCGAAAGCTTCCGCATCAGTAAGGAAGAGATCCGCGAGGCGTACGAATCCCTGACCGACCAGGAGCTCGCCGACCTCAAGGCCGCGCACGCGAACATCAAGGCCTTCGCCGCGGCGCAGCGCGGCATGGTCACCGAGATCCACGATTTCCGCCCGCAGGAGGGCATCTCGCTGAGCGACCGCGTGATTCCGGTCGGCTCCTGCCTCTGCTACGTCCCTGGCGGCCGCTTCCCGCTCTACTCGAGCGCCCTGATGCTGATCACCCCGGCCAAGGAGGCAGGCGTACAGCGCGTCGTCTCCTGCTCCCCGGTCATGCGCGGCACCGATAAGATGAACCCGAAGACCCTGGTCGCGATGGACCTCGCAGGCGCGGACGAGATCTATGCGGTCTCCGGCGCGCAGGCCGTCGCCGCCTTCGCCTACGGCACGGACAGCATCCGCCCGGTCGACATGATCGTCGGCCCGGGAAACCAGTACGTCGCGGAGGCCAAGCGCCAATGCTACGGCCAGGTCGGCATCGACTTTGTCGCCGGCCCGAGCGAGGTCCTGATCGTCGCGGACAAAGACGCAGCGCCGGACATCATAGCAGCCGACCTGCTGGCCCAGTCCGAGCACGACCCGAACGCCAAGGGCATCCTGCTGACCGACAGCGACGAGCTGGGACGCGCCGTCCTGCAGGCGGTCGAGGACGAGCTGAAGGTCCTGCCGGAGGAGAATCACGCAAATGCGTCCGCGTCCTGGCGCGACTACGGCGAGATCGTCCTGCTGGACAGCCTGGAGGAGGCCGTCCCGATCGCGAACGACATCGCCCCGGAGCATCTGGAGCTCAACGTCGCCGACCCTGACGCGATCTTCGAGAAGTTCGTGAACTACGGCTCGATGTTCATCGGCGGCAACACGGCCGAGGTGTTCGGCGACTACGCGTCCGGCACCAACCACACCCTGCCGACCATGCGCGCGGCCCGCTACACCGGCGGCGTCTGGACCGGCATGTTCCTGAAGGTCTGCACCCACCAGAGCATGACCCGTGCCGGCGCAGCGTCCATCGCCCCGCTGACCGCCCGCCTCGCCAGGGGCGAGGGCCTCGAGGGCCACGCGATCGCGGCTGACAAGCGCAAGTAACCGGCGATCGGCCCATGCCGCATGCGGCGTGCCGGGCGGGCGTCCGGACATACGGGAGCCATTGATCAGTATTCGATCGACATCCGATCATGCGAGCCCGAATTTCACCCGCCCCTTTTACTTCACCGCGCGAAAGTAAAACAATTGTAAATTGTATTTAACAACAAATTTAAGAAAGTTTTTTCAACCAACGCACAAAAACGCTTGATTATTTTCTGTCGCACGGTTATACTATTTTCTAACACCGGCAGAGATGCCGGGCGTTCCAGTCGCGTTTTCCGCCGCAAGCCGCGGGAAGCACGCAGCGGCTTCTGCGTAGTCGTCTGGAACCTCCTGTTTACTAAAGAATCAAAATGCAATCGAAAGAGGAGCGACGCCGTGAGGCGGTCCGCTCCTTTTTCGTTGCCGATTTTATGATCGTGATTATTCTATTACAGTTCCAGTTCGCAGGACGGGCGCCGCCTCGCCGCGCGCCTCAGGCAGGCAGCCTGTCGTTGCGGTATTCCACGGCTCCGGCGCGCCCGACCTGACGCGGCGCAGGGCCGCGGACCTGCGCGGCGGCGCGTTCCCGCGTCCTTCCTTTGAACTCTTCGCTAGAAATCCTCGTTCAAGAGGTCGAGCAGGTCGTCGCGCGTGATCACGCCGCTGCCCGTGCCCTCGGTGTTCAGGATGTCCTCCGCGAGCTGCTTCTTGACGTCCTGCATCTCCACGATCCGCTCCTCGATTGTGTTCTTCATGATCAGCTTGTAGACCGTGACCTTGCGCTTCTGGCCGATGCGGTACGCGCGGTCGGTCGCCTGGTTCTGGACGGCCAGGTTCCACCACGGGTCGTAGTGAATGACGACGTCCGCGCCCGTCAGGTTCAGCCCCGTGCCGCCCGCGCGCAGCGAGATCAGGAACACCGGTGTGTCCTCCTCGTTGAAGCGCTCGACCAGCTCCAGGCGCTCGAGCTTGGGCGTCTTTCCGACGATCTTGTAGTAGTCGATCCCGCGGTCCTTCAGGTCCTTCTCGAGCAGATCCAGCATCGAGACGAACTGCGAGAAGACCAGAATCTTATGTCCCTGCTCGGCGGCGCTCTCGATCAGCTCGACGCAGGCCTCGCGCTTGGCCGAGCCGCCGTCGTAGTCCTCGTAGCAGAGCGACGGGTCGCAGCAGATCTGGCGGATCTGCGTAAGCGCGGCAAAGATCTGGAAGCGGTTCTTCTGGAACTCCTTCGCGTCCTGCGTCGCAAGCTTGTTCCGCATCTCCTGCACCTTGGCCTGGTAGAGCTCACGCTGCTTGTCCTCCATCAGCGAGTAGTGGATCTCCTCCAGCTTGTCCGGCAGGTCCTTCAGCACGTCCTGCTTGAAGCGGCGCAGGATGAACGGCGTGACCATGTTCTTCAGCCGCTCCATCGTGTCGTCGTCGTGGTGCAGGACGATCGGCTTCTCGAACTGGTTCCGGAACGTCTCGTATCGGTACAGGAAGCCCGGCATCAGGTAGTCGAAGATGCTCCAGAGCTCGCTGAGCCTGTTCTCGATCGGCGTTCCGGTCAGCGCAAACCTGGTCGTGCTGCTGATGATCTTGACCGACTTGGACGCAGAGGTCGTGTGGTTCTTGATGTACTGCGCCTCGTCGATGATCTCGTAGCGGAACTGAATCCCCTCGTACTCCACGATGTCGCGCTTCAGCAGGTCGTAGGACGTGATCAGGACGTCGTAATCCTGCGCCTTCTTGATCTTCTGCGCGCGCTCCGGGGACGTTCCCGTGACCGTGCAGACCTTCAGCTCAGGCGCGAACTTCTCGATCTCCGCCTGCCAGTTGTAGACCAGGGACGCCGGCGAGATGACCAGCGAGACGTTGTGATCCTGCTCCTCGTTCTTTGTCGCAAGCAGAACCGCGATCACCTGCACCGTCTTTCCCAGGCCCATATCGTCCGCCAAAATCCCCCCGAACCCGTACCGATCCAGGGTCCTCAGCCATCGGTATCCAACTTTCTGGTAGCGGCGGAGGACGTTTTTCAGGCTGTCAGGGACGATGAAGTCGGCATCGTCGATGGTTTTGAATGCCTTGACGAGTTCCTTGAATTTCCGGTCGCGGTCCGCCTCGATGTCGCCCGACTCCTCGAGCATCTTCTCGATGTAGAGCGTCCGGTACGCCGGGATCTTGGTATTCCCCTCGACGAACTCCTTAGGGGTCATCTGCAGAGACTCCATGATGTCGCTCAGGTGCTGGAACTTCTCCTCGTCGAGGTTGATGAAGCTGCCGTCCTTCATGCGGTAGAAGCGGCGCTTCTCCTGGTACTGCTGCAGGATCTCGGTCAGCTCCTCGCGGCTCATGTCGCCCTCGACGTCAAGGTCCAGGAGCCTTCCCTCGGTCAGCTGGACGCCGATCCTCACCGGCGTGTGGCGGTGGATCTGGATGCGCTGGAAGCGCGCGGTCGCGTTGACCTCGCCGATCTCCATCAGCTGCTCGAGCCCGGCCGACATGAAGCGGTAGACGGCGTTGGAATTGGAGCCGCAGGAGAGCTGCGTGCCCTCGTCCGTCGTCTCCGGGAAGTAGCGCCTGAGCTCGCTGAGCACGCGCGTCTCGCGCTCGTGATCGCGCTTAGGGTCCGCGCCCGCTCCCATGCCCAGTCCGGCGGAAGCGCCCGCGCCGAGGCCCTTCCCCTGCATCTCCAGCAGGTCGTGCTGCTCGTCCCCGTAGACGCTGACCGCGCGGCAGGTGACGTCCTGCCCCGGCGCGTCGAGGTAGAAGATGAACTCCGGAAGCGGCGGCAGAAGGGCTCTGATCTCCTCCTCGTCCTCGATCTCGACCGTCGCATAACGGCGGATCCACGGCAGGATGTCGTACATCAGCATGCCGAGGTTGTCGCGGCCGAAGACGAGGCGGAAGTTCCGTCTCTCGCCCGTATACCGCAGGCTCTTCCAGAACGGCTCCATGGCCTCGACGGCCTCCAGCGAGATTCTCCTAAGGTGGTGTGTTCCGAAGCGATAGGCGAATTTTTGTCCCTTAAAGAACTCCGGGCAGGCGCCCTCCATACGGACGGCCTGAATGCTGCCCCTGGCCGACCTGGCCGGGCTGATCAGGATCTGCATGTGCAGGTCGCCCGTGTCCGGCGAGATCCGATACTTCTCCCCGCCGTAGACCTTATACTCGAACGAATCGCCCTTCAGCATGCGGTAAAACTCGTCGAGGTTGGCGCCGTAGAGCGGGAGATAGGACTTGTTCGTGTCGACCTCCCAGCCGCTGTCCGCCGCCGCCCTGAGCTGCCTCACGATCTGGTGCACGAACTTGTAGTACTCCAGCCCGCGCGAAGTGAAGCGGTCGTCGCCGAGCAGGAACTCCGTCCTGGTGCCGAACCGCATCGTCCTGTGCTGCTCCGTCGCCGTGCAGAACTCGTCCAGATTCTTAATCTTGTACTTCCTGCTGCTCCCGACGCGCATCATCAGCTGCAAGTCGCCGTTCTTCTGCATGACGTAAGGCTCCAGCTCGAGCGGCTCCTGGTTCAGCAGCAGCTGGCTCTCCTCCGCGGTCCGCTCCTGACGTGAGTGCGCCTGCAGGTAGCCCTCCCGGAAGTTCCGCATCAGCCGGTTCGCGATACTGTTCGTCGCGTCGCCCGGGTTGTGGTCGTAGAGGTAGCTGCCGAGCAGGTACACCATCGCCGCCATGTGCGGGCAGACCCCGTCGCTGAACACCCGGTCGGAGAAGTACGAGCTCATGCAGTGATCCTCGTAGCAGTCCATCTCCGTGATCGTATCCTGAGAGAACCACACGACGATCTGCTCGTCCCGCCTCCTGCCGTGAATGATGCCCGTCGCGCGGCCCGTCTGCGTGTCCGGATCCGAATACGTGATGTCGTACTCGACCCTCACACCCACGAGCTCGACCTCCTGCTCCCGCGCCAGCTGAATCCCGTAATTCCAGTTCACCAGCGGAATCTCCAGCTTCCTCAGCATCGTCGGGTAGTCGAAGTAGCGGTACTTGTCGCTGAACAGCTTCTCCAGGCTCTGGTACACGCTCTCCGGGATCGTCTTCACCTCGTCGTATTGCCTGTTCTTATCTTCTTCCACGCCAGTCTCCCTTTCGCAATTCTATCGCAGTCCGCAGGGGCTTCCCCTGGTGCCCGCCGTTCCTTCCTCTGTCGGTCTTCGTCTGGTTTTGGTCGGTTTCCGCCGGCATCTGCCGTTTCCCTCCGGCCGTCCCCGTCCGCTCCCTTTCCCTCGCCAAAAATCCCAGCCTTCCCTTCACACCAGACTCCCCTGCCGAAAATTAGCCATTCCTTTTATTATACACTGCACGCAATAAATTATAAATAATTCCCGCCCTGAAAAAAATAATCTGCTATACTGTTTACGGTTACGGAAATCGGATCGAGCGATGCCCGCGGCGGCGCAGGCAAACGACGCGCGGCGCAAAGCCGCAGCACACTGCCGCAACAGCACGCTCTGAACAAGACCGCGCCTGCTGCACTGCGTGCAGGCATAGACCGCGCCGCCGCATCACAGCGCAGGCATAGACCACACCGCAGTATCGCAGCGCCGTCACCGCCCCGGCACCGGAGAGACTCAGTCCCGGCGCCCCTGCGGCCCGGATTTCCGCAAAAAAGCAGTTATATGAAGGGAGCAACAAAAAGCCATGAACAGACCAGATGAACGTCTCCTGCTCGCCATGATCAAATACGACGAGGGAGACCCGCAGCGCATCCAGCACTTAATCAAAGTATACACATTCGCCACACTGATCGCAGGACGCGAGGGCATCGACCCGAACGAGAAGCACGTCCTCGAGACCGCGGCAATCGTCCACGATATCGGCATCCACGTCAGTGAAGAGAAGTACGGCTCCAGCAGCGGAAAATACCAGGAGCAGGAGGGCCCGGCCGAGGCCGAAAAACTCCTCCGCGAGGTCGGCGGCTACTCCGAGGACCAGATCGCCCGCGTGAAGTACCTCGTCGCCCACCACCACACCTACGATGAGATCGACGGCGACGACTACCAAATCCTGGTCGAGGCCGACTTCCTCGTCAACATCTACGAGGACAACCTTGACGACGCCACCGTCGCCCGCGTCCGCGACACCATCTTCCGCACCGAGACCGGCCGCCAGATCCTGGACGACATGTTCAAGAAATAGGAACCCACCCCAACCCCGCCGAGCGCAGCGCTCGGCGAGGTTTCTGCTGCGGCGCGCCGGCCGCCCATCTTGGGAATTTGCCCAAAAAATTTTCATTTTCACAATGTTAAATTATTAACTGGGAATTAGGCCTCTACGTATCGAATTTCCAAAAATATGGATCTCCATTCTCCACGTTACATTTTTACGCGGTCAATAAATACGTATCTTCGACGGCATTTAGGCTATGATTTCATGGACAATCACCCATATCATCACCCGTGGACATGAAAATCCGCCCACATTGTACGTCTATGTGAACAACATGGGCGGTTTCGGCTTGAGCTGGACTCGAGCGGAGCGGCAGCGGCGGCGCAGTGTTGGGATTATCGTGCTTGACCCGGGGTTCTTCCCAACTTATGAGAGATGATATGATCACCCTAAAGTAGACAGCAAAAAGATCGAAATCTACTTTAGGGGG
>CAIFEY010000019.1 GCA_903789635.1 uncultured Eubacteriaceae bacterium
AAAAACCTACATTTTCATTTTGCAATTTTATGGAAAAAGGGCTTGCAAAAAACATCGTCTTCCGACAGCATTCCGACGCCGAGCGTCCGGACCGGGTGCGTTGTGAGCTCGCTGAACGCAAGGCCGGTCATGTCGATCCCCTCCAGGACCAGCTTCGGCAAAATACTGATGCCGATCCCCGCTCTCACCATCGACGTGATCGCGGTGTCGTTGCGCAGGGTGAGCACGACGCGGTTCGTCAGCCCGAGCCGCTCTAATTCTCTGCCCGCATCGCTGTCGAACTGGATGTCCGACATCACGAACTTCCGGTCAGCGAGCGCCTCCGGCGGGATTTCTTCATACGTGGACAGCCGGTCATTCTCCGGAAAGACGACGACGAGAGGGTCCTCCATCAGCTTCAAAAACCGAATGTCCACATCACGCTCCGGCCTGCTGATCAGCCCGACGTCGACCCGCCTCGCGCGGAGGTCATCGATGATCTGCCGCTGGCCGCCCTCCATGATGGCGAGCGAGATGCCAGGGTACCGGTCCTGGAACGTCCGCATGATCTCCGGAAGCCAGCAGACCGAGCAGCTGATGTGCGTCCCGATCTTGAGCGACCCCTCCTGCAGCCCGTGCAGGTTGTCGACCTCCGCCTCGAGCCTCTGCACGTCACTCAGAATCTTCCGAATATACGGCAGCAGAATTTCTCCCGACTTGGTCAGCGTGACCCCGTGATGCGTCTTTACGAACACCGGAAAACCGACCTCATCCTCCAGCGCCTTCATCATCTGTGTGACGCGGGACTGCGTATACCCCTCGCGCTCTCCCGCATGTGTAAACGTTCCTTCCTCGACGACTGCCTCGAACAACCTGATTTGCTGCAAATTCATCGTCACTCCTCCTTCATGAAAACCTTGTGCTACCTATCATTATGACTGTTTTCCCTCCCAATTCAATCGGAAATATAGAATTTCCATCTTTTTTCCAGAAAAATATTGATAGTTTTATAAAATATGATCGTGTCGATCGCAATTATGATATTACAGCATGCTCAGAGCCGGCGGTTGTTCCGATGCCACGCCAGGCGCCGCGTACGCAATTCCGCCTCTATCGGCCGCGCGGCGACTGCACTTCTGCGTTCACTGCCCGGAGCCGGCGGCCTTTCCTGTGAACCGGCGGCGAATTGATTGGGAATTTCACCTCATACTTCGCAAAATCCCAACAGCGATCCGTTTTTTTGGGATTTTAGACCTCAATTTCCAGATTTCCAAATTTCTCACCTGTATGCAAGCTGCCTGATCCGGTCAAGCCTGCCTCGATCCAGCTCAAACAGAAAAAACAGGTCGATATTGTGCATATATCCATACAATATCGACCCGGTTCCCCTGTATCTACCATTTTCTGTAAATTATCAACCGCTTTTTTGTGCTAATTGCCACAGCTTCCATCATGTTACCATGTCACTAAAATAATATCACTGCCCACCGATGCCGCACTTTTGGGAATTTGAGGCCTTTACCCTCGAAAATCCCAGTTATTTTTTTGTCATTTGGAATTTCACAAAATCGGCCTTGCTTTCCCAAGTTTGACATCAGCTATGCCATCGATCTTCGTTAGAATAAGCGCATTCCCGCGGCGTCAATCGACGCTGTCATATTTCCGCGTTCACGGAAGGCGCCGTGACTGCACTTCTGCATTCAATTATGCGGACGATTCCGGTATATTGTATACCGCAACCAGCCAGTTATCTTCTGCGCCGCAACTGCACTTCAGCACTCACATCCCGGCGCCGGCGGCCTTCTTCTGCGCCCTTCACCGCAGCCTCACACCGTACATTGTATACATCCACCATTTCACCCCCGCACCCTCGATTACCCGTTACGGCCTCCCCTCATTAAGTGATACAATAGAAGCGATGCGGCCGGCGCGCGAGCCGGGCAATTCCGAACCTATACAGAAACGGCATGTCCACAGCGTGCAGACCGCAGCCGCAATGCTGAAAGCGCGTGCGAAAAAAACGTAATTCAGAAGAACGGCTGCACGCGCAGTCGAGTCAGCACGAATGCAATTCGGCTTAGGCACGTACCAATCACCCAGCCACCAACCATCGCAAGCAGAAGGAGTCCACCCATGAGCAGCAGCATCGATAAAATCGCATACCTCGTCCCTTCGGAGGAGCAGATCTCCTCGACGGAGAGAATTTTGCAGCGGGACGTAGACGCGGGCAGCGTCGTCGTCATGGCGCCGGACCTGCTGCACTTCCAGGAGGAATACCAGCGGATCGTCGACCAGCAGTTCGTCGCGATCATCGCGCGAGGCGGCATGTACAAGGAGTTTTCCAACGTGGCGACGTCGATCCCGGTGTTCGAGGATGCGCTGCGCACGTCGGACGTCGTGACCCACATCGCGCTGATCCAGAAGCAGTTCGAAGGGCGGAACATCACGATCCATGTATGCCTGCAGACCGGCATCGCGCAGGCGATGGAGAGGGCAGCGTCGGCGTTTCGGTTCAGGGTTTTGGTCCACCGCTACACCTCACTGCACGAGCTCAAGCTGCTGCTCCAGGAGATTCCGGAGGAGGACACGGTGGTCCTCGGCAGCAACGTGATCAAGGAGATGATCGGCGACAAGCCCCTCACCTTCCACGAACTCACGCTGAACGAGCACACGATCCGCGGCACGGTCGAGCGGACGCAGGAGGTGCTCCGTCAGCTTCGCGATTCGGCGGCGAGGACGAGCCTGCTGAACTCCGTCTGGGACAACGTCGACGAGGGCATCCTGACGATGGACGATCATCTTACGATCACCATGGCAAATAACAATGTCAGTAAATTTCTAAACATCCCGTTGACCAGGCTGATCGGGGCGGCGGCGGACGAGCTGATCGAGAACATGCCGGAGCGCCGCAGGGACGGGACCTGCAGCATCGACAACCCGGCAACCTTCCTCTATCGATCGGGGAAGTATACTTTGTCTGCGACGATCTTCCCGTTCACCTACTACCAGAACCAGACCAATTACATCATGACGATCCGCGACGTCACACGCGTGCAGCGCGAGGAGCAGTCCATCCGAAAGAGCCTCTCCGACAAGGGCCTGACCGCACGCTACCACTTCCGCGATATTTTGACAAAAAACAAGCGGATGAAGGAGCTCATCCGCGAGGCCGAGATCATTGCCGGTTCTGAGGGATCCGTCACGATTTCCGGCGAGAGCGGCACAGGAAAGGAACTGTTCGCCCAGAGCATCCACAACGCGAGCAGGCGAAAAAACGGCCCGTTTGTCGTCGTCAACTGCGCCGCGCTGAACGAATCACTGCTGGAGAGCGAGCTCTTCGGCTACATCGAGGGCGCCTTCACCGGCGCGCGCAAGGGCGGCAAGATCGGCCTGTTCGAGCTCGCCCACAAAGGGACCATCTTCCTCGACGAGGTCAACAGCATGCCGGCGTCGCTGCAGGCCAAGCTCCTCCGCGTTCTCGAGCAGCAGGAGGTCATGCGCGTCGGCTCGGACCGCGTGATCCCAATCAACATCCGTGTGCTCTGCGCCTCCGGCACAGACCTTTTCCAGAACGTCAGCGAGGGCAAATTCCGAGCGGACCTCTACTACCGCCTGAACACCTTTTCTCTGAACCTGCCGCCGGTCCGTGAGCGCAGGGAGGACATCCTGCCTCTGTTCCGCCTGCACGCCGCCGCCCAGAAAAACTGCGACCCGGAGGACATCACCCTCTCGGAGGACCTCGAGCAGAAACTCCTCGCCCACGACTGGCCAGGCAACGTCCGCGAGATCAAGAACTCGGCGATTCGATTCGCCGCTTTCGAGGGCACCGGCCTGACCGACGTCATCGCCCCAACCGCCCCTTCCGGCGGCAATCCGCTCGTCGACGCCGACTTGAAGATCGACCTGAAGGAGCTCGACCACGCCATCGAGAACCAGGTCGTCGCCCTCCTCCAGGCCCGCGGCCTGACCAAGAGCGACATCGCCCGCGCCCTCGGCATCAGCCGCCAGGCGCTGTACAACAAGCTTCATAAATAACACATCGGGTCGTGAAAATGCGGATTTATTCGGCCTCTGACGCAACTTTTTCGATGCCAAAACTCGAGAACAGAAGTCTGACAATTTAAAATGTAGCATATTTGATATCAAAACGATCCGCAGGCGGTCTT
This sequence comes from uncultured Eubacteriaceae bacterium, assembly GCA_903789635.1. Lineage (GTDB taxonomy): Bacteria > Bacillota > Clostridia > Peptostreptococcales > Anaerovoracaceae > Aminicella. The sequence goes on from CAIFEY010000019.1 coordinate 4,146, forward strand.
GGTATAAGCCTAAGGTGATCTGCGGGCATTCCAACAACGTCCGCGGTGATGATCAAACATTCAAGTTAATTATATATTTGTACATAGAGTAGAAAATTGACCCGCTGCGGACGATATTTTTCTGGAAAAGGGCGTGAAAATGAGACCAATTTTAGAGATCGTAATATTTTATAACAACAATAAATCTATAAGTTCAAGCGGTGCGCAAAAGCTGTTGCGTAGCAGCGTCATTATTACAGTCTTACGCAATTCGGTAAAAGCCGTTGCGCCAGTATGAAGAAATCTCTCTCCCACGCAACAATATGCAGTATACAAGGATGATTTTTTACCGATGTAGTCCCGGGTTCAATCACGGCCGTCAATTCGTCGTGTCACTTTCGCCATTTAGACACATATCCGATTTCTGTTCGTAGGCTCGTCGGTTTTGCTATACCACTTCCTCCCCCATGGCATTATTGCTTGCGGCTTGTGGTTCGCTATACTTGGCGGTAACTACCTGTGACGGGACTTTCACCTACTAGAATTGTGCCATGCCCGGCACACAGCAAAGGGGGGGCTGCGTTTTTTCGCAGCCCCCTTGCTTTGTCTTATCTTGAGTTATTTTCTATTCGAGTTGTCTTAATTTTGAATGGCTTTCATTTGAAGCCATTTGTCGCCGTCTGCCGAAATCGGAGGTCATCCGATTCGCCGGATTCCAGCGAGTTGTTCATATTTCATCCGGTATATTCTTTGTCTCGACACTGCCGAAGCTGTTAGAACAGCGGTGACAGCGGCTTGGAGATCAGGAACATCACGATCGGGAAGGCGATGATTCCGACGATCTTTACGACGAGTCCGCCCTTCATCAGGTCCTTCATCTCTACCATGCCGGAGGAGAATACCAGCGCATTCGGAGGTGTTCCGGTCGGGAGCATGAATGCGAGGGAGGAGGACAGCGCGACGGCCATCATGATGAACATCGGGTTCATGCCGAGAGTGCCGGCCAGTCCGGACATTGCCGGCAGGAATGCTGCGACAACGACGAAGTTAGAAACGGCCTCGGTGATGATGGATACGACGACGCAGATGAAGATGATGACTGCCAGGGACGGCCAGTCCTTGAGGAAGCTGAGTCCCTTAGCGATCCAGGTTGCTACGCCGGAGGTGGAGAACATGCTGCCCAGAGTCAGTGCTCCGCCGAGCAGGATGAACGTCGACCAGGAGATCTTTTCGACGGCGGTCTTGCTGTCGATCAGGAATACGCCGTGCTTGTAGTCTACCGGGATCAGGAACGCTGCGACGAGCAGGATGACGCCGAATCCCTCATTGGACAGGTACTGGAGCCAAGGAATCAGGGCGACGATCTGGTCGTTGAAGACGAATCCCAGGATCGCGATGACGACGTAAACGGCAGCGACCTTCTCGTAGTGAGACATCGGTCCGAGTGCCTCCAGCTCCTTGCTGATGACGTTGACGTCGCCGAGGTCAGTCTCGCCGACCTTGAACATCTTGCAGATGATCAGCGTGGAGATCGGCAGCAGGATGACCGTGAACGGGAATCCGATGGTGAACCAGTCCATGAAGGACATCTTGATGCCTGCGAGCTCCTTGATCAGTCCGACGGAAGCCAGGTTGGTTCCGGAACCGATCAGCGTTGCCATTCCTCCGATGGAGCCGGCGAATGCGGTGACGAGGAGCAGGGCTTTGGAGAAGCCGTCCTTAGCGGTCAGGTTCAGCTGCGTAATCAGCGCCATGGCGATCGGCAGCAGCATGGCTACGGTCGTCGTGTTGGACATGAACATGGAGATCAGTCCGGTCGCGATGCCGAATCCCATGATGACCGCGGTCGGGCGGCCGCCCATCGCCTTCAGGATATGAAGCGCGATTCTTCTGTGCAGGTTGGAGCGCTCGATGACGGCGCCGAGTACAAAGATGCCGATGCACATTACCGTTACCGGCGCAGCGTAGGAGCTGTAGGTGCTGATGCCGTTAGGAAGCGGGTCTCCGCCTGCAATGTTCATCAGGACGCCGCCTACGATCGGCAGGAATGCCGTGATCCAGATCGGAACGGCGGAGGTTACCCACCAGATGACCATCCAGAGTGTGAGGCCCAGGACCCTCGTTCCAATTGCGGTCAGGCCGGAGATGTGAATCAGGCAGAAGATGACCGCGACCACAGGGCCCAGGATCATTCCGCAGAGCTGGAGCGTGCTGATTGGCTTTCCTCCAGCGTTAGAATTATTGCTCATAATATAAATTCTCATTTTTCAGACAAGTCGCTCTATATCCCTCGCAGGCCGCCGTCGGCGTTCTTTGCATCACGCTTCGCAGCATCGCACTTTGCAGACGGCGCATGTTTCACGCCGCTTCCTGCGATGACAAAGTCCGCGCCGACCGCCGCAAAACGCCGCACCTGATGCACTGCGCAGCGGCTGAAATTCAGCAGCCCGTAAAGGTCGGAGCCCGTTGACTATTCCTTGCAGATCTTGGTCATGCTGCTGACCAGGTCTGCGTGGATTTCTTCACCCATTTCCTTGGCCGTCTTCAGCACGGCGTCGAGGTCAAATCCGGTCTCGATGCCCATCTGCTCGCACATGTTGACGAGATCCTCTGTGCCGATGTTGCCCTTTGCCCCCGGTGCGAACGGACATCCGCCCATCGCTCCGAGCGAGGAATCGAGCTTGTAGTAGCCCTCCTCCAGCGCGACATACGCGTTTGCAAGGCCCATGCCCCAGGTGTCGTGCAGGTGGATCGTCGTTACGGCAGGGTCCAGGACAGGCTTCAGCGCCTGCAGAACCTCGCGCGTGTGGACCGGGTTGCTGTTTCCGGCAGTGTCGGCGAGTCCGATCTCTCCGACTCCGAGGTCGAACGCCTCCTTGATGATGTCCGTCACGAGGTTAAGGTCGATCTTATCGCCAAAAGGTGAACCGAACACACACGGCAGCGCCAGCATGATGTTCAGGCCCTCGGCGTGCTTGACCAGCTCGCGGAACGTCTCTCTGGACTCGGCGATCGTCTTGTGCGAGTTGCGCAGGTTGTGCTCCTCGCTGACCGACATGACGAACTGTACATTTGTAAAGCCCGCCTTGACTGCGTTCTCCACGCCCTTCTTATTCAGCGTGAGTCCGGAGATAAATACCCCGTTCTCCTTCGCGTAATCGCGGATTCCGTCGACGACGTCGAAACAGTCCGCCATCTGCGGAACGTACTTCGGGTTGACGAAGGATACGACGTCCATGCGCTTTGCGCCGTAGTCGATCATCTTCTTCATGTACTTCACCTTGACGTCCGTCGGGATGATGTACTCGTGGTTCTGCCACCCGTCGCGCGGGCAGACTTCCATAATTTCTACCTTCTTAGGCAGTGCCATTTTCTCTTCCTTCTTTCTTTTCAATAATATCTTCTGTATATCCTGTCAGAGTCGGCCGGCAGAAACCGTTTCTGAGCAATCGCTTGATGCAGTTGATGCATCAGAACCGGTACTGCCTTGACCGTTGATTTTGTCTATAAACCTAAAGGTTGATGGCGCCCTCTTCTGCAGCCTTCTCGAGCTGCTCCTCGCTGTAGCCGAGCTCCGTGAAGATCTCGCGGTTGTTCTCGCCCAGCTCCGGCGCCGCCTTCTTGTACTCGCATGGGTACTCGCTCATCTTCAGCGCGTTTCCGAGGACGGTGAGCTCTCCCTCGCCGGTCGGATGCGGAACCTTGACGAGCATCTGGCGTGTCTTGGTGATGTTCTCGTCGTGCGCGATGTCGGCGCAGTCGTAGATCGGTCCGGTCGGGATTCCCGCGGCGTCGATGATCTTGATGCACTCGTCCGCCGTCTTGTCGCTTGCCCACTCCTCGATGATCTTCTTCAGGGACTTGGCGTTCTTTCTTCTGTTCGGTGTGTTGTTGTAGAGCGGATTCTCCGGCAGCTCCGGCTTTCCGATTGCGGCGGAGAACTTGATGAAGTGCTTGTCCGTGCCGCTCGCGATGACGAAGTACTTGTCCTTAGCCTTGAAGGAGTCGTAAGGCGCGGAGGTGACGTACTCGTTTCCGGTTCTCTGCGGTGCGACGCCTGTATACAGGTATTCCATCATCTTGTCCTCGAGTGCGGAGACGATGCTGTCGACCAGTGCGACGTCGATGTACTGTCCAACGCCGGTCTCTCTGCGCTTGTAGAGGGATGCGTTGATGGCGATTGCCGCGTTCATGCCGGCAAGGATGTCAGCGAGCGCGATTCCTGCACGCGTCGGCTCCTGTCCAGGCCATCCTGTGATGGACATCGATCCGCCCATCGCCTGCGCGATCAGGTCGTAGCCCGGCTTTCTTTTGCCCGTTCCCGTCTGTCCGTATCCGGAAATGGATGCCATGATGATCGACGGATTGATCTCGTGGACTGCCTCCCAGCCGAATCCCAGGCGCTCCATGACTCCCGGACGATTGTTCTCGAGCAGGACGTCAGACTTCTTGATCAGAGAGGTAAACAGCTCCTTGCCCGCCTCGGTCTTCAGGTTCAGCGCAACGCCGCGCTTGTTTCTGTTCAGATTCTGGAAATACATCGAGCGTCCCGTCTTCTCCTTAGGAGAAGCGTTTCTGACAAAGTTTCCATGCGCCGCAAGGTTCTCCACCTTGATGACGTCCGCACCCATGTCGGCCATGTACATGCCGCAGTACGGTCCCGCCAGGAAATCGGTAAAGTCCAGAACTCTAACACCCTTCAATAACTGATCACTCATACAGATCCTCCTTCAATTTTTTCTTTCTCTCTCGTTTTCGTTAAACTGAAACGCAATGTTCGTTTGTATTCGGGCACGCCGGCAAAGTTTACCCAGGCCGCGTACCCAACCCTCCTGCCGGGCTCCGGAATCCCACCAGGCGGACTGCTCACGTTGTGTCACCCACATATACAGCAAAAATCGTGCCAACTTCACCTTCACAATTCGTTCCATATAAAATAATCGGGTTTAAAATTCCGAACAATCGCCATTCCTCGCGCGCCGCCTCCCTTCCGCCGCTTTCCGCCCCGCACCGCCCCGTCCCCGATCATCTCCCCAGAAATCCCGAAAATTACCCATTTCCGGCGCACCCCTCCTCAATTCCGATTCATTCCCCGCCCCGATCCGTCATTCAGCACCCCAGAAAAACACAGTCAAAATCGGTCAAACTTCCTCCGCTATTTTTTTCACGAAAATTTTTCATAGGCCCCATTCCGGACCGGGATCGCACACCCGCATTCACAGAAAACGTCAACAAAACTTTACGCCCAGTTTACACACAGCCCCGCTCTGCGGCCGCCGCCCTTCACACACCTGCCCTGCGCGCGCGGCGCGCCCCCGCAGATTACAACAATTTCCAATAACCGATTGACAAACCCAGGAAACGGATATAAACTAACAGTGTTAGTTTTAAGGTATAAATTCTCCAACACCTTCAGACAAAACTGACGTGCCTGCCGAAACGCGCGCTCATACCGCCGTACGGCAGGTTTTTCACGCGGATGACCGCCCGCCGCGTAGCGGCGCGGCGCACGCAACATACGCATCACCCGCACCGGCGCGCACGCGGCAGTTGTGATTGACACTTACCGCCTTCGTCAGGCGGCGACTGTCATCCGACACTCGCCGGCGCGATCGATAAATTTCATTCGACGATTGTCAACACCGCGGGGCGGTCGATTGATACGATCCACCCTCCGCCGGCGCGCACGCAACAGTTGTGATTGACACTCACCGGCGCCGCGCCGTGACGCATGCGGGAAGCGAACGAAAATATACAGATAACGATATTCAGAAAGGACGTCATTCAGCATGGCAAGAAAGGGAATCTCCGAAGAAACGATCATCGACGAGGCGATGCAGCTGATCCGGGAGGACGGCGCGGACGGGCTCAGCATGCGCAAGCTCGCCGCCCGCCTGCACATTCAGGCACCGTCGCTCTACAACCACTACCAGGGCGTGAGCGACATCCTGCAGGCGGCCGCTGCCCGCACCGAGCAGATGCTCAGCCGCGAGATCGCCGCGGCCGCAGATGGCAAAACCCGCGGCGACGCCTTCCGCGCCTTCGCGTCGGCGCAGCTGAGCTTTTCCCTGCGCGAGCCAAACCTGTACGAGGTCCTGCTGCGCCTGCCGTCCCTGCACAGCGAGGAGGCCGACCGCATCGCCGAGCGCACCGTCCGGCCGATCCTGAACATCCTCAGCCAGTACGACCTGACCCGCGCCGAGAAGATCCACCTCCACCGCATGATCCGAAGCTTCCTGCACGGCTTCTTCGCCCTCTCCCGCGCCGGATTCCTGTCCCACCGGGAATATTCGACCACCGAGAGCTTCGACGCGTCCGTGGACTATTTTCTCACTCTGATCGAACAATTGGAAACGAAGCGACAGGGATCGGCGCCGTCGGATGCCAAACCGGCTGTGACGGAGCAGACGGAACGATCGGGATCAGACCAATCGAAGTCAAAACGAACATATTCCTGATTGTCAGTATGCTAACAATCAGTACCAATCCAACATGGCTGGCATCCGCCGCCCCCGGCAGCACAGCAGGACGGCTGGCTCTACGGTGCGGCAGATATTTTGTCCAATCGAAAACGCAGGAACTACAGGCAGAATTACAGGAGGAACAACCTTGATCAGCAAAAAAGATAAAATTATGATCGTCGTCATGATGATCTCGGGCTTCTGCGGCTCACTCAGCCAAAACATGCTGACATCCGCGCTCCCGTCGATCATGCGGGACATGGGCGTCAGCGCGTCCACCGGGCAGTGGCTCACCACGAGCTACATCCTGGTCATGGGCATCATCACCGCGATCAGTGCGTGGATGTTTTTTCGCTTCACCGTGCGGCAGCTGGAGCTGTGCTCGCTTGGGCTGTTTTTCTTTGGCTGCGTGATGGCGCTGCTGGCACCGAACTTCGGCATCCTGCTCGTCTCGCGCATCATCCAGGCGTGCGGCGCGGGCATCACGATTCCGCTTCTGCAGATCGTCGTTCTCTACATCTACCCGAAAAACATGCAAGGCCGCGCCATGGCCCTGACCGGCATCATCGTCGGCTTCGCCCCGGCACTCGGCCCGACCCTCTCCGGCGTCCTGACCGACGCGTTCGGCTGGCGCAGCATTTTCGTGCTTCTGCTGATCATGTCCGGGCTCATGCTCCTGGCCGGCACCTTCACGATCCGCAACGTCGGAGAGCAGCACCGCTCCCGCGCCGACCTCCTCTCCCTCTTCCTCTACACGGTCGGCTTCACCGCATTCATGCTCGGCACAGGACAAATGAAATCCGGATCCAGCCTCCTCCGCTTCGCCGCCCTGCTGGCCCTCGGCGCCGCCGCACTCGCCGCATTCTGCGTCAGACAAAACCGAAGCTCCTCCCCACTCCTGAAGATCTCGCTGCTCAAGGTGCGCTCGGTATCCTCCGGCACCTTCATGCTCGGCCTCGCCTACATCCTGATGATGTCCGGAACCGTCCTCGTGCCGCTCTACATCCAGACGGTCAGCGGCAGGAGCGCGACCATGAGCGGCCTGATCCTGCTCCCGGGGTCGCTCCTGATCGCCCTGCTGAGCCCGGTCAGCGGCCGCATCAGTGACCGCTTCGGCGCCCGCCGCGTCTGTGTCGCCGGCATGATCACCCTCGCCTTAGGCTGCCTCGGCTTCGTCTTCTTCGACACCGAGAGCTCCGTCTTCAGCATCGCCCTGTTCTATGCGATCCGAAGCGCCGGCCTGGCCTTCCTGATCACCGCCTGCACCGCCCTCGCCGTCGAAGGCGTCTCCCTCGACAACAAACCCCACGCCACCGCCATCCTGAACTCCCTCCGTCAGATGATGGGCGCCCTGTTCACCGCCGTCCTCGTCCAGGTCTCCGCCGCCGCCTCCCTAGGCCCAGCCCTCGACATGCACGGCATGCACATCACCTTCCTCGCCATGACCGCCATCTCCGCCGCCGGCATCCTCACCTCGCTGATCGCCCCGCCGCGTAAAAGCGTGGTGAAGTAATGTTGAAAACGCTTCTCCAGCCGCGGCGGCGAGACTGTCCCATGGGCATCGGGCAACCCTGCGGCAGAGATCGCGGCTAGTCGCGCCGAAACGGTGCACGCAAGCGGCGCCGGCGTAAAGTGCAGCAGATAGTATTACAGAATAGTAGTAATTACACGGGAAGAACCGGCCGCGCGGCTGGCTCTTCCCGATTTTTCAAGGCGCCGGCGGTTTTCGGGCAATGCGCGGGCGCATTCCGATGCCGCGCCGGGCGCCGCGGCCGCATTTCCGCCTTCATCGGCCGCGCGGCGACTGCACATCTGCGGTTAACGCCCGGCGTCGGCGGCCTTCGGGCGATGCGTGGGTGCTCTCCGATGCTTCGCCAGGAGCCGCGACCGCATTCCCCACTTCATCGGCCGCGCGGCGACTGCACTTCTGCGGTCAACGCCCGGCGCCGGCGGCCTTCGAACGGTGCGCAGGCGCGTTCCGGTGCCGCGCCGACGACCGTTTTTGGGAATTTCGCCTTATTTTCCCCGAATTCCTAACGACGACCTGGATTTGTGGGAATTTGGGCCTAAATTTCCTTATTTCCCAATTTTTCACCTGTATACAAGGTGCCTGATCCGCCCCAAACTTCCTCTATCCATCTCAAATGAAAAAACGAGGTCTATATTGTACTCAACGTCATACAATATCGACCTCGTTCTCCTGTATTTTCCAGTTTCTGTAAATTATCGGCTGCTTTTTTGTGGCAGTTGCCACAGATTCCAGCACATTACCATGTCACTAAAATTATATCACTGCTCCCCGGCGCCGAACTGTTGGGAAAATGGAGCCTTTACCCCCGAAATTCCGAGTTAATTTTTTGTCATTGGGAATTTCACAAAAACGGCCCTGTTTTCCAACATTTAATAGCAGATATGCATTCGGCATTCATCCGAGCAACTGTCTTCCCGCGGCGCCGTGTGCCCCCGGCCGGCGCCGCCGACTACTTGCCGAAGTTAAACGCCCCCATCCCCGGGTACGCGGCCGCGCCGCCGAGGTCCACCTCGATGCGCAGGAGGCGGTTGTACTTCGCGACGCGCTCGGAGCGGGATGGCGCGCCGGTCTTGATTTCGCCGGCGTTGAGGGCGACCGCGAGGTCGGCGATTGTGGTGTCCTCCGTCTCGCCGGAGCGGTGGGAGATGACTGCGCGGTAGCCGGCGTTGTGGGCCATTTTGATGGCCTCGAGCGTCTCGCTGACGGAGCCGATCTGGTTCAGCTTGATCAGGATCGCGTTGCCGGCGCCGAGCTCGATGCCCTTGCGGAGGCGCTCGGTGTTGGTGACGAACAGGTCGTCGCCGACGAGCTGCACGCGGTGACCGAGCTCATCTGTCATTTTCTTCCAGCCGTCCCAGTCTTCCTCGTCCAGACCGTCCTCGATGGAGACGATCGGGTAGGCATCAAGGAGACTCTTCCAGTGGGCGATGAGTTCGTCGGAGGTGTAGTCTTTGCCCGACTTAGGCTGGTGGTAGAAGCCCGCACCCTTCTCGCTCTTCCACTCCGACGCCGCCGCATCGATCGCCAGGACGAAGTCGCGGCCAGGCTCGTAGCCGGCGTTTTTGACGGCCTGGAGGATGTGCTCGATCGTGTCCTCGTCGCTCTTCAGGTTCGGCGCGAATCCGCCCTCGTCGCCGACGGCCGTCGTGAGGCCCTCATCCTTCAGGAGCTTCTGGAGCGCGTGAAAGACCTCCGCGGACCAGCGCAGGCCCTCGCGGAAGCTAGGCGCGCCGGCCGGCATGATCATGAATTCCTGCGTGTCGACCGAGTTGGTCGCGTGCGCGCCGCCGTTCAGGATGTTCATCATCGGCACCGGCAGCACGGTCCCGTTGACGCCGCCAAGGAAGCGGTAGAGCGGGATGTCCAGCGACTTGGATGCCGCGCGGGCTGCAGCGATCGAGACCGCGAGGATGGCGTTTGCGCCGAGGTTCGACTTGTCGTCCGTGCCGTCCAGGGCGATCATGATGCCGTCCACCGCGTACGTGTCCGACGCATCAACCCCGCGCAGCGCCGGCGCGATCTTCTCGCGGATGTTCTCAACTGCCCGGGTCACGCCTTTGCCGCCAAAACGAGCCGGGTCGCCGTCCCTCAGCTCCAGTGCCTCGAACTCGCCTGTCGACGCGCCCGACGGGGATGCCCCGAGGCCGACCGTACCGTCCGCGAGCGTCACCTCCGCCTCGACCGTCGGATTTCCGCGCGAATCCAGGATTTCCCTGCCATAGACTTTTTCAATCTGTAAATATTCCTTCATTGTATTCCTCCCCGGCTTAAGCCGTAATCGTTCAGTTTCCAAGGGAGCCGCGACGGACCCCACTGTCTTCTATTATTCTCACGAACCGCCCCAAATTAACAAGATATCCGTAAATTTCCCGCAATTGTCATGCACCCAATCCCAGATCCCGCGCGATGTACAGCGTGAACCCGTTCGCTTTGCAGGCTTTGCGGGCTTTCCTGGCCAGTGCGGCCGACCTCGTGTATTCCAGCACGTAGACCTTGAGCCCCCGCCGCTTCACCTTCCTCAGGTATCGGACAAAGTACACCGTGTCTTCAGACTCTGCCCTGCCGAACGCTCCCGTCTTGCTGTCGACGCTCGTGTACACGCACTCCTGGTTGACCGCAGTGAAATACTTTCGCAGGGTGAAGTTCCTGCGCATGCATTCTCTGACAAAGACATCGCCGCCATTAATCACGACCGGCCTGCCGTATTCCTTCCGTATGCCCCGCAGAATCGTGCACAGCCCGGAAAACAGCCTCTTTTCCGTCACCCTTCGTCCATACTCCTGTCCATCTTCCAGTCCATATTCCTGCTCGCCCATCGCGTAATAGACGTCGCAGTTGTCGACAAAGAACCCGTCGACGCCCTTCCTGACGTCAGCCGCGGCGATCTTCCGGATGCGCTCCTGCCACGCCCCGGCCCCGACGTCGACCCACTGCTCGTCCGGCCAGCCCTCGTACGCGCCGATGCAGTATTTTCGGTAGTCCTCGTAATCGCTGCGGAACGATTCCAGCGACCCGACGTTCAGGTACGTGTATACCGTATGCCCAGCCATCTTCAGCCTCCGCACGTCCGCCCCGGAGAAACTCTCCGCGTCGATCACGACCGTCCGGTACCTCGCCATCTTCGGGATGTCCTCCGGCCCCGCGCCGACGAAAACCCCGTACGCCCTGAAAAACCCCGCAGTCCGCACCGCCGTTGCGCGCGACGCCGCCGCATACGCCGCTTCTGTCACGGACAAAGTCGACATCAAGACAACAACGACGGCCGCGATCACAACCATCCTGACCGCGGCTGCCCGAGCCGCCGCAGGCGCCCCCGCAGTCTTCCCCGCTGTCTTCACTGGCGCATAGCGCGTGCTTCCTTCCGTCGTGCGTTCCCGGCTGATCATCCCCGTTTCCGTTCCCCCTTCTTACTTACAAAAAAATTATTACCGAAACAAATAGATAATAGATAGAAATAAACCCGCGGCGGAGCCCTCGCCGCCATTAATCACTTACCGTAAGCTTACCCCACTCTGCGGATTCCGGCAACCGCGTCCCCGACGGTTCATGCGTCCGTCCCCGTCTATCCCTCACCCCTCCGGTATACAGAATACCAATTGGCCTCCCGCACGGTTGAAAAAATATTTAATTCGGTATATTATATATATTGTGGAATTGTCGCGCAATAATAATCGAATTCGGAATTTATTTCGAATTTTTTTATTGCAGAATGTATTTTACCATGAAAAGAAAGGACGATATCAAATGTTGAGAAAGAACAAGTTTCTGATCACACTGCTGTCGATTCTCATGGCGATCGCCATGATGCCGGCCGCAGCTTTTGCGGTGGAGGAGGCACCGAAAGAAAGTACAGAACCATACACGGAATGGAGCGCTGCCAGCACCAAGCCGACCAGCGGACACTACAAACTGACCAATGACCTGACCGTCCAATGCTTTACGGTGAGCGGAAATCTGACGATCGACCTGAACGGGCATACGCTCACAAAAGCCTTTATAAGCAATATCATGTTCACCGTCGAAGATGGCGGCAGCCTGACCATCGAGGACAGCTCGCCAGGTAAGACCGGCCAGATTATTTCCAGTAATTCTACGGTCATCAACGTATCCGGCAGCGGAGCCTTCACGATGACCGGCGGCACGATTAAAGGCGGCGGCACTGCTCCTGCGATAAAGACGACCTCACCGAACGTAACGATTACCGGTGGAACCATTGAGAACTATTCCACCAAAAATTATGATTCCGCAGTCGCACTGAGAGTTAAAGTTCCTGACAGCTCCGATAATGCGGTACAGATCTCGAACGCTAAACTGACCGCATCCAATAAGGCTCGGGAAGCTTTATCCATCTCAAGCGGAAAGGTTAATCTATCTGGCTGCGAGATCACAAAAAAAGGCGACTTGGGTTATATCGCAGAAAGTTCGGGTGCCGTAACCTTTACCAACTGCACCATCTCTAATGACACAGCCAACCCCTTGTCGACCGGCGTCATGATCGACGGAGGCAGCGCAGATTTCAATGGCGGCAGCATTGCCATCACCTCCTCCGACTACTCGTTATCATGTGCCCTCAAGATCAAGAATTCGACGGTATCCTCTGATGCAGTCATTTCCGCCACCGGTTCCGGTGGTTCTTCCTCGGCTGTCTATATAAGCGGCGGAACATTCACGATGATCGGAGGGTCGATCAAGTCGGAGCAGGTTGGAATAATAACGGACTCTTCCCCGCAGGGGAAGTCTGCAAATTCCATCAATATAAAAGGCGGAACGATTTCTTCCAAAGGAGCAGCCATATTTACTACACAGCCAATTGCTACGGAAATCAATATTTCCCCGAGTGAAAACAATGCGGTATTCGTAGATCCAGACAGTCTGCTGTGGAAAACGACCCCATTTGTTGATACTGATGATGTTCAGTATAAGATCTCCGGCGGCTTCTTCGCCGTGGATCCAACATCGGTGAACTTAATAGACTCATCAGACCCATCTCTCGCGACGCTGAACATCTCCGGAAAGGACTACTACGCCGTCGGTGCGGGTTCCGTCAAAGCCGCCCTCACCGGGAAATTCAGCACAGACGACATCCCGGCGTTCGACGCTGAGAAGGACAGCCTGACGCTGACCCACGGCAGCATGGAGCTGACGGACATCCCAGACCTCACCGCGGCGAACAGTTCCGACAACGACGGCACGTTCATCGTCGACGGCCAGAGCATCCCGGTCGGCGAGTCCGCCTACGTCCACAACCTGGAGCACGTCGACGCGAAAGCCGCAACCTGCACCGAGGACAGAAATATCGAGTACTGGCGGTGCAGGACCTGCGGGAAAAAGTACTCTGACGCCGGCGCCCAGGACGAGATCAAGCCCTCCGATGATGTAAACGGTATCAACGATCCGCTCGTGATTAAGGCGGCCGGCCACAAGTGGAGCGGCCCGGAATGGACCTGGTCCGACGACCATCAGTCCGCGTCCGCCGCATTCACCTGCGAGAATGAGAGCGACCCGAGCCGCACAGAGACCGTCGACGCAGAGGTGACCGGCACCGTAACCAAGGAAGCCGGCGCGTACAGCAAGGGCGAGAAGACCTACACGGCCACGGTGAACTTTGGCGGCAAAGACTACACAGACCAGTACATTGAGGAAATCCCTGCCAAGGGAGCCCCTGCGGTCATCACGATCATCGACGACTCGAGCGACACGGGCAAGGACAATCCGGACAATAACAAGGACAACACCAAGGACGACGCCGACAGCACGAACACCGGCGAAAACGACAACACGAACACCAGCCCGAACGGCAGCGACGAGGTTCCGACGGTGACGGGCACGATTTTGCCGACGGCGGCCGTGAAATCCGGCTCCGTGCAGAAGCTGACCTGGAACGCGGTACAGAACGCGGACGGTTACTACGTCTACGCCGCACGCGCGGGCAAATCCCTGAAGAAGGGCGCTGACGTCTCCGCCTCCGGGAAGCTCACCTACACCGCGAAGAGCCTGACCGCCGGGAAGACCTACAAGTTCCGGATCGACGCGTACTGCATCGTCGCCGGAGAGAAGACGGTCGTCAAGAAGAGCCCGCTGATCCGCTCGCTCGCCGGAAACACCTCGTCCAAGTACACGAACGTCAAGTCCGTCAAGTCCGTCAAGGCTTCCAAACACAGTGTTTCCCTCTCCCGCGGAAAGAAATACACCGTCAAGGCCAAGCTCTACAAGTACAACAAGAAGCGTTCCTTCCTGCCGAACGCCGCGAAGCTCCGCTACTTAAGCAGCAACACACGCGTCGCGACCGTCAGCAGGAAAGGCAAGGTCACCGCAAAGAAATCCGGCAGGGCAACCATCTACGTCATCGCCTCTAACGGCAAGCGTGACAAGGTGAAGGTCACCGTGAAATAACCAACAGCTGACATGACTTCGGCAGGCGTACCCTGCGAACCCTAATTTCCAGGCATCTCGCCTCGCCTGCCGATTCCATACACACCATGCGGACAGTAAAAGAACCGCCGCGCAGTCCCTCCCCTCTATGGGGCAGGACCGTGCGGCGATTCTGTTTGCTCTAAAAGTAAATATTATTAGGTGGTGCTTTCGTTGTTTTCCGTTTGGCTGGGGCGCAGTTAAGGATTCCTGTCATCCGCGAACACCGGTTAACCAGGAACCGTCCCGCCTGCGGTATCTCTAATTTCTATCTTACCGTCACCCTGATCCTGTCGCTCGCGCCGTTGATCCCAATCACGTAGACCGCGGCCGTCCCGGAGGACTTGGCCGTGATCGTGCCGCTCTTGGAGACCGTCGCGACAGCCTCGTTGCAGGAGAGGTAGCGGAGTCTGGACGCGTTCGGCAGGTAGGCGAGTCCGCCGTAAACCTTCTTCACCGTCGCGTGAACGGTGTACGTCCCGCCCTGCTTCAGGGAGAGCGTGTGCTTTCCGGTGCATACGGATTTCACGTCCGTGTACTTGGAAGACTTTCCGCCCGCGATCGCGTAGGCCGTGACGCTCTTTCTGACGATCTGCTTCTCGCCGCCTACGTTGCGGTAAGCCGCGACGCGGTACTGGTAAACTTTCCCAGTTTTCAGCCCCTTCACCGTGCAGGAGCGGGTCTGAAAGGAGGCTCGCTCGGCGGCCAGTTTCAGCGATTTTCCGGCACGGCCCGCGTAAACGAGGTATCCGTCGATGTTGCTCAGCGGGGTCCATGTGATCTTCTGGGCGGTTCTGCCCTTTGCCGAAACCTTAGGAACCAGCGCACCCTCAATGTCGCCGCGCTCCGCCGGGTTGACCGGCGTGTTGCAGACATACGTCCGGCCGTTGAACTCGACCGTCGCGGAGGCGTTCAGCGCCGTGCGGGTGACCGCGGCCTGCAGCGTCACGATCTGAGAGCAGTCGTCTTTACAGACAAAGGTAGCCGTGCACGTCCCGTCGTCCGCCCAGTTCCAGACCGGGTCGCACCACGCGTGCTGATGGGCATGCGTGTCCGACGCGTCGGTTCGCACCGGTCCCGCTCCCGTCTGCACGGGATCCGCGAACACCGCCGCCGGCATCATGGCCATCGCGACCGCAGCAGCCGCGATTATGGAAAGCCACATCTTCATCCGTTAACTCCTCTCATATGCGTGTATGAATATGCGCGTATATGCGCCGGCACGTGCCCGTCTGACGCACTATGCCGTTTTTTTGCATGTCATATATATTCATTGTACCACAATGCAAACATATTTTCACGGTCAATTTTACACGGTGTTAAGAAAGCTGCGGATACAGAGGAAATATTCACAGAGGATGACGAATTGCCGCTTAATCGTCGCTGCCGCGCGTCAGGATCACCAGCCTGAGCAGCTGCAGGATTACAGCGAACAGCGCGGCGACGTACGTCAGCGCAGCAGCCTTCAGCACCTTAGTGGCCGCGTCCATCTCAGGGCCGAATAAAATTTGTCTCCCCTGAAGGATCGCGAGCGCCCGCCTGGAGGCGTTGATCTCGACCGGCAGGGTGATCAGCTGGAACAGCACGACGAACCCGAACAGCAGCACGCCGATGCGCGCGAGCCCGAGCTGCCCCAGGACGATGCCGAGGATGATGATCGGCCAGGAGATCATCGACCCAAAGTTCGCGATCGGCACGGAGACCGCCCGCAGCTTCAGCGGCAGATAGCCGACCTTATGCTGGATCGCGTGACCGCACTCGTGCGCCGCGACGCCCAGGGCCGCGACCGACGTCGAACCGTAGACCGAGTCGGACAGGCGCAGCACCTTCTCGTTCGGCGAGTAGTGATCCGTCAGATTACCGCTGACGCGCTCGATCCGAACGTCGTTGATTCCCGCCCCCTGCATGATCATCATCGCACAGTCCTGCGCTGTGATCCGCCGCGCGTTATACACGGTCTGATACCTTTTGAACGTCCGGTTGACGTTCGCCGACGCAATCGCGCTGATGATCGCGCCGATGATGACCAGGATATACGTTCCATCCCACCAATACCACATTTCAATTCTCCTTAATTATCTGCTTTATTTACGACAAAATTTCTTCTTCACGGCAGACCAGACCCTGGTTGCCGGGCTCCTGTGGCTCAGACACCGGAAATACCGGATAAACAGTGCCCAAACCGGGCCCGCTTCTTGATCGGAACAAGACTGCCTGCCTCACCCCGTACGCCCGAACCCTATCTCTTAATCATAACAAATATGCCCGGGTCAAATCAACCCGCCGCGATTCAGGATCACGGCGAACAGCGCGGCGACGCATGTCAGCGCAGCAGCCCTCAGTACCTGGGGGAGCGCGTCCATCTCAGGGCCGTTTATAATTTGTCTCCCCTGAAGGACCTCCTTGCAGGACACACTTCATCGAAATCGACATAATCCCGCATAAAAAAATTGGAAATATGTATAAATACAATCGATATTTTGTATTGATCCTCAACCATGACTATGTTACAATCTTGTCATTACCGTACAAAGCTTGCTTTGCCGCCGTATCATCCGCGGCGGCAGGGCGCCAAAAACCGCGTTCCGAACGTGGGCAGGTACGCTCACTTCCTGCTTACGGCCGGCGCGCAGTCCAACCATCCACCTTTTCCGGTTACCGCCGGGAAAGCAGTCCCGTGTTACCGCGCGGGGCGAAACAGCAAAACTAAATAAAAAGGGAGCGAAATTATTATGGAAAAACGACCATTAAAGCCAGCAGAGAACCTGGAACTCACAATCCAGAACGGAATCGGCAAAGCCAACACCACCACCGGACGTCTGCTAGTCCTGGCCATGCTTGCGGGAGCCTTCATCGCCTTCGGCGCTGCGGGATCCACGACAGTCATCAGCAACTTGCTTGCTGACCCTACTACCTTTGGCGTCGCCAAAGCCCTGCAGGGAACACTGTTCGCACCTGGCCTGATGCTCGTCCTCATCTGCGGCGCAGAGCTGTTCACCGGCGACCTGCTCATGACCACCACACTGGTTGACCGCAAGATCACGGGCGCTCAGTACCTGCGCACACTGGTTCTGGTTTTCGTCGGAAACCTTCTCGGCGGACTTTTGATCGCGAACATCGTCAATCTGAGCGGTGCCTTCATGGGCGGCGGCGGAATGGTAGGCGCAATTACCATCAAGATTGCAGCGGGAAAGACAGCCCTGACCTTCGGCAAGGCATTCTTCCTCGGAATCCTCTGCAACACGCTGGTATGTCTGGCCGTCTGGATGTGCTCAAGCGCAGATACGACAATCGGCAAAATCTTCTCCTGCTTCTTCCCGATCTGGCTCTTCGTCGCATCTGGATACGAGCATAGCGTAGCCAACATGTTCTACATTCCGGCAGGAATCCTGGCAAAGGGCAATGCAGACCTCGTCGCACTGTCCGGCGTCGCACCGGAAGTCCTGAAGACACTGACCTGGAAAGGCTTCTTCGTGAACAACCTGATCCCGGTTACCCTCGGCAACATCGTCGGAGGCGTGCTCTTCGTCGGCCTGGCATACTACTACGCATACAAGAAGAAGGAAGCATAGGCATTTCCCTGCGGACACACGTCCCACGGCAAATTTCCGACTTAACAAGTAAACAAAAGACAGAAAGACAGGGGCTGATGAGAATCGGCCCCTGTTTTATTAGTGACGTTTTCACCCTTCTTCATGAGCCTACTGACGCTTCGCCTGGTTCAGATCTTCCTCGGTGATCGTTCGGAATTCCGATTCCGATACACCGTCCATTCCGATGATTCTGCCCGCCTGCGCCTGCACCACGCGTTCAAAATAGTTGCGCACGCCCCTCGCGTTCCCGAACAGTTCGTCGTTTTCCATCTTCTTGAAATAACCGAGCGCAGCGCCCACGGCCTCCTTTGGAAGAATGAATGCTTTCTTGCTGCAGAGCGATGTAAAGATCTCAAGCATCTCATCTGCAGTGTAGTTCGGGAATTCGATGTACTTATTGAACCTCGACTGCAGTCCCGGATTAGTCTGGATGAACTTTCCCATCTCATCCGTGTATCCCGCGATGATGACGATCAGGTTGCCTCGGTTATCCTCCATGCCCTTTACCAGGGCATCGACGGCTTCCCTGCCATAGCTGTCATCGTTTTTCGACGTTGTCAAAGAATACGCCTCATCGATAAACAGGATGCCGCCGACTGCCTCCTTGATGACCTGCTCCGTCTTCAGGGCAGTCTGTCCCTGGTAAGCCGCGACCAGGCCCGCGCGGTCCGTCTCGATCAGCTGACCCTTGGTGACGACACCTAGTGCCTTGTACAGCTTCGCCATGATCCTCGCAACCGTCGTCTTTCCCGTTCCCGGCTGACCGGTAAACACCATGTGCTGAGAGACCTCCAGTTCCGGCAGGCCTTTCTTAATGCGCATCGAGTTAATCTTCAGCAGGTTCACGTTGGACCGGACCTCCTGCTTGACGCTGTTCAGACCGATCAGATCGTCCAGTTCACGCAGCGCTCCTGCAAGCTCCTCATTGTCCTCGTCGATCGTAATTTCATCCTCCAGGCGGCCAGATCCCGTGCGCTTCTTTCCATTCTTCCGCTTCGGCTTTTCAGAAGGGGAACTCTCCCTGCCGTCCGTCTCCAGATCGTCCGGTGCTTCAGCCTTCGTCTCCTCAGCTTCCTTCTTCTCCTTCTTCTTTCCTGCGGTCCTGCGCTTCGTCTGCCTGCGGCCGCCGCGCAGCTCTGTAAGCGTCTGCGTGATGATCCTGCTCTCGTCCTCGGAAACCTGGTCATCGATGGCAGCAAAGGAATTCAGGATCGTCTGCAGCAGCCGGACCGTCTTCAGCGCCGCGCTGCTGTCCCGCTTCCCGATCCACTGCATGAACGCCGGGACGCCTTCCTGGAAGAATTTTCCACCTTCGTCGTTAAATTTCTCGACCGTCAGCGATTTCATGAAAGGACGGTAGCCGCGCGTCCTGTCACAAAGCTCATCGAATCCGTCCGGGAGAGAGATAATGAAATCCTTCTCCTCATCCGTCAAGTCTCCGTCCGCCACAGCGATCTTCAGCATGATCCCCTGCAGGAACAGGTCCAGGTCACATTCGACATCGGTTACGGACGCCCATCCTTCTGCGACAGGATCGTCGTCCGGATCCTCGTACAGATTCTCAATAATCTTTGAGATCTTCAGGTACGCGTCGTACGCATCATCAAACAATTCTTTCCTTCTATCATCTAAAATCATCGTTGCTCTCCCTCAGCATGCTATCTCGTCAAATCGGCTCCAAACGCGGCAATCGAATCGGTCCCGTCATCAGGAAGCAGATCCATCAGCTGGAAGACCGCGGTACCAAGCTGCTGAATGTCTTTGTCATTGATCACCTTATATGCCTGCCGTCTCCAGTACGCCGCCTTCGCATAATCCGTGTATGCACATTCCGTCGTGTCGAGGCCCATGGTAAAGAATTCACTCAGCCAGGTGAAATTTCCCGTCCTCGCCTGGAAACCGAGCGTACTCATCTTCCTGGCTACGTAATCCTTCTCATCCTCGCCCTGCGCACTGCTGTACGCCAGCTTCAGCTTCTCCATCTCGGCCTTCTGGCTGTCCGTTCCCCAGTCCAGGACACTCTCCTCCGCCCTGGAGACCTTCTCCTCCCTGGCCTTGTTCACCCTGGTCTTTTTCGAATTCAGTTTCTTCCGGACGATGTTCGTCTCGATATCGTTGAAGCGGCTGATATACCCGTTCACGGCCTGATCATCGGCGTCGATCAGCCTGAAGACAGAGCTGTATCCGTTTTTTAATGTTTTGAGCGAATTCTCCAGGTCGGAAACCTCCACTCCCCTGCTCTTCATATCCGCCAAGCTGTCCTCCGACTGCTGAATTCTCTCCCTGATCGCGCTCATGTCCTCGGAGAGATCCACCTTTGCCTCCGCACGGAGCGTGTGCTCCGGAATCTCATATTCATAGTCTGGAATATATCCGCTCACGTGGATCATACGGTCCTCGTCCTCCTCGATGCTGAGGTCGATCTCGGTCCCCTGAGGGATCTTCTGATTCATCGCATAAGAGTGGACAGTGATCTCGCCGGCGGAATGATTAGCCTCCGGGTTGATCGTGTTTTCGCCCTCCCAGATCTTGATCGTGATGCAGTCGTTCTTATCCGGGTCGATGTCGCGGGACAGCTTGAACGTGTCCTTCGCGGATGCCGGAAGCGGCGTATTCTTCTTAATCAGATGATAGAGGATGTCGTTGCCCGTGTCCGGGTCCTGGATCTGCACGCCGATGGACATGGTCGCCGGCGGCGCCGAGGTCTTGAGCACGTTCTCCCTGTGTTTGATGACAAAGTCCGGATTTTCAATCGTGATATCACCGCCCCTGCTGTCACAGACGTAAACCCTGAAGTAATTGGTTTTTCCAACCTGCAGCATCACATCGACATCGAACAGCCCGTTCGTCTCATCCATGAGCTCCACCCAGCCGCTGGTCCAGTCCACACCGGAAAAGCTGTTCGTCGAGGATCCGTCAATCCTGATCTTGGAAACATTCACGTCGGCGATGTTGTCGACCTTTCCGATGACGTTGACTTTCTCCTTGGAAGAAATCGGATCGTAGGTCAGTGAGATCACCGCATGGTCATCGTTGGTCACCTTCACGTCTTCCTCGACATCGACCACGCTCGTTGAGGCATAGATCGCCGCACCCGCGGCAACGACTGTCATCGGATTCAGCGTGCTGTCCAGCTCGGTTTGGAATTCCTCAGAAAGGCGTCTCCTGACAAGCGGGATGAACGTGCTTCCACCGACGAGCAGGATCTTATCCAGGTCTGACGCCTGAATTCCCGCGCCGCCAAGGGCTTTTCTAGCGATCTCGATGCTGCTCTCCACGGTTTCCGAGATCAGTGCTTCCAGCTCATCCCTGGTCACCTCGCACTCGAACTCGATCGGCTTACCATTATCGTCATCAATGTCAAAAATTTCCAATACCGAAGACTCGCGGCTGCTGAGTTCAATCTTGCAGCCCTCGCAGTCAAGCAGGATCTTGCGGACGAGCGACCTTCCGCCCGCCGTTGACTCGTCAAGCAGCCCGTCCACTGCGTATTCCTTCTTCAGTGCAGGCAGCACTGCCTGGTTATAGATCCTGCGGTCAATGTCGCTCCCGCCGAAGTAGTTGTCTCCCTCGCTGTTTTCCACGGTCAGGCGTCCGTCCTCTGTCGAAATGACCGCAACATCGAGCGTTCCGCCGCCATAGTCAAAGACCATCCAGTGCTTGTCCTTCGCATCCGGCTTTGCCCCGTAGGCAACGGCCGCCGCGATCGGCTCCTGGAGCAGAATGATGTTCTTGAAGCCGGCGAGCTTTCCCGCCTTGTTCGTCGCTTCGGACTGAAGCGTCTTAAACGCCGCAGGCACCGTGATGACTACATTCTCGATCGTCCTGTTCAGCCTCATCTCCGCATCATTGCGAAGCGCCTTCAGAATCTCTGCGGACAGCTCTTCCGGCGTCTTCTCCACGCCGGCGGATTCGAATCGGATGACCTTGCTGGTGCCCATCGCCCGCTTGAACTGGATCGCGAGATCCTCGACCTTCTGGGAATTGTAGGCTCTCTGCCCGATCAGCATCCTGCCCTTGCCGTTGATCAGGACCGCCGACGGGGTGACCTGCATCCGGTCCGCCTGGTTCTCGATGATCTCAAATCCGTGATCGTCGTCCGGAATGGCCAGGCACGAGTTGGTCGTCCCGAGGTCGATCCCGCAATCATAAAGCTTCTGCATTTTCGTTCCTCCTGAAAATTATTAACATTGCAATTATATACGCTCATGCACGTCCGAACCGTGCGTGGCTATTTCCGATGTTTCTTCCTTTTCGCCCTTCTCTTCCTTTTAACAAAAGGCCGATGTTCCGACTTCCTGGGCTTTGACGGCGGGAGCCGGACCTGGTTCACATCAGCTCGGAGTTCTCCGCCGGCATCAGCGTCTGCCTTGATTTCCGCATTCGGTTTAGGCTTATTCACGGAGGTTCCGAGGATGACACGCCCACGCTGAATGACGGCGCCATCCTGCTTGATGATCGGCGACGACGTCGCGGCGATGATCAGATCGCTCTCGTCCGCATCCTCCGCCTCGTTATTTACGACCTCGATGGCAAGCCCCGGATCGAACGCCGCACCCACCGGATCGACGATTTCGATGTCGAAGGCCTCGAGGTATTTTTTGATCGACCGAAGCGCACTCTTAGCCGCCATCTTCCGCTCCGCCTCTAGGTTGTCCAGCCAGCGTTCCAGGCGCCACGCCGCAACCGCAAGGTCGGAAATATCAGCTTTCATTCCCATATCAACATTCTCCTCAATAACTAAATATCATAATCATCTTCCTGCCGTTCTCCCGAAACCGATACGTGACCGCTTTCGTCCAGCATGCCCTGGAATCGTTTCAGCTGATCGATCAGCCCCTCCAGTCGCTCTGCCGCAGCGACCGAACCCATCTGCGCGGCGTCCATGTGAAGATCAATCGCCTTATTGATGTCGGCTTTGACGCCAATGCCGTGCTCGTAACACAGGGCGAGATTCTCCGTGGCATCCGGGTTTCCCATGCCGTGGGCGTTGCTGTAGCAGCGGAACGCCGCCTGATCGTTCTGCCTGACGACCCTGCCGGTCTGGTAGAAGACGCCGAGGCTGTTCATAGAATACTTGTTGCCTGCTTGCGCGCCCTTGACGTAGGCCTTGAAAGCGAGCCGATCATCCCTCTCGCGTCCGTTCCTTCCGTATCGGTAATCGTCGCCCAGGGAATCGAATTCCTGACCGGGTTCCTCGGAATCCAGGTATTTCAACGCGCTCGTCCCGAGATCCTTGAACATCATCCTGATGTTCAGCTGCTCCTGCCTATTGCAGTACGGGTAGTATTTATTCGCATAATAGACCGCATTCCACTTGTTCTCCGCGTTGCTTAAGGCGTACATCAGCCTGCCGGTCCCCATATGGTAGGCCTCTTCCAGCATCTCTCTGCGCACGGATTCTCCTTCCAGCATCGGCAGAAGCTGTTTCAGCATCTGCCCGCCCTTCTCCGCAAACGGCCTGCCCATCTCCATGAGCTCTGCAGAAGCCGATTCGGAGAGGTTTTGCAGGTTCCCGTAACTGGACACCTGCCTGTAGATCCTGTCCTTCTGCATCACGAACCATGCCGTGACAGAAGATAGGAGCGAACCCCAGAGGTCGTCAAAGTTCTTCACACTCGCCTTATCCAGGCACTCGAGAATCCGGACCGTCCTTTCCACGTTTTCGGGACCGCACAGTTCCTGCACAGGGCGGAAAATCTCCGTAAGGAAGCTGTCTGTCAGCTCCTGCCCGCGCATCCTATGCTCCGATCCCTCGTGAAACCGGCTCTTCAGCCGTTCCTGTTCCTTCTCCTTGCTCATGCTGTTTGCGATGACGAACACCTGCGCCCAACGCCGCGGCTCAAGTACATCTGGGTCAAAAAACAAGGCATATAGGTAGTTGGCGAGGAACAGGTCATAACTGATGTCTGCCCTCTTCAAATGATAGATCTGCTTCAGATAAAACGGATTCTGCCAGAACGCACACGCCTCCCTGTCCGCGAACCAGAACCAACTGTACCTCATACTGCTCAGCTTCGGCAGGGCAGCCTGCATGAGGCTGACGTCCCGATCAGGCCCCGGAATCCCGTCAAGCACGAAGCTGCCGCGGTACGACGATTCCGCGTGCAGCCTTGCCAGCTTCTGCAGCTTGTCTAGCACCTCGCTGGCTTCCGTCCTCGTCGAGGTCACCGATATGCCGAGGATGAAGTACGGGTTGTCCGTGATGCACGACCACGCCTTCCTGAGCGCAAGGTCCGAAACTGCGCGGACATCCACGTTCCGCTTGCTGCGCTCCGCCTCTTCGCGGGCCTTGCGCTCTGCCTTTTCGCGAGCCCTGCGTTTCGCCTTTTCGACAGCCCTGAGTTCCGCCTCTTCCTGGGCCCTGCGCTCTGCCTCTTCCCGTGCTTTGCGTTTCGCCTCTACGCGGGCCCTGCGTTCCTCCTTTTTGCGTTCCTTGCTCTCCGCTTCCTCGCGTGCCTTTCGCTCTGCCTCCTCGCGGGCCTTCCGCTCCGCCTCTTCCCTGCGCTTGCGCTCCGCTTCTTCCCTGCGCTTGCGCTCCTCTTCCTCTATGCGCCTTTGTTCCTCTTCTTCCTTACGTCTACGCTCTTCTTCTATGCGTTTTCGCTCTTTCTCTGTTTCCTCCCTACCCTGATTTACCTCGCTTTCGAAGGCTTCATACTGCAAACTCTCCCAGCCATCATCTTCTGCTTCCTGCTTCCTGAGCCTTTTTTCTTCTCGTGCCTTGTGCTCCGCCTCTTCGCGGGCCTTCTTCTCGGTTTCTCCGCGGGCTTTACGCTGCCACTCGTCAAGTACCCTGCGCTCTTTCTCAGCCGCTGCCTTGCGCTCCGCCTCCTCGCGGGCTTTGCGTTCTGCCGCCTCACGTGCCTTGCGCTCCTCTACCTCACGTACTCTGCGCTCTGCCGCCTCGCGAATGCGCCGTGCCTCCGGATGGGCCGGATTGGCTGCGGTAATCTTCTCCCCGCCTTCCTGCCTTTCAATCGATTGAAGCATCACACGGGCCGGAGCCATATCCAGCCACTTAGAAATCTCACCAATAGACTTTAACCGAAGCGGAAAAAACCAGGGACTGTCATGAACACCCTCATGGATGCGCAATCCTTCCTAGATCGAATCACTCTTGTCCGTCTGAACGCGGAACTTATCAACCTGATAGCTCGCCTTCGACCAGTCTGTCATGGTAACCTTCCCATTAAACACATACCGGTCCCCATAAAGTATTAGATCAGACGTCACTGCAGTATTCTCGTCGGGGAAAGTCATCATTCCTACAGATAATGTCTTCATCGAATCATCGGATTTCCGGGCAACCAGTGCCCCGTACGACTGCAGCTGCCGCCGGACTAAGCCCAGGTCTCCCTCGTTTTTCAGGATAAACCACGGGGTCTGGAATCCCACCCCACGAAAGGAAATCACGGGGTTGTGAGACTCCCCTAAGAAAAACGGAATCGTCCACTGGTCCGTGATGCAGCAGGTGTTCTTCCAGTCGATTTCATATCGCCACCCATCAAATTCATAAGCATCCGGATACAAGAACAAAGTCGATTTTATCTGATTGTTTCCGTCCCTGACCCTGACTCTGACCGCACAGTCCTCCGTATTCGCCATCGCATTCTACGCTCCCCTCTTCCATGTATATCGCATTGCCGCCGCAGTCCGTTTCTTCCCACATGCGAACCGCAGCCCGCGGCTGTACTGCCTGTGCCATTTGTGCCATTATTGACCGATCGGCGTGCCGCTAAAATCATTATACGCCCAAATTGGATCGTATGGTCGTATTATAAGCGACAAATTCGCAAGTTTACAGTTATTTCCAACACTTTGATTTTTTCTTTGGAAATCCAGCATCTACGAATTCTACGCGGCTTCTTTTCCCAGCAAATTTTTTCCAGCAAAAAGGAGCACCGCCGGCAGCGATGCTCCCTGTATGAAGTTCGGGTGTCCGATTTTGTCCCAATGGCGCCCACGCACTCCGCGATAATCCTGCAGAACTCATTACCTTAAATGTAGTCCATATTCTCCCTGCGGCGCGCCAGCTTCTCCTCGAGCTTATCGTTGAAGCCGCCGATCAGCTGGTCCAGGCGCTTCAGGGCCGCCTCCCGCTCCTCCGGCAGGGCCGCGGTGAGGTACAGGCTGCTGGACGGCGTCGCCGTGTCCACCGTAATCGGGTTCTTCAGGTCCGCGATCAGCTCCCGGATCTCCTTCATGCGCTCGAGCTCAGTCGGTTCCAGCCATTCTCCGCTGTTTCTCTGGTCCTCTAACTTTGTCCCTGGAAAAATCGCCACGTTCGTCATCGTCATGGAGACCGGATGGATCTGATTGATGATCCCTGCGCTGCGGCGCGCGCTCTCCACGAGCTTCCCCCGCCCGGCCATCCCGCCGAGGTAGATGATCCGATACGTGAGCTCCGCCTCGTCCAGCTTCCGGCCGGCTTCCAGGATGTCCTGCGAAGTGTAGCCCTTGTTGACAAAGTTCAGCACCTCGTCGTCACCGCTCTCAACCCCGATCACGAGGTCGCTGAGCCCGTGCTCCCTGATCTGCCGTATCTCCTCCGCCGTCTTCCGGTTGACGTCGTTCACCGTCCCGTACGTGGAAATATAGGCGTCCGGGAAATATTTTTTCATCAGGTCCCAAACTGCGATCTGCCGCTCCCAGTCGAGCATGAACGGGTCCCCGCCGGCAGCCCAGATGCGCTTTACCTCCGGCAGTTTCGCCTTTGCCTCCTGCAGATCCTCCTCGATCTGCGAAAGCGGAGCCGCCATCAGCGGCGTATCCCGGTAGAAATTGCAGAACGTGCACGCATTGTGCGAGCAGCCCGCGGTAACTTCGATGATGAGACTGCCGATCTCCGACTTCGGCCTGACCACCGGTCCATGAAAATGCATTGATTGTCGCCCCCTTATTTACGGCATCATTTATCTGACTACAATTATATGATTGTGAGGATGGGGCGTCAATTACGTCTATGACGCCTCTGCAATGAAGATAAGCGATCGCCTTGATGATATATTGGAGATTCTTCTATGAATAAAGATCAAGTTATGAGATTAATATAGAATGCATTGTCGAGCAAACAATAATATGTTAAAATAAATTATCGTATAATTTGCAATAATTCATGTATTAAGGAGTCTATTATGAATAACAACAATAACGGAGGTGGAGGTTTGGGATTTTGCGGAATCGTACTGGCAGTTTTCTGTGGAATCGCTCTGTTCGCGCTGATTGGATAAAGCGCAATGTCATCCTGCTCGTGATTTTCATGACGATATATGTGCTGAACCGGCATTTCAAGGCATATATCGACTGGAAATTCATCGGTTACATCTGCAGGTGCCACCTGAACGATTATCTCGGCGGAGCAGTATTCTGCATCTACTTGAACATGGTGCTGGTACTGGGCAGACACAGGCCGATCCTGGACCTCCGGGTCCTGCTTCTGGTCATGTTTGGCGTGTCCCTGCTGTGGGAATACTTCTTTCCGATTTTCCTGTCGTACAGCACATCAGACATATTCGACGTATGCGCCTATATGCTCGGCACGCTGACCTATTACGCTCTGACTTACCGCATCACACGCAAAACCGATTCCACCAAATAGTAGAATACATAAGACATGCCGAATCCACCAACGAGGCCGGTGATGAACCGCCTGCGGTTGGTGGATTCTTTTATTTCCAGAAATTGGATCAGCCAGTCCACGAACATAATCAGAGTAAGCAAAACCGCCAGAAACCTATTCACGTAGACCTTCATCGCGAGCAGAATCAGCGCCGCAGTGAAGCTGAGCAGAATCCCCGTGCACCTCGCGCAGATCGGAAAGAGATACCCTCCGACAGTGAAGCAGCGCTCCGGCTTCTGGTGACAAATTAAACGGCAGGAACGCCGAATCAGACGCAGTATGATGTGTTCCTGTTCCTGGTTCATGAAAACGCTTCCCTCCCGTCTTTCACAGCCTTTCCCCGGCCCTTTTCCTGCCTGTTTCCCCGGTCTTTTCCCTGGCCTGTTCAGGCGATCCAGCAGTCCCATCTGATTCTTAGATTCTTAGAATTTTGACCCTTAGACTCTTAATAGTACAGCATGTAATCGGTATGGAACTGGTCCTTCCCCTTCTTCTTGCTCAGAAATATCAGCTCGTCCGCGCGCTTGATCAGAGTGTCCAGCGTGTCCTCCGGCCTCGCCGCGGTGATGCCGATGGAAACCGTGATGCTGATGTGCGTCTGGCCGTTCAGGACCTCTGCGTTCTTAAACCACTGCTGAAACCGCTTTCCCAGCGCAAGCTCATCCTGCTCGTCTGCATTCGCGAAGATCCCGATGAACTCCTCCCCGCCCCAGCGGCCGATCAGGTCATCCTTCCTGACGTTCCTGCGCATGACCTCCGAGATCTCGAGCAGAATCTGATCTCCCAGCAGGTGTCCGTAGGAGTCATTAAAAAGCCTGAAATTGTCGATGTCCGCGAACGCCAGCACGAACGGCTTTCCGTCGTGGCGCAGCTGCTCGAGCTTGTAATCGATGTAGCTGTTGATGTACGTCCGGTTCGGCAGGCGCGTCAGCTCGTCATGCATCGCGACGTCGGACAAATGCTTCATGAGCTGTCCATCGAACTGAACTGCCGGCTCCTCCGAGAAGAATTCGATCGCCCCGACAATCTCCCCGTCCTCATACAGCGCCTCCGTATGAACCTCGATCGCGATTCTGGTATCATCCTTGCGCCTGACCAACACAGTGTTTCTGCGCGGATTGGCATCGAACATCGTCCCGACGAGCGGACACATCAGCTTGCAGAGCGGATGCCCGTCCTGGTCGATGTGATCCAGATGGGTATCGTAGCAGTGGATGCCGACCATTTCCTCCTCGCTGTAGCCCGTGATCTTCTCCGCCGCCTTATTCCAGAAGTAAATCTGCCTGTCGCGGTTGACACAGTAAACGCCGATGCCGGATTTATCGATGATTGTCTTGTATAACTCTTCCTTTGTCATCCCTGAACTCCTTGATACGATATCTTCCAGATTGGTTCGTGGTACGATATCTTCCGGATAAGAAAACTGTAACGATTATCAACATTTTAACATAAGTAGGCACCATTATGCAAAAAAATGACCATTACAACAATTTCGAAGCTTAGCGGCGGATCCCGCTGTCCCAGGCATCCTTCGTATACACATCGGCGTGACAATACCTGCTCACGAACTCACCCGCCGGGATCGGTCGGGAATAGTAGAAGCCCTGGAAGTAATCGCAGCCGAGCTTGCGCAGGACGGTGACCATATTCTCGTCCTCCACACCCTCTGCGATTACATCGATGCCCATCTCATGACAGGCCTTGATGACGTGCGGAAGGATCGGATCCGGATGGTCAATATGTCCCCAGACCGCATTCCGGTCGAGCTTGACGCTGGCGAACGTGTTATGCTTCAGACGGTCGATATTCGACGAGGAACTGCCGAAGTTATCCAGGATGAACGGGATTCCCGCGTGCCGGAGGCGTTCGATCAGTGCGTGAAGCACAGCGGTATCCTGCAGGGACTGCTCGGTCACCCCAAGGCACACCGTATCCGGCCGCAGGTTATAGCTTTCGAATATCTCGATATAGCGGTCTGCGAGTGA
Organism: uncultured Eubacteriaceae bacterium; assembly: GCA_903789635.1. Classification (GTDB taxonomy): domain Bacteria; phylum Bacillota; class Clostridia; order Peptostreptococcales; family Anaerovoracaceae; genus Aminicella. Next base: position 33,728 of record CAIFEY010000019.1, read on the forward strand.
CTCATCCATACATTGAATCGGCGCCAGGTTGACGCCAATCCATTTCAGCACACTTCCGCGAACGACCGGACTGTCCGTGAATTCGCAGGCCTTTCGAAACATCTGCTCACCCAGGGCGCCGATCTCTCCATTCTCCTCGGCAGCGGGAATGAACTCATCCGGGTAAATCAGCTCGCCATCCGTGTCTCGGATCCTTGCGAGTGCCTCGCAGCCGACGAGCGTCCCATCGTGGGCGTCGTTGATCGGCTGCAGGTACATCAGCACCCCATCGTTTTCCACGGCGAGGTTCAGGCATTTCTTCACATAGGCCTGGCGTTCGTATTCCCTAACGATATGATCATTGATCACGGCCGTCCCGTTCTCTCTCACTCCTTCAACCAGAGAAAAGGCGTGGCGGATGCAGCCGGATGCCGTCTCCGCGTCCGGGAACACCGCAGCGTTCCGATCGAGAGCACCAGATCAGCCTTATCGTTCTTCCAGTGCCGGCTGAAGCGTTCTTTCAGGTCCCTGATCATCTGTTCCTCATCGAACAGCCCGCGCTCCGACTGGATGATGAAATGCCCGGTTCCCAGGTAGAATACGTTCATCCCGTCGCAGCGCTGTCCCAGAAACTCCCCGATCATTCGCAGCCCTTCTTCCATCTGCGTATCGCCATATATCTTCCGAACCTCGCTGAACGCACGGATCCCAAAGCCCACCAGACTGTGTCTCTTTCTTTCATTCTGGTAATACTCCCGAAGCACTCTCTTTTATCCTGCTGCATTGAACACCTCCAGCTCGGAATCCAGGAACGAACCCGGGTTCAGGTATCCGAAGAAGATCAGCATTATCGCCAGCAGGCAGAACATGTTAATAGTGATCTCCGTCGGAACCGCCATGCGCACGATTACACCGGTTACCAGCAGCGATACGCAGATCCAGCCGGTTGTACGCCGGAGCTCCGGAAACCTCTTCTTTGCCCTAAAGAGCAGGAGTGCCATCATCGCGCACGTATACAGGAACTGAAGGTCGATAATCGGATAGAATGGTCCCGAGGCGTAACCCGTCTCCGTGACCGTAAAGATCCATCCGGTGAATGGGCTCGCGATCACCATCACTCCAAGTGCCGCCATCGGAAGATACATCGTAAACAGGCGCATCCCAGGGCTCCGCCTCCATTCTCCGCAGAGGATCGCCGTAAATTTATAGAAGGTAAAGCTCCTTCCGATAAACAACAGGAAAAACAACCCATTCACGATCGTCAGCTCCGGCATCGTGTAATCCTGCCAGCAGTCATCCATCAGGCTGGATGCATAATCCAGCAGGGTCGCCAAAAGATCAACCCCTATGAGCACGACAAACTCGCGGCTAAGCCTGATTGGCAGCCGCTTCCGCATAAAAAACAGGATGATCACGAAGACCTCCACGATCACCGTCGGAATAGAATAGTCGAAGTGCCACATAACTTGTTTCGTCCTCCCATAACAAGTCTGCCTGGCCGGCAGACCTAATATCGCAATTCTCTATGGGGCAGGCCGGCAGATTCCGGAAGCCGTCATCACCTTGCAGCAAACATGTTCTCTCGCATTTTTATTAACTTGCAATTCGCTCTTTTAATCGCAATGTAAATATTTATTTGTTTAATATTGTTGCATTTTTCCTGTTAGTAGATAAAACATGCGGTGAATCACAAGTAACCGATTAAATTTAACATCTGCAGGGCTTTATGACATTCAAATTATACCATAAAAGATATCATTTCTGGACTCAACCCCAGAAATTCCCTCACCTAATTAGGCAAAATTTTCCATAACCCCATTTACTTAGTATCTTTTTTATTTTTATTGATGGCCACACTGCAATATCCGCAGACTGATCAGCCCGCGGGCACGGGCCATAAGCTCTCCGGATCCTCGGCGGGCTCCGGATCTTCGACGGTCTCCGGATCCGGGATTATAGACACCGAGACGGAGAATACCGGGACATTGGAAACCTGGGGACGGCATCGGTATACAGTGTGCACCATTTACTGGCAAGCACTATGACACAATGAGCACGACCGCCGTTTTTTCGGTGGATGGTCCTCTGTCAAGTTAACGGTCAAGAATTTTGAATCAAATCCTGTCTCAGATCATGCAACTCTATGCTGCAGATAGTATAGCTGCTCATATGTCATCGGCGAACGATATCCACAGTGGCTGTGAATTCGCCGCGTATTGTAGAATGTGTCGATATACTCGAACACTAATCTGTGCGCGTGATGGATATCCTGTATTTTGAATCGATTCAGCCATTCCCTTTTGATTAGGGAGTGAAATGATTCTATACAGGCATTGTCCCAAGGATTTGCTTTAGAGGAATAGCTTTTCGTAATTCCCTCTGTTTCATCCCAATAGGCAACAGAGGTATATTGAATTCCGCGGTCGGTGTGTATAACAGCAGGCTTCTTGCCTGTTTTCGCTATCGCTTTCTGAACTGCTGCAATAACGTATTTTGTCTCAAGCGTCGGAGCAAGTTCCCATGACACGATCCGTCTTGAGAACAGATCCATGATGCACGAAAGATATACAAAGCCTTGCTTTGTAGAAATACAGGTAATGTCGGTACACCAAACTGCATTGGGGGCATCTGGGGCAAAGTCTCGCTCAAGAATATTTTTTAACTTATCCGAGAAATCTTCGCTATGTGTTGTTACCGTATATGGTGCTACCCAGCAAGCCCGGATTCCCATTTCACGCATATACTTGGTAACCGTTCGTTCCGCAATACGGAAGCCTCTTTCATGGAGTTCGGAAGTGATTTTAGGAGCCCCATAGATGCAATTACTAATATTGTATATTTCACGAATTGCAGCCTTGACTTCAGCTTTATGCTTGTCACGATTGCTTGGTTCTCTATTGAGCCAATCATAATATCCGCTTTTTGAAACACCTAGGATTTTAAGCATTCTGCTGACACAAATACGGTGTTCCGATTTTGACGCCTCGTGAATTGCTGCGTACTTAGATTCGGTCAGTCGCCCAGAATGCTGATGGCTTTTTTTAATATTTCAAGGGCATCTTGTAATTCTCGATTCTCTTTCTTAAGTCTGAGAATCTCCTTTTCTTCAGCGGTGAGATTGCCCTTAACAGGCTCGGAGTCACCGGCTCTCTGCTTACGACGATGCTCTTTGACCCAACCATATAGTGTGTGATAGGGAACGTCAAGGTATTCCGCCTTCTGGCGATTATCCATCTCAGGATGGTCTTCAAAGTAACGAATTGCATCGGCTTTGAACTCTGGTGTGTAATGTCTGGCCATCTGTGAATCCTCCTTATGTTAATATTGTACTACATAGGATTGATTCTCAAAAACATTGTCCGTTATTTATGCTAACATCAGGACTTATCTCTGAAAAACTGCCCCGAAATTCCAGGCTTCGACCTCGGCGGGATCCGGCTGCTAATTTGGTTCAGTCGATGCGAATTTGGATCGAATTTATGAAGGAATCAAAAAACTTTCTGTCATATCGTCCTGAGGAAAATAATATGAACCATTGTATGTCGATCCATACACGAAAACGCTGTGAATCCCTCCCGAGTTCCACCATTCGATGCCCCGAGAGCACCTGTGATATCGATATCCGAGTACAAATTAAATCAAACCTCAAATTGTCAGAATCAATAAGTTCCATATCAAAAATCAGCATTCGATTACAGCGATTTCTGACGTCGATACTCATTATCGTTAATCCAATTGCGCACAATCGTTCCGAAAATCACGGATCTTTACAGGATATCTTAATTAATTTTTTAACATTCTCGAGATCGGGATTCTTCACAGTTTGACAAAACCCCACCGGCCACGGGAACTGCATTTTTGCTATCACCCCCATGTTCGAGCTCTCCAGTATCCCGGAGGGCAACGCGGTGACACGGCGGTTTCGCTTTCAGGCAGCGGGCATGAACAAACGGGTGAAGCATATCTACATCCGATCGGGATACAAGTAAACTTGTTCTCTGCCGAATCATAGAATACATTCTAATTGACAGTTCTGAAAATACGTGATACTACTAATGTCGGTCATGAACCTTGAAAATCCTATAACACCACAATGCATGAAGGCTATCGAGCACGCCAAGATGACTCTGTCAAAGGGTCGAGCGGTCAATAGCTGGGATAACACCACCTTATAAGCAGCGGCATCACGGTAACATCCGCCCGCAGCGATCAGTTGACGGAAGGCTTGCATTGCGTCCTAGCGAACCCAGGTTGCAGGAAGGCGGAATTCGGTTCGGCGGACTGATCCTTGATATGATCGGCTCGCGTCTCCTTTGAGTGATAAAAAAAGAAAATACAATTTTGTTCTAAATGGGCCCCACCCCAACAATTGACATAGAATCGCATTTAAAAAATCACCGAACAGGCGCTAACTCCTGATCGGTGATTTTCATAAGTGCTCAGACTCGGAATTGAACCAAGGACACGGGGATTTTCAGTCCCCTGCTCTACCTACTGAGCTATCTGAGCATAATGCTGTAAAGGTGAAAATGGTGGGCCATCATGGGTTTGAACCAAGGACCTGCCGGTTATGAGCCGGATGCTCTTACCGCTGAGCTAATGGCCCATAAAGATAATGGTCGGGGTGGCAGGATTTGAACCCGCGGCCCACTGGTCCCAAACCAGTTGCGCTACCAAACTGCGCTACACCCCGTAAAAATTTCCGGCTGCTGATCATGTATTTTTAAAAATAACGGATAAATGTTCCTAAAAAAGATGGAACAGGGGCAGAAGGATTTGAACCCTCGACACGTGGTTTTGGAGACCACTGCTCTACCAACTGAGCTATACCCCTATATTAAAAACGGAGAAGGCGAGATTCGAACTCGCGCGGCCCTAATACGAACCCTAACGGTTTAGCAAACCGTCCTCTTCAGCCACTTGAGTACTTCTCCATAACATGGCTTACGTGCAAAGCTTATATAACTTTCATCCTGGTGAAGATGATGGCGGAGAGGGTGGGATTCGAACCCACGGTCCTTACGAACATCGGTTTTCAAGACCGACACCTTAAACCACTCGGACACCTCTCCATGTGGGAACTTACCCTGTTAGGTTTTGGTGACCCATCCGAGATTCGAACTCGGGACACCTTGATTAAAAGTCAAGTGCTCTACCACCTGAGCTAATGGGTCATGCTCTGGGGTAGCAGGAATCGAACCTTCGTATGAGGGAGTCAAAGTCCCTTGCCTTACCACTTGGCTATACCCCACTGAACCCCGGGTATAAAAATAATGAGCCCTCGGAGATTCGAACTCCGGACACACGGCTTAGAAGGCCGTTGCTCTATCCAGCTGAGCTAAGAGCCCATAAAAATGGAGCGGATGATGAGAATCGAACTCACACCATCAGCTTGGAAGGCTGAGGTTCTACCATTGAACTACATCCGCATAAAATTGGAGCGGAAGACGAGATTCGAACTCGCGACCCCCGCCTTGGCAAGGCGGTGCTCTACCCCTGAGCCACTTCCGCATAGAATCGAGGGAGATGGATTCGAACCATCGTAAGCTCAGCTAACGGATTTACAGTCCGCCCCCTTTAGCCACTCGGGCATCCCTCGACATGATTAAATTGTAAGCATTCACCTGAATGAATGGAGCTGGCGGGGGGAATCGAACCCTCAACCTGCTGATTACAAATCAGCTGCTCTACCGTTGAGCCACGCCAGCATAAATTGGCGACCAAGACCGGGTTCGAACCGGTGACCTCCAGCGTGACAGGCTGGCATTCTAACCAACTGAACTACTTGGCCGTATGCTTGGATCCACCCGTTGACACTGCATTGGTCAGGAATGATGAATCAAGTGTAAAATGGTGGGCGCTATAGGGCTCGAACCTATGACCTCCTGCTTGTAAGGCAGATGCTCTCCCAGCTGAGCTAAGCGCCCATCTTACGCTTTCAGGAATTCTTAACTCCTGAACACATTTATTAATTTTACATGAGAATTCATAATCTGTCAAGAACTTTTTTCACCAACTTTGAAATTCGATCGGAAATTGTGTTCGTCTCCCGTCCGAATCTCATCGGAAAAAATATGAAATTCTCATCATCCTCAACTGCGTTCCGCGCTGAGAACGTTATTAATATTACCGCGTAACTTGAACGCTGTCAACAGATTTTTTCATTTTCTTTTCAAACAATTTTCCTCTCAAGGCAAAATATGGAAAAGATGGAAAAAGCTGCACCCTGGGACTGCTCCCAGGAATGCAGCTTGTTTTCGGCGTGATCCTGACCAATGTGGGTCCACATGGTTATGGTTAATGGTTATGGGTAAAATTGCATGATTTCCCGGCTTCGATCAAGCCCGCCTCTCCGTCGTTGTGTATGTGTATGTGTAATGCGCACGTGTGCGCCGCCGGACATAATAATCTCTTTCGTAACACTATACTCGTCCGGCTGTAATTCGTCAAGAATTTAACACATACATTTTGTGTAGGTTAACACATTCCTTTTTGGTATAGTGCGTATTTTTTGCCCTCCGGCAACAGATGCCGGATGACAGCAGGCGCGGGAAAGGCTTGAAAAATGGACTTTGTCCGGCGCACGGACGCGTGACGGGAATGTCTGCCGAATTCTAAATTTGTTGTCTGTACACATCTTTTATTCGTATTTTATGTTTTTTTCAATAAATTAAAGTGTTCTTCACCGCTTTACCGTGGTATAATCTTTGTCAAACTCAAATCACAATTATCTGTATATTTCCGTTACCATCCCCCATCATCCCATCAGAAAGGAAGCGATACCTATGGCACTCAACCATCCATTCTCTCCTGCGGATTCTTCTGCACGGAAGGGCAGCCCGTTATATGATCCATCCTTAGAGCACGACTCCTGCGGAATCGGTGCGGTCGTCAGCATTCACGGGGAGAAGACCGCTAAGACGGTCGACGACGCGCTGAAGATCGTGGAGAAGCTCGAGCACAGAGCCGGAAAGGACGCCTCCGGGGAGACCGGGGACGGCGTCGGGATCCAGCTGCAGGTCCCTCACCTCCTCATGAAGCGGGAGGCGGAGAAGGACGGCATCTTCCTCGGGCACGAGCGCGATTACGGGGTCGGCATGCTGTTTCTCCCGCAGGACACGCTGAAACGCGCCCAGGCGATGAAGATGCTGGAGATCATTATCAATAAGGAGGGAATGGATTTTCTGGGATGGCGGACGGTGCCGACTGACCCTTCCATCCTGGGGGACCGCGCGCGCAGCTGCATGCCGGTGATCCTGCAGTGCTTTGTCAAGAGGCCGCCTGAGGTTAAGAGAGGTCTCGACTTTGACCGCAAGCTCTACGTCGCAAGGCGCGTGTTCGAGCATTCCAACAACAACACGTACATCTTGTCTTTCTCCAGCCGCACAATCGTGTATAAAGGAATGTTCCTGGTCAATCAGCTCCGCGAGTTCTACCCTGACCTGACGGATCCGGACTGCAGGAGTGCGATCGCCCTGGTGCACTCGCGCTTCTCGACGAACACGAACCCGAGCTGGGAACGCGCCCACCCGTACCGCTACATCATGCACAACGGCGAGATCAACACGATCCGCGGAAACATCGACCGCATGTTAGCCCGCGAGGAGACGATGCACAGCAGCGTGTTTTCCGATGCGGACATCGATAAGATCCTTCCGGTCGTCGACCCGGACGGCTCGGACTCGGCGATGCTGGACAACACGCTCGAGTTCCTGATGATGAACGGCATCGACCTCCCGCAGGCGGTGATGATGACGCTGCCTGAGCCTTGGGCGAACGAGAACAGCATCAGCCGCTCCCGCCGCGACTTCTATCATTATTATGCGACGATGATGGAGCCGTGGGACGGACCAGCCGCGGTGGTCTTCTCGGACGGGGACAGCGTGGGCGCCGTGCTGGACAGAAACGGCCTGCGGCCGTGCCGCTGGTACCTGACGAATGACGACACGCTGATCCTCTCCTCGGAGGTCGGCGTCCTGGACATTCCGGAGGAACGGATCGTCCGCAAGTCGCGCCTGACGCCGGGAAAGATGCTGCTCGTCGACACCGTGAAGCAGCAGATCATCGAGGATGATGACCTGAAGGCGTACTTTGCCGGCCGCCGCCCATACGGCGAGTGGCTGGACGCGAACCTGATCTACCTGAAGGACCTGCCGATCCCGAACAAGAAGGTCGAGAAGGCGACGCAGGAGCGCCGTGACCGCCTCTACAACGCGTTCGGCTACACGTACGAGGAGATCACGGAAATCATGCTGCCGATGGCGGAAACCGGTGAGGAATCGACGAGCTCGATGGGCGTCGACACGCCGCTCGCCGTGCTGTCGGAGATGCATCAGCCCCTCTTCAACTATTTCAAGCAGCTCTTTGCCCAGGTCACGAACCCGCCGATCGACGCGATCCGCGAGGAGATCGTCACGGACACGACGGTCTACGTCGGCACCGACGGCAACCTGCTGCAGGAGAAGCCGGAGAACTGCAGGAAGCTGCAGATCCATAACCCGATCCTGACCTCGGTTGACCTGATGAAGATCCGCCACATCGACCAGCCGGGCTTCCGCGCCGCGACGATCTCCCTCCGCTTCTACAAGGGTGCGCCGCTGAAGAACGCGCTCGACCGCCTGTTCGTGGACAGCGACCGCGCCTACAGGAACGGCGCGAACATCCTGATCCTCTCCGACCGCGGGGTCGATGAGAATCACGTCGCGATCCCTTCCCTGCTCGCCGTCTCCGCCCTCCAGCACTACCTGGTGAGGACCAAGAAGAGCACGGCCGTCTCGATCATCCTCGAGAGCGCGGAACCGCATACGGTGCACCATTTTGCGACCCTGCTGGGCTACGGCGCGCAGGCGATCAACCCGTACCTCGCGCACGAGTGCGTGGAGGAGATGGTCACGGTCGGCATCCTCGACAAGGAGCCGTCCGCCGCGATCGACGACTACAACAATGCCGTCCTGCACGGCATCGTCAAGATCGCGTCAAAAATGGGAATTTCTACCATTCAATCGTACCAGAGTGCGCAGATCTTCGAGTGCGTCGGCATCAACCACGAGGTCATCGACGAGTACTTCACGAACACGATCAGCCGCGTCGGGGGAATCGGCCTGCAGGAGATCGAGGAGAGCGTGGAATGGAACCACAACCAGGCGTTCGACCCGCTCGGGCTCGGCTTCGACTCGCGCCTGAGCAGCATCGGCGACCACCGCCTTCGCTCCGGTAAGGGCTCCGAGGACCACATGTACAACCCGGAGACGATCCTGCTGCTCCAGAAGGCCTGCCAGCAGAATGATCCCGAGGCGTTCCGCGCGTATACGGACCTCGTGAACTTTGCCGAGAAGCCGCACACGCTCAGAGGCCTGCTCGCGATGAATTACGACCCGAACGGCGGCATCCCGCTCGAGGAGGTCGAACCGGCATCCGCGATCGTCAGGCGCTTCAAGACGGGCGCGATGAGCTACGGCTCCATCTCCTCCGAGGCACACGAGTGCATGGCGGAGGCGATGAACCGCATCGGCGGCAGATCCAATTCCGGCGAAGGCGGGGAAAACCCTGCACGGCTGGGAACCAAGAAGAATTCCGCGATCAAGCAGGTCGCTTCCGGCCGCTTCGGCGTCACCAGCGAGTACCTGATCAGCGCGGACGAGATCCAGATCAAGATGGCCCAGGGCGCCAAGCCTGGCGAGGGCGGCCACCTGCCGGGCGGCAAAGTCTACCCGTGGATCGCCAAGACACGCTGCTCGACGCCGGGCGTCTCCCTGATCTCCCCGCCGCCGCACCACGACATCTACTCGATCGAGGACCTGGCCGAGCTGATCTACGACCTGAAGAACGCGAACCGAAACGCTCGTATCGCGATCAAGCTGGTCTCCGAGGCGGGCGTAGGTACGATCGCGGCGGGCGTCGCCAAGGCGGGCGCACAGGTCGTCCTGATCTCCGGCTACGACGGGGGAACGGGCGCCGCGCCGATGACGTCGATCCACAGCGCGGGACTCCCGTGGGAGCTCGGCGTCGCAGAGGCCCACCAGACGCTGATCGTAAACGGCCTGCGCGAACAGGTCACGATCGAGGCGGACGGAAAACTGATGACCGGCAGGGACGTCGCCATCGCGTGCATGCTCGGTGCTGAGGAGTTCGGCTTTGCCACCGCTCCCCTGGTCGCCATGGGATGCTGCATGATGCGCGTCTGCAGCCTGGACACCTGCCCGTTCGGCATCGCAACGCAGAACCCTAAGCTCAGGAAACGCTTCCGCGGCAGGCCGGAGCACGTCATCAACTTCATGACCTTCATCGCGGAGGACCTGCGCCGCCACATGGCCAGGCTCGGCGTCCGCACCGTGGATGAGCTGATTGGACGAAGCGACCTGCTCAGCATGCGCACGCAGATGAACACGCACCGCGCGGAGACGCTCGACCTGCACGCCGTTCTGCAGCACGGCAGCGAGACCAGGCTCCACTTCAGCCCGGACAAAGTCTACGACTTCCACCTGGAAAACACCGCAGACTGCAGTGTCCTGATGAAGAAACTCGGGAAATCCCTCAAGGGGAAGAAGTCCGGCACACTGGACGTCCGCGTCTCCTCGACCGACCGCTGCTTCGGAACGCTGTTCGGTTCGGAAATCACCAGACAATGTGGAAACTCCCTCCCGGACGACAGCTACGTCATCAACTGCAGGGGAGGAGGCGGCCAGTCGTTCGGCTCGTTCATCCCGAAGGGCCTCACCCTGCGCCTTGAGGGCGACACGAACGACGGATTCGGCAAAGGCCTGTCCGGCGGCAGACTGATCCTCCTCCCGCCGAAAAACGCCCCTTACGAGGCGTCTGAGAACATCATCTGCGGTAACGTCGCACTGTACGGCGCGACCGGCGGATCGGCGTTCATCAGCGGCATCGCGGGCGAGCGGTTCTGCGTCCGGAATTCCGGGGCTTCGGCGGTCGTCGAGGGAGTCGGCGATCACGGCTGTGAATACATGACCGGCGGGCGCGTCGTCGTGCTGGGCGCGACCGGCAAGAACTTTGCCGCAGGAATGTCGGGCGGAATCGCCTACGTCCTGGACGAGAACCACGATCTCTACCTGCGCCTGAACAAGGACCAGGTCCTGACCGACACGCTGACCGAGAAACACGACATCGACGAGCTCCGCTCCCTGATCGAGCAGCACGTCGAGGCGACGGGTTCGGCCAAGGGAAGACGCATCCTCGCCGCATTTAAATCCTACATCCCATGCTTCAAGAAGATCATGCCGATCGACTACGACAAGATGCTGCGGACGATCGCACACTTTGAGGAAAAGGGCCTGACCAGGGAACAGGCAGAGCTGGAAGCTTTTTCCAGTATTCATCAGAAGGAGGTTCGTTAATTATGGGAAAACCAACTGGATTCATGGAATTTGACCGCGTAAACTGTGCCTCCCGTCCGCCTGAGGAGCGGGTGCAGGACTGGGAGGAATTCCGCATCCCTCTGCCGCACGAGGAGAGGATCTGCCAAGGCGCACGCTGCATGAACTGCGGAACCCCGTTCTGTCAGTCCGGCATGCGCTGGGAGGGCAAACTGTTCGGCTGCCCGCTCCACAACCTGATCCCGGAGTGGAACAACCTGATCTACGAGGACAACGTCCTGCACGCCCTCTCCCGCCTGCAGAAGACGAATAACTTCCCGGAATTCACCGGCCGCGTCTGCCCCGCCCCGTGCGAAGGCGCCTGCATCTGCGGTCAGAACGACCCGTCGATCACGATCAGAGACAACGAGCTCTGGATCATCGACGAGGCCTTCCGAAACGGCGAGGTCAAGCCGCGCATCACGCTCCAGCGTTCGGGCAGAACCGTCGCCGTCATCGGCTCGGGCCCGGCCGGTCTCGCCGCCGCCGACCAGCTCAACCACAGGGGCCACAGCGTCACAGTGTTCGAGCGCGAGGAGCGTCCGGGCGGGCTGTTAACCTACGGCATCCCGAGCATGAAGCTCCGAAAGGACGTCGTCTTCCGCCGCACGCACCTGATGGAGCAGGAGGGCGTGGTGTTCCGCACCGGCTGCGACTGCACCGACCTGGAAACTGCAGAACAGATCCTGAACAGCTTCGACGCCGTCATACTCTGCTGCGGCGCAGAAAACGCGAGGAAAGTCCCGTTCGACGACGGGACGGTCGACGGCATCTGCACAGGAACGCAGTACCTGAAGGCCTCCGCAGAGGACCGGCTCTCCCTCCTCGATGCATACGGCGCTTACGGCAAATTAAAGACACAGCGCACACCGTTCCCTCCTGCCGGAATCCCTGCAGCGCCGAAAACGACTGCGGCTGCGGAAACGGCGGGCGCGGCCAGGACTGCGGAAACGGCGAAAACTGCGCAAACAGCCAAGACTGTGGAAACAGCGGCCTCTTCAGGCAGTCCTGCTGCGGCCGCAGAAACAGCGCCCGCGGCTGCGGAAAACGCCGATAAACCGGCAGCTTCCCCTCGCCCGCTCGACGCAAAGGGCCGGAGCGTCGTCATCATCGGCACCGGCGACACGGCGAGTGACTGCGTCGCGACGGCGATCCGCCAGGGCGCGTCGGAAATCACCCAGCTGGTCAGGAAGCCGAGGGAGTTCTACGCCGCACCAGACGGCGGCCTGCCGGTCTCCTACGCACACGAGGAGGCGCTCGCGGTGCACGGACAAGACCCGCGCCGCTTCTCCGTCCAGGTCGATTCCATCGTCACCGATGAGAAGAACCGCCTGACCGCCGTAAAGACGACCGACGGCGACACCCTGGACTGCTCGCTTCTGATCTGCGCGACCGGCTTCTCCGGCTGCCGCGAGGACGTCTGCAGGGCCTTCTCCGTCGACGTAGACCGCACGGTCAGCACGGAACCCGACTCGCACGCCGCCTCTCGGGATAAGGTCTTCACCGCCGGCGACATGCGCATCGGCTCCTCCCTGGTCGTGACCGCGATCGCGGAGGGACGCGCCGCCGCCGCTGAGGTCGACGAATTCCTGATGGGGTATACCAACCTGGTATAAGTATATCTGCGGCGCGCTGCCGGACCGCGCTGCGGATTCGACAGAACGCCAATAGCAGCGCCCCGCCGCCAAAGGAACCAACACCCCTTCGGCGGCGGGTTGGAATTTGGGAATTTCGCCGAAAGTTCGCCATTTTCCCAGGCGCCGCCGGAAATTTGGGAAGATTGGCGCCTGTAAGCCCAAATTCCCAAATCATCAGCGAAGAAATCCGCAATCAATATACCCTATATGGGTATATAAGCCGCGATGATGATCAACAGTCGATCGGCGCACCGCCGCTGCCGCTGAAAAATGGACGACAACACGACGATGTTGTGCGGCAAGTTGAGTGATCCGTCCAGAATGATGGCGGCGGTGCAGTCAATTATTGCGGATGAACTGGTCAAATTAATGACTGCGACCTGCGGCAGTGACCGAGGCGTCCGCTGGCTTCGCTTAGCTGTTGGGAAATACAGGATTTCGGCGCCGTTTTCCCTAACTTTTTTTGGACAGTTTGGAAAACGGCCGATGAGTGGGCGAACTTCCCAACTGCGGCGCGGCATACCCCGTTTATCCGGGTGCTGGAATCGCAGTCGTAATCTCACCGTAGTGATTCCAGCGTGTGGAAACGGGGCACTGAAAAATGATCCTGCATTTTTCACAGCCCCCCGCAGACAGCCCCGGCGGCGGGCTTTCCATATTACAACTATTCATGCAATTCCTCCCATTTTCCTTCTTTACAGGCAGCACACCGCGTGGTAGAATTTCCCCGATGGACGGTATTCCCATCAGGAAACTGTACCCGACGTGCTAAAGCACTGCGTTCCCGCTGATCATGCGGGGCGCGAACAATCGTATCGACCGAAAACGACGTTATAACGTTAGAATAAACGTTAGAGAAACGCAAGAACAACCTGAAGCACCACATGGATCCGATTCAGCACGCCATCCCGAGCAGCATTTGGGAGGTGTAGAGATGAAAATAGGAATCGCAGGAGCCGGCAAGGTCGGCTTCACCATTGGAAAGTATTTCAGTACCCACGGTCTAAAGCTCACCGGCTATTACAGCCGCAGCTTGGACTCCTCGATCGAGGCAGCACATTTTACAGGAAGCAAGGCGTTTACAGATATTGCCACGCTTGCCCGGGAAAGTGACGTGCTGTTTCTGACGGTCCCGGACGGAGCGATCACTTCTGTTTACCAGGAGATCGATTCCGGTCTGCTTCAGGGGAAACTGATCGGTCATACGAGCGGAGCGCTGACTTCTGAAGCCGCGTTCCCGGGAATTGAAGATACAGGGGCTATAGGCTTTTCCGTTCATCCGCTGTTTGCCGTAAGTGATCGTTATCACACTTACGAGCAGATGTCGGATGTTTTTTTTGCCATCGAGGGTAATCCGGATGCGCTGCGGATCATCATGCCGGCGCTGAGCGGGATCGGCCTCCACGTGCAGAAAATCGACCCTGAAGCCAAGGTCCGCTATCACTGTGCAGCAGCCGTCGCAAGCAACCTTGTGAACGCGCTTCTTTTGACGAGCATCGACATGCTCAGGGAGTGCGGGTTCTCCGAGGAAAATGCACGCTCCGCGATCACACCGCTCGTGAAGGGCAACGTCGACCATGCGCTGGAATCCGGCGTTGTCGAGAGCCTCACCGGGCCTGTGGAGCGAGCGGATGAAGGGACGGTCAGAAAGCACCTCGGCTGTCTCTCCGTCAGGCAGAAGCAGCTCTACTGCCTCCTGAGCGAGGCCCTGGTCCCTGCCGCGCAGCAGAAGCACCCTGACCGCGATTACCAGTCCATCAAAACCCTGCTCGAGCATGCCTTCATAAGCTCCCTTCGGGAGAACACCCAGGCTTCCCAGCAGACAAAATAGCAGCGCTGCCAGGGGCGGAGACTTTGTCTGATGCACACGGCGCAGTGCCTCACGGCAGACCGAACCAACACAAACGATCAGATCTGAGCCGGCCGCACCGCACTCCCCCGTCCCGCGCAGACGCCAGAACATGAAAGGATGGACATCATGAAGAACACTACCGCAACTTTCCAGAAGATGAAGGACAATCACGAGAAGATCTCAATGCTGACCTGCTACGACTACTCCACGGCAAAGCTCATGGAAAACGCCGGAATCAACGGCATCCTGGTCGGCGACTCGCTCGGAAACGTCATGCAGGGCTACGAGGACACGCTGCCGGTCACGATGGAGGAGATGATCATCTACGGACGCTCGGTCGCTAGGGCCACGCACGACACGATGGTCGTCATCGACATGCCGTTCATGTCGTACCAGGTCTCGATTGAGCAGGCTTTGACGAACGCCGGACGCCTGATGAAGGAAGGTCACGCGAACGCGGTCAAGCTCGAGGGAGGCGCCGCCGTCTGCCCGCAGATCAAGGCGATGACCGACGCGGGAATCCCGGTCATGGCGCACCTCGGCATGACGCCGCAGTCCGTCAACGCGTTCGGGGGCAATAAGGTCCAGGGAAAGACCGCAGAAGCCGCAAAACGCATGCTGGACGACGCGTATAAGATTCAGGAGGTCGGTGCGTTCTCCGTCGTCCTCGAGTGCGTCCCAGCGCCTCTCGCGGCCCTGATCACCGAGAAGCTCTCGATCCCAACGATCGGCATCGGCGCGGGCAGCGAGACGGACGGCCAGATCCTGGTCTACCAGGACATGCTCGGCATGTTCAGCGACTACGTGCCTAAGTTCGTCAAGAAGTTCGCCGAGCTCGGCCAGCAGATGACGGACGCGTTCACCGCCTATGACCAGGAGGTCAAGGCCGTCAGCTTCCCGGACAAGGACCACGAGTTCCAGAAGATGACGAACCCGGAGGTGCTGGAGGAGCTGAAGGAGCTGTAGGCGCTGTCAGTTGAGGTGTGATGCGGGGCGCGCCGGGCGGGAGCCGGGCGCGGCGTGATGTGACAGGCGCCGGGCGGGAGCCGGGCGCGGGCGTGAGGCAGCCGGCGGCGGGTGAAGGCAAGGGTTTTCGGACCGGCCGCCGCTGCCGGTGGTGCGTCAGGAGCGCCGGGCGGGAGCCGGGCGCGGCGTGAGGGCAGCCGGCGGCGGGTGCAGGCAGGGTTTCGGACCGGCCGCCGCTGCCGGTGGTGCGTCAGGAGCGCCGGGCGGGAGCCGGGCGCGGGCGTGAGTGAGCATCACAGCGAAGTAACATGCTTACTTCCACGTCTCTATTGTTGCCATTGCCCCATTGCGTCATTGCTTCATCGCACCGTTCGGAAAGTTTCAGACATAACAGCACCGTTTGATAACAAAATAACAAACAATAGATAAATAATCATTCCCAGGAGGATAACACTATGAAGGTTGCTAACACGATTGAAGAGGTACAGGCACAGATTGCGGCATGGAAGGCTGATGGGCTGACGATTGGACTTTGTCCGACGATGGGCTACCTGCACGAGGGGCACGCGTCGCTGATGGACGCATCAGTCCGGCGCTGCGACAGGACGGTCGCATCGGTCTTTGTCAACCCGATCCAGTTCGGGCCGACCGAGGACCTCGCCGACTACCCGCGCGACTTCGAGCACGACTGCGAGCTGCTGGAGGCGCACGGTGTCGACCTGGTCTTCCACCCGGAGCCGTCCGAGATGTACGCCGACGACTTCTGCACCTACGTCGACATCGACGTGCTCTCCAAGACCCTCTGCGGCAAAACCCGCCCGATCCACTTCCGCGGCGTCTGCACGGTCATTACCAAGCTGCTGCACATCGTCGATCCTGACTGCATTTTCTTCGGCCAAAAAGACGCCCAGCAGCTGGCCATCATCCGCCGAATGGTCCGCGACCTGAACTTCCGCGTCGACGTGATCGGCTGCCCGATCGTCCGCGAGTCCGACGGCTTGGCAAAGAGCTCCCGCAACACCTACCTGAGCCCTGATGCGCGCAGAGCAGCCGTCATCCTCTCCCGCGCCGTCCGCCTGGGCCAGGACTTGGTCGAAGCCGGCGAAACCGACAGCAGGCGCCTGACCGACGCCATGAAGGCCAAGCTCGCCGAGGAGCCGATGGCCGATCCTGAGTACGTGGAAGCCGTCGACGGCCTCAGCATGCAGCCGGTCGAGACCTTCAAACCAGGCGACCTCGTCGCCATGGCCGTCCGCGTCGACGGCACCCGCCTGATTGACAACTTCACGGTCGGCGACCCGAAGATTTCATTCGAATAATACTTCGAGTAATATTGGGTAATCTGAGGAATTAATGTAATTCATGCAATTGGACTTTTACTCGCCGTATCTTGCAGCCTTTGCAGTCTTGAGGGATTCGAACCCTCAACACCTGCAAAGGCAGGGAATCTGCACGGGGCGGGAATTCAGACCGAGTAATACTAACAAACGGGGCTGTGAAAAACGCAGCCCCGTTTTCTCGTGCTGGAACAGCGACATCGAGTCTGCTCTCGCTGCGCACCTATTTCAGCACATTTCAACCCATTCAATGGAAGTTCATACCTGGGAAATTAATTGGACGCGTATTTTGTATTCTCTTCTGCAGGGTCGCGAATTCTTCATTTTGGTGGTGTATATTCTTCAGGGAGTGTCCACCTGTTCGCAAGATTTTAACCACCCGTGATC
>CAIFEY010000020.1 GCA_903789635.1 uncultured Eubacteriaceae bacterium
TTTCCAATTTGGATTGTTTACAACATCCAAACATCTCGATAAATTGAGATTTGAAATCAACCGATGAACTTCCTGCAGGAATTTTTCACGTTAGCCTGATTCACCATGGCATACTGCAACGTTGTATCAATACTCTGGTGTCCAAGCAGGCTCTGCACCTGTTCTATGGGCATTCCCTTGTCAATTGCCAT
This sequence comes from uncultured Eubacteriaceae bacterium, assembly GCA_903789635.1. Taxonomy (GTDB): domain Bacteria; phylum Bacillota; class Clostridia; order Peptostreptococcales; family Anaerovoracaceae; genus Aminicella. The sequence goes on from CAIFEY010000020.1 coordinate 192, forward strand.
CGTTGCTAATGTCCTACGGAACTTATGCGGATGCACCTTTGGAATATTCAGTTCGCATCCTATTTTCCTGAGTCGAATTTCCACACCGCTGATCTGCAACCTGGCATATGGTTTAAGCAGACTGACAAACAGAGCTTCACATTCGTCATTCCTTTCTTTCAGGTACTTCTGCAGATGAATTTTTGTCCGTGCATCAAAGTACACCTTCCTTTCCTTACTGCCTTTTCCAAAGACAATACATTCTCGATTATCAAAATCTATGTCATCGCGATTCAGCTTAACCAGTTCCCCTACTCGCATACCTGTTGAGGCAAGCAGATCAATCATAGCCAAGTCACGGATATTGTCACAATGGTCACGCATAAGCTCGAGAGATTCATCTGAATATGTCTCTTTGACCGTCTTAGTCGTTTTCACCTTATGAATCCGTCGTACCGGACTTTTCACTATGTAATCCTCATCTTCTAACCAGGAGAAGAAGGATGATAGAATTCTGCGCACATTATCCAGCGTAACTTTGCTGACATTATTCTTCTGCTGATAATCGTCCAGGTAACCTCGCAAGTCATCTGTTGTGATTTCTTGTTCCGGCTTCTCGATAGCTGTGAACATATTCCTGATTGTCGTCTCATAGTATTTCAACGACTTTTCCGAACATCCTTCTACCCTTTTAGCCGATATGAATCTTGGCAACAATTCACCAGTTTCTTTCTCCGGCACCTCTGTAATAGTGTATCTCTGTAGTAGCCCCTTCAAGGCTTCTGTAGCGACCCTGTTCTGTTCTGCAGAGAGCTGGCCCTGCATCTTTTCCATGAATTCCTGAATAATCTTGTCAATCATTTGCTTTCTCCTTCCATTCACACAGATGGAGGAAACTACATGACGGTAGGCATCAGCCGAGATTGTCCTTGATTATCCGTTTGTACATCGCGTCCAGTTCTTTGATCGACTCATTGAGTTCAAATTTTGATTTATCGCTCTGTCTATATAAGTTCTCGAACGCCATCTGGTTCTTAACAGGTGGCACCGAAATCGACACTTTCTCCAATCTTGCGCGCGAAAGTTCCTTAAATGTAGTTCCTGTACCGAGCCCTTCAAAATAATCTTTTTCCAAGGTTAGAAGGTAATACAAAAACACTGGTCGAATTCTCGGACCGCAAACAAAATTCTTAAAACCCTGATTACAGTACATATCTACGCCTGCAATTGCAGTCTTTCCAATAGGAGCTCGCGTCGAAAACAATACTGTTTCAGCAGGACAGATCTTTAATCCTGTATCCTTCGCACCACGTTCTGTGATATGCTTCTCAGTTTCATATACATAGAATGACGTGTCCGTCAGCTCAGCGGGTGTTATCCATTTGAGTTCTCCGTCCCAATACTCCGGATTTTTCGTACTCGGTGTACTTCCAAGAACAATTTCTGTTACCTCAGGCAGTTTCTTATAATCCCAGCCTCGATCATTAGTAATCGGATCGCCAAACATCTCGATAAATTGAGATTTGACTAACTCATTCGTTTCTCTTATTAATTCGGTATATGCTTCTCGTGTTTCTACAATGGACCAAAGTAACTTAACTAATTTCCTTTGCATACCTACAGGCGGCAATTCAAACTCATACTCTGCAAGAGTGGACCAATTAATAAATGTATTAGTCGATCCGTGGCGATTTTGAAAAGCATAGTCCCAAAATCGATCATTCTGAAGAACAAAAGGTAAGAATTCCGGTAACAGAATTTCAGCATTCTTAGTCTCCAAAACAAAAGTCTTCTCCGAGCAGATTCCATCAAAGTCAACAATGCCCGCCTTCTTTAAATGGGGGTTCCTGGAAACTAATAGGAAGTCTCCGGCCTTAAATCCATAGTAAAACATAGGACCAATAGTACTACCTTCGATCAAACCACGTCTTCTTACCAGGACATCCCCACTACTAAAGTGCTCCCCTCCGACATAATACTTCAAATTAGTATTATCTTTATCTACTTTTGTGTTTGCACGCACCATGACATCATCGAGCATTACTCTACTCATCTTTATTTGTGCCTTTCTTTATCATGTCATTAAGAATCTGATAAGAATGAAATGCTTCATTAACCCTATCATCCCATTCATTGTAAATTCCCAACAGTGATCTATAGTCATTGTTCTTCTCTTCATTTTCTGGCATTACATAGAGCGGGATACTGAGTGAATAATCATTCTCTTGGATTTCCCTCATCGGAACGATTCTTGCAAAATTATCGATATCTCGATAATTTTCATAGGCATCCGTAATCTTCTTAATATGTCTTTCTTCCAAATAGCTTTGAGCGTTCTTACGAGTTACCTCATTTACCGCATTAATGAAGAGGATTTTACCAACATGCTCTTTATCTTTCCTTGTACGACAAATCACGATGCATGCTTCCATCGGTGAATTATAAAACAAATTTGCTGCCAGTCCAATAACACATTCTACGTAATCACTCTTTACAAGCTTTTCTCTCATGTCTTTTTCTTCATTGCGGAAAAGAACACCATGCGGAAAAAGGATTGCGCACCTGCCGGTATCTTCTTTCAAGCTTTTCAGTATATGCTGAAAGAACGCATAATCGGCACGTCCCTGCGGAGGGGTACCCAGGAAGTTCCTGCCGTACGGATCATGTTCAAAAGCGTCTCTGTTCCAATGCTTAATAGAATACGGCGGATTCGCCAAACATATATCGAACCTCTCCAGCTCGCCATGTTCAACAAATGCCGGTCGCTTCAACGTATCATCATTAACAATGTGGAAATCCTGTATTCCGTGCAGGAAAAGATTCATCCTTGCGATTGCAGAAGACAATGCATTTATTTCCTGCCCGTATAATGCGACATTTCTCCATTCCAGATGTTTATGCTGAAGATAAGAGATTGCAGAAATGAGCATTCCGGCGCTCCCGCAAGTCGGATCATATATTGATTCTCCCGACTGTGGTTTCAGTATTTCTGTCATTAGATGAACAACAGTCCTGTTAGTATAGAACTCCTGAGCAGTGTGACCACTGTCGTCGGCAAACTTCTTTATTAAATACTCATAGCCCTGTCCAAGTTCATCCTCTGGACAGTTTTCCAACGATAATGTCAGTGAACTAAAATGTTCTATTAAATCTTTTAACAACCTGTCCGGCAGTCGACGTTTATTAGTCCAAGCTCCATCTCCAAATATGCCCGATAATTTGCTTGCATTTGCTCGTTCAATATCATGAAAGGCTTTCACAATTGCTTCGCCAATATTGTTTGGAGTATTGCGGACGTCATTCCAATGCGCACCTTTAGGAATCACGAATTTATGGTTCTCCTCAAATTCCAGTGCAGATTCGTCACCGTCATACTCCTCCAGAATTAATTTACATTCTTCATCATATACGTCACACAGCCTTTTAAAGAATAACAATGGGAAAATATATTGCTTATATTCCCCCGCATCTATGCTTGTTCGAAGCAGGACGGCCGAGCCCCATAAATAGCTTTCCAGCTGCTCAATAGAGATTTTACTCATCGAGATATCCTCCTTCTATTAGTAATTCTCGCAATTTCTTTTCACTCTTAATGGCTCGATTGTATGCCATAAAGTAATTTTCCCTTACAACTGACGGTGGGGTAATCGGAATCGGTTTTTTTTCAATATATGCATTCGTAGAAAGTGTGTAGCCATTACTTTTGATATCAGCAAGAGATACGATTTTACAACGCTCAACGACATCTTTGTAATCAGTATAAAGCTTGAATACTTTGGCGATATCTTCTTCCGACATATAATCTTGTGCTCGCTGCGGGGTATATATTTCAGAAGCATCAATCATGCATACGTGTCCAACGTGGTTTTTTGACTTATCCCGTTTCAGAAAAAGTATGCAGGCTGATACACCTGCTCCATAGAATATGCCACCCTTTAAAGTAATAACAGCCTCCAATAGATCTGATTCGATCAGACTTTTCCTCATCTTACCATCTTTACCACGTCTGAATAACACACCTTGCGGTAATACAACGGCAACTCTTCCATGGTCAGGATCCATTGATGCAATCATATGCTGCAGCCAAGCGAAATCAGCATTTGAATCCGATGGACAACCCCATATATTTCTGCCATATTTATCATGCTCGAATGCACTCGTGCCCCAATGTTTCAAAGAAAATGGAGGATTAGCCAGTACACAGTCAAAAGTTTTCAAGTGATCACCTTCGATGAACAATGGATTCTTAAGAGTATCGCCCTGCAGGATCTTGAACTCTCTTGCCCCATGCAGAAACAGATTCATACGAGCAATCGCAGATGTGGATAAGTTCTTTTCCTGCCCATAAATTCTTCCATACGTCATCTGATCGTCGTGAATATGTCTGATCGCTTCGATAAGCATTCCGCCCGTTCCGCATGCAGGATCATATACTGTTTCTCCAGCCTGCGGATCTAGCAGCCTTACCATAAGCTTGACGACCGTTCTCGGTGTATAAAACTCGCCAGCATTTTTTTTTGATAGATCCGCGAATTTTTTTATCAGATACTCATAGGCATCACCCATTACATCAGCGGAATAGTTATAATTTCCGACTTTGATGCCCGACATATGTTCGATTAAGTTCTTCAATCGTTCATCGCTCAAGTTGCTTTTATCAGTCCAATTTGCATCATCAAAACTGGAAAAGACGCCCGACAGGTAGTCCGGATTAGCGCGCTCTATTCCTGTCATTGCATTTACAATTGCCTGTCCCACATTCTGACTGACGTTTCTCACATCATTCCAATGACAGCCATCAGGAATGACAAAGCTGTAGTTTTCGGGGAAATTGGCATATTCTTCATCCCCACCTGAATTAATTAATGCTTGTTCATGTTCTTCATCGTAAACATCTGACAGCCTTTTAAAAAACAGGATTGGGGTCACATAGGATTTATACTCATCTTGATTTATAGGACCGCGCAATATATTACAATCTTCGTACAGATAATTAAACAATTTTTGACTCGAGGTTTCCTCAGCATCCATTTCACTGCTTGTAAGATCCTGCTCGGATGCTTTAATAGATTGTTCCATCAAATTCTCCCTTGTGCCGTCCACTCCCGTTATAGTTGATTTACGTTCAACCGGTACAATGATTTCCTTCCCTAATCTTTTCTCCATGCTCGGCTGATAACGATTCTCAAACTTTGTCAAAATTGATAGCATTTGCTGATCCAGAAAAGTTAGTTCGTGTTTCCTTATTTCAGCAGGAATTCCATAGTATGCTTCGGCAATCCCTCCAGTGATTGCTGCAAGAGTATCGCTGTCGCCACCAATCGAAACGGCATTGCGTACCGCATCTTCAAAACTCTTTGATTCCAAAAATGCCATCATTGCTTGCGGAACCGTATCTTGGCAAGTTCCATCTGAAATATAATCTGCCCGAATTCCATCCAACGTGAAATTCATCGGGTAATATTTTTCGTTAATATAATCACGAATTTCAAGTATGCTTTTCCCACATCTCGCCAGGAAAATCGCCATTGCAACAGCTTCTGCACCTTTTATTCCTTCTGGATGATTATGAGTAATCTCGGTAACTTTCCTTGACTGCAGTATCACATCTTGGATACTAGTCGCAGCAAATCCCACAGGTGAAACACGCATCGCTGCACCTGCCCCATAACTTTCGTATGGCTTTGGATTATTAGATAACAGCCACTTACTGAAACTCCTCCCATATTCAACTTTCGAATATTGCCTTCCAAGCTGCTGCAAATATTGTACTGAAAGCGATGATAGGTCACCTGTCTTTCCTTTACATTCTACAATTGCCTTGGCGACTGCAAACGTTGTAATACTTGCATCCGTTAATTTGCATCTATATGTCAGAAAATCAAAGTCCTTATTCTTATGATTTTGTAATCTATAACGAGATCCTACTGTATTTCCAATTATTGCGCCCAGCATGACTGCGCCTCCCTTAATAATCCCTATATTTATTAGATCACGTTATCTAATATATGCAAAAATCGACCATTAATAACGCTTATCTATTCTACCGTAAAATCCGCATTAATTCCACTTCATTGCTAGGACAATGCTTTTCACCTATGATTATTCCAACAAAAAAATCCCCGCGTTACCGCAGGGATAAAATACAGTCATTTTGAATTGTCTCGATTGATCTAAATACCTATACTCCGTAATTTATGTACTGCTCCTCTATTTCCCGCACAATCCTGTCGACCGAGCCGGGAATGCTCATCTCGCTGCCGCATTCGTCGCAGATCGCGACGGTGATGGTGAACGGGTAATCGACGCCTTTGATCGCTTGAACGATGTCCCTCTTCTGCCAGGTGTAGCTCGTTTCCCTTCTGCAGTGGGTGCAGAAATCAGTTGCTCCGGTATTATTCATGTTGGCACCTCCTAAAAGGATGTTAACATGGTCGAACTTTGGCGTGTCAAGGGTGAACCGCAGGGCCTGGTGAATGCTGGCCGGTGTGCTTTGGCTAGAAGTACTTCATGATGTTGTAGACCTTAGCCATGCTCAGGGTGAAGGCATCGGCGTCGATGATCTGGAAGACGATGCGTGAATTGGATACTCCGGGTAAGAAGAGATTCAACGGAAACATTGTCACGCTGCTTCCAATCATTTACAATATTCTCAAGAACAGAAAGGAGGGCGGCTCTCATGGACGCAGTATTTCAGACGATCAACGATTATTTCATGAATAAATATCCACACCTCGAAGGTTCTGAACAAGATACCTTCCTGCTGCCGAATAATAAGTATTATTATGTCGATACCCTCATGGACGATGATGAACGCGCATATTTATTATGCGGATGGGATGGAGAACATGATCCGATGATTTGGACTATCAATGAGGACAGCGACCTGTTTTTCCTTTGGGATTATGATTCACCTGAGGACATGGCCCGCGACATGGAACTAAATGAACTTATGGAACTTGATGAGGTATGGAATCAAATCAGCACATATTTTGCAAGTAAATATCCGCATGAGATGTTTGGCAAGCGGGGCATATTCGAACTTCCGAACAACCGATACTGCTACGTCTATACGGCCATTCGTTCTCACAGGCAATCCTACTTATTATGCGTATGTGACGAGGAGAACGATCCGGCATATTTAGAGAATTACGAGGATAGCAAGGAGTTTTATCTTTCTGATTACGATTCCGTTGAGGATATGATCGTCGACATGGAGAAACATGAACTGGAGAAGAAAGTGGTAAAACGCAAGATCAACTGCCCTGTCTGCGGAAAATACACTTTTAAAGAAGCCGACGATTTCGATATCTGCCCAATATGTTGGTGGGAAAATGACGGATTACAGTATGATGAGCCAGACTTTTCAGGCGGGGCAAATGATATGAGCTTAAACCAAGCCAGACTCGCTTGGAAAAATGGAGAAAAAGTAAAATAGAGGATTATTGGATGGACAGTCTCCGGTAGAGGCTGGAAATGACGGCGGAGGATGTATCGAGGCATACAAAACCGTAAAGGCAGCCAAGGCCAGGAACCAATACCTGTCTGCCTTGGATTCCCTGGGTGCGTTCGGCCCTGGTTCTCACAAGGTAGTCGGCACACTCGTGGTCAGGACATCCAATCAGCTCACTGCAAGTCAGCAGAAACAGCTTGAGACCAATGTCGTCAACGCATTGATCAAGTTAAACTAAGTTAGCTGGATATCCGGTGCGGTGAAACCGTCCGAAGTATTTACAGACAGAATGTACAGGACCTCCGCGGAGGTCCTGTTTTTGAGTAGAATTACCCCACCGGGTCAGTTTTCGGGTAAATCAACCACGCTCCGATCCGCGGCCACACTGCTCCGAATCGCGATCGGGATGGTCTCAAGCGCGGTCGGGGTGGTCCTAACCGCGGCCAGGATGCTCTAATGAGCAGTTGGGATGATGTGTCCAGGAGCGGGCAGCAGAAAGCCCCCGGCGAGGCGGGGGCTGGGTTGAGCTTATTCGATTAAATGAGCTTATCTGCACCTTATGTGCTTTTTGGCGCTGTACTTGCCGTAATACGTCTTTCCTGCAACCTGCTTGAACGTACGGATGCGGATATAGTACGTCCTTCCCTTCTTGAGGTTCTTGATTGTCTTGTAAGTTTTCGCGGCGTCATTGATTGTGTAGGTCTTTTCCCCACTCGTGAACTTGGAATCGCCGGCGATCTGAACTTCGTAGCCGAGCACGGATTTCTTCTTCCATGAGACCTTGATGCTGTGGTTACGGCTGGTGGTTAGTTTGGAAATGGACACCATCGGAGGAACAGTAGATACACTCGTATAGGTTATTGTCTTTCCGGCGTTCGTAATGCAGGTCTTATATTCTTCTCCGTTGTAAATCCAAATGCGGTGATTGTAAGATAAATCCGGCAGTTCAACAGTATTGTAGGGGATGTTTGGCATTACAAGCTTGACCAAGGAATAAGTTCCGCCGAGCATGTCATCCACTTCGTCATCACCTAGAGCATCGATTGTAAAATTGCTCAGATCCAGAGTTTTCAGGGTATAGCACCCGTCAAACATTGACCAGAAATAATCTACGTTGCTCGTATCGAAGTTCTTTAAATCTAATTCTCTAAGATATTCGCATTCATTAAACATCTCACCCATATCGATGACATTCGACGTCCTGAAACTTGAAATATTCAGATCGGTTAATCGCATACAATAATAAAACATCATACTCATATTTTCAACTTTTGAAGTGTCAAATGCTCTCAAATCGAGTCTTCTCAGATAATTGCAGAATGAAAACATTCCTTCCATATTCGTTACTTTTGACGTATTCGTTCCTGTAAAATCAATGGTTCTGAGTTTCTCCAGTCTATAAAACCAGTATGACATATCAGTGACATTAGTGACGCTTACCTTTGCCGATTTTACTTCGCTCGCATACTGCGTCCACTCAGGACCTGGATATCTTGTGTCATCATCTTTGTCCTCACGGTGCGGATAATTTGCATCCCCGGATCCGGTGATCGTCAGAACTCCATCGGAAATACTCCACTTCAAATCCCCGCTCACGCCGGAGTGGGTCGCCGCGCTGGCGATCTGGGCGCTGCAGCAGATCAGGATGAATACCAGGGATGCCAATAGGGCCAGATTTTTGACTGTGGTCTTTGTCTTCATGGTGTTGTCCTTTCTTCTTCATAATTAAAACGTCGCAAGATGCGGAATTTTATTCCGTAATTAAAGAATAGCATCTGCTCTGACCAGCAGTCAATTTATTATGACAATTCGCGGGTGAACTTTGTCTAAAGAGAAATACAAAAAGACCAGACCCCGCAATCCCGCAGGGCCTGGTGGCTGATGTGCATGGTGAACTTTGTCTGGGCTAGCTGCACTTGATGTGCCTGATGGCGCTGCGGCTGCCGTAATAGGTCTCGCCGTAGAGATGGTTGACGGTGCGGACGCGGACGTAGTAGGTCCTGCCTTTCTGCAGCTTCTTGATGGTCTTGGATGTGACCTTGGCGCTCTTGATCGTGTAGGTCTTCAGCCCCTTGGTAAAGCGCTTATTGGCGGCGATCTGGAGCTCGTAGCCGGAGACGGACTTCTTCTTCCAGGTGACCTTGATGCTGTGGTTTTTGGCGGTGGTCAGCCTGGTGATCGTGGTCTTAGGGGTGGCTGTCGAGATGCGGGTGTAGGTGATCGGCTTGTCGGCGTAGATGGCGAACCAGTAGGTTTTGCCGTTATAGATCCAGGCGTACGGGTCCTGGGCGCCGCTCAGCAGGCCGCTGTCTTCCACGCTCGGCAGCTGGACGTCGGAATGGGCAGGGATGGTGATGGACTGGAGCGCGGAGTCTTTGCCCGCCGGGAAGATCACCTCTTTGGCGTAGTATCCCTGGATGGAGAAGCTGCTCAGGTCCAGGGTTTTCAGGGAATCGCAGTGGTAGAACATGTGCGACCACGCGACGACGTTTCCGGTGGCAAAGTTCTTCAGGTCCAGTTCCGGCAGGCCTTTACAGCCGTAAAACATGTATTCCATGTCCTCGACGCTGGATGTGTTAAAACCGGACAGGTCGAGGGCGGTCAGCCTGTCGCAGCCGTAGAACAAGCCCTCCATGTCCTTGACCTTGGACGTGTCCGTTCCGGTGAAATCGATCTTGGTTAAGTTATGCATGATCGCAAACCAGTAGGACATGTCGGTTGCATTGGTCACGCTGACCCTGGCCGACGTCACCTCGGACGCGTAATCCGTCCAGTCCAGGGTCCTCGCCCCAAAATTCTCGATCGGATACGAGCGGTCCTTATACGCGGCGTCTCCGGATCCCGTGATCGTCAGCACGCCGCTGTCGATCTTCCAATTCAGGTCCCCGCTCACGCCGGAATGGGTGTCTGCACTCGCGATCTGTGCGCTGCAGCAGATCAGGATGAGTACCAGGGATGCCAGGAGGGCGAGGTTCCTGACGATTGATTTCGTCTTCATAATCGTTCCTCTTCATTTCATGATTGAATAGACTGCGGTAGATGCAGCGCACGGTCACGAGTGCACTGCTGTAAGAAAATTTTACCACCCGGGGTTGATGAGCGTCAATTTCGTTATGACAATCTTCTGTAAAATTTACACAGATGGTGGCCTCCCTATCAGAAAAATAATATATTGTCAAAGTCTGACCCTCTATGGTATCATCTTATTGTTAGATATGTCTAACTTATATGAAGATTGCTGTATGCCGCAGGCAGACAGGATTCCGGCCGGCCGCCGCCGCTGCCGCGCTGAATAATACTAAACCTGTTGAAAACGCGAAAATCACCGAAAACATGAATAAATACGAAAGGATAATGCCATGGATACGAATCTGAACGCAGAAACTGCCATTGAAAAACCCGATTACAAGAACTGGATGCCGGCCACGCTCGTGAAGGGCATGCGCGCGGCATCGACCGTGCTGTGGGTCATCGCGGCGGTGGTCATCGTCCAGTTCGCCAAAATCCCCCGTCCATACAGCATCCCGGCTGCTGCGGTGACCGTCGTCTTTGCCGCAGGATGCACAGTATTCGCGGTCAAGTTCAAGAGAATGTACGACGCCTTCTCCTACGACGGAAAGCGCCAGCTCTCCCGCGAGATCATCGAGGGCGTCGCGTCCTATGTCACCCTCCCGGACGGCGGCCTCGGCCTCGACGTCGGCTGCGGCAGCGGCGCCCTCACCATCGCCTGCGCCAGGAACAACCCGAACGCCTCCATGCTCGGCATCGACCGCTGGGGCAAAGACTACGCCTCCTTCTCACTCCCCCTCTGCCGCCGAAACGCACGCGCCGAAGGCATTACCAACGTCCGCTTCCAGAAAGGCAATGCCGTCAGCCTGGACTTCCCCGACGAGACCTTTGACGCCGTCACCAGCAACTACGTCTACCACAACATCACCGGAAAGAACAAGCAGGACCTCCTCCTGGAAACCCTACGCGTCCTGAAAAAAGGCGGCACCTTCGCCATCCACGACCTGATGTCCCCTTCCCGCTACGGCGACATGGACGCCTTTGAATCCCACCTCAAGGCCATGGGATTCTCCGAAGTCCGTCGGATCGACACCGCCGACAGCCTGTTCATGACCAGGCAGGAGGCGCGCGCGTACGGGCTCGCCGGCACGACGCTGCTGGTGGGGAGGAAATAGCGGACGGGACAGACAGGGCGGGCGTTCTGAAGAGGGGCGGCGGTGCGGCGATGGTTGAAGGAACAGGGGTATTGGAAAAAATCACCCTTGTATACTGTGCACCTTTCTGCAGGAGACACGATATTTCATTTTGGTGTAACGCGATTTTCAAACTTCTATAATAGCGTAAAATCGCCGCCCCTACATAACAGCTTCTGACGGTCGCCGGGTATTATAGACTTACCATCATTGTAATTTGTCGTACTGTCTGAAATTCGCTCCTATTTCCACGTCATCTCAGGATGAATATCGTCCGCGGCGCTCCGATGCCGATCAAATTTACAACACATCGTACAAATACACATTTTACTTGATCGTTTATTCACCGCCGCGGACTCTTCCGGAGTGACTGTTGACCACCCCTGGAGCATTTCCGATCCTGTCTGATTGATTCTTAAATTGTCAGACTTCTGCGCGCGCTTTTTGCCGGCAAAATAGTTCCACCTGGGCGCAGAAAAATACGTATTGCTGAAATTCGGAAAACCGGTTATGTAAAAAGGCAAGGTTTAACTTAATGTAGAAAATAGAACGACCGGCCTGCCCCTCCTCGGGAGATTTCCCATTGATGAAATCAATAGATTATAGATACCGGCATCCTCCATCCGGTGAAATTGAAAAGATCGAGGCTGTGAAAAATGCCTCAGCATTTTTCACAGCCTTCCTTCATCATCTCAGTATTCTATAATGGAAGTTCGTCACACATTCATGATCATTGCCCGCTTGAGCCGTGCTCTACTTATCCTGCAACTTCCTCCTTACAGCCAGCGTCGCCAGGCCGCCCGCGGACAGGCCGAGCAGCGTCAGCCACAACGTCATGTCGGCAGTGTCGCCGGTCTTAGGGGCGCTTGACTTCGCGGAAGCCTTCTGCGTGCTCTGCGGCTTGTTCTTCGGTTTATTCTCAGGCTTAGTCCCAGGCTTGGCCGGCGGATTAACGATTGGCTTCGGATTATCCGGTTTCGGCGTGTCCGGCTTCACCGGCGTTGGCGGGTTTGGCGTTGGCGTCGGAGTTGGCGGAGTCGGCGTCGGAGTTGGCGTCGGTGTCGGCGTCGGCGTTGGCGTTGGCGGATTAGGAGTCGGCGGATTCGGTGTCGGTGTTGGCGGTGTAACTGTTTTCAGCGCGTCCTGCATGTGGACCAGAGCCTTCTCTTGAGTCGTCCAGACCTCTCCCTTCTTGATTTCGACCTTGCCGCCGTCGGTGACGCGGAAGACGATGTTTTCCGCGACCGTGTAGCCATCTGGGGCGGAGGTCTCAACCATCGTGTAGGTGCCCGGGGTCAGCGTGAGCTTCTTCTGCTCAGCAGTGGATTTCCAGGAGGAGACGACGGCGCCGCTGGTGCCTTCGCCTTTGACGACCTTGAGTTCTGCGCCCGGAAGCTCGGACGTGCCGTTTACAGCGGTCTTGGAGAAGCTGACTTCTGTAGGGGTCGGAGTCGGCGGATTAGGTGCTGGAGTGTCCGGCTTCTTCGCGTCCTGCATGTGGACCAGGGCCTTGACCTGGGTGGTCCAGGAGTCTCCGCTCTTGAGCTCGACCTTGCTATCGTCGGTGACGCGGAAGACGATGTTCTCCGCGACCGTGTAGCCTTCTGGGGCGGAGTTCTCGATCATCGTGTAGGTGCCCGGGGTCAACGAGAGCTTCTTCTGCTCAGCAGTAGATTTCCAGGAGGAGACGATGTCGCCGCTGGTGCTGTCGCCTTTGACGACCTTGAGTTCTGCGCCCGGAAGCTCGGACGTGCCGTTTACAGCGGTCTTGGAGAAGCTGACTTCTGTAGGGGTCGGAGTCGGCGGATTCGGTGTCGGGGTGTCCGGCACGAAGGAGGATCCGAGCAGGTCCTGGACGAAGAGGCCGGTGTCCGGATTGCCGCCGCTGCCGTACGGATTCTGATAGAAATGCAGGGTGAAATTCTCCGGCGGAACTACCGTGCTGCTCACCATGTCGTTATAGACGTTCTGCAGCTGCTCGCGTTCTGCGTCGGAATACCGCACTGACATTCCCAGCGCCTCGCTGTCCGTGTAGGTCCACAGGATCGACTGCGTGAAGGCCCTGAACTGGTCGTCGCTGAGGCCGTATTTCTGCTGCAGTCCTGCCTCGTTGTTCGGGTAGCCGAGCCACAGGGTCTTCAAAATGCTCTTCTGCTGATCCAATGAGAAGCTGCTGTAATTCACCTGCGTGTAGCCCGGGGTGGAATTCTGCTCCGGACTGAATTCGTGGCCCGGCCACTTCAGGTTGACGTTGTAGCAATATACGATCTCACTATTTCCGTTCGGTCCGGTTACGGTAAGGTTGTGCATATTATTGCCCATATCCTGGCTGTGGGCAGTGTACGTGCCCGCTGTGCTGGTGTCGGCAAAGGCCGCCTGGGCAGACAGCCCAAACGCCCCTGCCAGCATCAGCAGCATGACGCACCACACCATCACCCTTGTAAATCTAGTGTTTGTCTTCATAAATCACGACCTGTTCATGCTGTTGCAAAAACATCTTCTCCTTTCTGCATTGTAATATCTTTGTAAACTTTTATATAACTGTTTTAAATTTTAGCATTACTAATTTTTAACCGTCAACTTAAATATTTATTAAATCTGGCTTAAGAATTTGCGCAAGAGTTTAAGAATTTACGTAAGAATGGATATGCAGGAGAACATGGCCGCGCGGCTCATCGGAAAAGTTCCGAAGTGGGAATGGTCCGCGGGGCAGAATGAGCGGTTTCGCATCCTCCTGTGTGCGTTTGCACGCGAAAAATCCGGCCCCGCGAAATGGGACCGGATGATTCATCAGAACGGTATAATGACCTCCCCTGAACATCGAAGTTCGCGGGGAGGCCCTGGGTGCTTTATTATTCGGATAATGATATTTTCGTATATTCAGACAATTATTTTGCGTTTGCGTTTCGTCTCTGATATTGTTCATCAAAACGGGCTGATTTGATGCAGTGCGTGTACTTTGTCCCTAGAATTTCACGAAGTTTCCGATAAATATGATCGCAATGGCGATCGGACAAACGTACTTGATGCATATGCGCAGCCAGTTTCTGGCGGTCTTGCTGTGTACATTGGCGGCGTCCAGGCAGTTGTCGATGCCCCAGACCCAGCCGCAGAAGATGGAGATCAGGAATGCACCGATGACAACCAGATAGTTGCAGGTTACGATATCCATCTTATCGAACAGATCGAGACTGCGAATTGCGATCGATCCGACGATGACGTCACCGGCGATGCAGAGGGCGAGTGCCTTGCCGTGCGTGATGGAAAACATCTCCATCAGGGTATCCACGACTGCCTCACACATGCTGATAGCCGACGAGAATGCTGCAATGTAGAAGCCGATGTAGAAAACTGTGCCGATTGCACGTCCGCCTGCGACGGCGTTGAATGCGTTTGGCAGAGTAATCAGGGAAAGGCTCGGACCTGCCGCCGGTTCCAGGTTGAACGCGAAACAGATCGGGAAAATCATCAGACCTGCAGCGATGCCGGCAAAGATGATTGATACACTGATGATGGACGCGTCCTTGACCAGGCGCTCCTGCTTGTTCTTGATGCAGCTGCCGAATACCATCGACGCCAGCATTCCAATTCCAATGGCAAAGAATGCCTGCCCCAGTGCAGCAGTGAATGATGAGAAAGTAAAGTTTTCTGTTTTCGGGGTAAACATGAATTCTAGGCCCTTAAAGGAACCTGGAATGCGAAGGCCGATGATAATGCAGACTACCATGATCACGCCCAGCGCCGGAATGATTACCTTAGAGATCTTCTCCACACCGCCCTGCAGGCCGCGGCTGACCACGAGAGCCAGCAGGATCCAGTTCAGGATCGCCGCGCCGAACATGAGCACGTAGTTGGAGTTGAGCGCGTCGAATGATGCGCTGACTGCGGCGGCGTCCTTGCCTACGAAGAATCCGGACGCGGTACGCCAGATATACACCAGAATCCAGGCATAGATCGGGACTGTGTACGCATTGATCATCCATCCGGCAGCGAGGTGCAGGTATCCGCTGTAATGCCACTTGGATCCCGGCTTCTCGATCGCCTTGTACGCGCCTGATGCAGCCCTCTGGGAATGGAGTCCCAGAGACATTTCTGCGGTCAGCAGCGGTATGCCGACCAGGATAATCACGACGACATAGCACAAGATAAACAGCGCACCTCCATTGGTGCCGCAGATATATGGAAATCGCCATAAGCTGCCTACGCCTACGGCGAATCCGATCATTGTCATCAAAAAACCGAATACGCTCCCGAAACCCGAGTTGTTATTATCTTCCATTAGACTAATCCTCCGTTTCTTCACACACAGGGGGCGGCGGGCGCCGGCCGGTGCCCGCCATGGCTGTTATGTTACGGGAGTTCAGACCTGTTGATCTGTCTGTTATTTAAGGTCTTCAAGCGTTTTATCTCCGTAGATTACCTCACCGGCAATGCGGTAAGCGTTCTCGCACGGGGTGATTCCAAGCTCTTTCGCCTGCTTCAGATTGTCATAGGTTGCCTTAGGCATGGTCTCGTCGATCGTACGGATCAGATTCTCATAAGTCGCATTCTTGCCGTATACGTACTCATGATATCCGCAGATTACGCCCGCGGTGTTGTGATACCACTCGGTCTGGAATACGATTCCGCGCTCCTGGAGCTTCTTGGCCAGACGCTCTTCCTCTTCCTGACTGGAAGCCTTAAGCTGGTTGTTTGCAGAACCCCAGATGTACTTGCAGTTGAGCTTCGGAATAGTCTCGTCGGAGAAGATTCCGCCGATCGCGCACGGAACGAGGATGTCGCAAGGCTGGAAATAAGCGTTGTCGAGAGGGATGATCTCGATATCCTTTCCAGGGTGCTTCTCGACGAACTCCTTGCAGCGGGCATCGCTCAGGTCGGCGATATAGAGTTTCTTCACCTCGTCCAGCAGGTGACCGCCCATATACCAGCCAACGGCACCGAGTCCGACCAACGTCGCTGTCTTTCCTGCGAGGCTTTCTGTACCCTCGTAGAAGTTTACTGCCTGCTTCAGCGTCACGTATACGCCGTAAGCCGTCGGTTTTCCGGTCTCTCCGAGTACGGAGTACTTAGGACCGTTCGTGTACTGCATGGAGAAGTTCTCGTTCTCTACGTCCGCCATCTCTGTCGGGAAGTTCATGTCCGGACCGGTCATGGTGCGGCAGTTGTCAATGCAAAATCCCAGGAATCCCATGATTTCCATATTGTCCAGGTCGAGCTCGTCCATCGTTACGGTCTGCTTGCATCCGCCCATATTCAGGCGTCCCGCTACATTCTTGAAGCTCATGCCGCGGCCGAGGTTCAATCCGTCGATGATGACGTCCTTCTCTTCCTCGCTCTTGTCGTGACGGCGAATTCCGCCTGCCAGGGTAGCATGCAGCTTATTGTTGATTCCAAGCTTTCTGGAATGCTGATGGCTCATGTAGGTGATATCCCACTTGTCGTTGTAATACAGCTCGATGCCGAAGTGCTTGCCCTCGCGGATCAGCTCGAGGATCTCATCCAGGTAATCCTCCAGGTCATACTTGCGGTAAAGCTCACGCACCTGTTTGGTGTTGTAATACACAACATCATCCGTCAAAATGCTCTCTACATAGAAGTCCTTATTATATCTGGAAAAGTCGAGATCCTGATCCCACTGCTTCATCGCCTCCATGTGGAACACATCACTCTTATAGTCGTAACGGATCTTCAGTGTAGTCAAACCCTCAGCCTTCATCGGGGTAGTTAAGCGCCTCATAGAACACTCCTTTCATTTCCGGTGTCAACGTGCACCGTGTTTGATGTATTATGTAGTGTGCACACTTTATGGTTCTAGTATATGATTTAATACAATTTCTGTCAATGGAAAAATCAAATTTTCTCAAAAATCATATTCCTTCCCCTTCCCCTCCTCTTTCGACAAAAAAACAGCCGGCACGCTCACGATGGATGTGATGCTTGACACAAGTGATATCTCCGACGATAATATATAGTATGCACACAACACGATTTATAAGGAGCAATTCATGGATACGGTATCAAAAGTCAGCATGCGCGAACAGGTCTACAACATCATCAAGGACCGGATTCTCTCACAACAGTACGATTTAGGCAGCCCGATCAACATCACCTCACTAAGCAAGGAGCTTTCCATCAGCAACACGCCGATCCGTGAGGCGCTTACGATGCTCCAGGCGGAAAACCTGGTCACCTCCACCCTGAACAGCAAGTTCCACGTCGTCGAACTGACCGACGAACTGCTCGGTGAGCTGAACCAGGCGTGCGCGGTCATGCTGATCGGCGCATACCAGTACTGCCGGATCACCAACCAGATACAACCGCTTCTCGATATGCTGCAGGACGCATACGAAACACAGCGGAAGGCCCTCTCCTCCGAGGGCGGCAACGAGTATATCCGCGCAGCGATCAATTTCGACCGCTGCTTCCTGGCCGTGCTGAATAATCAGCGTCTCCTGGACGAGTTCGACGGCCTGTCCAACCTGCTGCTCCTTTCCGTGCGCTACGTTTATCAGAAAGACCCTGCCGAAAAAGAAGAGAAGATCGAGCAGCACGGCAAGATCCTGGATGCCGTACGCGCCGATGACCCGAGCCAGGTGCAGGACCTGATCAGAGTGCATTACTGCAATTAAGGAGTTACTGTAAAGGAATTCCCCCATTTTAGTAATATTTTGTCCACAAACGATACCCATACACCAGAAAGGGACCGCGCATCCGCGATCCCTTTCTTTCATTCTCATTAGACTCATTCTCCTAAAAGACTATTTATACGCCTTCTTAGCGCCGTACACCGCCTGCTCGTGCGTGAACTGGTCGCCGTACTTCCCTTCCAGCCGCTCAACCAGCCCCTTATATGAGAAATTACCGTACTTCAAATGGCTCTTCGCCGACTTGTACGCCTGCTCTTTCC
The DNA here is from genome assembly GCA_903789635.1 of uncultured Eubacteriaceae bacterium. Classification (GTDB taxonomy): domain Bacteria; phylum Bacillota; class Clostridia; order Peptostreptococcales; family Anaerovoracaceae; genus Aminicella. The sequence continues at coordinate 18,733 of CAIFEY010000020.1, forward strand.
AGTCGACCTCCCCGCGCTTCTCCAGCAGCCGAACGGCGAACTCCGCGTCCGCCTTCTCGTACCCCTCCGCGTCGCTCGTCAGCTGCTGGACCAGGCCCTTGTGCGAGTACGGGATGACCTCGAGGTAATCCCTGGCCGTCTCGTACGCATTCTTCTGCGCGGTCGTCATCTTCGGCAAAGGCTTCTCGTCCTTCGCACCATCCCCGCTCTTACTGCTGCTTGAACTTGAACTTGAGCTCGAGCTCGAACTGGAACTTGACCCTGAACTTGAGCTGGAACTGCTTGAACTGCCGGATCCTTCGGAGGTGCTTGAACTTATGGTCGGGGAACTTCCGCTATTGCTCGATTGCTGCAAAAATCCGAATACCACACTTCCGAAAACATATATCGCCACAATCACCAGCACGATGGCGATCCACTTCTTCCCGCCCGCGCCGCGCACGCGCGTCCCGCAGTAAGGACAAACCTTCAGCTCGCCCGGAATCTGCCTGCCGCAGGCCCTGCAGGTGTTCCCCATATCCGGCCCGCTCGTCGGGCGACTTCCGAGGTCGGGACCCTGGTTTTTCTTTTTCCCCCAGCTCCGGCTCTGATCCTGATTCTGGCTCTGGCCCTGATTCTGTCCGCGGTCCTTCCGGCGCGAACGGCGGCTGCTTTCCCAGTCGGAGTTAAGGTGCGGATACTGATCCAGGTCGGGACCCTGATTCTGCCCCTGGTTGGAATCGGGGCGCTGGACCTGATTGTTCAGGTCGTACGGATTGTATTTCGATTTCATGGGGGGTGTCCTCCTTTTCTGCGGTGTGGGGGGCGGCGGGCGGGGCGATAGGTTCGGTACGGTCAGTTTGGTGCAGTCAGGGCCGCCGGCGCGTAGCGCGGGCGGCGCGGGGTGGTGCAGGCGCCGGGCGCAATGACATTCGGATGTTGCCGATCCTTATAATAAAAGGATAACATCCAAGGTGAATTTATGTCAATTTATTATGACTACTTACTAATATGCGTTTGTTGGATTGTGGTTGTTTTTTTATGCTATGATTAATTCTTTGTATTGATGAGGTAAAGGAGGTGGATGACGGCGGATGTGCTGTCGCCGCGGCTGGCAGCGGCACGTGCCTGCACCCGGTAAGCCGCGGGGCACGGCTAGCGACGGCTGAAATGCTATCCCCGCGGCCGGTCGCGGCATGTGCCTGCACCCGGTGAGCCGCGGGGCACGGCCAGCGATGGCGCAAATGCTATCAATATGCCCGACGGCCTTTTGTCAAACGGTGAAGATTCCCCTTTTCGAGAATGTTAAAAAATTAATTATGTTATTTGGTGAAGATCCGCGATCTCATGAATGATTGCGCGCAACCTGATTAACGATAATGAGTATCGACGTCAAAAACGGCTGTAAATGGATGCTGATTTTGGAATTTGCGCCTATAGAGTCTGTTAAATTGACGATATATTCAATTATTGATATCATTATTGCTTCCGTGCACAGGCGAGTGCGCGCGAGGCGAGGGTTTTACGGCCAAACATGTACAGATTCGAGTGCAATAATTATGAAAATCTCCAAAATAGACGGCATGACAAAAACGTTTTCAGAAATCTTCATAAGATGGGGGCAAAATCGCATTTGACCGAGCGCGGCGAGGCGGTTTCCAGAGGGGGAGCGAGGGGATGGAAATTTTCGATAGCGTGGGTGCCGTCGGCGAAGCGCGAAGGTGGGAGGAAAAACCGCCGACGGGGTGTCGCCGGATGGAGTGTCGGCGACGAGGCGGACAGGAGAATAAAAAAACCGCCGGCGGGACAGTCGGCGGATGAGGCGACGGCGGCGAGGCGGTTTCCGGCGGGGGAAACGGCGGCCGTCTTGTCACATTTTCTCTTGATTAAAGCCGAATGATCTCATACAATATACATAGTCGCAATCGCGACTATTGAAAATGGATCTTACTCCGGTGTCCTACGGGCCCGGGGTTTTTTGTATGTAACGCGGGTGATGACAGCCGGAATACTCCCGCCCTTCACGTGAAGGATTTCAAGGCGGGAGGTCGAATGCATCATAGTAAGTATTTTGTAAACCCATACTTTTTTTCAAGAATTCTCGTCCAGCATCTGTTTTGTAAAATTCCTTCATATCATGCTCTAAAATTACATCATAAGAATAATATCGGTTTTCCGTGATGCTATATATGTATACTGACGAGGCAAGCATATTAAACCATCTACTGGTAAAAAGTGTATTAGCTAGCTCTTTTCCAATATCAAGGTTAATGGCTGCAATATCGATACGTTGCACATCGATTTGATCTTCCTGTGCTAAAATCTCGGATTTGAGTTCATTCGCATAAGATTCATGATCAGGTTCAAAGTCAGATGGACTCGACAAGAACCCATCCCTTATCCAGAATATACCGACCAACAAATTCGCACCTGCACTTTTATTTGCGGGATATATTTTAGTTACAAAAGAATCAAAGTATGAAAATCCGGTTTCTTTTATAAGATCACACTCATACCCGGCATCTATATACCTCTGTTTAGCATCGTAAATTAATCGTGCTTCAGCCAGTGATGCCAGTGCAACGGATTGATATTCAAACAATCTTAGTACAGCAATATTTTTCTTTATATTTTCCTCTGATTTATCAACTCGTAACGCTTCTCTAACTTTCTTCAAGCTCATAGCTTGCAGAATTCTCTTTGTCGCGAAATAGAATTTACCATACGGGGAAACGTAACACTTCTTTAAATACCCTTTACTCACCAGATAGCTCAGGCTCACTGAAACAAGGTGTTGTTTCAAGCCCGATTGTACCAAGAGATCTTCAGTTAAGAAAAGGCTATAAAACGCACGATGTAATATTTCCTTGTTGACCTTTTCATTTCCTTTTTTCATGTCACGAAGAAATGTATTTGCTTGTATTTTTCCTTCATCAAGGACATATGTTGTAAGACTAATTCTCCCCAAGTCCTCCGAGCCCTGATCTAAATAATAGGTAACATCCCTCTCCCTTATTTCAAGCGGATCCGGGTCATCGCTCTCTGACTTCTTCTCCTTCTCTTCCATATCCTGTGCCACAACAACCGTTGCCTCCTTCCCCGCTTCCGCGCTCAGCTCACGGCGTTCGCCAAGGAAGTATTTTCCGCCCGCGAGGCCGCTCTTGATCCAGTCGGTGAAGTAATCGTCGATCTGCTCGAGGAGTGCGATGCCCTCGTCGGAGTCGATGTCTTCGCAGCGGACGGTGTCGAGGAAGAGCTCTGGTCCGGCGAGCTCGTTTTGGAGTGCGTCGAAGTCCGGTGTGCTGTCGGCCTGGAGGTTCGTGAGAAGTGTTTCCGCCGAATCCTGGAAGGGGCGCAGCTCCTCCGCGTACTTCTTTACTTTCGACTGGACGGAGAGGAAATCGAGCAGGACGTCTGTGATGTGAGTCATCTGTTTGTTCGCCTGTTCCTCGATGCTCTTTCTCACGGCGTCGACGTAGGCGGAGGCTGGGGAACCGTCTTCCGGCAGCTCTTCCGAGGCAAGCTGGGCTTCCGCGATTTCGCGGATACTGCCATAGGAATCACGGAGTTCCGACAGGGTGTCGTTCAGGCGGGTAAGTTCTGCGTCTTCCGGGATTTTTTCGCTGGTGATCAACGAACGCATCTGGTCCAGGAGGACGGTTGTCTCGGTGATCTTTGTCGTAAATACGGAATACGCGTCTCTGATCGGTGACTCCGGGATCTCTGCCGGCGATATCTGCACGCTGTAGTCGGCCGAGGCATTGGGCTCTGCGGCCTCTGCAGCCACTGTAATCGTAGTTTTATGTTGTCTGTGTAATTTCTTCATATCCTCGATGACCTGCGCGCAGTCTGCCTCCGAGAGTTCCTCTGCGGATTCCAGGGTGTCGAGCATCCTGGAAATTGTCGCTGTCAGTTGTTTCTTCAATTCTCCATCCATAATTATTTCTCGCTGCCCTCCGTCAATGATACGAATGTTGTTTTTTGACTGCCTGTGCACTCCACAGCTTCTGGTGCTTCTTCAGGGACTGCTCCTCTTCCGGCGTCTGTGCAACGACAATCAACTCGTCGACTTCGTCGGAATCCGCCATCAAACTCACACGCCATTCCTCCGTCCCGTCAATCTCCGGGTCGAACAGGCCCAAACAGCAGTATTGGACGGCGGACGTCTCCCTGACCGGGCATCCGAACAGAAGCTGAGGAACGCTCGCGTCCGGAAAAATCATGTAGTCCGGCTCTGCCCACTTCCGGAAAAATTCCTGCAGCCGAACCGCATTCCGGAACGTCGTCTCTGTCCATTCCTTCGGATCTGTGATCATTTTCTTCGGAAGGCGGAACAGCGGATCCGTCTTCTGGAGGAGTGTCAGGTTCTTCTTGAGAGAAAGCGCATGCCATCCCCTGCTGGTCAGCATGAAATATTTTTTCGGCGCCTCGGCATCTTCCGTTTCGATCTCGACGCCCGCAGCGTAGCCGATGTCCTGAAGGTAAGAAAGGAACGGGTACTCAGGCCTGTCCTCTTCAACAGTAATCAGCTTTTCCATGACCATCCTCTTCAGGAGCTTAAGATTTTCCGCATCAGAAAATCTCGGGTCACTGATGGAATTGCCGCCGCGTTTCTGCGGCAGTACGTTATCAAACTTTACCTGAATTTTCTGAGACCGTTTACTTTGTCTAAGGACAAAATACTGCTTAAACAAAGCCTCCAGATTCTCGATCCTGCCCTCGTCCGGCACCTCATCGTTGTTCAGTGCCAAAAGGACAGCATTTAATTCCCCGGTCAGTTCTGCCCTGATGTTTGTGTTTTCCGTGTCTCCCATAGCTGCAACCTTACGCATAATAATACAGTTCCTTCATCGCTCTCGTGCACGCAACGACGTTCTGATTCTTGGTCATCTGGTGCGCGTAGACGAGCACACTTGTGAATTCCAGGCCTTTGGCGGCAAAGATCGAATAGCACGGGATCCCCGTCCCATTCTTCTGCTCTGCCCTCGTGTCCAGGTATTCGAACTCGGAAATATCCATCCCCGTCACGCTGCACAACTGCTCCAATGCCTTGTGATCCTTTACGATCAGGGTGATATCGTCCTTCCTCAGGACATCCGTGACCTCGTCGATGGAATGGAGCTCATCGAGCTGATCGGACGTGCTGACGCTGCCCAGGTATTCCATCGCCGAACCGAACTTTCGATTGCAGAAGTCTACGATCGGAGCGGTATTACGATAATTCCGATTTAATGTATACTCCGTATTTATTCCGGTCTCTGCCTTCCAGTTGTGAATTCCGCAGGCCGTGTGCAGGACCTGATCAGTATCGCCGAAGACGTTGAACACTGCCTTCGGGTACAGGCGATGCAGCATGTCGTAATCTGCTCGGTGCAGGTCCTGACCCTCGTCGATGCAGATCATGCTGTAGTCCGGAAGCTCCTTATCCGGGTACAGCTCTGCGTAGATTTTCAGGTAGAAGAGCAGGTCGGATTTATACAAAATCCTGATCTCCCTCTGATGACCGTCCGCCAGCGGAATTGTCTCGACATCCTGAACGCCGTATTTTTGCTTAATTGGCGCGAGCCTGTCCCAGACAACCCGTTCGAACAGCGTACTCTCAATTCTCGACAGCACGTACGACGATTTCTCCAGCTCGGAGCGCTGCAGCGCATACTCTGACTGCGCGCCCTCCACTTCCTCTGTCTTGCTGCGGAGCCACGCCTCACACTCCTCGATCGCGTTCGTAACCTCCTCAATCTCCGCGGAAGACTGCCGAGAGCCCTCGAGGAGCTGATTCGTCCGAGTTTCGTACTTGTTCAGCACCTTTTCCGGCGTCTGCTTCTTCACGATTTCCTTGACATCCGCCTCGATGCTTGCGCAGTAATCGTTCAAAAACTGTGTGTATTCCTCGGCCGAACGGCGGCGGTCGCCCTCGAAAAGATCCCTAACCACGGCCATCTGTCCGGCAAAATCAGAAGGCAAATTCACCTCCGAGGTGCTGTCCCACCTCTGCTCCAGCCTTCCAAGCTCCTTCAGCGCGGCCTTCTTCTCAGCCTCAACCTGATGCAGCCACTCATCCCTCTCCGCCTGCGCGTCCTTGAATTCCTGCCAGCGCTGCCTCAGCACGTCGCTCTTCTCCTCAGTCTGCTGCAGTTCCTCGATCTGTTTGGTGTGCTTCTTCTGAAGCGTTTCCAGTCGTTTCACCAGCGATTTATGCTCATTCCGCTTTTCAACATACTGCTTGTCTTTCTTCAGCGAGGTCTCGACCTCGTCAATGGCCTTAATTTCCTCATTGAGCTCGTCGACAATCTCTGCGATCGATTCCGCCGTGATTTCCTCCGGCGGTTCTTCCACCAGCGCTTCGCACCCCTCCTCCACGTACGACAAAATCGCATCCTGGATGTCATAGCTAAGCTTTCTGATGGACTCCTCGGCATATACCTCCTGAAGGTACTCCGCCGGCAGATATTCTTCCGACAGCTCGTACTGATACTGTCTGTGTTTAAACCTGGGATCGTAGACATCGAGAAGCTCCCGGTAAAGCTCTGCGATGGAGCAGTTTTTCACATCGGAGAGCTGATATCTGCGTACCAAACCCGCGGAATAACTCCGGAACAGCTTGGTCGGCGTCAGCAGAAGAACGTGTTCCCATCCTCTGTCCGACAAAAAATCGCGCAGGAAAAACAGCCTGTGCAGCAGGCACTGCGACTTTCCCGATCCTGCACAGCCCTGTACGACAAAGCTTTCCCGAATATCCGCATCGATGATCTGAAACTGCATCTGCTGCAGAGTGGAGATGATGTTCTTCAGCCTCGGGCTGTTCCTGTTCTCCTTCAGCTTTTTTTCGAGGAATTCATCCGCGATGATCTGCATTTCCTTGGTTTCCGGAAACAGCTGAACGGCGTCGATAAGCTTCCTCGCATTGATCTCGTCATTGCAGATCAGCTGCGGATTCAAGGTAATCTTTCCGCCGCTGGCAAAGTAGGTGATCGGCTCGCCCTTCTTAGACTGATAGCAGTGAAACAGCGCCGCAGTAATCGGCTTTTCCTTATCCTGCTTGAACGGGAGCAGCCAGCCATCATCGCCGATCGGAACCGTCTCCTCCAGGTTCTCGCAGTCCGACAAATAATAGTGCTCCACCTCATCCTCGCCTTTCTCCTTCATCTCGATGTGCGAGAAGTACGGCGTCTTGTAGAGCTGCTTGATGATATAGTCGGTGCGGTTCCATTCCCTCTCCGCACCGCTTAGGCTCCCGTAAACCATGAACGCGTCGTGATCGTCAAAGGATCCCCTGTTTACACTGTCCTGGGCCTTGTCGACCTTCTGACCGGCCAGTTTCAACCTATGGTCAAATTCATTATAGACTGACTCTTTATACCGTTCCTCCGATAGAATAACGGAATTGTCCACAACCTTATCCATAACAGATACAGTCCTCTCTTAAATAACGAACGTGATTATCGCAAAAATTCACTTTCCGGCATAAAACTGCCTTTCTTTTATACTACTATATCTAATTGAATTTTTAAACAAGTTTAGGGAATGAATACCAGGTTCGGTAAAGGAACACGCCATGGATTTTGTCAAACGGTGAAAATTCCCGTTCTCGAGAATGTTAAAAAATTAATTATGTTATTTTGTGAAGATCGCGATCTCGAAAACAATTGCGCGCAACCAGATTAGCGATAATGAGTATCGACGTCAAAAACGGCTGTAAATGGATGCTGATTTTGGAATTCACGCCTATATAATCTGTTAAATTGACGATATATTCAATTATCGATATCATTATTGCTCCCGTGCACAGGCGAGTGCGCGTGAGGCGAGGTTTTTATGGTCAAATATGTACAGATTCGAGTGCAATAATTAAGAAAATCTCCAAAATAGACGTCGTGACAAAACGTTTTCAAAATTCTTCATAAGATGGGACAAAATTGCATTTGACAGAGCGCGGCGAGGCAGTTTCCGGCGGTGGAGCGAGGCGCTGGAAATTTTCGATAGCACGGATGCGGTCGGCACGGCACGAAGGTAGGAGAAAAAACCGCCGACGGGGTAGTCGGCGGGTGGGGCGCGGTCGGCGAGGCGATTTCCGGAGGGGGGGCGCGAGGGGCTGGAAATTTCCGATAGCGTGGATGCCGTCGGCGAAGCGCGAAGGTGGGATGAAAAAACGCCGACGGGGTTGTCGGCGGGTGAGGTGCTGGCGGCGAGGCGGGCAGGAGAATAAAAAACCGCCGGCAGAACTGTCGGCGGATGGAATGATGTCGGCGAGGCGGCTCGCGGCATGAACAGCGGCGTGTATTACAGCGCGGGACTGCGCCTGAGCCGGCCGCGGGCTATCTCTGCGCGGTGAAGAAGAAGCGGCGGAAGCCGAGCAGAACCTCGCCGGTGCGGGTGGCGAGATAGTGCGGCTTTGCGCGGTCGATGACGGCCTGCTGGAAGCGGGCGGCATCGGCCGGGGTCAGCTGGGAGAGGTACGGGCGCAGGCGGGTGCCCTTCACCCACTCGATCAGTGACTGCATGTCGGGCAGGTTGTGGTAGTACTTGGTCTCCCAAATCTGGAAGTCGCTGGAGCAGGTGCTGAGGATGTTGAAATACTCGTGCGGGGTCAGGGTTCCGAAGGTGCCGAGTCGGTCCTTATCGAAGCCCCATGCAGGATCGGCGGCAATCTCTTCGATCGCCTGGTATAGCGGCTCCGAGCCGTTCCTCGGCATCTGGACGGCGAGGATGCCGCGGGGACTTAACTTTGTCATCAGATACGGCAGGAGGGACTCGTGGTCCGGGACCCACTGCAGGCAGGCGTTGGAGAAGATCAGGTCATAGGTGCCGCTGATCGCGTGGACGTCGCACAGCAGGAAGTCGAGGTCTGGGTGCGTGGACTTTGCCCGCGCAAACATCTCATCGGAATTGTCGATGCCGAGCACGGACGCCTGCGGGAACGCGGACTGCACCACCGCCGTACTGTTTCCCGGTCCGCAGCCGAGGTCCAGGGCGGTCTTAGGGGCAAAGCCGCTGATGCGCGCAATCAGATCCCGGGACGGCTGGGTGCGCTGGGCTTCGAACTTGAGGTACTGATCTGAATTCCAAGTGGTCATGGCGGCTCCTTTCATCTCCTACTCCGCCGCACGAACCGTCCGCACGCGGTTCAGCAGGACGATCCAGAGCAGCGGGTTCAGGGCCAGCATCAGGTTGTTGGTGACGGTGGAGGCGGAGGTGAAGGCAACGCAGTGCATGGTGGTCTCGACCATGCAGGTCACGAGGTACAGCAGGGCCAGCTCCTTAATGTAGCGGCTGTACTTGAGGCCGCGGCCGAGGATGAGGACGACGGCGCCGGATGCGGCGATGACCGGGACGATCAGGTAGTTCGTGAGCGGCGTCACGTCGTTTACGAAGAGCAGCAGCGTGTCCAGCAGCGCGTAGACGAGTACGATCTGGCTGATTTTATCAAATTTCTTTTTTGTTTCCATATCAGGCTCCTAACTGTGGTCGATGCCCGGCGGCGGGTGCCGCCTCGGGGATGATCACTATTTTTTCCGCCTAACAATATACCCCCTGTATACAGGAAACACAACAGAATTTAAGTAAATGTTAAAGTACTTTTTTCAGAGCCTGAAACCGTTGATTTCTTGGGGTTTTTCACGAATTTCAGGCGGAAATTTCGTACTGCTGCTTAAGGTAATTCAGCTGGTCGTGGGAGCTCCTTTAATCAATGATAACCGACGGCTCCCCCACCTCCCTGCCGCCGCGGATCATGTCGGCGACGCGGTTGGAGGCGTTCAGCATGGAGTCGGGATCGCCGATGTCGTACCAGAGGACGTCCGGCGGGAGGGTGGCGGACTGGAGGAGGCCCTTCTTAAGTAAAATTTCGTTCAGGTCGCTGATGTTCCGCTCGCCGTTGATGCGCGGCCTGACGAGCTCGGTGTAGTCCCAGACGCAGGGGCTGTAGCGGTAGAAGCCGATGATCGCGTAGTCCGACTTCGGGTGCGCCGGCTTCTCCTCGATGCCGATCAGGCGGCCGTCCGCGTCGAGCTCAGCAACCCCGTAGGCTACCGGGTTCGGGACGTGCTTGAGGAATACTGTGGACGTCGAATTTGTCGGCAGAGAATAATCGCCCGCCTCGTCGATGAGGATGTTATCGCCGAGCATCAGACAAAATTCATCCTTACCGCAGAAACCGCGCGCCTTCTCGAGCGCGCTGACGACGCCCTCCGCGACGCCCTGGATCGCGTACTCGATGGAAATCCCCCACTGCCGGCCGTCACCCAGCAGCTTGTCCATCTGCGCAACCGTCTCGACGTTCGTCACGATCAAAATTTCCCTGCACCCGCACTGCATCAGCGTCGTGATCGGAAAATAAATCGCCGGCTTGTTGTAAATCGGCAGCATCGCCTTGTTCACCGCAATCGTGCACGGATACAGCCTCGTCCCGTGCCCCGCGGCCAAAATTACACCTTTCTTCAACTTCTTCCCTCCATTTCTGACCAAATATTGTAACAACTGTCTTCTATTATACCAGCATCGCGGCAAAGAGAAAACTGACTATCCAACGAATCCAAAAGTGTTATAAAAGTGTTAAATTCGTCAAAAACCAGAAAAAAACCAATCTCCGCATCTCTGCAAAGATTGGTTTTTCAACGTTTGTGGTTGCGGGGACAGGACTTGAACCTGCGACCTCCGGGTTATGAGCCCGACGAGCTACCAACTGCTCTACCCCGCGACGAAGACCCCGCCGGTCAAAATTAGGATGCCGGTGACCGGGGTCGAACCGGTACGGTCGATAAAGACCTCAGGATTTTAAGTCCTGTGCGTCTGCCAATTCCGCCACACCGGCAAAATGAAACTCCGAAGGTGGGGCTCGAACCCACAGCCTACCGGTTAACAGCCGGTTGCTCCACCATTGAGCTACTTCGGAACAAGGTGATCACTGCGTTCATCTCAGTGACAACGATATTAATATACAGCAATTCGCCCCCCATGTCAACACACTTTTATTATTTATTTTACTTTTTTTCCGAAAAACATTTCATTCCCTGCTGCCCGATTTGATCATCCTTTACATTTCAACGGGTTTGGGGGTTTCCGGCGTGGGGGCGGGTGGGCGGGACGGAGGCCGCCGGCGCGGGAGGCTGGGTGGCGGGAGCGCGGGCGGCGCGGTTGAAAAGGCGCCGGTTCCGGATCTGCGTCGTCCAGGGTTGGGTCGGGGCTCCGGAACGGGCGCCGTGGGGGCGGGCGGGACGTGGAGACCGCCGGCGCGGGATGCAGGATGGCGGGAGCGCGGGCGGCGCGGGACGTGGAGGCCGCCGGCCGACTGCAACAATGCCATCAAAAATTACAGCGTCCCGCTCCCCTACCGGAAATCGCGATTTTTGACTTTGTCAAACGGGGTTTCGCGTCGATTTATGAACTTTTTTGAAACTCGTTTGTCAAAGCCCGAATATGAGGGAATTTCGGATTTTTTGCACTCATATCTGTACATTTTCGATCTCTATCGGTCGCTGAAATGGTGTCGTGCGCGCAAGCTCCAGTGTGCAAGCGCAATTGTGATATCACGAAATGGACGATCCGCTAAATTGACAGTATTTATGCGCACAATCACAAAAACACCTGGTCATTTACAGCGGTTTTTGACAGCGATATTCATTATTAGTTTGCAGATTGAGCGCAGCCATTAATAAAATCGCGTCTTTTCTTGATAATCTTAATTAAAAAAATAAAAATTTGGAAATCGCTCCTTTTTGTTATTTTACGAACGCCGGCGGCCGCGGTGACAGCATTTCTGCCATCTAAGGACGACGCGCCGGCGCCCGCGACGAGAGCATATTCGCCATCAACAGCGCGGCGACAGCATTTCTACCATCCTAAGACGACGCACCGGCGGCATTAAACTCATATCCTTAATCAGCGGCACCGAAAGCGCTTCTTTTCCCTCTCCGCGTCGTCATCCAAACAACTAAAATTATAAAAACGCCGGGCGGCGAAGTCATCTCTGCACTTCGCCGCCCGGCTTCCTTTATTAGCTCATATCAAATTCGCTTATTTCACCTACAGCTCCCCCAGCAGCCGGCGCAGCACCGCGTAGGCCGTCCTGGTCGAGCTGATCGAGAAGCGCTCGCTCGTCGAGTGGGCGTTTTCCACGGTCGGGCCGACGGAGATGATGTCGGCGCCGCCGAGTTTTTCCGCAAGGACGCCGCACTCCAGGCTGGCTGGGGTGACGGTGCGGACAGGGGTTTCGCCCGTCTGCTCGCTGTAGGCCCGCGTGTAGGATTCGGCGAGCGGAGAAGCGGCATCGGCCTCCCAGGAGCGATAGTTGTCAAAGGTCATGATGTCGCCGTTCAGCAACTCTGCGAGCGTCTGGATGCGCTCCGCGAGGTAGTATTTACGGGTCTCCGAGAAGCTTCGGATCATGCCGCGGACGTGGAATTCCGTGCGCTTGAGTTCAGCCTGCGAGGTCACGGCCGAGACGTCGGCGATATCGCGGTGGACCGGGCTCATGCGGACGACGCTGCGCGGGATGCACATCATGAACGAGAGGACGCTGCGCGTGCTCTTCTCGTCCAGCGGAATCCGCAGCGTGTCGCTTTCCGAGGCCCGGCGGTAGATGCGCACATCAGGTTCAGGCGGGCGCTGCGTGCCCGCAGAAACCACCGTGTTCGTGTGCATGGCGACTTGTTTTTTTGCCGCCTTCTGCCAAAACGAATCGTCCGCCTTAGAGGCGGACGCGCCCGCAGACCTCCCTGACCTGCCCTTCGCGCCCGCGGCGCCCCAAAAGTCATCGCCGCCGGCGCCTGCAATTTGTCTCGCGGACTCGGCCCTTCCCGCGGCGCCCGTTCCGGAGCCCATTCTGCTCGATCCGGAACCGGCGCTTATTGTCTCGCCGCCTCGGCTCGGCCTGGCGCTGTTCGCATCCTGCACCTCCGCGTCCCCGAGGTCGTGGATGATCAGCTCCACGCTTAAATCCGGGTCCGTCAGCGCGTACTCCTCCGCCAGGATCTCCTGCATCTTCTCGCCGATCTCGGAGATGCGAGGGACGCCCTGCGGCGTCGTCACGATCACCGCCTCCGCGCGCGACGGAATCACGTTCAGGCGCTTCTCGCCGCGGATCGAGACCAGGCGGACCTGCGCCGTGTGGAACAGCTCGTACAGGACGCGGCTCAGGATCATTAAGGCGTTCCCGCCCCCCTTGGTCACGTCTCGGCCGCTGTGGCCGCCCTTAAGGCCGCTCACGATAACCTCACAGGTCACCCCGCCCGCCATCGGCATGCGGTGAATCGGAAGCACCGCCTCGACCGAGAGGCCGCCCGTGCTGCCCAGCACCAGGCCGCTGCCCTCGTGCGTGTCCAGGTTGATGCAGCGCCTCGCCGTCAAAACCTTCAGGATGTGGCCGTCCAGCCTCTGCACGCCCTTCATGCCGATCTCCTCGTCCGACGTGAACAGCGCCTCGATCTTAGGATGCCTGAGCTTGTCGTCATCCAAAACCGCGAGGATCATCGCGCAGCCGATGCCGTCGTCCGCGCCGAGCGTAGTGCCCGCCGCCTTCATCCAGTCCCCGTCTGTATACACGGATACCCCGTGCGTGCGCGGGTCCTTGTCCGCGCGGGCGTCCGCCTCCAAAACCATGTCGAGGTGCGCCTGCAGCATCACCGGCTCGCGCTCCTCCATGCCAGGCGACGCCGGCTTCACGATCACGACGTTGTTGCAGGCGTCGAGCGTACACTTCAGCCTGCGCTTCTCCGCGAAGGCGAGCAGATACCCCACCGCCTGGTCCGTGTTTCGCGAACCGCGCGGAATCTTAGAGAGCTCCCGGAAATACCGGAACACGTCCTGCGGCTCGGGATCCAGGCTCCCGAGCGCGTCCATAAATGTCATGCTGTTATCGTCAAAATTCATTTTTTCAGTCCCTCATCACAGAAATCGCTGTACATCCGCCGGCCTTCATTTGCCTCGCCGGTCCGGCCCTAATCCGCGCCCGCGCTCCCGACCACCGGCATCCCGCGCCGGCGCCCGTAATTTGTCTCGCGGGCTCGGCCTTTCCCGGGCGCCCGTTCCGGAGCTTCAAAACCCCAGCCCGAACACTCCATCCGGAACCGGCGCCTTCATTATCTCGCCAGCTCGGCTTGCCTCGCCGGTCCGGCCCTAATCCGCGCCCGCGCTCCTGACCACCGGCATTCCGCGCCGGCGCCTGTTCGGCCGGCGGAATCACGCCACGGCGCCATTCCGCCAATTACCACAAAAAGACCGCGGCCCCTCCCGGGGCTGCAGCCTCTCTCTTTCATTCTGCACACGTGTCCGTGCTCATTGCAATGCCTTTCCGCTGAACGGCGTTTCTCTATGCCGCCCTGTTCCGCACCGGCGGCTGTCGGCGCGATGAGCGGTAATTCGTTAAAATGAACCGCTTTCGGTTACTCTTCTACTCTTCTACTCTTCTTCGTCGGACGCAGACTCTGCCTCAGTCTCGTTTTCCGAATCAGCATCTGAAGCCTCGGCGTCTGCCTCAGAAGCATCTGCCTCTGCCTCGACTGCCTCGGACTCTTCGGATTTCTCCGCTTCCTCTGCGGAGATTCCCAGGATGTCTGTCTCGCCGTCTGCCTTCAGGCGGTCGATCTCTTCCTGCGTCAGCGGTTCTGCGCCGACCTGCTCGGCCAGCTCCTCCAGGTTCATGCCGATGTCCTCCGCCTCGTCAGCGAGCGCGATGGCAGGACGCTTGTAGGTAACCAGGTCCTCGGAGATTTCCTTGGCCGCCATGGATACCGGACGGTCGCTGTCGCAGTCTGTCAGCGGCGGCTTTCCGTCGATCAGGTCGCGGGCGCGCTTAGCCGCCAGGATGCAGAGCGTGTACTGGCTGTCAACCTTCTTCTTCAGCTCATTGATGGATGGATATAACATGGACATGGTTGAACTCCTCCTCTTTCTTCCGGGACATCCCCGGCCCGTCCTCTGCGCTTCAGTCAACGCGCGGAACGTCTCGCAATTCTATATTTCGCGGACAAAGCAGTGCCCGGTAAATCATCAGGCAGCGCTGCCGCCTTGTCTTCTTTATTTTGTCTAATCGGAAGCTACGCGCCGTAGTTCTTCAGGATCTCGCTGACCCCGTCCTTCACCTTGCGGTGCTCGGCGTTGAAAATCGCCTCGGTGTCTGCGATCGCGCGCTCCAGGTCGTCGTTGACCACGTAGTAATCGTAGTCCTTGATGTGTGCGACCTCGCTCCTCGTCTTGGAAAGCCGGAGCTCGACCGCTTCCGGTGTCTCTGTGCCGCGCCCGGTCAGGCGCTCGCGCAGGACGTCCATGGACGGCGGAAGGATGAAGATGAACACGCTCTCCGGCCTGGACTTCTTCACGTTCATCGCGCCCTGGATGTCGATCTCCAGAATGACGTCTGTACCGGCGTCCAGTTTCTCTTCCACGTAGGCCTTGGGCGTGCCGTAGTAGTTCTCATAAACTGCCGCATATTCCAGCAGTCCTCCGCGCTCGACCTCCTGCATGAACTCTTCCTTGGTCTTAAAGAAGTAATTCACGCCGTCGACCTCACCCGTCCTGGGTTTTCTGGTCGTCATCGACACGGAGAGTGCAAGCTTAGACGGGTCGCTGTCCCTCAGCAGGCCCTTGCAGATCGTGCCTTTTCCAGCCCCGGACGGACCGGAAATGACGAAAAGTTTTCCGCGTTTCTCACTCATCCGAATTCCTCCAACTGTTTATTACGAACCCTTATTATACCATGGGACGGCTAATTTATCAATCGGTTATTCGATGTTCTGGACCTGCTCGCGGATCTTTTCGATCTCGGCCTTGGACTTCAGGACGAGTCCGGTCAGGGAGAGGTCGTTCGCCTTGGAGCCGATCGTGTTGACCTCGCGGTTCATCTCCTGGACCAGGAAGTCGAGCTTCTTTCCGTCGGCCTCCTCGTCGCTGCTCATAATGGATTTCATCTGGTCCATGTGGCTCTTCAGGCGGGTCAGTTCCTCGGTCACGTTGGCTTTGTCGGCGAACATCGCAACCTCTACAGCGAGGCGGTCTGCCGGGATCTCGACGGAGCTGTCGGAGAGCAGGTCGTTGATCCTCTCCTGCAGGCGGTCTCTGTATTCCTCCGGCACCTTCTCGGCCCGCTGCTCCATCTCTGTGACGTAGCTGCTGACAAGGTCGGCGCGCATGTTCAGGTCCTTCGCGAGCTTCTCACCCTCGACCAGTCGCATCTGGCTCAGGTTCTGCGCGGCCTGTTCCGCCGCCGCCTGACACGCCTTCACGATCGCCTCTTCATCCTCGACGGAGGATTCCTGCTTGAAGACGTCCGGGAGCGACGCCGCGAGTCCAACCGTGAGCTCGCCAGCCAGCGCGTATTCGCTCCTCATCTCCTCCAGGCTCTCCATGTACTGCTCCAGGACCGGTCGGTTCAGCGTGATCTTGGTGTCACTGTCCTTCAGGCGTTCGATCGTGATGCGGCAGTCCACCTTTCCCCTCTGGATGTATTTTTTGACGGCCTTTCTGATCGGGTCCTCCGCGAACGAATACGCATACGGAATCTTGACCGTAACGTCGCAGTATCTGTGGTTGACCGAACGGATTTCCGCCGTCACGCACCTCTGCTCGTCCTTGTACTCCCCGCGTCCAAAACCTGTCATACTCCTGATCATGCCAATGCCTCCTGATAATTCAAACTCTATGCATACTAATCAATATTTTATCACAGTGCTTGTCTCTTTACAATCGCGCGAATGCAAGCCTATAATAGTAATACTGCGGCTTTGCGGGGTTTGGCAGTGACAAAATTTACCCGGGCGGAAAGGTGCCGGGGCTGCCGGGCAGACTGCGTTCTCGCCGACGCGACAGACCTGGCCCGCGAGACAAAAGGCCGAGCTCGCGAGACAATCAGAGAGCTCGCGAGACAATCAGAGAGCTCGCGAGATAAAAGACCACGCCGCACTGCATTCACAAATACAATAGACAATATATTTGATATATAGAAAATCAATTTACATAGATAGGGAGATGGAATTATGGCATTTGACGGAATCGTAACCGCCGCAATGGCCGGGGAGCTTAAGGAGCAGCTCCTGTACGGAAAAATCGATAAAATTTATCAGCCGGAGTCGAGCGAGCTCGTGCTCCACGTCCACACGAAGAACGGGAACAAGCGCCTCTACGCGACCGTGGACTCGTCCGCGTCGTGCGTGCGCCTGATCGACAATAACCCGCTGAACCCGCCTTCGCCGCTGCCGTTCTGCATGCTGCTCCGGAAGCACCTGCAGAGCGGGCGCATCACGAGCGTCGAGCAGAAGGACTCGGAGCGAATCCTGGAGATCAGCGTCGAGACGCTGAACGAGCTCGGCTTCACGGTGAATAAGAAGCTGATCTTCGAGATCATGGGCAAGCACAGCAACATCATCCTGGTCGAGATGTCGACGGGCAAGATCATCGACTGCATCAAGAAGATCTCGCTGGACGCGAGCAGGGTGCGCCAGGTTCTGCCTGGTATGCTGTATACGTACCCGCCGGCGCAGGACAAGATCCCGTTTAAGGAGATCACGCCGGAGCAGCTCAGGGACGCCGGCGACACGCCGAAGGCGATCCTGTCCAAGGTCGGCGGAATCGCGCCGTGTTTCGCCCGTGCGCTTTTCGCCCAGCAGGACCGTTATGCGCTGCTCGAGGAGTTTTTGTCTAAAATCGAGGCGAACGACCTTCAGCCTGTCGTCTACCTGGACGAGGACGACCGCCCGGTGGAATTCTACATGGCGCCGCTTGAGGAGTACGAGACGACGTGCAGGCGCCTGGACTTCGACACGCTGAGCCACGCCTGCGGCTACTTCTATGAGCACAGGACGACGACGAACCGCGCGCGCCAGAAGTCGCACAGCCTGGTCCACTCGGTGCAGAACCGCCTGGAGAAGCTCTACCTGAAGAAGCAGCGCTTGAACGAGGACCTGCTGAAGGCCGAGAATTCCGAGCAGCTGAGGCTGTACGGGGAGCTCTTGACGGCGAACATGCACCTGATGAAGCCTGGAATGAAGGAGGTCACGGTCACGAACTACTACGACGGCCAGGAGGTCACGATCCCGCTGGACCCGCGCTGGTCACCGAATAAGAACGCGCAGAACTACTTCAAGCAGTACGGCAAGGCCAAGACCGCTGTGCACGAGAAGAAAGCGCAGCTGCAGGAAAACCAGGAGAACATCGACTACCTGGAATCGGTCTTCACCTACCTGAACAACACGAACAGCATCCAGGACATCGAGGACCTGCGCCAGGAGCTCGAGGAGGAGGGCTGGGTCCGCGCCCGCAAGGCGTCCGGCCGCCGCAAAAAGACCAAGTTCCGCGCCCGCCCGCTGAAGTACCAGACGAGCGACGGCCTCCAGGTCCTGGTCGGCCGCAATAACAAGGAGAACGACGAGCTGACGATGCGGATCGCGTCCAAGAGCGACTACTGGTTCCACACCAAGGACATCCCGGGCTCGCACGTGATCCTGGAGACGAACGGCGAGGAGCCGACGGAGACAGAGATCATGGAGACGGCCGCGATCGCCGCGTTCCACAGCAAGGGCCGCGGCTCCGAGAACGTCCCGGTCGACTACGTCCGCGTCCGCTACGTGAAGAAGCCGAACGGCGCCAAGCCGGGCATGGTCATCTTCACCCACAACCGCACGGTCTACGTCAACCCGAAGGAGCCCGAAGGACAGAATGGGGGCGGAAAATAGCCGCCGGGCAGAAAACAGGCGCCGAACAGCAAGCTGGCACCGGTCGGCACGGACCGCCGAACCTCGGCGCCGCTGCCCCATGCATCCATAAAATAATAGCATAATAAAAATTAGTTGATACCGCGTAATAAAAATAAAAAAGAGGAATGCACAGCCCCGCACACCGGGCCTTTCGGCATTCCTCTTTTCGCATTACTGTGGCCGTGTCAACGCCCCGGCCGGGCGGGTCGGTTTCCTCTATGCCTCCCCCTCGCGGCTGCTCCGGGATATCCCAGGACGCCGGGCGCCAGTCTGACACCAACTACGATGAATAGAAAAATTGCGAATGAAACCGTTTCCGGCTTCATCTACGATATTACTGTCAAAACAAATTACTTATACATGACCGCCGAATCCGGGCGCTCGTTGCGCTCGTCCAGACGCGTCGTCTTATGCTCGCGCTCCAGGATGTTGATGCGCTCTCTGATCTGCAGCATCTTGGCGTCCGTGTCCGCGATCGTGTCGGCGCACTTCTTCAGGTCGTCGTAGATCGCCGCGGTCGTCTCGAGCGGCAGTGCCTTCTTATATTTCATGCGGTGCTCCAGGCTCGCCCAGTAGTCCATGGCGACGGTCCTGATCTGCACCTCGACGCGCATCGGCCGCTTCTCGTTCGAGAAGAACACCGGAACCTCTACGTTCATGTGGAAGCTGCGGTATCCGTTCGGCTTCGGGTTCTTGATGTAATCCTTCACCTGGATCAGCGTGATGTCGTCCTGCTGTGCGAGCATCCTGGCGACCTTGTAGATGTCGTCCATGAACGGGCAGATCACGCGCACCCCGGCGACGTCGTTCAAGTTCTGCTCGATCGACGCGACGGTGATCTCATTTCCCTGGCGAATCAGTTTTTCGTAAATACTCTGCGGCTTCTTCCTCCTTGTAATGATTGAAGAAATCGGGTTGGAATCGCCCTTCACGCTCAGTTCGTCGTTCAGGATCTCCAGCTTGGTTCTGACTTCACGAATCGCGGAATCGTACCGCATCATCAGGATGTCAAATCCCTCCTGCCTGGTAAGAATCGTCTCCGGATGGGTATGTGCCATTTCCGCGAGAGCTGCGTTGATGTTTTCCTCTTCCATGCTCTCCACTTTATCCTTTTCCCGGTCCCTGTCATTGCCTTTCTCTTCAGACTTCGACATACGCATCACCTCCGACTGCGGAAAATTTCCCGCCTCAGAGCGTTCCTGCAGACGACTGTCCTGCATTGCTTCAGACATATTTAATCTCCTCCACCAATTCAACTCATGATTTTCCTAATTCTATTTTACCCCATCTACGTATATTATACTCTACTTTGTTAATTTTATGTCACAATATCTGTGTTCTTTCTGTGAACTCTTCGATTTCTTGTACTTTCACATACACAACTCGCGATTCTTTTGTCGCAAAAAACGATCATCCCCCACGCAACTTTTAGAAAACTCTACCCTATTTTCCCTTTACGGCAAAATCCACCCGGTACTCCATACCACCTGCCCTGCCGCCTTAACTTTCTTTCCCTTATCCAATAAATCCTCCATCTCATAAAAAGCTGAGACTTCGCCACTATAAACAGGGCGTTCCCCACTTGTGCCTTGAAACCGCTCGGGGCCGCCGCTAAGATGAAGATACACCGGGGCCGCAGAATAAGGAAACGCCCCAGAAGAGCGAAGGAGGGAAGAAAAATGAGTCAGTACTGTTCCCTGTGTGGAAACATCAACGAGAATCGGACGTTCAAGGGAGGCGTGATCTGCAAGGACTGCCTCGCCGTCGTCCGCTCCATGCATCTGTCCGCCGACACGATCCGTCTGGACCGATTCAGCGCGGGCTATCCATCCGCAGTTCCCGAGGATCAGCCGGCAGATTTCCATCTTCTCTGCCCGGCGGACCACCCAAGCCTCGGGGTGTGATTCCCCTGCGGCATCCCGGCCGCGGCAGGCGCCCCGCCGCCCATTGCGGGAGCACTCTGCCGCCCCTCTAACATTACCATCTCGGCGGCAGGACCACAGCCGCCGGAATTCACTTTGCCCGCCCGCAGCATCCTCATGCTGCTGGTTTATATAGATGCCGGTGTTGATGGCACACCGGCGGGAACAGCTTTCGCGTGTTCTAGTGTCTTGAAATTTACTCCTACGGCGGCAGACACCCTGCCGCCGCGAAAATCATCCTTCTCTGGCCGCGGCACTCCCGCCGCCAAAGAATTCATATAACCCGCCCGGATGGCGGAGGACCCGACCAGCTCGTATTGGGATCAGCCGGTCACCATCAGATGAACACGTATAACATTATCAGGTACGGTCCTCCGCCATCCGGGCAGTTTTATTTCTCTCGCTCTTTTCGCAGGCAGTCCAGCACGTCACGGAACTCCTGCGGAATCGACGCGGAAAACTCCATGTACTCGCCGGTGCGCGGGTGCTGAAATCCGATGACCTCAGCGTGGAGCAGCTGCCCGTGCGTGCGGTCAAGGAGCTTTCCCAGGGTGCCCTTCCAGGTCTTCTTAAAGCCGTAGAGACGGTCGCCGATCAGCGGGTGCTTGATGAAGGCCATGTGGACGCGGATCTGGTGGGTGCGTCCGGTCTCCAGGCGGCAGCGGACCAGGGTGCAGAACCCGAACCGCTCGAGCACCTGAAAGTGCGTGACGGCGCGCTTAGGGTTCTCGCCGTTCACGGCGCGGCGCAGCCTGTTGTGGCGGTCGCGGCCGATCGGTTGGTCGATCGTGCCCTCATCCTCCTTGATGTTGTCCTGGACCAGCGCCACGTACTGGCGGTTGATCGAGTGAACGAAGAGCTGCTTCGCCAGGTTCTCGTGGGCCTCGTTGTTCTTTGCGACCATCAGGAGGCCGCTCGTGTCCTTATCGATGCGATGGACGATGCCCGGGCGGTCCTCGCCGTTCAGGTCGGAGAGGTGCTCCCTTCCCGGATAGTGCAGAAGCGCGTTGACCAGCGTCCCCGTGTAGTTTCCGGTCGCGGGGTGGACGACCATGCCGCGCGGCTTATTTACGACCATCACGTCGTCGTCCTCGTATACAATATCCAATGGGATGTCCTCCGGCTGAACCTCGAGCTCCTCCTGCGGCGGGATATCGATGGAGATCTCCATGCCCGCGGCGACCTTCTGCTTGCCGGCCTCCGCCGCCTGCCCGTCGACCAGGACCCTGCCCTCGTCGATGAGCTTCTTGGTCTGCGCCCTAGACAGGGCCTCGACCTTCTCCGCGATCACCTTATCCAGCCGGTCGCCGGCGTTCTCCGCCCCTACGACGAACCCAGCTGTGCCGCCGGCATTCTCACTGCCGTCGCCGGCCGACTGACCGTCGCAGTCGTCCGCGGCCGGGCTTTCCGACGGATCTTGATCCGGCGCCTCGCCGCGGGTTTTCTGCTGCTCATCAGCCGTGCCTAAACCCTGGTTTTTCTGTTCAATTTTCTGATCCATTTCCTTTGTCATGAGTGCCTCCTGCGGGATGCGCCCGGCTTGCGGAAGCGCTCGCCGAACAGCACGTAGACGGCGATCATCACGCAGCCCGTCGTGATCGCGATGTCGGCCACGTTGAAGATCGGCGGGAAGAAGCTCAGGCTGATCATGTCCGTGACCCTGCCGAACAGGATGCGGTCGGTCAGGTTGCCGAGGCCGCCGACCACGATCAGGATCAGCGCGTATTTACAGAACGGATGCATGTATTTATTCAGCAGCACCACAATCAGGACGGCGACGATGACGACGACCGGGATCATCTCCAGCAGGCGGCTGGAGGATGCCAGGATGCCGAACGCGGCGCCCGGGTTCTGGATGTAATGGATCGAAAGCAGTCCGTTGATGACGTCGAACTGGTCGCCGGGCAGCATGTGTGAGCGCACCAGTACCTTGGTGCCCTGGTCAAGCACAAAGACCAGTGCGGCAATTAAAAAATAACTCATAAACCTCCGATTCCTCTTAAATCGCAACATCGGCGCCTGCAATGAAAATGATTGAGGCGCCGATATTGAAATTGTTACAGACTTAGTGTTTGTCAAACTCGCGGAGCAGGTCGTTCTTATCCATGACGACGGTGGTCGCCTTGTCGTCGAAGCGCCTGCTTCTCGCCGGGGACGGCGCCTTGGCAGCGCTCTCGTCCGGGGCATCCTTCAGCCACGAGGTGTCCGGCTCGTTTGCGGACGGGGTGTTCAGCGGATCATTCGGGGAGCCGAACTCGTCGATGACGCTCTCCTTGGATCCCCCGGTGACGACGCGCGTCTGGTCCATGGAGGATCCGGAATTTCCGGAATTACTGCTGTCGCTGAACAGGTCGTCCAGGCTGTACTTCTCGTAGGATCCGGAGTCCGAATTCGATCCGACCGATCCGGCAGATCCTGCAGATCCGGCGGACGCGTTCTTCAGCTCGTCGCGGCCGAAGACCATGGTCTGGTCAGCCGCGCCCTTTCCGCGCGATGCGGTCGTCTTGTCCCCCGGCATCGAGAAGACCTTGGTCTCGTCCATGCTTCCTGCGGAAGTGGCCGGGCGGGACGGTGCCGGCGCTGGTTCCTGCGATGCGGAAGGCGCCGCGTAGGACGGTCGGTCAGCAGACACGGCTGATGCCTGGCGGGCTCTCTCTGAATTTTGTCTGTCGAGCTCGTCCATGTCCGGAACGATCTCCCCAAGATCGGCAAAAAGTTCCTCGACCGTGGAGTCCATGCGGCCGACCTCGTCGTTCATGAACTGCTTGAAGCGTGCGCGGAATCCGGCGAGCTTGTTCTTCATCTGCTCGCTCTGCTCGGTGTAGGTCAGGACGGAATCCTTCGCGTTCCGCGTGATCGTCTGCGCGTCCAGGTGGGCGTTCTTGATGATGACCTCCGCCCTCTTCTCCGCGCTCTCGGAAATGTCGCTCATCAGGCGCTTGGCCTGCTCCAGCGTGTTCATGACCGAATGCTCGTTCTTCTGGGACTCTTCCAGTCTGGCATTCAGATCCTTATTCTCCTGCTCCAGGCGCGATTTCTCCTCGAGAACGGCCTGAAAGTCGATGGTGATCGCGTCCAGGAACTCGTCGACCTCGCGCTTGTTGTATCCGCGCATCGACAGCCCGAACTGCTTCGTCTGAATATCCTTAGGTGTAACCATGCCGCATCCTTTCCTCTTGTTCTTCTTCTGTTCCTATCCGTGTCTATTGGTATACTGAATTACAATAAGATGAGAGCGAGGAGCTTGACGATCACCCGCTCAATGATCTCAATCAGCAGAAATGCAACCAGCAGCGAGAAATCGAACATTCCCGTGTTGAAGTTCAGTCGGTACAGCAGTTTCCTGCACGGGGCCACGAAAGGCTCCGTGAAACGGGCGAGTGCACGGTAGGCCTTTGCCGCGCCGGAATTCATATCCCGGACGAACCAGCTCAGCACTGCCTGGATGACCATCGCCCAGACCAGTACCCCGCAGAACATCCTGACTGCAATAACCAAAACCTCATAAGTGTGCATCATCGAACTACCTCCACGGATTGTCGTCTTCCTTCTCCTCCATGCCGAAGTCGAAGTTTCCGTTTTCCGTGATCTGTCCGCCGGCGATGTCAACGTTCTCCGGTGCGAAGATGAAGATGTTGTTCGCGACCTTCTGGACGTTTCCGTTCAGGGCATAAGTCGCGCCGCTGAGGAAGTCAAAGATCTTTCTCGCGACCTCTGTCTCCAGCTTCTCCAGGTTGATGATGACCGGTCTTCTGCCCTTCAGACTGTCCACGAGCTTAGGGCACTCGTCGAACGTCTTAGGCTCGATCAGGATCAGCTTGAACTGGCCGGAAGCGGTCATGGAGAAACGACGGTCCGTCTTGGAAGGCGCTGCTGCCGCGGTACGCGGACGGTCAGCCATCGCTGTCGGTCTTACTTCTTTCTTCTCCATCTTCTCCTTCTCGGCATCGATTTCTGCTTCCGTGATTTCCTCATCGTCATCGTATTCTTCAATTCCGATCAGTTTCTTCATCGAATCTCCTAAGCTCATGTTTATCCTCCTTATTTTTCCTCGCTGCGGTAGTCTCTCTTGCCGAAGATGGCCGTGCCTACGCGCACCATATTGGATCCTTCTTCAATTGCGGTCTCAAAATCGTTCGTCATGCCCATGGACAGGTACTTGAAGTCGACTCTGTCCGTGTGCTCCATAGCGTTATATCGGTCAAAGATCGCCTTGGCCTTGCGGAATACCGGCCTGCAGTCTTCCGGGTCGGCCTCATATGGCGCGATGCACATCAGCCCGCAGATCTTGATATGCGGACAAGTCTCCGCGATCTCCTTAATCAGTCCGTCGACCTCGGTTTCCTCGACGCCGAACTTGCTGTCCTCATGCGCGGTGTTCACCTGAATCAGAATATTGCAGACCATGTCGTGCTGCTCCGCACGCTTCTCGATCTCCTTGGCGAGATGGAGGCTGTCCACGGAATGGATCAGGCAGACCTTATCGATGATCTGGCGGACCTTGTTGGTCTGCAGATGGCCGATCAGGTGCCAGCGAACCGGCTTGACGTCATCGTATTTCCGGATGACCTCCTGCACCTTGTTCTCTCCGATATCCGTCACCCCTGCGTCGATCGCTTCGTTCATTTCATCTGCCTCGTGCAGCTTGGTGACCGCCACCAGGGTGATGTCCTCCGGCTTACGTCCAGATTTGACCGCAGCCTGCGCTATTCTCTCACGTACTTCTTCAATATTTGTCTGGATAGACATCGAATAAAGACCTCTTTTCTGTCAACTGTTTTCTATCTCTAATCTCTTTATTTCTCTTTTTTCTCTGTTATTCTCTTCTACTTTACGTTTTTCTTCGCGTTTCTCTATTTTCCATGCCGCAGAATCTGATCATAGTTTTCCACGGTGCTGACGATTTTTCCATTCTTGTCGACAAAGCTGGTCTGCGAAATCGCAGAATCCGTCCCGTCGGTCGCGAGGACATTGATCGGCGTAAACGCGTACTTTCCGGTCTTCTGCCGGACGTAGACGCCCTTCACGCCCTTCTTCTCCGCGATGCTCTCGTTCGGGATGATCAGCCCGTCGGTCTCCGACATGGTGACGGTTACCTCTGCCGTCCGTTCGGACGCGAACCGGTCGTAATAGTAGTCGGTCGCAATGATCAGGCGGACCCCGCCGCTCACTTCCTTCACGGACTGCACGCTGCCGTAGATGGTCTTGCGGCCGTCCAGGCGGATGCGGAGCTGCTGATCCTCGGAATAGCGCTTGGCGCTGGAGGAGTCTAAGAACATGACGATGTACCACTTGCTCCTGTCGACGACCTTGAATACCGGCTCACGCTTCTTCACGTCCGTGCGCTTCAGCGGGACGACATCGTCGTTCGACAGGCTCTGATACCAGCTCCTGGACTTATTCTCCATGTTTTCCGGCGTCAGCTTATACTCGTAGCCGTCGGCACTGTACGTGACGACGCCCTCGTCCTGCGTGACAAAGGTGGAGAACACGCCCCGGCTGCCCAGCCGGTCCATCAGGTCCTGGAACTCCGAGTCCGGCTCGTCGGACGATCCGCTGCCGTTCAGCTCCATGACCGTCACACCCTTGCGGACGAGCGTCCCTCCGGAAATGTACCGGTTTTCTTTTCCTCCCGTCCTGGCGCGGTAGACGCGCTCGTTCCTGACCAGGTAGCCCGTGCCGGAATCCTCAATTTTCAGACTTCCGTACTTCACCGTGTAGGTGGATCTCAGCGCGCCGGTCAGCGACGGTATCGCGTAGACGATGATGATTAATATTATGAAACAGAAGAACCAAAGCAGAAGGAGCGGATGCTTCAGCGTTACCTTTTTTCTTCTCATCCTGTCCCTCCAATTTTTTCCTCTATAATCTTCATTTTACAACAACAGACCGGTTATTTCCATGCATTTATGAATTTCTTGCCGCCGCGGCGGGCGCCGGAGAATCAAATCCATGTCAAATCTGATCGAAACGTCAGATCTGCCGTCAAATGACCGCGGCGCGCCGGCTGGTGGATGCGCATCAAATGTTTTTATGCGCATTCGCCGCTGTTTTTGCCGACGCAGAGCCGCGGCGCGCCCGCATGCCCGCCGCCGCGGGAGGCTCCGTTACTCCGCAAGTACGGCGTCGACGATTTTCCGTTCCCTCTTTGTCAGATCCTTATGGCTCTTCAGGAAGGCCTCGAGCAGGTCCGGGCGGCGGTCACGGGTCAGGCGCAGGGACTGCTCGAACTTCCAGAGGCGTATGCGCTCGTGGTCGCCGCTCCTAAGGACCTCCGGGACCTCCATGCCGCGGTAGTTGTGCGGTTGAGTGTACTGCGGGTACTCCAGAAGCCCGGAATACACGGATTCATCCAGCGCGGATTCCCTGCTCCCGAGGACGCCCGGGATCAGGCGCGCGACAGCATCGATCAGGACCATCGCCGGGAGCTCGCCGCCGGTCAGCACGTAGTCGCCGATCGAGACCTCCTCGCACCTGAAGTGGTCCAGCACGCGCTGGTCGATCCCCTCGTAGTGGCCGCAGACCAGCACGAGTTCGTCCTCCTTCGCGAGGTCCGTGATCAGCTCCTGGTCCATGACCTTTCCGCGCGGGGACATGTACAGCACCCGCTTCTCCTGCGCGTCCACAGATTCCAGCGCGTCAAAGAGCGGCTGGGGCATCATCAGCATGCCCTGTCCGCCGCCGAACGGCGCGTCGGCCGCGTTTTTTCGCCTGTCCGTGCTGAAGTCCCGGATGTTCAGGACGTTCAGAGAGACCAGCCCATTGCTCACGGCGCGGCCGACCATGCTCGTATTCACCGCAGAGAACATCTCCGGAAATAAAGTTAAAATGTTGAATTCCATCTTCTTTTGTCTTTCTATCTTGCCCGACGGTAATTCTGCCCGGCCTTCCGCACACGCGCATTCGTCATACGTCCGGCATTCCATCAGGCGCGGTTTCGCCCCTTAAACGGATTTTCGGCACGTGTGGTTTCGTCGCTTGAACGTATCTGTTTTGTCCGGAAGGAAACCCGCCGAGCACCATGCGCCGAGGCAAGCGCATCGCCTATTTGCGATTTACGATAAACATTGATTAATCAAGCATTCCCTCGATCAGGTGGACCATGATCGTGCCGGCTTCAAGGTCGATCTCGCGGATGAAGGATTTCACGCCCGGGAGCATCGCCTCGCCGCCGCCCTCACGGGAGATGACGTAGATGTCCTGCGGACGGTCGGTCAGGATGTCCTTCACCTTGCCGACGGTTCTGCCGGTGTCCTCGTCGATCACGGAGAGGCCAATCAGGTCGCGGATGTAGTACGCGCCCTCCTCGAGCTCCTCCAGGTCGCTGTCCGCCATGTAGATGCTGCGGCCGCGCAGGCGCTCCGCCCCGTCGCGGTCGTCGATGCCGGAGAATTTTACTACGGCCATATTTTTCTGCGTGCGTGCGCGCTCGATCTCGTGCTCGTCCTTATCGATCCAGATCCGCTCCAGCGTCTGAAAGCGGTCCGGTGTCTCGGCATAGCTGTATACACGCACCTCGCCCTTCAGGCCGACCGCGCTCGTCACTTTTCCAATTAAAATCTTTTCCATTCCCGTTTCCTATGTATACAAAAAGGGACCGCAAGGCAAGTGCCGCAGCCCCTCTTCAGTCGATTATTCAGCTGTCTGATCGAGTTCATCTTCAGAAACGATCTCAACTGTGACCTTTTTATTCTCTTTCGTCGCCGCAGCCTTGACCACCGTTCGGAGAGCACGCGCAATACGCCCTTTCTTCCCGATGACCTTACCCATATCACTGCCCGCAACCTGTAGCTGCAGAACATCACCCTGCCGGTCGCGTTCTTCTGTAACTACGACGCGTTCCGGGTCATCAACGAGCGCTTTGGCAATCGTCTCAACCAATTCTGTCATTGAACGTCACCGCCTGCAAAATTACTCAATTACTCCCGCATTCTTCAGCAGAGTCTTTACGCGGTCTGTAACCTGCGCACCATTGTCGATCCACTTCTTTGCGGCCTCAGCGTCGATAGAAACCATGTTCGGCTCTACCATTGGATCGAAGTATCCGATCTCCTCGATGAATCTGCCGTTTCTGGCGTTTCTGGAATCTGCTACGACGATTCTGTAGAACGGCTTCTTGTGTGCTCCAACTCTCTTCAGTCTGATCTTAACCATTGTATTCTCCTTTATTCTTGTGCTTTTATATTGAAAAGTCCGTCGCGGAAGTACCGTTCTCAGACATTCCGACAAAATTTACCCTGCCAGGAAGCGAATGCCCCTGCCGTTTAACGTATAACGTTTAAAACAGTCCGCGCAGGCCGCTTCTCTTCATGGCGCCCGGCTTCATGAATTTCTTGACCATCTTCTTGGTCTCTTCGTATTTCTTGATGACGTTGTTTACCTGAGCGACCGTCGTTCCGCTTCCCGCTGCGATTCGCTTGCGGCGGCTCGCGTTCAGGATGTTCGGATCTCTTCTCTCCTGGATCGTCATCGAGTGGATGATGACCTCCATGCGCTTGAACTCTGTCTCGCCCTTATCGATGTCGTCATCGGAAATCTTGGCATTGCCAAGTCCCGGCATCATGCTGATGATCTTTCCCAGGCCTCCCATGCGGTGAACCTGGCCCATCTGATCCAGGAAATCCTCCAGCGTGAACTGGTTCTTCTTCAGGTGCTGCTCGAGTTTGGCGGCCTGCTCCTCATCGTAGGTGCGCTCCGCGTGCTCGATCAGCGACATCATGTCGCCCATGCCCAGGATTCTGCTGGCCATGCGGTCCGGATGGAAAACCTCCAGCGCGTCGTACTTCTCACCGGTTCCGACGAACAGGATCGGGCATCCCGTGACCTTCCTTACGGACAGCGCGGCTCCGCCTCGGGAGTCACCGTCCATCTTGGTCATGATCACGCCGTCTACGCCGAGCTGGTCGTGGAATCCCTTGGCCGCGTTCACGGCGTCCTGACCGGTCAGTGCGTCGACGACCAAAAGGATCTGGTGCGGCTTGACCGCCTTGCGCATCCTCGCGAGCTCTTCCATCAGCTGGTCGTCAATCTGGAGACGTCCCGCCGTATCGATGACGAGCACGTTGTAGCCCTTCAGCTCCGCCTGCTCTCTCGCGGCCTGCGCGATCTTGACCGGGTCCTTCTCGTCCCTGTCGATGTATACCGGAGTCTTCACCGCCTTGGCGACGACCTCGAGCTGGTCGATCGCCGCCGGACGGTAGACGTCGCAGGCAGCCAGTATCGGCTTCTTGCCGTTCTGCTTCAGCCAGTTGACCAGCTTTCCGCAGGACGTCGTCTTTCCGGTTCCCTGAAGACCGACCATCATAATTGTAGTGAAGCCGCTCGGGGAGTAGGTCAGCTTGGCTCCGGAACCGCCCATCAGTTCGACAAGATTGTCATTGACGATCTTGATGACCTGCTGCGCCGGCGTCAGGCTCTTCATGACGTCCTCGCCCATGCACTTTTCTTTCACATCGGCGACGAACGACTTGACGACCTTGAAGTTTACGTCCGCTTCCAGGAGAGCCAGCTTGACTTCCCTGAGCGCGTCGTCGATGTCCTTCTCTTCCAGGACACCCTTGCCCTTCAGGCCCTTAAACACTCCCTGCAGCTTATCGGATAAGCTTTCAAATGCCATATATTCTCTCCTGCTGCCCTATTCCTCTTCCGACAAAGCAGAAAGCCGCTCCTCGATACCCCGTATCAGATGTGCAGCCTCTCCTGTGTCACCAGAAAGCTCCGGCAGCCTGTCCTTCAGCCTCCGAAGGTCCTTCTGCACCTCGTCCAGCGTCTCGATCCTCCGGAAGTAGGAGCGCACCATGCCGAGCTTGTCTTCATACTCCTGCAGCTGCTTCTCCGCCTTCTTCAGCGAATCGTACACCGCCGCCCTCGAGATCCCGCAGTCAGAAGCGATCTCCGACAGCGACATGTTCTCCTCGTGGTACAGGCGCATGACCCTCTGTTTCTTCTCTGTCAAAAGCGATCCGTAGAAATCGAACAGCAGACTCTCTTCTGCGATCTGATTCACTGCGTCCCCCTTCCTGTCAAGTGTTTTAGCTTAACACACTCAACATACCCGATTATTTTAACGCACGGGGCGGCGTGTGTCAAGCTTTTTAACTTAACATGGGATGGTTTTTTTGAAGGGGCGGCGGGCGGGGCGCCGGCTGCCGGCGGGTGCGGCTGCGGCGGGCGCGGTCGGTCGGGTTGGCAGGCTGGGGACCGACGGACCGCGGGCGGCGCGCCGGCCGCCGATTAAAACTCTCCGAATTGATACTATCTTCAGCACGGATCCGATGCGCGGCGCCGAGGGTAAGTAACAATCAAGCCACGTATACAAAATACACGCCGTATCGCGATTTCGATAGCTTGGCTGCAGTCATTCCGCCCGTATTAGTGAGGTATGGCGGGCCGGCGTTTGGAATTCAGGCCTTTTGGCGGCTGTTTCCCAACGTCCCAAAAAAAGTTAGGGAAAACGGCGTCAAAATCCTGTATTTCCCAAGTCCACGGCGGCCCGGCGGGCGGCTCCGCTGCTGCGAGAAATTCAAAGTCATCGATTTGAGCAGCAAGCACGCCGCCGTTGACTGCACCGCCGCCGTCATTCTGGACAAGCTGCACAATCCGCCGCACAACTC
>CAIFEY010000021.1:0-19997 GCA_903789635.1 uncultured Eubacteriaceae bacterium
GATGAGCGATGGCTCTTTTTTTATTCACTTTTACACCATTATATGGACGTGACCGTGGCAGCGGAGGATGAGCGCGGCAGGTATACAATGTACTGTATCGCTGCGCCGCCCGGAAAGCCGGAGGGCCCGCTGTGCAACCACCCGCGAAGTCCGGCGGGCAGGCGCGGCAGGGTAATGAGTTGATGACGCAGGGGTGGGGCCTTGGCGGCGGAGGACGATGGGAACAATTGTATTCAATATCCATCATTTTCCTGTAGTGACGATAGCACAATTGAGATCGTGGCGCCCGGATCTCCCGGATCAGCGGGTGTATGGCGCGTTGTCGTTGGGAATTCTGCCCGTACACTGTCCATTTTCCCAACGTTTCAAAAAAAGTTAGGGAAAACGGCGCCGAAATTCCATTTTTCCCAGGTTCCGAGGAGACCGGCGGGCGCCTCCGCAGCTTTTGGTAGAGCACGATCATCGATTGGACCAGTGCGCCCGCGTTCACCGACTGCACCGCCGCCATCATTCTGGACAGACTGCGCAATCCGCCACACAACATGGTCGTATTGTCGTCCATTTTCCAGCGTCGGCGGCGGTGCTTCAATCGTCCATCGATGATCATCGCCCTGTGTATACCCCTATAGGGTATGCTGATCTACTCGCCCATTGCAGACGATATGGGAATTTGAGCCTTAAGGGTGCCATTTTCCCAAATTTTCAGAGGTGAGTGGGAAAATGAAGGCCTACCCCTGGTTTTTCCCAAGTTTCAGGCCGGCGCGCTCCATCGTTCACCAGCCCCGCCGCGCGCCCCGGCGTTTCGGCAAAGACAGCCTATACAGAAAAAATACTTTGTCGTAGCCGCCGTACGATATTGTATTGCGCATCAGCGGGTGATAGAATGTGGGTATAAGATAACGATAGTGATAATTATTTGTGTTTGTCACTAAGGATTGGATTCTGAGCGCGGAAATTGCGCTGAAGAACGGAAAAAAATAGGAAAGGAGACGGTAATCGATTTGACCGAACGGGCAGAGTTTCTGCCTGGGACCGTGCGCCTGCCCGGACTACGGACGACCGCAGTCCCACAGTTATCACCTTAGTCACTAATACGCATTCCTCCCGCCCGGGGCTCATTTCCCGGCGGGAGATTTTGCTGTGTTGAGAGGTGAGGTGCTGTGTGGACTGCTTCCACTGCATGGGTCTGGTCGTCCTGTTCCTGCTCAGCATCCTGACGGGAATCGGCAGACGCTTTGATCCTATTGAAGAGGAAAGCGCAGCGGCAGACGCAATTTAACAGCTCATCACGACATAACAACTCGTTACAGCTCCATACATCCTCCCGCCCCGGTCGCCTGAACCGGGCGGGAGGATGCTTTCTTATTCTTAACCTATTTGGATCAATCCTATAAATAGATAAAACGCCACCCCACTTCCCACTCGCATTCACGCCGTCAATACCGTCTGTTTGTATACACGGGAACTCCGATGTGAATTAGTGAACGTAAATAAAATACATCTCAAAAATGAATAATTTTTCGTGCATGAGAACAATAATTTGTCATGGCTGTTGAAAATGGGCGTCCGCTTACATACAATATCTGCTGATAATTTTTTGTGCGCAGTTTTACGCGCAGGTGCGGGTTCGTTCGAAGGTTAGTGCGTATGTGCGGGTTTGCACGCAGGTTCGTGTGCAGGTGCGGGTTTATTCGAAGGTTCGTGCGCAGGTAATGTTGAATCAAGTGGAATGAAGTGGATTAATGGGGGTAAATGGATGAAAGACAAGCTTGAGCAGTTTATTATGCTGACGGTCGGCACGTGGATTACGGGGTCGGCGGTATTCTTCTTTATGATGCCGAGTCACCTGGTCGTGGCGAGCATCTCGGGACTGGCGATCGTGCTGCAGAAGGTGGTGCCGGTCGGGCTGAATGTCGGAAGCTGGACGCTGATCCTCAATCTGGTTTGTCTGGTGCTCGCGTATTTCTTTGTCAGTAAGGCGTTCGCGGCGAAGACGGTGTACACGTCGATCCTGCTTTCGCTGGTCATCGAGTTCTACGAGAAGGTCATGCCGAATTACCACGGCATCATGCACGACAGCTTCCTGGATCTGATCTGCTACCTGTTTGTGGTCAGCTTTGGGCTCGCGATCCTGTTTATCCGAAACTCCTCGTCGGGCGGCCTGGATGTCATCACGATGATGCTGAACAAGTACTTCCGGATTCCGCTCGGCACGGGAATGGCCGTCGCGGGGGCATGTGTGTCGCTGACGTCATTCTTTGTCTACGACGCTAAGACGGGCGTACTGAGCCTGCTGGGCACCTACCTGAACGGCATCATCCTGGACCACATCATCTTCGGCATGAGAAACCGCAAGAAGGTCTGCATCGTGTCCGCGCACATCGAGGAGATCAAGGACTTCGTCCTGAACGAGATGCACAGCGGCGCGTCCATGTACGAGCAGATCGGCGCGTACAGCAACCAGGCGCACCCGGAGCTCGAGGTCATTGTGGAGCGCGACGAGTACAACAAGCTCATTGGATTCGTCACCAAGATCGATCCAGACGCGTTTGTTACGATATACAATGTCGGAGAGGTAATTTACAAGCCGAAGGTCATTGAGAGCAGTCCCAGGCGTATCGAAGCAGGCCAGCAGCAGTAATGGTGGTATAATGGCATAAGTACCTTTTGACAAACAAGTCGATGGAAAGGAGTTATGTAAATGATTGACAGCAGAGATGTCAAGCTGGCCGAAATTCTGGTCAACTATTCAACCAAGGTCCAGGCAGGTGAGAAGGTCTGGATCAGCTACACGGGACAGGAGTGCGTCCCGCTGGTTCGCCAGATCGTCAAGGAAGTCTACAAGGCAGGCGGAATGCCGTTCGTAGAGGGAACGGACGCGACGATCGAGCGCGAGCTCATCCTGGGATGCACCGAGGAACAGCTGAAGATCAAGGACGACGCGCAGCTCTACCTGATGAAGCAGATGGATGCATACATCGGCGTCCGCGCACCGCAGAACAGCGGCGAGTACACCGATATTCTGGCAGAGCAGATGAACCTCTATGAGAAGTTGACTTTGCAGACCCTGAACGAGCGCGTAGACCACACCAAGTGGGTAGTCCTGCGTCACCCGACCCCGGCGTTTGCGCAGAGTGCGAACATGAGCCAGGAGGCATTCGAGGACTTCTTCTACAAGGTCTGCACGATGGACTATTCCAAGATGAGCAGGGAAATGGACGCACTCGTCGACCTGATGAACAGGACAGACAAAGTTCGCCTGGTCGGCCCGGGAACGGATCTGACGTTCTCCATCAAGGGAATTCCGGCGATCAAGTGCGACGGCGGCATGAACATTCCGGACGGAGAGGTCTACACGGCCCCGGTCAGAGAGTCCATGAACGGCGTGATCCAGTACAACACACCGTCCGCGATCGGCGGCTTCACGTATGAGAACGTCCGCTTCGAGATCGAGAACGGAAAGATCGTCAAGGCGACCTGCAACGACGACGAGAGAATCAACAAGTACCTCGACACTGACGAGGGTGCGCGCTACTTCGGCGAGTTCGCGATCGGCGTCAACCCGTACGTCCTGAAGCCGATGAAGAACATCCTGTTCGACGAGAAGATCAGCGGCAGCATCCACCTGACGCCGGGAATGTGCTACGAGGACGCCCCGAACGGCAACAAGTCGGCCGTCCACTGGGACCTCGTCCTGATCCAGCGCCCGGAGTGCGGCGGCGGAGAGATCTGGTTCGACGACCGCCTGATCAGAAAGGACGGACGCTTCGTCATCCCTGAGCTCGAGGGTCTGAACCCGGAGAACCTGAAGTAGTTCGATTCAGGCAGGGTCAGCATGCGGCAAAGCCCGAGCCCGGACTGCAGGGAATCCGACCTGATGGATTACGGAATTAAGAAGAAACCAAAATGGTCCGGAATTAATACGTGGAAAATTCTGGGAAAATCTTGATTCCGCTAGCATACTCGATATAATAAAAGAGAACAAACCAAGGGGAGCTTGCACGGCAGGCTGAGAGTAGGCGGAAGCCTTTACCCATAACCTGATTTGGATAATGCCAACGTAGGAAAGAAGATTGGACAGAGGCCGTGTTCTGCAAGTTGGCGGGACACGGCTTTTTACTGTCCGCGATTTCCTCCTGCGCGCAGGAAAGGAAGAATTAATTATGTTCAAGGACTGCTTAGACAGAGTCAGAGAAAACGGACCGCTGGTCCACAACATCACAAACTACGTGACGGTCAACGACGTCGCGAACGTCATCCTGGCATGCGGGGGAAGCCCGATCATGTCGGACGTCATCGAGGAGGTCGAGGAGATCACGACGGTCTGCGGTGGGCTGAATATCAATATCGGCACGCTCGGCGCCGCGATCCCGGCGATGCTTAAGGCGGGGAAGAAGGCGAACGAGCTCGGACACCCTGTCGTGATCGACCCGGTCGGCGCGGGTGCGAGCCGCCTGCGTACGGAGACGGTGCTGAACCTGCTGAAGGAGCTGAAGGTCGACGTCGTGCGCGGAAACATCTCCGAGGTCAAGACCCTGGCGAAGGGAAGCGGCACCACACAGGGCGTGGACGCGGACGTCGCGGATGCCGTCACGGAAGACAACCTCGACGAGTCGGTGGCCTTTGTCAAGAAATTCGCAAAGGAGAAGAACACGATCGTCGCGGCATCGGGCGCGATTGACCTCGTCTCCGACGCGGAGACCTGCTACGTCATCCGGAACGGGCGCAGCGAGATGGGACGGATCACCGGAACCGGCTGCCAGCTGTCGGGCATGATGACGGCGTTCCTGATCGCGAACCGCGGAAACGAGCTCGAGGCGGCGGCCTCAGCGACCTGCACGATGGGACTCGCCGGCGAGATCGGCTGGAAATACATGCGCGAGGGCGAGGGCAACAGCTCTTACCGCAACCACATCATCGACGCGGTCTACAACATGACCGGCGACCAGCTGCAGGAGGGGGCAAAGTATGAGATCCGATAATCGAGATCATTTCAATCGTCACAACCTGACGCCGGAGGACCTGCTGGTCTACGCGATTACCGACCGCCACTGGGCGGCGGAGCAGATCGGCGGGAATGAAGAAACCGGAAAGGACGGAGGAACCGGCGGGAATGACCGCAGCGGCAGGATTGCTCAGAAGCTGCATGAGCAGCTCGAGGAGGCGCTGCTCGGCGGAGCGACTTTCGTGCAGATCCGGGAGAAGCACCTGAGCGACGCGGAGTTCCTCGCGGAGGCGAAGGACTTCAAGGAGCTCTGCGCCAGGTACCACGTCCCGTTCGTCGTGAACGACAACGTCAAGGTCGCGGTCGAGTGCGGCGCGGACGGCGTGCATGTCGGCCAGTCGGACATGGAGGCAGGCGACGTGCGAAGGCTGATCGGGCCGGATAAGATTCTCGGCGTGTCGGCGGAGACGGTGGACGAGGCGCTGCTCGCGCAGGAGCGCGGCGCGGACTACCTCGGCGTCGGCGCGGTCTTCCCGACGAACTCCAAGGACGACGCGAAGGACGTGGACTTCCAGACGCTGAAGGCGATCTGCAGCGCGGTCAGCATCCCGGTCGTCGCGATCGGCGGCATCACGCGTGACAACATCACCGAGCTCTCCGGCAGCGGCATCTGCGGAGCGGCCGTGATCTCCGCTGTGTTCGGACAAAAAGAAATCCGCACCGCGACAGAGGACCTGCGGCGTCAGGTCATCCGCGCACTGGAGCATTAGCCATTGTTAGCAAAATCACAATCTGGGAAATTATTCGGCTGAGCGTGAATATCGTTTGCGCGGCGGGGGAACGGAAAATTCCTCCGCCGCGTTATTTTTTCGTGTCATAGCAGTTTTGGGTGAATAAATAAAAATTCAGAATATGTATACAGGAGAGGACGTGATATAATCCCTGTATAGGGGCGTGAAATGGACACGCTTAGTTTCCTCTGTGAAGAAAAAAACAGGGAAAAAGAAGAGAGCTAAAGAACCGAAACAGAAAGCGAATACAGAAAACGAATACAGAAAGAGATAAGATGAAGTATATCGAAATCCCGGATGGAAGCCCGGCCTTTCATCTGGCATGTGAAGAGGTGATCTTCCAGCGCGAGCGGGAGGGAGACATCCTGCTGCTCTGGACGAACCGCCCGGTGATCGTCTGCGGGGCGCACCAGAACATCTACCAGGAAACGAGCGTCTGGCGGGCGCGGCAGGCGGGAATCGAAATCCTGCGCCGCGTCAGCGGCGGCGGGACCGTCTACCACGACGAGGGGAATTTGAATTATTCCGTCATCATGGACGAGAAGAAATTCCACACGTACGACGACCTCCTGCGCGGTATGCTGACGGCGATGAACCGCGCGGGGATTCCGGCGGAAAAGGGCCGGATCTGCGACATCAACGTCGGCGGGCGCAAAGTTTCCGGGAACGCCCAGCGCATCGCGCACGGCAGAATCCTGCATCACGGCACGCTGCTGTACGACGCGGATCTTTCCGTGCTCCGGGAGGTTTCCGGGCGCGCGGGACGGAAGTACACGTCGCGGGCGACGCAGTCGAATCCGGCGGAGGTCGGGAATATCAAGCCGTTCTGGGATGGTCGGACCGGTGGTGAGGATGGCGTTTCGGGCGTGGATGATGGGCAGGCGGGAGGTCTGCAGGACGCCGGAAACGCCGGCAGGGCCGCGAACGCCGGAAGCGCCGGGGGCGGTGAAAATGGCGCTTCGGGCGGGCGCGGCGGCAGGAGCATCGGGCAGTTCCGTGAGGCGCTGATCGAGAATTACCCGGAAGAGATCGAGCGCGTACAGATGACCGCGGACGAGCTCGCGGAGGCGCGCCGCCTGGAGACCGAGAAGTACGGCGACTGGAAGTGGAACTTCGGGAAGTCGCCCAAGTTTTCCTGCGAGGCGGAGGCGAGCGTGGGCGGGAGCCCGTGCAGGGTCTCGTACAGCGCTAAAAAGGGGATCGTAGAGGAGATGGAACTTTCCGGTGCAGGCGTCGCTGCGGGCGCCGGGGAGAGATTCGCCGGCTGCCGGCTGGATCCGGACGAGATCCTTGAAACGGCAAAGGGCGTGACCGACGCCCCGGAGGAGCTGGCCGAACTGATTTTATAGAAAGGAGTTTTCTGACATGGAGAAGGAAATAAAGATGCCGAGACTGCGCGAGGAGATGAAGGAAGGCGTGCTCTGCGCGTGGCTGAAGGAGGAGGGCGAGTCGTTCAAGAAGGGCGAGCCTCTCTACGAGATCGAGACGGACAAGGTCGTCAACCAGGTAGAGGCCGAGGAGGACGGCGTCCTGGAAAAGCAGCTCGTCGAGGAGGGGGACGTGGTTCCTTGCGGAGAGAAGATCGGGGAGGTGCGTGTCGATGAGTAAGCCGCTGAAGAAGCCGGACTGGCTGAAGGTGCCGTACGACCCTAAGGCGGTAAACGAGGTCGCGTCGCTGATGAAGGACCTGAAGCTGAACACGGTCTGCAATGAGGCGAACTGCCCGAACCTCGGGGAATGCTTCATGAAGCACACGGCGACGTTCATGATCCTGGGAAGTCACTGCACCAGGAACTGCCGGTTCTGCAACGTCACGCATGCTGCGCCGGAGACGGTGGATCCGGACGAGCCGGAGAACCTCGCCAGGGCGGCCAGGCAGCTCGGCCTGCGCCACGTGGTCATCACGCAGGTGACGAGGGACGATCTTCCGGACGGAGGTGCACAGCAGTTCGCGGAGTGTCTGAAGGCGCTGCATGAGCTTTGTCCGGGGACGACGGTCGAGGTGCTGACCTCTGACCTTAAGGGCGATCACGACGCCCTGGATGTCGTCCTGAAGGCGGGTCCGGACGTGTTCAACCACAACGTCGAGATGCCGAAGGAGCTGTATTCCAAGGTTCGCCCGCAGGCCCGCTACGAGCGCTCGCTGGACGTCCTGCGCTATGTGAAGGAGACGTACCCGAACGTGCTGACCAAGACCGGTTTCATGCTGGGCCTGGGCGAGATGGACGAGGAGATCGACGTGCTGATGGACGACCTGATCGAGACGGGGTGCGACATCCTGACGATCAGCCAGTACCTGCAGCCGAGCCCGGAGCATTACCCACTGCAGAGGTATGTTACTCCGGAGGAGTTCGAGCAGTATAAGGAGAGGGCGCTGGAGAAGGGCTTCCGGTTCGTCATGTCGACGCCGCTGGTACGCAGCTCCTACCGCGCCGCAGAGGCCATGGAAGGGGCAAAGGAAAGCAGGGCAGAATGATCTACGTCGAGACGGGCAGCACTGATGTCTACTACAACTTCGGGCTGGAATACTACTTCACGGTCGAGAAGCGCATGCCGGAGCCGGTTTTCCTGTTTTGGCAGACGACGCCGACGCTGATGATCGGTAAGTACCAGAACACCCGGGAGGAGATCGACCTCAATTACGCGGCGGCGAACGGGATCCGCGTGGTCCGCCGGCTCTCCGGGGGCGGCACGATCTACACCGACGAGGGCGGCTGGCAGTACTCGTTCATCACGCAGAGCGGTCAGGAGAACGGCGCCAGCAGCAATGAAATCGACTTCCGAAAATACCTGGACCCGGTCCTGGGCGCCCTGCGCGGGCTCGGCGTCCCGGCGGAGTTCAACGGGCGAAACGATCTGACCGCCGGCGGACGCAAGTTCTCGGGCACGGCCCAGTACAAGCTGTCCGGCGCGACGGTCCACCACGGCTCGCTGCTCGTGGACACGGATGTCGAGGCGATGGTCCGCTCGACGACGGTGGACCCGGAGAAGCTGATCTCCAAGGGGATCCGCTCGGTCAAGAGCCGCGTCTGCAACCTGGCAGAGTTCCTGCCAAAGGACGTGACGCCGCAGAAATTCAAGGATCTGATGGTCGCCGCAATCCTCGGGGAGAGCGGGTCTGTATACACGGTCACCGAGGAGGACGACCGCCGAATCCGCGAGCTCGCGGACGAAAAGTTCCGCAGCTGGGACGCGGTGTTCGGACACGATCCCAAGTTCGAAATCGTGCAGAAGAACCGCTTCCCGGGCGGCGGCAGCCTCCGCGCCGAACTGAACGTGAAGAAGGGCAGGATCGAGCAGATTTGGCTCACGGGCGATTTCTTCAGCGCGGCCGACATCCGGAAGCTGGAGGAGGACCTGCGCGGCGTCGTATTCCGGCGGGAGGACGTTCTGGATGTCCTGCGTGAGGGCCTGCAGGGCGGCGGAATCATGGGGATCACGCCGGAGCAGGTGGCGGATACGATTATAGGATAGGTTGTAGAGGGTTGTGAAAAATGCGGATACATCTTTCACAGCTCTTTTCTCGTGTTTCAATTGTCAGGTGGGCGCTGCGGCCGGTATGTAATGTACTGTATCACTTCGCCGCCCGGAAAACCGGAGGGCCCGCCGTGGACATCACCCGCGAATTCCGGCGGGCGGGCGCGGCAGGGCAGGGCGGCGGAGGATGAGGGCGTGGCAATGAATTAATGACGCTGCGGCGGGATCCTGGCGTCAAATTGTCAGCAGTGACACGACGAATTGACGGCCGTGATTGAATCCATGACAACATCGGCAAAAAATCATCCTTGTATACTGCATATTGTTGCGCAGGAGAGCGATTTCTTCATCCTGGCGCAACGGCTTTTACCGAATTGCGTAAGACAGCAATAATGACGCTCCTACGCAACAGCTTTTTATGTCCCTTTGATATTATAGATTTACCACGCTTGTAATTTATTAAGCGCTCTGAAATTCGTCCCCTTTTCACGCCCTTTTCTAGAAAAATATCGTCCGCGGTGGGTCGGTTTTCTACTCTGTGTATAAATATACAATCAACTTGAGCATTTGTTCATCGCCGCGGGCATTGTTGGAGAGTTCACAGATCACCTCAAGCTTATCTCAGGGCTGCCTGCGGACCATTTTGATATCGAATATGCCACATTTAAAATTGTCAGACTTCTGCGCGCGCTTTTTGACATCGAAAAAGTTGCGTCAGAGTGCGAAAAAGTGCGCTTTGCCAACAAGAAAAATTCGCGTTGCGTCAGAATTCAAGATTTGCCTTCCTGCGCAATGGTTGGAGGCCAGAAATGCCCTTCGGGGGTTTTTCGATAGATTTCATCTATGTGTACTGTATACCGCCGCCATCCTGCCTCTGGGGGTTTTTCGTCGCGGCGCTCTCCATCAGGGCCGGCGGGTGCTGAGAAGCGGGTGAATTTTGTCGCAGAAACTGGCATATCTCCCGCATGATGGGGTATTATGTATATGCATACCGGCGCGATAGTAAAAAGGGGGCGCCGGGAGAGAGAAGGGGGATGCCGATGTTTGATTTTTTTAAGCGGCGGACGATCTATCGAACCCACGATAAGAAGGAGTTTGAAGAGGTCCTGCGGCTGCTGGAGGAGTCGGGATACGCGCCGAAGACGTACACGCTGGATTCCGACGTTCCGACGGGCTGCGGGTGAGGCGGCTCCGTAGACGTGCGAGATTATAACCGCGCGAAGAACCGCCCGGACATGTGCGACGAGGTTTTTGCGATTACTGTGCTGAAGAAGGACCGCGATGCCGCCGTGCCGTTCCTGCAGAAGGCGCTCGGCCGGGAGCACCTGATGATGGGTAAATAGCCTGGATACAGCAGAATTACAGCAGAAATCGGCGCCGAAAAAATACCCTGTCCGCGGCGTAAAGTCCTGTGGCGGCGAACTGCCGTATGGGATATAATAGGGACAGCTAAATTTCAAGTGTGAAGCGGGAGGGAACGATGAATAAAGAAGAACAGGGTGTATATTACAAGAATCACGGCTGCAACTGCGCGCAGTCTGTCCTGAAGACATACAAGGACGAGCTCGACATTCCGGAGGAGGAGCTGGACAGGCTGGGATCCGGGTTCGGACTCGGCATGGGCGGCATGGAGGCGACCTGCGGGGCGCTGATCGGCGCGATGATGGTCGCGGGACTGAAGAACGACACCGGAATCCCGATGAGAAAGATCGCCAAGGAGATGGTGCAGCAGTTCAAGTCCGAGGCCGGCGCCGTCAGCTGCGAGGACCTGAAGGGCGTCAAGACCCACCGCATGCTCTGTGCCTGCGACGACTGCGTCCGCTACGCGATCCGCATCGTGGAAGAGGGTGTGCCGCAGATCGTGAAGGATATCACCGAGGATCAGGCAAAGTAGACGCGCCGCGGCGCGATTTGCTTGAGACCGCGTGGGCTGCCGGGCATACCGGTTTTTCCCGTCGTGGTGCGTGGACAAAGTAAATAATGGCCAGGTGAACACCCTGGAAACCGGAAACAGCTGATGGACATCCCATCGGCTGTTTTTTTGTCTGTATTTTTTTACGAGGCCACATTCGACTTTGTCTGCGACATCGTTTATGCATTCAATGGATGAACGACCGAAAAACCTAGTTAAATCGTTGGAATTTAGAGGAATTGCTTGGAAACAATGTGGTTGCTTTGTATAAACAAAATCTATTATTAATGAGGCTCTCGTGTGGATATAATATATGCGACAGTATGGCGAAAACTATGTGAAGTTTTTGTTCGCATCAGTAACAAATATTTTTCGAATTATCACAGGAGGGTTTCTATGGTAAAGAACGGCACAGCACTGCGCAAGTTTACCGTGCTTCTGCTCGCAGCATCCATCACCGCTGCGTTCTCAGGAATGAGCACACTCACCGCGCAGGCCGCAACAGTAAAACCGAGCAAGATTTCGGTTAAATCCACATTGAAGATGACCACGGCAGACCCGGCTAAGCTTTCCGTAAAAGTTTATCCGAGCAAGGCCAAGGCCAAGCTGACTTACAAGAGCAGCAACACCAAGATCGTCAAGGTCAGCAAGACAGGAAAGCTTACCGGCATGAAGCTCGGAAAGACGACGGTCACGGTCAAGACCAAGAGCGCTTCCGGAAAGACGCTTTCCAAGAAGGTTAAGGTAACGGTCGGCATCTGCGACACGACCAAGGCTTCCGAGGTCAAGAGCTACGCTTCCGACACGAACGCACACACGATCCTGATCGACGCGAGATCCGCAGACGCTTACAGCGGCTGGGCAGTTGACGGCGCAACGGTCGGCGGACACCTGTCCAACGCGGTCAACTTCTCCGCAGACTGGCTGAACGCAGACTACGACGTTGATACGAATGCCAAGCAT
This sequence comes from uncultured Eubacteriaceae bacterium, assembly GCA_903789635.1. GTDB lineage: Bacteria > Bacillota > Clostridia > Peptostreptococcales > Anaerovoracaceae > Aminicella. The sequence continues at coordinate 12,089 of CAIFEY010000021.1, forward strand.
CTCCCGGCACCAGAGAACAAGACGGTTTCCAATTTCCTCAGCCGTGAGATCAAGGCGAACAGCATGACGAAGAGCAACAGCTACATCGTCTACGACACGAACGGCAAGGATGCCAAGAAGGTCGCAACATACCTGATCAACAAGAAGGGCTTCCGCAGCGTATGCACATACAACGCGAAGAGCCTGATCAACAATAAGGAGATCGCAACGACGAGCTACAAGAACTACAACATGTACGTTCCGGCATCCGTCGTCAAGAATCTGTCCGACAACGTCGTCAACGGAACAGCTCTGAACGACACATCCAAGGCTCTCGTCGGCGACAGCAAGAACATCGTCATCCTGCACGTACAGTATTATGATAAGGGTAAGTATGCTTCAGATGGAAGCTACAATGCTGACGCTGCAATCGACTGGACCGGTTCTGCATATGAGAGCGGACATGTTCCTGGTGCAATCCCGGCGAGCACGGACGACTTTGAGCCGATGGCACCAACGGACAGTGTAACATCCACGAGCTACATGCTCCGCCACACGGCTGACGGCAGCATCGACGATGCCAAGCTGATCTCCCTGGTTGAGCGCTACGGCATCACCAAGGACAGCTGTGTCATCGTAACCGGCCTGGACTCCACGCTGGCAGAGGCGAGAATCGCGGTCATCCTGAAGTACCTCGGCGTGGAGAACACGCACATCATGACCGGACTCCTGAAGACATGGAAGGCTGACGGCTATGCTCTCGAGACCGGAATCAACACGGCGACCACGTCCGACTTCGGCGCAACCAAGGCACTCGCACCGCAGTGGATCGATACGACCAAGCAGTTCGCGCAGGGTCTGCAGAATACGTCCACATTCCAGGGCGTAGATACCAGAACCAAGGCAGAGTGGGACGGACTGAGCTCCGGATACAGCTACCACGACCTGGCAGGCCGCATCGCAGGAACGAAATTCGCACCTTCCGGCGTCAACTGGAACAGCTCCATCTACAACTACGAGAACCCGGACTACACGATGAGAAGTGCGTCTGAGATCGAGGCTCTGTGGAAGACTTACGGCGTAGACACGAGCAAGCACGTGTCCTTCTTCTGCGGATCCGGATGGAGAGTATCTGAGATTCTGTGGGATGCACAGGTCATGGGCTACACCAACACATCCATCTACAGTGACGGATGGCAGGGCTGGAGCAACGCCGGACTTCCGTTCATCGATGATGAGGGATATACCATGCACTACGACTCTGCAACCAAGACGGTTGTCGAAGGTGAAGGAACTGCACTGGCTGAACTGCTGAAGTAGTCAGCATTTCAGGCGGAATGACCGGGATCGCATCGATCGACGGATACGCCGCCGAACACAATAGAAGGCCGCACGGCGGGGAGACCCCTGAGCGCGGCATGATAACTGCACAACTGGGACTGTGAAAAATGCTGGTTCATTTTTCGCAGTCCCTTTTTCTATCTCGCCATATCCCTGTATCGCTGTTTCGTAATCTTTCTGACGGCGGAGGGGGATGAGTGTATACAATATCCACTACTTGTTGACAGTAACGATAGCACGATTGCGATTTCTGACGCCCGGATCATCCGGTTCGACGGGGGTATGGTGAGGCGGCGGATTAATGTCTACAATTGTGGCTGAACCACAAACAAAAACAAAATAAATTAAAATAATTATATAAAAAAGCTTGACGACAACCAATCTTATTGGTATATTATAGACATGAAAACAAAGTGCACACGGATTGATGCACAGTTTGAATTTTGATCACCGGTTATGGATTGAAACCGGGGGAAGGATGGATTGATATGGAGACTAAGAAGATGGAAAATTTGTATGAAGGATATGACTATCAGGAACCAGACGAGTGGGTTCGCCTGTCCGCAATGTAGGATCGGAAGACCTCAGGTTCGACTGAATATCCGGAAACCGATAATAATGGTAATTGATTGGTAACGCCCGTCCTCCTGTGTACACAGTCTGCTGTACATACGGATGGGCGTTTTTCTTATGCCTGCGGGCGCGGCCGGCAGCAGTCGTGCAATAAATAAAACGGGGCTGAGAAAAAACGCAGCCTCTTTTCAATGCATGGAAATGGGGCTGAAAAAAATAAAATCGCCCGGGTCCGGAGCGTATCCGAACCCAGGCTTCCTCATGGACGGGGGTCTGTCCCTGTCCGCGATTAGTATCCCATGAAGATGTCTGTCTTGACGTTGGAGGCTTCGATGCCCAGACCGGTCAGTCTCTCGGTGAATGCGGTGTTCATTCCCGGGGAGCCGGCAACCAGGTACTCTGCCTTGTTTCCGTTCTCCTTTGCGAAGGAATCGGTCTTTCCGGTGAACTGGTCACGGTCGGTGATGAAGTTCATCTTGACGGACGGAACCTTCTCCTGCAGCTCCTTCCAGAAGTCCTCGAACGCGAACTCGCCGCGGTCGTCGGAGTAGAGGACGGTGACCTCGTGGCCTGCGACCGGATGATCCATGAAGTCGCGGAGCAGCGAGCGGATCGGGGTTACGCCGATGCCGCCGGCGATGATCAGTGTCTTCTCATAGTCCTTGGCGTCCAGGGTGAAGTTTCCGAGCGGGGTGGCAACTTCCATGATGTCGCCCGGCTTCAGCTGCTTCAGCAGGACATCCTTGAATCCGGAGTGCAGTTCGGTGATCCTGGTCGTGAACATCAGGAAACCGTCCTCAGGTGCGGAAGCGATGGTGAAGACACGTGTGTCTTTGTCTCCCTCCGGAACGGTGTAGCCGTGCAGCTTCCAGAGTACGTGCTGTCCGGCCTTCCAGGTGTATCCCTCAGGGATTTCCATGATAAAGCTGTAGGAGTCGCTGGTTTCCTGCTTGATCTCCTTTACCTTAGCCTCGTAAAATTTCATATAAGACCTCCTAATTCCAAAACCTTCTGTCTAATTTTAAACTAATGATTGTTTTCAAAATAGACGATGAACAATGTTGATTTATTACAAGTTGCAATCAATCGTCAGTATTGTAATAATATTATATCCCGTTTTTCCTGTATACACGCAGAAACTTCATGTGGAATCGATGAATTTTTTCTTAATTATGGCGGTTTCCGATGAAGCGGGCGGGTGACTTTGTTATAATATAGCGGATATTGTCCTGTACGCGGGGTGCCGTGCGGGGCCAGCGCCAAAGGTTTAAGGCGGGGCTTCTGCGCGATTCGGCCCTAGGCTTTGCCGTGTTTATAAACGGTTCATGTTTCCGCGCGGGCGGGCGTGTACAATGGACATAACGGAATCGAATCCGATTGCGGAAATAAGAAATTCCTGAAAGAAGGAAGGAGAAAAGATAATGATAGCAATGATACAGGCCGTCGTCTTCGGTATCGTCGAGGGCATCACGGAGTGGCTGCCGATCTCGAGCACCGGGCACATGATCCTGCTGAATTCCATCTGGCCGATGCAGGTGAGCAAGTCGTTCTACGACATGTTCCTGGTCGTCATTCAGCTCGGCGCGATCATGGCGGTAGTCGTCACGTTTTGGCATAAAATCTGGCCGTTCTCGTTGAATAAGGAGGAGCATTACCTCAGGAAGGATGTCTGGTCGATGTGGTTCAAGGTCATCGTCGCCTGCATCCCGGCCGTCATCGTAGGCCTGAAGTGGGACGACGCGATCGAAAAACACTTCTACAACTACCTCTGCGTCGCGATCATGCTGATCATCGTCGGCGTCCTGTTTATCCTCGCGGAGAACCACAACGCCCACACGCGCCCGGTCGTCCGCAGCATCGACCGCCTGACCTACCGCGCGGCCCTGGTGATCGGCATGTTCCAGCTCGTCGCGGCCGTCTTCCCGGGCACCTCGCGTTCCGGCGCAACCATCCTGGGCGCACTGCTGATCGGCGTCGACCGCACCACCGCGGCGGAGTTCACGTTCTACCTCGCCGTCCCGGTCATGTTCGGCGCGAGCCTGCTCAAGCTCTTCAAGTACGGCCTGGCCTTCCAGGGCAACGAGTTCGCCGTCCTGATCATCGGCATGGTCGTCGCGTTCATCGTGTCCATGCTGATCATCCGCTTCCTGATGAGCTACATCAAGAAGCACGACTTCAAAGCCTTCGGCTGGTACCGCATCATCCTCGGCATCATCGTCCTGATCTACTTCAAGGCGATCCTCTAGTTCTGCCTCCCCGGACAAAATCATTCCGCCCCATGGAGATTCCCTCCTGCCGGCAGGCGCTGTGAGTCAGAACAATCCCCGGCAGACAAAACAGGCAAGTATACAAGTAAATCTGTGTTTGATGCACATCAGATATTCTGCGGCTTCCGTATCCATCAGGGGTTCGGGGGCCGCAGATTTTCTTTCTGTACGGGGTGTGGACTTTGTCCCGCAGCGAACAACGCGTGTACAAAAACAAGTACACAAAAATGTGGTCATTCCCACATAATCGTGACCGGAAACCGATATAATTGAAGACAGTTAGAGATCAATATTCCATGCGGATTGTACGCGAGAAGGGAGAATAAACGATGGGAAAGAAGATTACGGACAGAGTGACTTGGGTAGGCAAGGTTGACTGGGAGCTGAAGCGCTTCCACGGCGATGAGTTTTCCACGGACCGCGGATCGAGCTATAACTCATATCTGATCAGAGGCGATGAGAAGACGGTGCTGATGGATACGGTATGGCAGCCGTACGACACGGAGTTCGTCGCAAGACTCAGAGAGGAAATCGACCTGAACGACATCGATTACGTCGTCATGAACCACAACGAGATCGATCACAGCGGAGCGCTCCCGGAGCTGATGCGCGCACTGCCGGAGAACACGCCGATCTACTGCACCAAGAAGGGTGAGGCGATCATCCGCGGCCACTATCATCAGGACTGGAACTACGTAAACGTCAAGACTGGAGACACACTGGACCTGGGCGGAACGACCCTGACGTTCGTCGAGGCACCGATGCTGCACTGGCCTGACACGATGTTCACCTACATGTCCGGCGACAACATCCTGTTCAGCAACGACGGATTCGGACAGCACTTCGCGACCGAGTCGATGTACGACGACACGGTCAACCACGAGGAGCTGATGTATCAGGCGGAGAAGTACTACGCGAACATCCTGAACCTGTACAGCCCGATGGTCACCAAGAAGATCAACGAGATCCTCGCGATGAACCTGCCGCTGTCGATGATCTGCCCGAGCCACGGCGTAATCTGGAAGAACGATCCGGTCGGCATCATCAAGCAGTACCTCGCATGGGCGGACAAATATCAGGAGAACCAGATCACCCTGGTCTACGACACGATGTGGAACTCCACGAGAAAGATGGCAGAAGCGATCGCCGACGGAATCCGTCAGGCAGACCCGACGATCTGCGTCAAGCTGATGAATGCGGCCAAGGACGACAAGAACGACATCCTGACCGAGGTCTTCCAGTCCAAGGCAATCCTGGTCGGCTCCCCGACAATCAACTACGGATTCTCCTACGCGATCGGCGGAATCCTGGAGATGATGAAGGGACTGAAGTTCAAGGATAAGAAGGCGGCGGCCTTCGGCAGCTACGGCTGGAGCGGAGACGCGGTCAAGCAGATCAGCGAGGCACTGTCCGGCGCAGGCTTCAAGGTCGTCAGCGACGGACTGAAGCAGCTGTGGGTTCCGGATCAGAAGATGATCGACGAGTGCCGCGAGTTCGGAAAGCAGTTCGTGGCGCAGATCGCGGAGTAGCGGCGCGGCTCTGCAGAGAAGCGATTAATAACATATAAATAATAAAGAATCGAGAGCGTGATAGGATTTACGCTCTCGATTCTTTTATCTTTCTTCATTCTATGCCTTGCCGTGTGGCGCAGATGAGTGCCCGGGCGCGCCGCGGGGCGTGGGGTGATGTGTGGATACTGCATATTTCAGCAAAACGGTGGAATTCGGCGGATATAGGAATCCTGATCGCGGCGCCATTGATCGGCGGGGCGTAGAGTGATGCGTGGATACTGCATATTTCAGTAAAATGCTGGAATTCAGCAGTTTCGCGAATATCTGGCGCGGGCGATGAGATGAGGCGGCATGGAACTTGGGAAAAACCAGGGGTAGGCATTCATTTTCCGACTCACCTCCAAAAATTTGGGAAAATGGCACCCATAAGGCTCAAATTCCCATATCGCCTGCGATGGGCGAGTGGAATAATATACTCTATAGGGGTATGTGCAGGCCGATGATCATCGATGAACGATGGAAGCACCGCCGCCGCCGATGGAAAATGGACGACAGAACGACCATGTTGTGCGGCGGTTTGTGCGGTCCGTCCAGAATGACGGCGGCGGTGCAGTCGGTGAACGCGGGTGCACTGGTCAAATCGATGATCGGAATCATTCGACAGCTGTGGAGGCGCCCGCCGGCCTATTCGTAACTTCGGAAATAAGAACTTTTTGAGCCGTTTTACCTAACTTTTTTTTGGACGTTGGGAAAATGGACGGTGGACGGTCGAAATTCCTAACGCCGGTGCGCCATACCCCTCGGGCCCGAGCGGGGCGAGCGCAATCGTGCTATCGCCCTCGCCATTCTATTGTATTATTTGTCTTTCCTCATCCGGTGCCTTGCCGCGCGCAGGGAGAGGTTGTGCTCTCTCGCGTAGGCCGCGGCGTCGTCGTACTCGATCTTGCTGCGCTTGATGCCGTGGCGGGCGTTGGTGCTGGTCTTGACGACAGAGCCGTCCGGTCCCGGCTCCGATGTGCGGGACAGCACGGCGCGCTGGAAGAAGTTCATGCGTACACCGATTGTCGTGGTCAGCTGCATGATCAGGTCGGTCATGCGTCCGGCGTCCTCTGGCTTGCAGATGCAGGAGAATTTGACGCCCGGACGGCTCTTCTTCATGATGATCGGCGTGTGGTAGGCATCGAGCGCGCCTTCCTCGAGCAGCCGCTCCATCACGAATCCGAGTTCCTCTCCGGTCATGTCGTCGATGTTCGCGGAAAGTTCCGCGACGACGTCGTGCTGGTAGTCCTCGAGCTCGGCGAGGTCAAAGGTCTTACCCGCCAGGCTTACCATGGCGCCGTATGCGGTGATGTCGGTATTCCGGCAGACGATCGGGTTCTGGGTTCCGGCGCCCTCACTGATGGATTCGCCGGAAGCCAGATCTGCGACGTACTTGGAGATCTCGTCACCGAGGAAGACGCGGATGCCGTTGGCCTTGCCCGGGAACTGCTTGGTGCCGATTCCGACTCCGGTCTGGCGGATCTGCATCGGCGGCTGCGGTCCGAACTCGTCGGCGAAATGCGTCAGGAGGGCCGCGCCGGTCGGGGTGCAGAGCTCGCCGTCCGTGCCGTCGCTGTAGCTGACGGCGTCCTTCAGGATTTCTGCGGTGGCAGGCGCCGGGACCGGCAGGATGCCGTGTGCGCAGTGGACGTGGCCGGATCCGGTGTTGATCGGGGAGACGACAACGCGGTCCGGGCGGATCATCTCCATCAGGAGACAGTTGCCGACGACGTCCGCGACGGCGTCGAGCGCGCCGACCTCGTGGAAGTGGACCTCGGTCACGGTCGTGCCGTGCACCTTAGACTCCGCCTCCGCGATGCGGCGGTATACCTCCATCGCCTGTTTTTTTACCGGCTCGGAGATGTCAAGGGCGTCGATCATCGCCGTGATCTCCGCCATCCCGCGGTGGACGTGGGAATGGCCGTGGCCATGATCATGCTCGTGCGAATGTCCGTGGTCATGTTCATGGTCGTGATGGCCGTGCTCGTGATCGTGGCTGTGCGCATGGTCATGATCGTGATGATGGTCGTGGTCATGATGATCATCGTCATGGGTATGGAAATGGTCCAGGTTGAAATCGTCGCCGCGCTTTGCGCCGCACTGCATGGTATGTTCGTGGTCGTGATCGTGGTGGCAGTGCTCGTGTTCGCCGTCATGGTCGTGATGGTGGTGCTCGTGTTCGCCGTCGTGGTCGTGATG
>CAIFEY010000021.1:20097-49703 GCA_903789635.1 uncultured Eubacteriaceae bacterium
TCGCCGTCGTGGTCGTGATGGTGGTGTTCGTGCTCGTCGTCGTGGTCATGATGGTGGTGATGCTCATGCTCCCCGCCGTGCTCGTGGTGATGGTCGTGGGAGTGCTCCTCCTCGCCATTGACCAGCACGCGCACGTGAGTGCCGGTGATGCCGCAGCTCTCGGCCTTCTCCGGCAGGAATTCGACGCCTGGGATCTGCAGCTTCTGCAGGGCCTCTGCGGCGCCCTCCGGTGCGATTTCCAGGAGCGCGCCCATCAGCATGTCGCCGGCTGCTCCCATGTTGCTTTCGATATATAAGGTTTTCATCAGGTTGCTTGCCTCCTTGATCGGGTGAATTTTGTCTGGGTATCAGTGCGCGGGAGCGCAGCGTGTGCTAGTCGTTCCCGTGCATGTTATGCTGGCCGCAGTGGTTGATCATGCTTGCTGTGTAGGCCGCGCCGAAGCCGTTGTCGATGTTGACGACGGACACGCCGCTCGCGCAGGAGTTCAGCATGGACAGGAGTGCGGTGACGCCGCCGAACGCGGTTCCGTAGCCGACGCTCGTCGGGACGGCGATGACCGGGCAGTCCGCGAGGCCGCCGATGACGCTCGCAAGGGCGCCCTCCATGCCGGCGATCGCGATGATGACGCTCGCGTTCATGATTTCTTCCGTGCAGCTCAGCAGGCGGTGGATGCCGGAGACGCCGACGTCGTAGAGGCGCGTGACGTCATTTCCGAGGGCCTCAGCCGTGACGGCCGCCTCCTCCGCGACCGGGATGTCGCTGGTCCCGCCCGTCGCGATCAGGATCGTGCCGTTTCCGGTCGGGCGCGGCTTGCTGCCGACGATCGCCGCTCTCGCGTCCTCGTAGTACGTGAACGGGATGTCGCGGGTGAAGCGGTCGGCCGCCTCCTGGCTCATGCGGGTGATGAGGACGGTTTTTTGGCCGTCCTTCCAGAGCTGGTGGGCGATGATGTCGATCTGCTCCGGCGTCTTGCCCGCGCCGTAGACGACCTCGCTGATGCCCTGGCGCAGGCCGCGGTGGCTGTCCAGGCGCGCGATGCCGATGTCGTGGAACGGCTCCTGTTTCAGCTGTAACAGTGCATCGTCGACGGAGGCGGAACCGTCCGCGACCTGGCGAAGCAGGGTTTTGATCTCACTTTCATTCATCTATATACTGCCTCCTCTGTCTGTTGTCTGTATTAGTATGTATTAGCCCGTATTTTCGATATTGGGCGGCCGCGGGGCGTGAAGAACGTCGGAACGATGTATGCACGCCCTGTGGACCGTGAAATTCTATCGATTTACTATTATTTTACTGATATGCTCGTGCCTGCCGTTCGGTTTCGACGCTTGTTTGGCTGCGGCCTCCGTCCGGCTTACGCACGGCAGCTTATTTGCTGGCGCGGTCCTGCAGGTCGAGGGCGAGCTGCGGGAAGTACGGATGCAGGGCGTCCTCGATTTCCGTGCGCTTGCTGACGGCGTCCGCGAACTGCTCCGCTGGCAGCTGGATCAGGCCGATGTCGCCGCGCTTGCGCACGCGCAGGTCGGAGAATCCGAGCTTTCTGAGCGCGTCCTCTGCGTGCTCGACGGCGTCGAGCTTCTCCTGGGTGATCTCCTCGCCGGTCGGGATCCTCGTGGCCAGACAGGCGTTGGACGGCTTGTTCCAGGTGAAGAGGCCGGCGGCTTTAGAAGCCTCGCGGATGTCGGATTTGGTCATGCCGCAGATCTGCAGAGGTGAAAGCACATGCATCTCCTGCAGGGCCTTGACTCCCGGACGGTCGCTCGGGTCGTCGGATGCGTTGGTGCCGTCGATGATCGTCGTGTAGCCGTCGGCCGCCGCGCGCTCGGTGATTGTCCCGAAGACGAGGTTCTTGCAGTAGTAGCAGCGGTTCCACGGGTTCTCCGTGACCTCGTGATGGGAGAGCACGTCCGCCTCGATGACGGTCAGGCGGTCCTCCGCGCCGATGTCACGAGCGACGCGCAGGGCGTCCTCGTACTCGAACGCCGCCTGGAACGGGCCGTGCACGTAATACGCGCGGATGTCCGCCCCGGCCTTCACCGCCGCATAAAACAGGTAGGAAGAGTCCACGCCGCCGGAAAATCCCAGCGCGACCTTCGGATGCTCCTTGAAAAATTCAGTAATGTTCATTTTGTTAATCCCCTTTTCCCTAATCTCTTCTCTCTTAACTGCTCTAATTAATTCAATTACGCCGATTTCTCCAATGCCAGCGGCTTCATGATGGAATTCCGCTGGAACATGGTCAGCGATTCCTTGGTGGATTTCTGCTGAACTATTAGCGTACCACACGTCTGGAACCGACTGTTTCATAGGTTTCTGGCGTCGGCAGACGCGCACCTTTACCTCAGTTCCCTTCTAATCCGATATGTAAGTGCGCACCTTTATTGTATACACTGATTTTATCATAGGCAAAAATAAAATGATGAAGATTTAGGAAAGAAATCACCGGGCCCGGGTGTAATTGCGAATGAAAATCAGCTATGATATACTCACAGTTGCGTGGATACACGTTTTTCGCGCTGTCCAGGTTTCTAAAAGGGGGTAAATTTATGCATATTCCAGATGGCTATATCGCGCCGCAGGTGACTGTTCCGGCGCTGGCTGCGATGGTTCCGGTGTGGAAGACATCGCTGAATAGAGTAAAAAATAAAGTTGGGGAGAAAAATCTGCCGACCCTCGCGCTGGGTGCGGCGTTTTCCTTTACGATCATGATGATGAACGTCCCGGTCGCGGGCGGAAGCTCGGCGCATGCGGTCGGTGCGGTGCTGATCGCGGTCCTGCTGGGGCCCTGGGCGGCGGTGGCTGCCGTGTCGGCGGCGCTGCTGATCCAGGCGCTGTTCTTCGGCGACGGGGGGATTCTGGCGTACGGGCTGAACTGCCTGAATATGGCGGTGGTCATGCCGTTCGTCGGGTACGCGGTCTACCGTGCGCTGGCTGGATCGAGCCGGCCCGGTTCGCGGCGGAATGTGCTGAGCGCGGCCGCGGGAGGCTACATCGGCATCAACGCTGCGGCGCTGCTCGCGGCGCTCGAGTTCGGCATCCAGCCGGCGCTGTTCCACACGGCGTCCGGTGCCGCGCTCTACTGCCCGTACCCGATTTCCGTTGCGGTTCCGGCGATGGCGGCGGCGCATCTCCTGGTCGCGGGCCCTCTCGAGGCCGTAATCACGGGTGCCGCGTCCGCCTATGTGGCAAAGGCCGCACCGGACATGTTCCTCCAGAACCAGACTGCCGCCGACGGTTCGATCCGCCTCTCTGGGATCGCGGGTGCGGGTGCAGATCTCGCCTCCGGGGAGCAGCCTGCGCAGGAGACAAAGGGATTCTGGGCCAGATACAGGGCCCTGCTGATTCCGCTGTTCGTCCTGATCGCGCTGACCCCGCTCGGCCTGCTCACCAAGGGCACGGCCTGGGGAGAATGGGGCACCGACGAGGTGAAGAAGGCAGTCGGATACGCGCCTGCCGGGATGCAGAAGATGGCCGAGTTCTGGAAGGCGCTGATGCCGGATTATTCGATCCCGGTGTTAGGAGACCGCGGCGGATACATCGCGGCGGCGCTGGTCGGCATTGGCCTTATTGTCCTGCTCGTCTTCCTTTTGTCCCTGGCAGCGAAGCGCAGCGGGGCTGAGAAGAAGCAATGAAGACGGATAAGACAGATAGGACAGAGAAGACGGAGATAAACGGAACGGGTCGGAGAAACGCCGGAGGGACGAACCGGATCGTCGGGCGTGGCTTCCTCGCGCGGACGCTGATGCGCTTCTCGGAGCTGTTCGAGAACGAGCTGTACAACAACCGGTACGCGTCGATGGACGGGCTCTGGCAGGCGGTAGACGCGCGGATGAAGGTCATCGTCTCGCTGATGTTCATCGTCGCGGCGAACAGCAGCAGGAGCCTCGCCGTGCTGATCGGGACGGGGATTACGGCGGCGGTGTTCGCAGGGACGTCTAGGCTGAACCTGCGCGACTACCTCAGGAGGGTCTGGAAGTACCTGCCGGTCCTCGTGTTCGTGTTCTCTCTGCCGGGCGCCAGCAGCTGGCTGATCAAGGGCACGCCGCTGCTAACCATCGGTCCCGTTTACTTTACAGAGGCGGGCCTTTTGACGGCGCTCCGCGCGGCTCTCAGGACGGGGGATTCCCTGTCGTTCGCGTTCCTGCTGCTCGCGTCGACGAGGTGGGCGGACCTGATGGCGGGACTCTCCCGGATGCACATTCCGGACGGGTTCATCGCGATCCTGAACATGGCCTACCGCTACATCTTCCTGATGGCATCGGCGGGGACCGAGATGATGCAGGCGCGGTATCTGCGCACGGTCGGAAAGATCTCCTCGGCGGAGAACCGTAAATACGTCGGCGGGGCGTTCGGGCAGCTGTTCGTCAAAGTCAGGCGGATCAGCGAGGAGGTCTACCAGGCGATGGTGCTCCGCGGATACCAGGGGACGTTCGCCGGGGCGGAGCGCAGACGGCTGCGCATGCTGGATTACCTGTTCCTGATCGTGGGCGCGGTAATCCTCATGATCCTGATTATTGGAGGATATATTTTTGGGTGAGATTTTTAATTTATCGCATGTCGCGTTTTCCTATCCGATGGCGGAGCCGATCTTCACGGACCTCAGTCTGTCGATCGATTCCGGGGAGCGGATCGCAGTCCTGGGCGTCAACGGCTGCGGCAAGTCCACACTGCTGAAAATGCTCGCGGGGCTGATCGCGCCGGGAAGCGGGACGATCGAGGCATTCGGGTCTCCGGTCCGGCTGGACCGAATGCGCCGCGAGGAGGCGCAGCTGTACCACCAGAAGGTCGGCTACGTCTTTCAGGATTCCGACGTGCAGCTGTTCTGCGCGAGCGTCCGCGAGGAGCTGGCGTTCGGGCCGCTGCAGAAGGGAATTCCCGCGGAGCAGGTGATGGAGGAGGTCGAGGAGCTGGCAGCGGGCCTCGGCATCGAGAAGCTGCTGGACCAGGCGCCGTTCCACCTGAGCGGCGGGGAGAAGAAGAAGGCCGCGATCGCGAGCGCGCTGATCCTGCGGCCGGAGGTGCTGATCCTGGACGAGCCGACGAACAACCTGGACCCGCGTTCGCAGACCTGGCTCCTCAGGGTGCTGAACCGCCTGTCGGACGAGGGCAAGACCCTGATTTTCGCCACGCACGCGCTCGACCTGGTGCCGCACATCGCGGACCGTGCGGTGCTGTTCGGCGAGAATCACGAGATCTGCGCGGACCGGCCGGTCAGGGAGATGCTGGAGGACAAGGATCTGCTGCGCAGCGTGAACCTCGTGGACGAGCATTTCCACACGCATCCGTGGGACTTCGAGTAGTCCGGCTGCGTGACTCAGCTGCGTGATCGTGGCGGCATTCGCCTTTTGCGGCAAAGTTCACCTGTGCATGGGCTGCGACGCATCTGCCGCCGAGCGAGGTATTCGAATAAAGTATTCAGCAGAACCGTATTCTCTTGGGCAGTATCGATTTTGTCGCACCTAAGGGAGTATCGTGAAGATGCACGGCGCAGCGAATACATAGATAAACAACGATATAGTATTAAAAAGAAAAATAACGAGTGAGGAAGGGATTCGGAAAATGAAGGAGATTAAACGCGTTAACATTGTCGGAATGGGTGCACTGGGGCTGCTGTTCGGTACGCCGATCCGTGAGAATCTGGGGAGCGGTCAGCCGGAGTACATCATGGATGCTGCGAGGAAGGCGCGCCACGAAAAGGACGTCTACACGATCAACGGGCAGGAAGTTTCCCTGCACATGGTGACGCCGGAGGAGACGCAGCCGGCGGACCTGCTGCTGGTCGGCCTGAAGTACCCGGGCCTGCAGGCAGGGCTCGATACAGCGGCTTCCTGCATCAACGAGGATACGATCATCATCTCCCTGATGAACGGCGTCGACAGTGAGGAGATCATTGCGGAACGGTTCGGGAAGGAGAAGGTGCTGTACTCGGTCTCCCAGGAGATGGACGCGCAGAGGTACGGCAGCGAGCTCGTGTATACGCAGGCGGGTCGGCTCTTTGTCGGCGTGCCGCACACGGCGGATGAGGAGACGCAGAAGGTCCTGACGGAGAAGCTGGACCGGGTATGCGCGTTCTTCGACAGCGTGAACTTCCCGTACGTGCGCGAGGAGAACATCCTCTACCGCCAGTGGTGCAAGTACATGGTCAACGTCGGCTGCAATCAGACGACGATGGTATTCGACGAGCCGTACGGCAAGTGCCTGACGGACGGAAGCCTGGAATACGCGGTCATGATCAGTGCGATGCGTGAGGTCGTCCTGATCGCGAAGGCTAAGGGAATCGATCTGGGAGAGAAGGAGGTGCGGGAGTATGCCGCAATCCTGCGCTCGCTGGACCAGAATGCGGTGCCGTCGATGGGACAGGACCGCCGCGCCAAGCGCAAGTCGGAGGTCGATATGTTCGCGGGAACGGTCATGCGCTACGGTAAGGAGGTCGGCATCGCGACGCCGGTGAACGACTACCTGTTCCGCAGGGTAAAAGAGATCGAGGCAGAGTATTAGCGGAATGATAATTGGGAATCCGGAACTCCCGGGAATCCCAGCCGTCAGGATCGCCAGCCGGCCGGAAATTCTGCCGGCGCCTTGACATATTACTTTTCTTCTCATAGAATAAAAGAACAATTGAAAGGTATAATGAAGACCAGGGGAGCCGAAAGGCTGAGAGGCGGCGTGCCGCGACCCTTGAACTGATCTGGATCATGCCAGCGTAGTGAGTCATTGTCGACATGCTTGAGACAACGTGGAAACGTAAGAACGTAAGCAATGCCCCCGCCCGGAGTGATCCGGACGGGGTTTTTCTTATGCCGGATATTTCATCCGATTGCAGCACAACAGCAGCAAGAATTACATTACAACAATCAAAGCACTACAATCATTACAATCACCACGAACATCACAAACCACGCATACATTATCCCGCACTCGATCGCGGCACGCCCTGCGGAATGCAGCTGCGGGAGGGAGAAAGGAATGTGATGCCGGACGTGATGCGGAAAAGAATATGGAGGGAAAACATATGCAGACAAGTGTAGCAATCCAGGTACTGCCTAACGTAGATTCCGATGACGAGGTCGTAAAAATCGTCGACGAGGTCATCGCTTATATCAAGAGCACGGGACTTCACTATTACGTCGGACCTTATGAGACGGTCATCGAGGGAGACGATTACGATCAGCTGATGGACATCGTGAAGGAGTGCCAGCACGTCGCGATCCGAGCAGGTGCGCCTAAGGTCGCATCTTATGTAAAGATCGAGTACAAGCCAGAAGGGGAGATTTTGACGATTGATAAGAAAGTTTCGAAATATCATCAGAAGTAAAGGTCCTGCTGTCGTCGCAATCCTGGCGATCATCGGCATCTGGGAGTTTCTGTGTGTGAGCGGAGCGGTACCCCGCTACATGCTGCCGACTCCGGGAGACGTGGTGACCTCGCTGATCAGCGACCGGGAGCTTCTCTGGTTCAACGCCAAGGTGACGCTGCAGGAGGCCTTCTACGGCCTCGGGATCGGCATCGCGATCGGGTTCGTCTTCGCGGTCCTCATGGACATGTTCGAGACCCTGTACCGGGCTCTGTACCCGGTTATGGTCCTGTCGCAGACGATTCCTACGGTCGCGATTGCGCCGCTGCTCGTCCTCTGGTTCGGCTATGAGATGAAGCCAAAGATCATCCTGGTCGTCATCGCGTCGTTTTTCCCGATCGCGGTCGGCCTGCTGGACGGCTTTAAGTCGGCTGACCCGGATTCCGTCAACCTGCTGCGTTCCATGGGCGCGGGAAGATGGCGCATCTTCCGGTACCTGAAAGCGCCGTCCGCGCTGCCGAGCTTCTTCTCGGGCCTTAGGATCGCGACAGCCTATTCGGTGGTCACCGCGGTGATCAGTGAGTGGCTCGGCGGATTCAACGGCCTCGGCGTCTACATGACGCGCGTGAAGAAGGCCTATGCCTTCGATAAGATGTTCGCGGTCATCATCCTGATCTCGATCGTATCGCTGGTCCTGATCGCCATCGTGAGCATCCTGGAGCGGGTCTGCATGCCGTACCGCCACCTGGACGACGCAGACCGGCAGGACTCCTGAACTATATGCAATGAGACAACCCGAAGATACAACGAAAAAAAGGGGCAATGAATCAGAGGAGTAATTTATGAAGAGGAACAGTATCATCAAGAAGATCCTTACCGCCGTCCTCGCCGGCGCGATGGTGTTCAGCCTGACCGCCTGCGGAGGTTCGTCCGGCAAGTCGTCATCGGACACCTCCAAGCTGAAGCAGGTCACGGTCTGCCTCGACTGGACGCCGAATACGAACCACACTGGTCTCTACGTCGCGATGAAGAAGGGGTATTTCAAGAAGCAGGGACTGAAGGTCCGTGTCGTGCAGCCTTCGGATGACGGCGCGGAGCAGATCGTCGGAAGCGGCAAGGCGCAGTTCGGCGTCAGCGCACAGGACACCATGGCGAGTGCGATCGTCGGCAAGAATAAGGTGCCGATCGTCGCCGTCGCTGCCATCCTGCAGCACAACACCTCCGGCATCATCTCCAGGAAGGCGGACGGCATCACGAGCCCTAAGGGCCTGATGAACCACAAGTACGCAACCTGGGACCTGCCGATCGAGAAGGCCATGCTGAAACAGCTGGTCGAGCAGGAAGGCGGAGACTTCTCCAAGGTCAAGATGATTCCGTCTACCGTAACGGACGAGGCGTCCGCGCTGAAGAAGAAGTCCGTCGACGCCATCTGGGTGTTCAACGGATGGGCGACGATCGCCTGCAGACAGGCAGGTCTGAACGTCAACTTCTGGTATTTTAAAGATCTGAATAAGACCTTTGACTACTACACACCGGTATACATCGCGAACGAGAGCTATCTGAAGAAGAATCCGAAGCAGGCTAAGGCCTTCATGAAGGCACTCTCCGAGGGCTACGACTACGCGGCCAAGCATCCGAAGGCATCCGCAAACATCCTGATGGACGAGAATAAGGAGCTGAAGAGCAACAAGAAGCTGGTCTACGCGAGCCAGAAGTACATCTCCAAGCAGTACATCTCTGACGCCAAGCAGTGGGGCTACATCGACCCTGCGCGCTGGAACCTGTTCTACAGCTGGCTGAATCAGAACAAGCTGGTCTCCCAGACGCTGAAGAAGAATCAGGGCTTCACGAACGAGTATCTCCCGGCCGAGTAAATCCGGGCAGAAAGGGACTATGAGTAAATTACAGGTAGAAAATGTAAGTGTGTCGTTCGGCGGCAGCCAGGTGCTGAAGGATATTTCCATCCATCTGGAACAGGGTGAGCTCGTCAGCCTGCTCGGTGTCAGCGGGAGCGGAAAAACCACGCTGTTCAACGTGATCTCCGGTCTGCTGAAGCCGCAGAGCGGGACGGTCGTGCTGAACGGGGAGGAGATCACCGGAAAGCCGGGGAAGATCAGCTACATGCTGCAGAAGGACCTCCTCCTGCCGTACCGGACGATCCAGGACAACGTCGCGCTGCCCCTGATTTTCCAGGGAATGCGGAAGAAGGCCGCCCGGAAGAAGGCCTCCTCGATGTTCGAGGAGTTCGGCCTTGCCGGTACGGAGACCAAGTATCCGTCCCAGCTTTCCGGCGGCATGCGTCAGCGTGCCGCGCTCCTGCGCACCTACATGTTCTCGCAGGACGTCGCCCTCCTGGACGAGCCGTTCTCCGCGCTCGACACCCTGACTAAGACGCAGATCCACCACTGGTATCTGGAGGTCATGGAGAAGATCCACCTGTCGACGCTGTTCATCACGCACGACATCGACGAGGCGATTCTCCTCTCCGATCGGATCTACATCCTGACCGGAAAGCCGGGCGAGATCCTGGACGAGATCGTTGTGAAAGAACCGAAGCCGCGTGAGGCGGACTTCGCCCTGAGCGACGCGTTCCTCGAATATAAGCGGACGATCATCCGCAGGCTTGAGGAGTCCGGCGTGACCGGCGTGTCGTTATAGCGGACAGAAAAAGTGAAATTCGAAAAAACCGCGGAAGGCATTTCATTACGTGCCTTCCGCGGTTTTTGATTTACTGCTCTTAACTTTATATCGTATGATTATAATATATCACTATACAAGTAATGTAAACACCGTCGTACAAAAATTAAATTTACCGGATTCCCTCCTCATTCAGGTAGGTGACCGTTCTCTGGATGCCCTCCTTCAGGGTGAAGGCCGGCTGCCATCCGATGGTCTTGATCTTGTCGCTGGACAGGATGCCCAGTGTGAACGGCGCGGTTCCGTCGTTTCCGGTCTTCTCCGGGATGTGGAACTCGAGCTTCAGGTGCTTCTCCGGGTACGCGTCTGCCATGGCTTCTGCCAGCTGGCGGATGCTCACGGTGTCGGCTTCGCTGCTGATGTTGTAGACCATCTCGTCGTCCGGCGAGTTCAGCAGGATGTAGAAGAGGGCAGCGACGGCGTCACGCACGTAGGTGTAGGTGCGGATCGCGGTGCCCTCGCTCTTCAGCACGATGTTGCGGTCGTTCACGACGTCGCGCAGGAAGTCCGCCTGCACGCGGCCGTCGTCGATGCGCATGCCCGGGCCGAAGGTGTGGGCCAGGCGGGCGATCTTGGTGTTCAGGCCGTACTGGGCACGGTAGCAGGCGCACATCGTCTCTGCGGCCTTCTTGCCCTCCGGGTAGCAGGACCTCGGGTTCAGCGGATCGACGAACCCGTAGGTGTCCTCCGAGAAGACCTTCTGGTCGGCGTACGGCTGTCCGTAGATCTCACGGCTGGAGATGAACAGGTATCCGGACGCGTTGGAGTCGGCCGCGAGCTTCAGGGTATTCCACGCGCCGAGCGTGTTCGCGGCGATGGTTCCGACCGGGTCCTCCCGCATGATCAGCGGGCTCGCCGGGCTTGCGGTGTGCAGGACGTAGTCGAACTTCACGTCCGTGTCGATCGGTTCGGTTACGCTCTGCGTGATCACATCGATGTGGTCGCGGATCTCCGGCTTCAGCTTTTTCGGATGGCGCATCAGGCCGTACAGGTGCATTCCCCAGTCCTTCTGCTCGTTCAGCTCGACCAGAGTGCTGATGATGTAGCTTCCCAGCATTCCGCTGGCGCCGGTCAGCAGCACCGTCCTGTTCTTCAGTTTATCCCAATTGATTTTTTCTGCGAGGATACTTTGAATATCTTCCCGAATAACGGAGTTCATGCTTTCCCCTTTCTCATTTTTCGACAGCTTCGATTTATCGATTGAAGCTGTCGGCAGCGATTGGTGTCGATTAGAGTCGATAAGAATCGCCGCTATTGTATGTGATCTTTGTCGAATTCTATAGTTGTCTCTGCTTGATCCCGCGCGGTTTCGTTTCCGGAACCCTGCGTTCCGGAATTACCGATCCTGCCCGGCTTCCGGCTGCTTGTCCGCCGCATCCTTCTTTCCCTTTCCGAGGAGGATGTAATCGATGGCGCGGTCGCTGGCCTTTCCGTCGTAGCCCTGGAAGTTGTCGATGACGAACTGCTTGATCTTCTCTTCCTCGAAGTCGTGGTTCTTCAGCGCGGTCATCATCTCATCAAACGAGTCGCATACCTTGCCCGGCGCGGATTCTTTGACCGGGCGGTGCACGCCCCTGGTCAGCTCGTAGATCTCGCGGTCGTAGGTGAAGAACAGCACCGGTCTCTGCATCAGCGCGTACTCGAAGTAGTTGGAGGAGTAGTCGGTGATCAGCAGGTCGGTGATGTAGTACAGGTCGTTGATGTTCTCACAGGAGCTGAGGTCCACGATGCGGTCCTTGTATTCCTCCGGGATCGGCGGCTCTTCCTTGACGAACGGGTGCATCTTGAATGCCCAGATGTATTCGTCCCCGCAGAAGTCGTAAATCTGCTTCAGGTCGAGCTGGTCGTAGTCGTAGTGGGCCGAGCCCTGTCCCTTTCCTCGGTAGGTAGGGGCAAAGAGAATGATCTTCTTATCCTTCCATGCCTGATGTTCAGCGTAGAATTCTTTGCGGAAGGCCTCGATCTTATCCGGATCCAGGAAGCCGTCCAGCCTTGCCATTCCGAGCGGCAGGAACGCGCTCCTCGGGATGCCGAACACCTCCTCGAAGATGTGGACCAGATGCTCGGAACCGGTGATGACGTAGTCGTATTTCTTGTGGCAGTTGCCAACCGGGTACGGGCTTCCGGCCTTTCCGAAGCGGCAGTATCCGACGGCCTTGAAGCCCTCTCCGGCGTGCCATACCTGAATCAGCTTGGTGTTCTTATTCAGGTCGAGGAAGCCGAAGACCGGGACGTAGTCGTCGACGAAGATGTAGTCCTGCTTGGCGATCAGCGTGATCAACTTAAACCAGCTCAGGGCGCTCTTATGTGTTCCGACCGCTCTTCTGACGGAATAGGAGAGGTTGAACTGCTTATCCAGCCCGCGCTCGATGATGCGGTCGTTGATGTATTTCAGGTTGCCCCAGAGGTAGTCCTTGGTCTCAGTCATGAACAGGACGTTACTGCCGTGCTTCGGGTGCGTGTGCTCGACGATCTGGTACCAGGCGCGCATCAGCTTGGTGACGACCGCCTTGCGGAACTTTCTCCGCTTGCCCTTCCTGGACTTTGCCTCCTGCACGTAATGACGCTTTTTCCAGTCTTCGTTCTCGATCATGAAGCGGGAACGGATGACCAGCGCGAGCAGGTCGTTGTCTGCCGCAAAAACGCTGAACGACATGGTGTAGGCGTATCTGTCACCGTCGTAGCGGAAGATGCGGGAGAGGTCGTCCAGGCGGTAGGCCAGATCATGAGTGAGGGAGCATGTCAGCTCGTCCTCCTCCGATTCAGCGCCCTGCGGGACGACCTGGACCTGCCAGGACCCGTTGTCCAGGAAGTTGCGTCCATCCAGACTGCTGATGTTCAGCACCAGGTGGTAGAGGTTTCCCTCGTGGGAGTCCGCCTCGACCGGGACGGAATGGACCGGTTCCAGGCCCTTGAACGAGAGCATCTCGCCGTCCGGGCCGATCTCGTGTTCCGCTTTTCTCTTATATAAACGCAGCTTGAATGCAGCAGGGACGATCTTTTCCACCTGGATATCGATGTGGAGAAAGACACGCTCCCACTTTATTTCCGTGATAATAGCTAATTCTGATGTTTGATCGCGCACAAGGGCACTCCTTTCTGTATAACGGATTCTTCTCTCGGCGATTTCAGGAATCGGACCGAATACACACCATCCAATCCATCTGTCCTGTCCATCAATATTTATCTCACCAATCCATCGTGTCTATAGGTTTAAATTCACCGTATTTATAATGGATTCGCAAGATGTCGATTTGATGTCGGGATAAATGTGGATATGATGTTATTTACCCTCCGGTTTCTTCTTGAATCTGCTCAGGATCGAGCTGGACCGCTTGGTCAGGCCGAGCCCGAACGCCTGCTCGTTCTCGTTGTACTGGAGCAGGGCGCGGAAGATGTATACGTCCTCAGGCGTCGTAACCTTGATGTTTCCGCGGTTTCCCTCGATCATGTTGACCGGGATGCCGAGCGTCGTGCAGATCGTGCAGCCGTCGACCATGTCCTTGTAGCCCTCCGGTCTCTTCCGGATCTCGTCGTGCGCGGCGATGATGTCCTTCAGGCGGAAGGTCTGCGGTGCCTGCGCGGAGAAGGTCTCGCGGCGGAACGGAACGGAATCGACCTGCTCGCCGTCGTGGCTCAGCAGGATCGTCTCGTAGCAGGCCGTCGTCGTGATCGCGTTGCCCTTTTCCTCGGCCGTCTCGATGTTTCTCGTGATGACATCGTGGTCGACACAAGGGCGGACGCCGTCGTGCAGCAGGACGATGCTGTCCGGATCGTTCTCGCTGATGCCCTTCTGCAGGCAGTGGTAGATGGAATCCTGCGCGGTAGCGCCGCCCGGGATGACCGCCGCGACCTTGGTCAGGCGGTACTGGTCCACCAGCTCCTCGACGTAAGGAATGTAATCCTCAAGGGTAGAAATATAGATTTTATCGATCAGCTCGTGCCACTGGAAGATCTCCACGGTATGGACCAGGATCGGCTTACCGTTGATTTCCAGGAACTGTTTCGGGATTCCGGCACCCATACGGACGCCGCTTCCGCCGGCAAAAATCATCGCAATATTCATTTGCAGTACCTCCAATACCGTTTTCGCATATTTGCTTGCTGTCTATGCTCCGCGCATTCCGCGCGTTCTGTCCTCGTTTTCATTTTCATGTCCCGCTGCGGCAAAGGTCACACCGGGCTGTATATTCAACTGACCTGCGGTTCAGGCCAGGCTGGAAAAGTCCATCTCCAGGAGCCGTTGATTCTCCCGGTCGATCTCCTCCAGGCGTCTTCTGCTTTCCTCCGGGATGCTGCCGAGCAGGATCCAGTCGATCACGCGGTCGGACGCACCGGAATCGATGACGTCGAAGTGGAACTTCACGTATTCCTCGACCTTTTCCTCTTCAAAGTCCCGGCTTTCCAGCGCGGCCATGAGCTCGCTGAAGGAACGGCAGACTTTGCCCGGCGCCGATTCCTCGTACGGCCGGTGAAAGCCGCGGGAGTACGCGTACTGCACCTCGTCGAAGGCGAAGAACAGCATCGGCTTCCGCATCAGGGAAAACTCGAAGATGCTCGAGGAGTAATCCGTGATCAGCAGATCGGTGATGTAGAACAGGTCGTTGATGTTCGGATACCTGCTGACATCGATCATGCTGTCCCGGCATTCCTCCGGGATCGGCACCGGCTCGGACACCCACGGGTGCATCTTGAACAGCACCGCATATTGATCCCCGCAGAAGCGGTTCAGCCGGCCGAAGTCGATCATTTCATACGGGTAATGCGCGTCTTTTCGGTTCTTTCCGCGGTAGGTCGGGGCGAACAGGATGACCTCCTTACCCTCGATCTGCGGGAAGCGTGCGCGCAGTTTCTTCTCGGTCTCCTTCCGGTAGGCGGGGTCCAGGAACTCGTCCATCCGCGGCATTCCGGTCGGCAGCAGCTGCTCCGGGTTGATGCCGAACACCTCCGAGTAGAAGTGGGCGATCCTGGCGCTGCTCGTGATTCCGTAGTCGTACTGGCGGTGTCCGCTCGTCGGGCCCGGGCATCCGGTGTGTCCCCAGCGGCTGTAGCCGGAGGACTTGAATCCCGCGCCGGCGTGCCAGAGCTGGATCAGTTTGGTGCGGCTGCTCAGCGTCAGCCAGTCCAGGAACGGGCAATGGTCGTCGATGAAGATCATGTCCGCCTTCGCAGCGTCCCTGATGAGGCGCAGCCAGCTCTTCTCGCCGTATTTCTTCTCGACGGCAGAGCGCGCGGAAATCAGGATCTCAAAGTTCTGATCGAGCCCGCGTTCCTGCATCCTGCGGTACACGGCCGTCAGGTTGGAGCCGAGCCGTTCGCTCTGCTCCGTCAGGAACAGGACCGTCCTGACCGTGCCGGTGAAGCTTCGGTCGTATTTCTTCGCCTCGTGGGCGTAGTAGGCGCGGATCATGTCCTTGACCCTGCCTTTCAGGCGCGAGCCGCGCCCTGCGCCTGCGGACGCAGTGTCCGGCGTGCTGTACGGCTCGATCGCCGCCCTGTGCGCGTTCAGCACGCGCATCTCCGGGTACAGGGCGCTGTCGTCCTCTGCAATGGAGAAATCGACGATGTACGCGCCGTTCCGGCTGCTGTACAGGAATTCCCTGGACTTGTCCGGCAGGAGCGGCGTCAGTTCCTCGGAGACTTCCGGCGCCGCCAGGATGTCGTTTCCCTGGCAGACCAGGAACCGGTAGGTCTCCGTCGGCAGGCACCTGCAGTACCCCGGGTTCGTGACGTTCAGGGAGAGGCGGTACGTGACTCCGCCGTTTGCTTCCCTGTCATTCCTGTCATCATTCCCGTCGGCCGGTTCGCCGGGCTTCTCGTCGATCCGTTCCGCCCTGAACTTCGCGTTTGCCTTCAGGAAGCTCGTGACGGCATAAAAGTCAAGCGGCCGGGCAGGGTCGACATTCTCGATCCCTTCAACCCGGCAGGTGAGGTGCAGGATGACCCGCTCCCAGGTGATTTCCCGGATGGTGACGCGGATCCGCTTCTCCGCGAGGCGGTTTCGCATTGCGGTCACCGGCAGGTTTATAGAATTCTGCTTCTGCTTACTCATTCTTATCCTCTGCGGTTTCTCCCATGTCTCTTCGGATCAGGCCCTCCGCGATCAGCATGTCGCTGTCGCTGGTCAGCTTGATATTGATCGGATCGCCCGGGACGGTGTGGATTGGGATGCCGTCGAGCAGGCAGATCTGCGCAGTTCCGGTGATGACCCGGCGCTGCCTGGGAGTCAGTTCCCGGATGGACTTTGCCAGCACCTGGAGACGGAAGCTGTCCGGCGCCTGGCCGTTGTACAGCTTGCTCCTGTCCGGCATGGAGTCTACGCGGTCGTCGCTCTCGATCCAGAGCATCGTGTCGGTCGCCGGGATGGCTGCGACGACGGCAGGGTGGCGGTTCAGGGCCTCCAGGCTGTCACTGATGATCTGATTCGTGATAAATGGGCGGACGGCGTCGTGGATCAGGATCTTGTCCTCCGTCTCGACGGTATGGGAATCGCAGATTGCATCGATGACGTTTTCTATCGAGTCCAGGCGCTCTTTGCCGCCGGAAACGATGGTCAGGTTCGGTTCGCAGATGTCCCACTTCTCCAGAAGCTCCTGCAGGTAATCCTTCCATTCCGGATGGATGGCGATGTACACGTAGTCGAATGCGTGCGAGCCCAGGATCTTCTGGATCGTCCAGATGATGATCGGGCGGTCGCCTAACTGCAGGAACTGCTTGGGAATCGTCGCGGAATGCATGCGGTTACCGATTCCGCCCGCCAGAATTGCTGCGTAAGTTGTCATTGGCTCCTCCAAAGACGGCGTCCATCACGCGCTGCGTGGCATTACCGTCGTTTTTATCGATAAATTTATGAATAAACGCCTCGCGTTTCTCGCTGCCCATGTCCTCCGCACGGATCGCGTCGAGCAGCTGGTCGGTGTCGCGGCATACCCTTCCGTAGACGTACTCCTTAAACGGGAAGTACATCCCGCGTCCGTCCTCGTAGTCCTTAAGGTCGTACGCGAAGAAGATGATCGGCTTGTTGACGAGCGCGTAGTCGAAGATCAGCGAGGAGTAGTCGGTGATCAGGATGTCCGTGACGAACAGCAGGTCGTTGATCTCCCGCATCTGGGATAAATCGTACGCGAAGCCCGGATATTTCTCATAATCGTAGGCCTTCTCGATGCCGAAGCGGATATTGTTGTAAAGCGCGGGGTGCCATTTAAACAGGATGGCGTAATCGTCCCCGAGCTCTCGGTATGCGCGGTCCAGGTCGAACCGGGAGAAGTCGTACGTCGCTTCCTCCACCTTGGTCCCGCGGTAGGTCGGGGCGAACAGGATGATCTTCTTTCCCTGCAGCTCCGGATACTTCTCGTAGAACGCGTCCCTCCTGCTCATCTTATAGTCGGGATCGAAGAAGATGTCCGTGCGCGGAATTCCCGTCGCGAGAACCCGTTCCTCCGGCAAAGAAAACGCTTCACAGAAACACGGACGGCAGAAATCACTGCTGCAGATCGTCTTGGTGTAGCGCTTGTAGCCCTGATGGATATGCTTGATGTCTCCGTCCTCGCCCGTGCGGCTGTGCGCGAACTTCTTATACGCGCCGGAGCTGTGCCAGAGCTGGACGAGTTCCTGCCCCCTGCGGACGCGGATGTAGGCGGTGCTGGTCGTGTAGTCGTCGAGCAGGATGTATCTGCTCGTCGCGAGATAGTAACACTGCGCGAACCACTCGCCCAGGCTGCGCTTCAGGCGGCGGTCCCCCTTGAGCGAGGTGACCTTGTCCCAATGGTCGTCCAGGGCGTCCCAGACGCATTTGAAATTGCCGCTGATGTCGCTCCTGACGTCGGAGAGAAACAGCACGCGGTCCTGCTTCATCGGAAGGATGGACAGTACGCGGTTCATCAGCGTCGATGCGCCGTAATATACGATTTTAAAGAGTATGCTCATTTAGTCCCAGCCGATCACTTTCCGCTCCTGACGGATGATTTCCTCCGTGGAGAGCTCACACTTGCTGAAGAGGCTGGAAGAGCCGGCGACAAAGATGTCCGCGCCGCGGTTGTAGAAGATCTCGGCGTTCTTGATCGAGATGTTCCCGTCGACCTCGATCAGGAGGTCGTCTCTTCCGGTGGAGGTGAAATACTCCTTCATCTCCTTAACCTTATCTATCGTGGATTTTACGAGTTTTTTACCTGCAAAGCCCGGGTGCACCGTCATGACCAGGACCCCGTCCATGTCGTCCAGGTACGGGTCCAGCAGGCGGTAGTCCGTCTCCGGGTTGATCGCGACGAATGATGCCGCGCCGATGCGCTTCAGGAACTGCAGGCACTCCGGAATCTTGTCGTTATGCTCGTAGTGAAACGCGACGTGGTCTCCCTCGCGGATGTCGAACCAGCTCATCTTTTCCAGCGGGTTCATGACGAGGAAGTGGTAGTCCAGCGGGATGTCCGACACGCGGCGCAGGCTCTTCACGTAGTCCGTGCCGAGCGCAAAGTTCGGGACGAACTGTCCGTCCATGACGTCGACGTGCAGGAACTCCAGCTTCGCTTCCTTGAATTCCGTCAGGTAGTAGAAAATCTTATCGATGCCCGCACACATCATGGATGCGGCGATCTGTCCTTTTCTCTTCATCACTGTCTCGCTTCCCGTTCTTTCTTCAGGCGGTCGGCTTCCTCATGCATGACGAACATCAGGCGCGACTTCGGCACGCTCTTGTCCTGCAGGAAGCGGAAGGCCTCATCGCCCTCGCTGAGCAGGTACTTTCTGGTGATCAGGCGCTCGAACGGGAAGGAGCCCTCCTTCATGATTTCTGCGACCTCTTTCCAGTCGTCTCCCTCCGCGCGGAAGGCGGAGTTCCAGGTTCCCTGGAGTCTGAGCTGCCAGCGCAGGATCTTCCAGTAGACGTCCTTCGGCAGAGCCTCATCGCCCTTAGGATTTCCCATGACCAGGACCGTTCCGCCGGACCTCGTGCTCATGATGGCCCCCTCCAGCGAAAGGTTGGATCCGACGGCCTCGAACGTGACGTCCATGCGTCTTCCGTTCGTCAGCTCGTTGACTTCGTCGCGCAGCTTGCGGATGTTGATCGTCCGGAATCCGAACGAGGCGGCAAAGTCCAGGCTCTCCTGCCTGCGGCCGGCGATGTAGACCTCCGCGCCCTTGATCTGACAAAAAGCAGCGATCAGCAGTCCGATCGTGCCGGTTCCGATGACCAGCGCGCGGTCTCCCTTCTTGACGCCGCTCATGACTGCCGCGTGATGCGCGACGGCCGCCGGCTCGGAGAGTGCGCCCGTCGTGTACGGGACGGAATCGTCCAGCAGGTTCAGGTTCCATGCCGGGACGACCAGGTACTCGGCGTAGGCGCCGTCGTTCCTGGATCCGAAGTATTTATAGTTGGTGCATGTCGCGTAGCTCTTCTGGCGGCATGCCTCGCATTCGAAGCATGGCAAAAGCGGGAACACACTCGCCTTCCTGTTCATCAGGGCAGGATCGCAGCCTTCACCAAGGCCGACGACCTGACCGGCGAACTCGTGCCCCGGTACGGTCGGGAAATGATAGGTCCCGGTCTCCATGACTCTGGACTCGTCGCTTGAGCAGATGCCGCAGGCCATGACCTTAAGCAGGACTTCGTTTTCTCCCGGCTCCGGGATCTCGCGGTCTTCATAGACGAGGTTCCCGACACCATGTAAATTTAATATTTTCATTCGTTGATTCTCCTGTATATTACCGATTCGGATGCCGCATTGTGCAGCAGTCCGTGCGTCCTCTGCGGCTTTTATTTTTTGTCCCTGCAGGACAGCAGGAACTCCGCGATGGACGCCGTGCAGTTCTCGCGCGGCGCAACGAACGCCTCCGCGAACGCCCGCACCTCTGCGAGATCGTATCGATTATTCCGGATCGCCTCCATGACGGCCCCCGCGTCTTCCGATGCGAATCCCGGTGCCGCCTGATCGAGGTCAACAAAAAATCCGCGTCGATTCAGGTAAGACTTCCGGTCCGGAACGTACCGAAAAACAGGCTTGTCGGCGACAGCGGCTTCCAGCACGAAAGCGGAGTAATCAGTGATTACATAGTCTGTTACAGACAGCATCTCCAAACTGGTAAAGTCGGTGTCGATCAATGCGTCTTCCGAAGGGATCTTCTCTCTCATCAGCGGATGCGGTTTAATAATAAGATTATAGCCCGTAAAGTCTGTTTTTTCAATGAGTCTTTGGATATATAAGGAGTTCACACCAGGCTCTCCCTTGCGGAAAGTCGGGGCGTAGAGGATGTTCTTCTTCGATGCGTCTTCTAGGGCAGGGTAGCGGCGCAGGATCTTCTCCCTCGTCGGCTCCACGAACTCGCGGCGGCGCAGGAAATCGACGCGCGGCAGCGGCATGACGACCATCTGGTCGGTGCGGCACCGGTACGCCTCGCTCAGCGGCTCCTTGCATCCCTCGCTGCTGACGAAGATCCAGTCGTAGCCCTGATGCATGTTCATGACCTCGGCGATCTCCGGGCTGTAGCCCTCTTCCTCGCCCAGGACGGCGTAGCCGAACTTCTTGAACGCGCCCATCGCGTGCCACATCTGGACGATGGTCAGGCTCTTTCTGTGGTGAAGGATGCTCGCCGGGATGCAGTATCCATCCAGCGCGATCACGCGTGACTGCGCAATCGCATGCATCATCGGCCCCATAATATGGAAGAGGTAGCGCACCTTGCCCTTCATCCCGTCCGGGATCTTCCGGCAGAGCGTCACGACCCTGACGTCCGGATCCTCGCGCCTGAGCTCGTCCGCGATCATCTTAAGGTCCAGGGACGGCTCGTCCGACTGGCGGCTGATCAGGGTGATCTGGTTCTTCACCGGCGTCAGCTTGTGGAACGCGTAGACGAGGTTCAGGAAGCCCTTTCCGGCGCGGATGACCCCGAGCTTGGTGAAGAGGCTGGACAAAGGCTTCAGGATCGCAGACAAAACAACTGCGGCCAGGATCACGCCCGCGAAGATGTGGATCCGGTAGATCGGCATTCCCATCGTCTTGACCAGGTTGCGAAGGGTCACGTGTGTCAGGTAGAGCTCCAGGGAGTAGCTGCCGACCAGGCGGAAGAATGCGTTCAGCTTCGTCAGGCTCTCGATTCCCTTGAGGATCCAGGCGATCAGTACCAGCAGACCGCAGGCATAGAAAATGGAGAAGAAACGCGAGGTGAAGGTGTTGCCGGGCAGATCGACACGCACGAAGGTCCCGATGAACAGGCCGAGGACGATGAGCGCTGCTGCGGCAGGTCCCTTGATGGTTACGTTTTTCTGGATATACTTACCCATCCAGGTGCCGATGGCGAAGATCGGGATACGGGTCACGGCGATGCTGATGTTGGATGCGAAGTCATGTGCCGTGAGGTACAGGACGACCATCAGGACTTCTGCAGCAGCACACAGCAGAACGAGATTGATGAAGCTGCGCCTGCCTTCTTTGCCGACGAGGGCGTAGATGAGAGGAAAGGCCAGGTACAGCACGATGAGCAGGCCGATGAACCAGATTGTGATGACCCCATGGCTCAGGAAACTGTAGAACGATACGTCCTTGATCACGTCAATCAGGGTGCCATGCTGGAGAGCCAGGTCACGGATGCACCAGAAAGGTACGGCGACCAGGAGGTACGGCACCAGGATCCGCTGCATGCGCCTCTTATAGAAGTGCTTCAGTCCGGGATTCTTGTGATACGAGTAGTAGAGCCCCATTCCGGAGAGGAACAGGAAGATCTCCACGCCGACACTTCCGTAGTAGCTGTAGTAACCCAGGGCCAGTCTGCCCCAGAAGCCGATCGATGACGCCGCAATCTGCCCATGGATCGTGGCCTGCCAATAGTTCTCGGAGAAATGAAAGATGATAATGGAAATCATCGAGATACCGAACAGCTCGTCCCGGTATTTGCTGATCCAATTGAAGTTAAACATACAGATATCCCTTTATATTGATATTAATGCTGATATTGACGTATTTTTGCTGTCTTGTTAATCCTTATTAATGTTAAACGGTTTTCTGCAGATGTCAATTCTATCCAACTAAAATATATGGTAAACTGAAGTCAGCATGTCTGCGGCATGCATGTATCATGAGAAAGAGCGCAGGGCGGCGCACGGCGCGCCCGGAAAGGATGCAGGAAATATAAGTATGAAGAAACCAGATAAACCGCGGTTCCGAATGAAGGTGAACCGGAAATACGCGGAGATCTCCCTGTATGTCGTCGGGACGTTCGTCGTCCTCTACATTATATACGGACTGCTGTCGGAGGCGGGAGCGTTCTTCGAGGGCGTCGGAAGCTTCCTCGCCTGGGTCGGCGGAATCCTGAAGCCGGTCCTGATCGGATTCGTCTTCGCGTATCTGCTCTACCCGCTTTGCGCGGGGGTAGAAAAGCGGCTGGACAAGCGGGGGATGTTCCCGGGGAAGCCGCGCAGGAAGCACTTCCTGAGCGTGGGCATCACCCTGGGCGGCATCGTCCTCGCGATCATTGTCCTGGTCATGCTGCTGATCATCACGGTCACGCACCAGTTCAGCGCGATCCACAACGGCGGAATCTCACAGATTATCCAGGGATTCACGAACGGCCTGAACCAGATGTACGACAGCGTGATCAAGTGGCTGACGGACATGAATGTCCAGTCCGAGCAGGCTAAGCAGATCGTCGACGCGGTCAAGGATGCCCTGACTAAGAAGGTCTCCGGCTCCGTCGGAAGCCTGAGCGACACGCTGAACGACATCAAGAGCATCGGCGCGACCGTGGCCTTCTCGATCCTGTTCACCGTCTACTTCATGCTGGACTGGCCGTCTCTCTGGAAGTACTGGAAGCGCGTCGCCGACACCCTGTTCGGTGAACGCACGACGCCGCACCTGCGCAGCCTGTGGACCGACGTGAGCGGCGTGTTCTCCGGCTACATTCGCGGACAGATGGCAGACGCGATCTTCATGATGGTCGCCGTCAGCGTGGTATTCTCGATCGCAGGAATCCCGTACAGCATCGTCATCGGCGTGCTGACCGGCATCGGCAACCTGGTTCCTTACCTGGGTCCGATCATCGGCTACGGCCTGACGCTGGTCGCCGGACTGACCTCCGGCAGCGTGAACGTGATCATCATCGGCTTCGTCATCCTGCTCGTCATCCAGGGCGTCGACGCTGCGGTGGTCAATCCGCGCCTGCTGAGCCAGAACATCGAGATCCATCCGATGCTCGTCGTCATCGGCGTCATCGCCGGAAATAAGGCGGGCGGCTTCCTGGGGATGCTGATCGCGGTGCCGGTCATGGCCCTGCTGAAGCTCTGGCTCGAGCGCGCGATGGACTTTATCCGACAGAAGAGAGGAATTGCTGATGCTGCGGGCGCTGCGCCTGCGGTGGATAAAGAAGGGAGTGCTGGGAATGGAAACGAACTTTAAAGACAAGACCTGCGCGGAATTCACCGCCGTGCTGGCGGGCAGCGACCCTGTCCCGGGCGGAGGCGGCGCGTCTGCCCTCGCCGGGGCGGTCGGTACCGCTCTGTCACACATGGTCGGCTCGCTGACACTGGGAAAGAAGAAGTACCGGGACGTTGAGCCGCAGATCCGCGAGGCGATGGGGAAGGCGGAGAAACTGCAGGACAGGCTTCTTTCGCTGATCCAGAGGGACGCAGAGGTCTTCACGCCGCTTTCGGAGGCGTACCGCCTGCCGAAGGAGACGGAGGAGGAGATCGCGCGCAAGGACGCGGTCATGGAAGCCTGCCTGCTGGACGCCTGCAGCGTGCCGGTTGAGATCATGGACTGCTGCTGTCAGGCGATCGGACTCGCGGAGTTCTTCGCCGAGAAGGGCTCAAAGATGGCGGTCAGCGATGCAGGGGCGTCCGCGGCCATCCTGAAGGGCGCCCTCGAGGCGGCGAGTATGAACGTGTACATCAACACCAAGTCGATGAAGAACCGCGAGAAGGCCGCCGAGCTGGAGGAACGCTGCGACCGTATGCGTGTGAACGGCGGGGAACAGGCCGAGGAGATCGTCCGTAAGGTGATCCGTCAGCTGAGGGGATAGCGCCCGATAAGTGGCGGCCCTGACGTGCGAATATTACGAAAAGAGGGATAAACATGGCTAAGGTATTGACAGGAAAAGAAGTCGTATCGCAATTAAGCGATGAGTTGAAGGAACGCTCGGAAATACTGGAAAGGCGGGGGGGTTCGCCGACGCTCGCCGTGGTGCGTCTCGGGGAGCGTCCGGATGACCTCGCCTACGAGCGCGGGCTGACCAAGCGCGCGGAGAAGACGGGCGTGACGGTCAGAAAGTGTGTGTTCCCGGAGGACCTGTCTCAGGAGGATCTGCTGCGTGAGGTGGACGTGCTGAATCACGATTCGACGGTGCACGGGATTCTGATCTTCCGGCCGCTGCCGGCGGGGATCGACGATGATGCGGTCCGTGCGGCGCTGGCACCGGAGAAGGATGTCGACGGCATCACGGACCTCTCGCAGGCCGGGCTGTACACGGGTTCCGGCGTGGGCTTCGCTCCTTGTACGGCGGAGGCGTGCATCAAGCTGCTGAAGCACTATAAGATTCCGATGGAAGGGAAGCGTGCGGTGGTGATCGGGAGGAGCCAGGTGATCGGAAAGCCGGTGTCCATGCTCTTGCTCGCGCAGAATGCAACGGTCACGATCTGTCACAGCAGGACGCAGAACCTGGCGCAGGTCTGCCGTGAGGCGGACCTGATTATCGCGGCAGCCGGGCACCCGGGGACCGTGACGGCGGCATGCCTGCGGCCGGGGCAGACGGTCGTCGACGTCGCGATGAACGTCGGGGCAGACGGGAAGCTGTGCGGCGATGTCGACTATGAGGCGGCAGGGAAGGTCGCCGGCGCGGTGACCCCGGTGCCGGGCGGTGTCGGGACGGTCACGTCGGGCGTTTTGATGCTGCACGTCGTTACGGCGGCGGAGCGCGAGGCGAGCAGGAGCATGCTTCGCTGATATGTTGATACGATTATGGGTCGAACGGTTTTCTGCGCGGATTTTTTTCGCTGCGGTGACCGTTCTTCCGTGCTGATCATGTGCCGGGAAACGGTGCTCCTCGTAACGGCGGTCATCTGGCGTTCGGATGGCCGGCAGACCCAGAAATCTCCTGAGTTGTTTGAATTTGCCGAAACGCGCAGCTTGCGTTAGAATGGGCATGGGGCAATAAATTGAATTCATATATACAATTGTGAAGAAGTATTCAAAGGAGAAATGTTATGGCAGAGTTTATTGGCACGCGCGGCGGGGACACGGTCCCGGCTTCCAAGGCGGTTCTTGACGGCATCGGACCTTACGGCGGACTGTACGTCCCGGTCGATCTCAAGCCGGCGGGGATCGATTTGGCGGCGCTGAAAGACATGGATTACAAGGCTGTGCAGAAGGCTGTGCTCGGCGCGCTGCTTTCTGACTACACGGAGGAGGAACTGCAGGAGGCCCTCGACGAGGCGCTGGACGGCGCGTTCGATTCCGACAGCCCGATCGTCCTGAGCGATGTCGGCAGCGATGCAGTTGCGGAGCTCTGGCACGGCCCGACTTTGTCCGCACGCGACTGCGGCGAGCTGCTTCTGCCTAAGCTGATCACCCTCGGCGGCCGCAAGAATGGTCTGAAGGAGAAGCTGGCGGTGCTGAGTGCATCGGAGGGAGACCAGGGTGCAGCGATCTTCCACGCGTTCTCGGAGGTTCCGGGAATGGAGGTCATCGTCTATTCGCCAAAGGAGGGCATCACCTCTGTCCAAGAGAAGCTGACTGCTGTCCAGGAGGGCTTCAACCTCCACGGCGCGGGCGTACGTGCGGGCGAGCCGGACACGCAGCTCAACGTCAGGGAGCTCCTGAACAACGTCGAGTACCAGGAGAAGCTCACGAACAACGGCTTCCGTTTCAGCACGGCGGGCACCGGAAACATCGGCGTGATCGCCGCATACGTCGGAAATCTCTTCTATATCTATGGACAGATGGAGGCAGAGGCAAAGGTCGAACCTGGCAGCCCAATCACGGTCAGCATCCCGACGGGAAGCCTTGCCGAGGCGACTGCTGCTGTCTACGCGAAGAAGCTCGGCCTGCCGATCGGCCGCATCGTCCTCGCCTGCAACGAGAACAGCATCCTGCCGACCTTTATGGAGGAAGGCAGCTACGACGCAGATGTCGAATTCACGCAGACGCTGACGCCGTCCATGAACGTCGCGGACCCGACGGGCCTGGAGCGCCTCCTGTACGAGCTGACGGACGGCGACACTTCCGCGACGGCGAACTACATGAACTCGATCCAGTGGATGGGCGGCTACGACATCACGGACGAGATGAAGGAGAAGCTGGACGAACTGTTCTTCTGCGCGTGCGTCAGCGATGACGAGGTTGAGGTCGAGATGAACCGGGCATATGAAGAGGAACATGTGACGCTCGATCCACATGCCGCTGCGGCATCCGTCGCCCTTCACGCCTATCAGGAGGAGAGCGGGGACAGCGCACCGGCCGTAATCCTGGGAACGGTGAGCCCGCTGAAGACGGCGGAGATCGTGCTGAACGCGAGAGGGAAGGCCGCGGCAGACGCTGCTTCCGCAGTCACGACGCTTGCAGAGGAGATGGGAATCCCTGTGCCGGCTGCGCTGGACGGCCTGTTCGAGAAGGACAGCATCCACACCAAGTCGATCAACGCCGAGGATGTCATGTCCGAGACGACCGCGATCCTGCAACTGATCTAGGAGACGAGGGCGCGAACTGCCAGTGCTGCATATGCATAATACTTCGGCCGGGAGAGATCCCGGCCGTTTTCGTGTGTGATTCCGGGTTTGGGTTGAGCACGATATCAACACGGGATCGGGGAGTGTCATCACGATATCGCAGGGATCGTCAGGGCATGGAAGGGATTGTCTGAAAGCGGCAGAAATCAGGAGAAACAGGCATGGAGGGCGGGTCGGCGATGAAGGCAGATTGGATCATGGATGGAGACTGCTCGGTCGAGGAAAGACGGCGGTTCGGGATTTTAGCCGTTTTTTCTGACAGAAATTCGGTAATAAGTATTTACGTATAAGAATTTATATTCTACGATGTATACACGGTAATATCTGTGACACGAAGCAAGACAAACGAGCTGAAGAAGAGGGACATGAAGAGGACAGAGATGGAAGAGCGAGAAAGTAAGATGGAACTTCAGGAGGAGATTCAGGACAGCCGGAAAATGGTGGACATGACCCACGGAACCCTGGGCGACAAGATGATGAAGGTGGCGATCCCGCTGGCTTTGACGGGAATCCTTCAGCAGCTGTTCAACGCGACCAGTGTCGCCGTCCTGGGGCAGTTCGTCGGCAAAAACGCTATGGCCGCCGTCGGCAGCAACAGCGCGCTGATCGGCCTGCTGCTGAACCTGTTCATCGGCATCTCCATGGGTGCTAACGTCGTCATCGCGCGCTTCACTGGCCAGCGGAACGCCGCTGCCGTGCACCGCGCCGTGCATACCGCGATCCTCGTATCCATCGTCTGCGGCCTGGGCATGATCGCGCTCGGGGAGCTCGTGGCCGGACCGGTCGTGCGCCTGCTCGGCGTCCCGGGAGACGTCTACCCGATGGCGCTGCTCTACCTGCGCATCTACCTGATCGGCATGCCGGTCATCCTGCTCTACAACTTTGAGTCCGCGATCTTCCGGAGCCAGGGCAACACGAGGACGCCGCTCCTCTGCCTGCTCGCCGCCGGCTGCATCAACCTGGGGCTGAACCTGTTCTTCGTCATCGTCCTTCATATGAACGTAAACGGCGCCGCGACCGCGACCGTCGTCTCGAACTGCGTGAGCTCCATGCTGATGCTGTTCATCCTGCGCCGCCGCACCGGCCCGCTCCACGTGAGCCTGCGCGAGCTGCACATCGACGGCAAAATCCTGAAAGAAATGCTCCGCATCGGCGTCCCTGCCGGCATGCAGGGCATGGTCTTCTCGCTGTCCAACATCTGTATCCAGTCCGCGATCAACAGCCTCGGCTCCACCGTCATGGCCGCATCCGCCGCGGCGTTCAACATCGAGATTTTCGAGTACTACATCCTGACGTCCTTCGGCCAGACCGGCACGACCTTCATCAGCCAAAACTTCGGCGCAGCCCTCAACGACCGCTGCCGCCGGGTCGCCCGCATCTGCATGGCCCAGGACCTCATTGCCGTCGCGCTGAGTGCGTCGCTGCTGCTGTTCTTCGGCCGCCCGCTGCTGAGCCTGTTCAACACAGACCCGGCCGTCGTCGCGACCGGCATCGTCCGCCTGAAGTTCGTCCTCGGCGGCGAGCTCATCAACGCCCTGATCGAGGTCCTGTCCGACATCATGCGCGGCTACGGCTATTCGCTGGTCCCGGCACTCTCGACCCTGTTCGGCATCTGCGGCGTCCGCATCGCCTGGGTCTACACGCTGTTCGCGCACACCCACACCTTCAGCATGCTGATGGCTGCCTACCCAGGCAGCTGGATCGTCACCGCGGTCATCGTCGCCATCGCCTACCTCGTCCTGAAGCGCCGCAAGATCATCGCCTGACCCTCCTCCGCCAAAGCCCGAGCCCGTACCGGTCACATCCATCCTGCTGCTCGCGCGCCAAAGCCGCGCCGACCAGGCCGCACCATTCTGCCGTACTCCCGGCAAAACCCGAACCCGCAGGCTACATCCATCCTGCCGCAGCTACGTTAACGTCAACACTGGCAGGATCTGCATTGCCCCGCCGTACTTATGGCAAAGTCACGTTCAGCAAGCATGCCCGTATTCTGGTGTGGCTGTGTCATCTGGCATGTCCGTGTCGTCCGGTGTGGCTGTGTCATCTGGCATGTCCGCGTAATCCGGCGTGGGCGCGAGAAGCAACCAGCCTTTGCGGCCGTTCCTTGCGGCCGATGGCATCAGGTCTCAGCAGCCAGCCTCATCCCGCTTTGGCGACCAGTATCATCTTGCCCCGGGCATCAGTGCGGTACGATCCTGGTGCTGTCCTCATTGGATCATAGAATCCTCTGTCTGTTCATCGAAATTCGCCTCGGCGCCGCCGCCTGGAACTAAACCTTCTACATTACATTAACATCGCAATAAATTCTCTGTCCGATTCCCATTAAATGGTGTATTATAGGAAACGGAGACAGAGGATGCAGACCTTGGCGGCACAGTGGACAACCACGCGCCGCCGTTTTTATAACTTCATCCGCCCGCGTGCGTACGCAAACGGCCGCATTCGTCCTGGCACTCGCGCGAGCCCGTTCAAGGCATCGCGGGACACATTACTCCCGGACACCCGCCTCGGGCATCGCGGGATACTGTATCCATCATAAAATAACCAAATCCAGTCATATATAAGAAACAAGATAAGCACTTCCGCTTAAGGAGACAAAACACATGAACCCAAGCATCATCGCAGTCATCGTCTTCTACCTGGTCGCCGTCATCCTCCCGGGCTTTCTGTTCTGGAAGCTCTTCCAGGTGGCATGGCCGAACGGCAAGCTGACCCGCGGCGCCAAAGTCCTCCGCAACATCATCATTCTCATGCTGGTCGCGGTTGCTGTCATCGGCATCTTGATCATCCGCAAGTTCATGATGGTGTAGCATCGCGAGCCTGAAAACGGCTGATTTCCAGCCATGTAAAATTAAATTCAAAAAAAGTCAAAAACAGTGTTGACAAAGTTGCCTCCCGGGCGTAAGATATAG
>CAIFEY010000022.1 GCA_903789635.1 uncultured Eubacteriaceae bacterium
CCCCTAAAGTAGATTTCGATCTTTTTGCTGTCTACTTTAGGGTGATCATATCAGAGATAAGTGGGAAAATGGAGGTCTATCGCTGGTTTTTCCCAAATTTCAGGCCGCCATGTCAGTTTCCCAGCGCGCCGCACGCCCCCCCCAAATAATCATAAAGCCGCCGAATACCTCTATATTCCTGAGTTATATTGTATACACGCCTCGCCCCATGCTTCATCGATCAACAGCCGCGCGGCAGGCTTTCTCGATTTGGAAGATTCGGCCTCGCACGCGTCCGCGCCGGCGCTAATTTGCTTATTCTAAGATCGTGTCCCGAATCGACTCCTCGATCGGCCGCGGATGGTAGCCGAGTTCCAGGGTCGCCTTCTCGTGCGAGAACTTGCCGTTCGTCTGCAGGGTCTTAAGCGAATACGGCGTGAGCAGCGACGGCCTCTTGAGACAGGCACGCGCGACCTTCTCGCCCGCCGGCGCGACGAACTCCGCGAGCCTGTACGGGAGCACCATGTTCAGCGGCCGCTTGCCCGCGCAGCCCCTCGCCAGGTCCATCATCTGGCGGACCGTGATGTAGTGGCCGCTCAGCAGGTAGCATTCCCCCTGCCGCCCGCGGCGCACGCAGGCCAGGATGCCGTCCGCGACGTCGCGGGAATCGACGAAGTCGTAGCCGCCCGGGACCACCGTGTGGAACTTGCCCTCTGCCATCGCGCGGATCGTCCTGACCGAGTGGTTCTGGAGGAGGCTGTCGCCCGGGCCGATGATCCCGGACGGGTGGACAATGCTCGCGTTCATCCCGCGCTTGGCGAAGTCGAGCACGAGCTGGGACGCGGCCGCCTTGGACTTGGCGTACTGCCCCTGGACGTCCGCCGGGGAGAACGCCTCGACCTCGCGGATGACGGTCCCCTTCTTCCTCTCCGGGATCGCATGGACGGAGCTGACGTAGATCACGCGGTCCACCCGCGCGTCCCTGGCGCATTCCAGGACGTTCCTCGTCCCGCCGACGTTGATCTTATGCACCATCGGGTCCGGCCTGCTGGCGATCGTGATCCTGCCCGCGCAGTGGAGCAGGACCAGTTCCGTGTCCTTGGGACGCCAGAAGAAGCCGGAAAGTGACGGCTTGTCCGTCACGTCGCCGGTGAAGGCTTCTGCCCCTTCCGGGAGCAGGTCCTCCTCGCCCGGGAGGACGAGGGCGCGGACATTCTTCCCGTCCGCGAGCAGTTTCTCCGTCAGCACGGAGCCGAGGTGCCCGGAGGCCCCGGTAATCAGATAAAGCGTGTTCATTCGATTCACCACCTGTAGATTTCTCGTTGTTACCTAATCGTTCTTTAATCGTTCTTTAATCGTTCTCTGTTGCTTCTCTTTTCGTTCTCAATTCATGCTCCTCGATACTCTCAGATATATCATATATAACATATTTATTGTAAAAGCTTGGTAAATGGTATGTAAATATTATGATAAATGCGATTATTTAACCGCTTTCCGTCCCTTCCCCGTACAGGGAAAGGGACGAATCGGTTATCATGCATATTGTTTTCTTCCAGTGCATTCTTCCAGTGCAGCGTTGCAGCATTGCAGCCGGATGGCGGCGCTGCATGGAAGGATCTCAGCTTGTCTCATTACCGCGTAAACACGATGCTTCCGCCCTCGGTCGGGTGGTCGTAGATCAGAACCTCGCGGGCGTCGGTCTTGAAGCGGAGCAGCGCCTGGATGATCAGGATGTCCCCGCCCGCGCCGAGCGTCATGATGGAGGAGACCAGCGTGATCAGCAGGGACCCGGCGGCGATGCCGTAAATCAGCGGCAGGAGGCCGACCAGGATCAGCGGCATAATTCCGCCGACGATGTACTGGTCCTTCCTGAGCGGCGTTTTGCAGGTGCAGTAGGCCGCGCCGTACTGCGGGATGATGCCGAATGCGATGTCATGGAAGTGATGCTCCGCGAACAGCCCCCAGAAAAACCCGTGGACCAGCTCGTGCACGACGGTCAGGGCGAACGTCCCGATGACGAACACCGGCAGAAAAACGGCGAGTTTCCCGAATGAGAGGCTGAGGGAGATTTTGTCCCCGAGCGGATGAAGGTGGAAGTAGACGATCGCGAGGATCACGTAGAACGGGATACTCGCGGCAAGGATCACAACGTTGGCGCGCACCAGGCTGATCGTCAGGTCGGTCCTCCGGTAGCCCTCAGCTTCCAGCCGGCCGGAGACCTCGTTCAGGCGGTCGACCCGGCGCTGCTCGGCGGCGGTCAGTTTTCTCGGATTCACGCCTCTACCTCCTCCATGTCGATCGGTTCCGACAGGAACAGCGCGCGGGTGAGACGGACCATTGCGTCCGGGTCTTTGGCGCCCGCTGCTTCGTAGGACGAGTGCATCGCGAGCTGCGGCAGCCCGATGTCCGCGGTGTGCATGGACACGTGCGCCTGGGAAATATTTCCAAGTGTCGATCCGCCCGGCATGTCCGAACGGTTCGTGAAGACCTGGCACGGGATGTCATTTTCCCGGCAGAGCCTCCGCACAAAAGCTCCGGAGAACCCATCCGTCGTGTACTTCTGGCTGCCGTCGTACTTCAGGACGATGCCGCGGTTCATGACCGGCCGGTTGACCGGGTCCGCCTTCTCCGCGTGGTTCGGGTGGACGGCGTGCGCGTTGTCGCAGGACAGCATGATGCTCGAGGCGACGGCCGCGAGGTACTGATCCCGGCTGAGCCCGAACGCGTCGGCGATCCGGGTCATCACGTCCTCCAGGAACGTGGAATCCGCCCCCTGCGCCGTGCCGCTCCCGACCTCCTCGTTGTCGAAGACCGCGTGCATCCGGACCGTCCCCTCGGACTCCTCGTCCGCCTGGCCTAAGAAGCCGAGCAGCGTCGTGAAGCAGCACTCGAGGTCGTCTAAGCGCGGTGACGCAATGAACTCCCGGTTCCTGCCCCAGTGCACCGGCTTCATGCGGTTGTAGACAAAGAGATCATAGTCGTAGATCTTATCCGCACTGATGCCCAGCTCTTCCGCGAGCAGACTCCCGACCGCATCCTTGGAATCCATTCTTTCATTGTTACTGCAATTATTATTATCATTATTGTCATTTTCGTCGGCCATGCCGTCCCCGCCGCCGGAGGTCAACGCACTGCTCATCGCTTCGGTCAGCGTTTCCGCGAGCACCGGCAGCATGTCCGTCTGCAGGTTCAGCTCCTGGCCCTTGTTCACAGTCTTATTCATGTGGATCGCGAGCGAAGGGATCATCAGCAGGTCACGGTCGATGTCGACGAGCTTCTCGCGTAAGCGCCCGTCTTTGTCGTCAAAGAACACCCTCCCCGCGAGTGAAAGCGGTCGGTCGAGCCAGCTCTGCACGATCATGCCGCCGTAGCGCTCGACGTTGAGCTTGACGTACGCGCCGGATGCCTCCATCTCGGGATTCGCCTTGACCTTGAAGCACGGGGAGTCGCTGTGGCTCGCCGTGATGCGGAACGTCTCCGGGGCCTTCTCCGGAAGGATGAAGCTGATGATCGAAGAGTGATTCCGCATGACGTAATAGCGCCCGCCCTGCCTGAGGTCCCACGGCCTGGACTCGCTGAGCCGCTGAAAGCCCCGCTTCTCCGCTTCCCCTCTGACCGTTTCAACCGCGTGAAAGGCCGTCGGGCTCTGTTCAATCATTTCCAGTACGAACTCCGTTGTCTGACTCATTCCATACTCTCCTGTGTTGTGTTGCTTATTTTTTACGATGTTGGTATTATTAAAATTAACGTCGGCATGAATCATGCCCACTAGTCCTTTTAGTATACCATGTACTGCGGGCGTGGCTGTGCATTCTTCTGGATTCTTTACAAATTCATGTAAATTTTACAAAGTTCAGATGTAAACGCCCTAAAAATCACTCGTCTGAGATTGTGCGTCGAGACGAGGAAGGGGCTGTGAAAACCGCCCCCAGTATTTTCACAGCCCCATATTTATCCTATAATTCCAGTGCGTTTTTCACCCGGCGCTGCAGTTCCGGGACGATCTCCTCCGGGAACCACGGGTTCTTCTTCAGCCAGATGTTGTTCAGCGGGCTCGGGTGGACGATCGGAAAGTATTCCGGCAGGTAGTCGGCGAAGTGCCTGACGGTCTCGGTCAGATTCTTCTGCTCCCTGCCCTTCAGGTAGTAATGCGTGGAAAAACCGCCTCCCAGGATCGTCAGGGAGACGTTCGGCATCTGCTGCAGGAGCAGAGGGTGGTATTCCTTTGCGACGAAGGAGCGCGGCGGCAGGTCACCGGTCCTGGCCTTGCCCGGATAGTAGAAGTCCATCGGCATGATCGCGACCTTATCAGAATAGAAGGTTTCCCGGTCGATCCCGAGCCATTCCATCAGGCGCACGCCCGACTGGTCGTTGAACGGGATGCCGGTTTCCTCGACCTTCTTTCCCGGCGCCTGCGCGATGATCAGGATTCTGGCCTCCGGGCTGATCTGAAAGATCGGCGGGACGCCGCGGTCGGTGTAGGAGCGGTTGCGTTCGTCGTTCATCAGTTGCTGGGTGATCTGTTCGATCGCCTGGATGCCTTGGGATGTCAGGTTTTCCTGAACTGCCGGGGTTTCCTGAACCCTCTGAGTTTCCCTAGTTCGCTGGATTTCCTGGTCCACCTGAGTTTCCAGGGTTCGTTGGATTTTCTGCGGCTCGCTCGCGGTGGAATTGTCCGCCGCCGCGGCCGTACGTTCAATGTCAGTCGTATTCATGCTTTCCCGTTTCTCTATCCATTACTATAATGTACTTTTATGCCTCTTCTGCTTTAAAGGCCCTACTTCAATGCCTCTTCGTTCAGGATGATGATCTCCTTACCCTGCAGGTCGATCAGGCCCTCATCCTTCATCTTGGTCAGTTCGCGGGAGAGGGACGGGCGCGCGACGTTCAGGTACTCCGCCATGCGTTCGCGGTTCATTTTCAGCGGGCCGGTCGTGTTGTCCTTGGTCCAGATCATCAGCATCTTGGAGATCTTCTGGCGCAGGGATGCCCCGTTCATGATTTCCAGGCGTTCATCCTGCCGCTTAGCCTTCAGGGCAAAGACGTACAGCATGTTGGAAATCAGCTTGGCGTGATAGGAACATACGTTCACGCATGTGTGCAGCAGGAAGTCCTTCGGCATCAGGATCAGCGTCGACTTCTTGATCGCCTCCGCGTAGCTGTCGTAGGTCTCCGGGCTCAGGAACAGGTCCTCGGCGCCGATGATGTCGCCGAGTTCAGTCATCGTCGAGATGATCTCCCGCCTTCCGGTGGAAGAGTCGCGGCCCAGCAGCACCGAACCGTCGACCAGCAGGAACATCTTCTTAGGCTTGTCCGTCTGTGTGAAGAGAAACTCGCCTTTGTCTAAACTCACGAGCTCTGCCCCGCTGCAGTCAAAACAGCTCCGGATGTCCTCCGCCGTCATCTCCTTAAACAATGTACACTCCGTCAGCCGCTCCGTAACCTCCTGCGCATTCTTCGCCAGCTGCTTCTTCATTCCTTCCTCCTTTGGCAAAACCGGACAGTAAACTCCATGTAAATGAATTCTCAGTATTTATATATCCTAGTTGTTGTATTTACATGCTTTAGTAATTATGCCCCGAAAAAGAGTTCCAAAAACAAAAAGGGCGGCCGACCCTGAACGGAATGACGAACATTCCGCAGAGCCGGCCTTTGGGTTATTTCTATGGGGGCTTTCGCCCTTGGTCGTTGCTTAACCTGCCGGTTTAATCACCATAACCATAAAATACCGTACCGTTAACTGTATTACCGTACAATTAACTTTTGCTTTGTTTTGTGTTTTGCTCACTTTGCTTGTCGTTATTATAGCAATGGCCCGGCAGTGATTTCCGTCACATATGTTACGATTCGTTACACTTTCAGCGAGTTTTTCCGACAAAAATTTTACTTATTGTCTAAATAGCTTGTTCTGCCGTACTTCGGTGATTTCAGAGAAGGAGGACGGATGCTTCCGTGTGGTCGCATCCGCCAATTGTAGCAGTCGTTGCGGAATCGCTCGCTTAGGGTGCCCGTGTTTTAGGATTTTTGGAGTAATGGTTGGCGGGGGCCTGTGATTATTCGCGGGGGTAATGGCAGTCGGGGTCGCATGAGGGACTGCGAGATAGAAAATACCGGGGGACAAACCACGCATACAGCGTTCACCAGATATTTCCATTTTCTTAGGAATATCCCTCTCCAATTTCCCGATTTCCGAACTCACCTCCATTTTGTCGGATAACACCCTCCCTAAACGGTGAATTCCGAAGCTTCCATGCTGTGATCACATCAATTTCACGCTTGTCGTCTCCGTAGCGGTCATCTTTACCACCGTTATCCAAGGGGGTGATCGCACATCTGCTGTTATCCTGCATCCATATTCCAGAGATTATACCTATAACGCCCTCGATTCCAACCAATAATGAACACTGCGATATTCGGCAGTCGGGTATGCCGTCTCGTCTATTCGGAAATTTGCATTCAGGCCCCTGAATTCCGAGTTATTTTTTTA
The DNA here is from genome assembly GCA_903789635.1 of uncultured Eubacteriaceae bacterium. Lineage (GTDB taxonomy): Bacteria > Bacillota > Clostridia > Peptostreptococcales > Anaerovoracaceae > Aminicella. Next base: position 6,467 of record CAIFEY010000022.1, read on the forward strand.
ACATTCGGAATTCATCCTTTTCAGTGGGTCGTTTCCGACAAGGGACACCGCGGCGACGACATGAATGCGGTCGCCGCGGAAGGAGGCAACGCGCGAGCCATGAAGCTGCGCGTTGCTGTAATTGTAGTAGTGGTAGAAACTGGAGATCACAGGGATGCATCTCCAGTTTCTAGTTATTATAAGAAAGGTAGAAATCGGCCTCCGCTGTCGCGTCGTCCGATTTCTATGATTTTTTCGCCGCGCGCCCTGAATGCCGGGATGGCGCGCGGCGAGCGGCCCGCCGGCCCTTTCGCACAGCTGGGGTTGGGGCCGCGGGCAGAAGGTTGAGATCCGGCTTCGCTAACGCTGACGCCGGATCTCTATGATTGTTTCCCCCGCACGCTAAAGAAGAATGAAAATAAGCGCGCGGGGGAGCTTTAAGTATACAGGATGCACCATTAAATGGAACTCATTACACTTTAAATTGTTAATTGCGTACCCGACGGTTTCCAGCAATTACCATCCTGAGCAAGACCGCTGTTTTTTCGGATGACTTCTCCCGGAAAAGCACCCTCAAAATTCCGGGCTCCGGACTCGGCAGCCTCGGGCTGCTTTTTTGGTTCTGTCAATGTGAATTAGGATCGGTTTTATGAAGAAATCAAAAAACGGTCTGTCAATTTTTTCCCGAAGAAGAAAATATGAATTCTTGTACGCCGATCTGTACACGAAAATGCCGTGAACCGCTCCTCTGCTCCCCATCCTGACGTCCAGAGAGCGTCCATGATATCAGCGTCCGAACGCGACTTTAATCAAACCTCAAGTTGTCAGACTCCATCTGTTTCACGTCAAGATTCACCATTCCATTACAGCGATTTCTGGCATCGATACTCACTATCGTTGATCCGATTGTGCACAACCGTTCCGAAATCGTCGATCTTTACACAATAACATAATTAATTTTTTAACATTCCCGAGAACGGGATTTTTCACCGTTTGACAAAATCCCTCTGCCTGTACTAATCTCGGATATTGTATACTTTCGTCATCAATCCCACTGTTCGAACCGTCCGGTATCCCGGAGGGCCAACGCCTTGCCCGGAGGGCAGCGCGGCGGCGGCTTTACTGTTATCATCACCGCCGCCGCGCCCTCGGCGCGCCACTTTCCTCAACAAGGCGCGCCGAAACAATCAAAGGAATTGGACCAAAGCGGCAGCGACGTCCAATTCCCTCCTTCGGCCGACCCCCAACTCAAGCAAAAGGCGGCCGGCCTACAATCCCGGTTCCGAGCTTCGTCTCGGAACCGGCGACATTGCCGCGCCTCGCGCGGCAGCAACAATCGGAGGATGCGAAGCAAACCTGCTGAGCATCCTCCCACCTTCCAAGACAATCCCGGAACGCGGTCGACACTCGGAGACCGCGTTCCTACCATAAATGCAATAATAGCCACCGGACAAGCCCCGCGCCGTCCGGTGGCAGCCTTCTTAAAAAATCGAAGAACTCGCGAAGCCCTGCGCTGAACGAGTTCTACCATTCCCCCCTCTCCGCGCCAGCGGCCATGCGCCCCCGCCGAACATTAATCTCGCACATCCTCCGACCTCCTTTACGCCCGCGACCAACCCATAAACCCCAGCCGAGCAAAAACATCAAAACACGGCCGCCATCGCATGCGAATTACGGACCTACACAGCTCCCAGAACACAGGCGCCATCAACTCACGGCTTCGCTCTACAAGCTGTACCAGAACACAGGTGCCCGAACCAAGCGACTCCGCAGCGACAGCTGCATTTCGCTTCCGAGCCCCGCCATACGACTTGCGGCAAACCAATCGAGCTTCACTTATAGCTCGCGAATCGTGAGGGCAACTGCATAAGGAAGCGTACCGCTTCCCTCAAACGGCCCCGCGACCTCCTTCACAGCCGCGACCAATCACAATCCCTCGCCAACCAATAAGCCAAAAACACTGAAACACAGGCACCATCAGCGAGCGATTCCGCAGTGACAGATACAATTCCGCGAAGAACGACAGCAGGATTTCGTTGGAGCTGCACTCTTTCTTAGTGCAGCTCCCGAAATCCTATGAGTTCTGAGCAAGGAATTGTCTGTCACGAGGACCTAGTGAGCTGAGGGTGCCCGTGTTTTCTCTTAGTGCAACTCCCGAAATCCCTTGAGTTCTGAGTATTGAATTGTCTGTTACGAGGACTTAGCACGCTTCGGGAACCCGTGTTTCTGTGTATACACTTGCCAAGCGCGAAGCCTTAGCGAACTGATGGCGCCCGTATTTCCCTAGGAGCTGCCGTTGTCCGTATTCCGTGCGCTGATGGCGCCCGTGTTTCCCTAGGAGCTGCCGTCGTCCGTATTCCGCGCGCTGATGGCGCCCGCCTACAACAGGGAAACTTCGAAGCACTGGTCCTTCCACGAAATGTCGTCCACCCGGAACCCGTACGCCTTCAGTTCCTCCCTGTGATACTGGAAGCGGTGGTCGATCTTCACGTCGGAGACCTCCTCCGCCTTCTCGAACGAGATGACCTCGTGCTGGCCGCAGTTCACCTGGATGTAGCGCCAGAGCGGATCGTACTTACTCATTGGCACCCTGTACTTCCTTGACGCGGGCCTGGAATGCCGTGAGGATCGCCTTCTCGTCGCTGTCCAGGTGCTTCAGGACGACTTCCTTGTACTCCTCCGGGATTCCGTAGAATGCCTCGCCGATCGCGCCGGCCATGCAGGCGATCGTGTCGCTGTCGCCGCCCAGGGAGACGGCGCCTCTGACGACCTCCTCGTAGTTGTTGGCTTCGAGGAAGGCGGTAATCGCCTCAGGGACGGATCTCTGGCAGGTCGCGATGAATCCGTAGTTCGGGCGGATCTCGTCCAGGGTCCTGGTCAGGTCGTAGCCGAAGTGTTCGGTGATGTACCTGCGGATCGCGTCCTTGTCGGAACCGGTGCGGGCCAGGAAGACGGCTGCGGCGACGGCCTTGGCGCCCTTCAGGCCTTCCTTGTGGTTGTGGGTGACGCCTGCAGTAAGCTCAGCGGCGTGCAGCGTCTCCTCCATGGTCGGATACAGCCAGCCCGCGGAGGACACACGCATCGCGCATCCGTTTCCGTAGCTGTGGTACGGCTTTGGCTCCGTCTCGCGCAGCCAGAGGTTGAAGCGGTCGCCGTAGCCGGCATCCGGATACTTCTTTCCGAAGGCCTGCATGTCCTCGATGACGGCCGCGCGGATCGCGTCGTCCGACTCCGTTCCGTGCTCGGTCAGCGCCTTGCCGACCGCGAGCGTCATGTAGGAATCGTCCGTCGGCTTGGACTCCTCCGTCAGCAGCTTAAAGTTAAAATCGTTCGTATTGTTGAATTCGTAGACCGAACCGACGATATCTCCAAAAATTGCTCCCAGCATTGAATTACCTCCTGAAATCAGCTTTTGCGGTGATTTCTCTATCTTTGTTCATTGTATACACGGGTGAGAATCAGGAACTAGCAGCCCGAGCCGTCGATGCTGCACGCAGCGCCCTGAACCGGCTGCTCCTCGACCGGGCGGGAACGCAGTCCTGCGTCCTCCGGCTTCAGCGTGACGAATCCGTCCTCGCTGACAAAGCACGGGATGCCGATGCTTCCCTTCGCCTTTGCCGCGTCGAATGCAGGGTCCGCGTCGCGCAGGTGCAGGAATTCCTTCAGGTTCTTCACGTGTTCGCCGATGTCGATGAAGCGGAACGACTCCGGGTTGTCCTCGGCCTCAACCTCGACGTAGGTGCAGTCCGGGCAGGTCTCCATGCTGTAGACCGTGATCACGGACTTGTCCTCCATCGCCGCATATTCCGGGTTCTTCGTAAACATGTATGCAGCATACGAGCAGAACGGCTTAACCTTGACGCCTGCTTCCTTTGCCGCATTCATGACGCAGTCCAGGAGCTTTCCGGCGATTCCCTGCCCGCCGTAGTCCGTGTTCGTCGCCGTGTGGCGGATGATCCAGAACGTCTTCATGGATGAATACACGCATGTTCCGATCAGCTTGTCGCCGTCGTAAGCCGCAGCGCGGTTCTGGTCCTGTTCATATTTAATGTCTATCATAATTGCAGTCTCCTCTCAATTTAATGGTCTCTTGGGTGGTCGTCTCTTCCGCAGCGTCTGCCTGCGTTTATTGGGACAAAGTCAACGTTTCACATGTTTATCTTATGCCCCAAACGCGCCGAAAAAAACAGCGCCTATCTGATGGGTTCCAGGGTGATGATCTTATCCGGGACTGCCTCAGGATCGACGGTGACGGAAGTCTCCGGAACGCGCTCCACGCCCGGGATCACGTCCATGACCTCCTGGATCGTCTCCTGCACGTCGTACCCGCGGCTCCCCTCGCGGAAATGCATCAGGATCTTCAGGCTCGGCGTCTTCATCTGTGAGATGATCTCCTTTGCCTGCGCAGAATCGATCGTGAAGAACCCCGCGCACGGAATCAGCAGGACGTCTGCCTTCTTAAGCCGCTCGTACTCGTCAGGCTCCGGCAGCCGCCCGAGGTCGCCAAAATGCACGATCGTCAGCCCATCCGCCTCCAGGAACGTCATCCTGCAGAGGCCGCGCTTATCGCCGTTCACGTCGTCGTGCGGGACGATGATGAAATCGGCCGGGAACGGGCTCTTTCTGCCGGTCAGGCGGATCAGCCCCGCCGCGTTGTGGTCGTGGTGGTCGTGCGAGCAGTACACCGCGTCCGCCTCGATGCCCTTGGCGAGCGTGGTCCCCGGAACGCTTCCGTCCTCGTACGGATCAAAGACGACTGACCCCTCCTCTGTGCTCACCCGGAAACATGAATGTCCGTAATATTCTATTTTTACCATAATTTTGTACCCCTTCTGTCTTTATTTTTTCTAGTCGTATGGCCGCCGCAAATCCGTGCAGCCGAGCTCCGCAGTGCCGCAGGCGCAGTATTTCGGATATCCTCGTTGATTTTGACAAAATCCGAACCGCCCGGCACCCAGCCGGACCTGCCGTCTACAGCATGTCGCGGAATTTCTTCACCGGGATCTGCGACTCGCAAGGCACCTTGGTCTGGCACTTTCCGCAGCCGAAGCGCGGTGCGTAGAGTTCACCGGAATGCGTCAGCCACGGAGCGCAGATCGTGTGGTCCTTTCCGTGCTCCAGCGTGATCGCGTCCGCCGGACAGCGCCTCGCGCATGCGCCGCACATCGAGCAGTAGTCGTAGATGCCCTCGTACGGCCGCTCGTCCGGTTCGACTTCCGTGTCAAAGATCACGCTGCAGTATCTCCCCGCGACGCCCCGCCGCGTGATGAGCCCCTTGGAAAGCCCGAAGGTCCCGAGACCTGCCGCATAGGCGGCGTGGCGCTCGGACCAGTTGCTGCCGTACGTCTTCTCGTCGATCCCGTCGTAGCCGGTGATGCCCTTTCCGCCCTTGACCGCGCGGAAGCGTTCGTCGACGAGCGGGACCAGCGCAGAGGCGCCGTCCTGCTGCAGCCGATCGCGGACGGCCGTGATGAAGCTCTGGATGAACGCCTGGCCCTCTACCCTGCCGATCAGCCAGAGGTCGGACGGGACTGTGTCGCTCTCGCGGTTGCTCTTCTTCACCTCGTCGGAAAACGGCAGGAACATCGACATGACCGTCCCCGCTCCCGGAAGCCACTCTTCCGGCTTCATGAACCACGGCCCGATGACGCCGTAGCGCTTGTATTCATCGAACAGCGGGTCCTGCGCCGACGCGAAGCCGATCAGCGGCTCGTCGAACAGGTGCGTGCCGATCAGGTCTGCCTTGTCGGACATTTTCTCCGTGACCGTGTTGCCGTCCAGCGAACGGAATACCTCCAGCACCTCGCTGATGATTTTCTCCTTATCCGGACCGTTTGTCCGGTTAATCTCTCCCATTTCTTTCCCCTCCTTAATATATTGCTGCTATATATCACTGCACAGTGCGCTATATATCGCTGCACAGCGTTATAACGCGCGGAAATCCGTGCATACCTCCAGCACCTTCACGAACAGCTCGAGGCCATCCTGGTCGGATTCGTCGAAGCGGCCTATGAGCGGGCTGTCGATGTCCAGGACGCCGATGACCTTGCCGCCGCAGTGAATTGGGACGACGATCTCGGAGTTGGACGCGCTGTCGCAGGCGATGTGCCCGGCAAACTCGTGGACGTTCCTGACCAGGAGGGTTCGGTCCTCTCCCGCCGCGGTGCCGCATACGCCCCTGCCGAACGCGATGTGAATGCATGCCGGCTTCCCCTGGAACGGTCCGAGCACGAGACGGCCGCCGCTGACCAGGTAAAATCCTGCCCAGTTGAGGTCCGGGAGCGTGTCCATGATCAGCGCGGACGCGTTGGACAGGACCGGGATGAAGCTGCTGTCTTCTTCGGCCAAACCCTTCAGCTGTTCAGCCATCAGCGGATAATCAATCATGCATAAATCCTTTCTGTATGTCTTGGAAGAACGTTCCGTCTTCTTTCGCCTTTCAGCGATTTCTCATGATTACAGTATAGCGCGGCGCGCCCCGGATAGCAAACACCGCGGGCGCTTATCCGCAGAAAAAAAGACGGGGAAGAACACCTCGTCCTTCCCCGCATGAGCGAAAATTATTGTGAATTCTATTAAAGTCAGATTGCTGTTTTGATTCTTGTCCTGCATCGGATCTTGATGCCTGGATCAGTTCTGTCTATTTCTGCTTAACCTTGATCGCGACAACTCCGCTGGCCGGCTTGGCCTGACGGTATACCTTGAGGTACAGAGTTGCGGATCTATTGAACTTGTACTTCATGCCGTAGCTCTTTCCGTTATCGTTGTATGAAGGATATAAGCCGATGTCCATATTGCCGAGGATCGCTCCGCCGGAAGAAGACGTGTGGACGTAGATGTAATTGTCTACTAAGCCCTGCGCGTATACCTTAAATGTGCCCTTCTTCACTCTGACCTTCATCCATCCGGAAGACTTGCTTCCTGCCGGGAGGACGGCGTAATACGTCTTATTGCGCTTGATCGTCTTCGCTTTGGACTTGGAGCTTCCCGAGCTGTTCTTAAACGTCTTATTGATAAAACTAACGGTGTAAGAATTCGCGCCTCCGGAGCAGGATACGTTAGACAGTTTGACATTATATGTCTTGCCCGCTTTTACACAGAAGTAGGACTTCTTCTGATACTCCGCCGCTGTTGTGGAGGTGAACGGAGCGAGATACAGATCTCTGGAAATCTTCTTCCCCGATGATGAATACAGGGTGACCGTAGCACCGCCGACGTCTGTGGAGTATACCGCAAGCAGTCCAGTGTGTGCAGCCTTGATCTTAAAGGTTGTCGCAGCGCTGTACGTGGAATTCTGAACTGTGTACTGTGACGGAGCGGATGTGCTTCCAGCTGCTGCAGATACCGTGGTCCCTGCATTGACCGCCGTCGGAGTGGTGTCCGCGAAGGTCGGCACGGTAAAGCACATCGCAAGGATTACCGTCAGTCCGACGATCAGTGCGCCGAATCGAATAGCATGGATTCTTCTAATCATAAGGTCTCTCCTTTCAAGTAGCCTCTGCGGGCGGAGTTTCGCGCTTCGCAGAAGAGGTGGCTTGTCCGATTCGTCCTTACTGAAATAATTAAATATCGCGTTTATCTTAAGGAATGCCTGCACGGTTCAGTATAACATATCCGGGCGCCGGATTCCGTCTCGATCTAAAAATATAGTAAATTTCTATAGTATCGCTGTTAAAATATGATACGCTCGTTCAGCATAGTCCCATTTTTTCAGATTCTTTCACAAAAATATTATACACCATTTCCGCCGCGCGTAAAATGGTGTATAACAAACTTTCCGTAATTTTCTTGTAAATTTTGATAAAAAATATCCGGCGCCGATCACTGCCTGTGGTGCTTGATGTTGCTGCGCTCGACGAACGTGTTGATGATCAGGATCAGCACGAAGAAGATCAGCGTGCTGAACACCAGCGTGATGATGCGTACGTTCGTGTGCAGTGCAAACATGACGATCACCTGGATGATGAACAGGATCACGGCGTCCCTGACGGACGACAGGATGATGCGTTTCATATCGACATTGTTTTTCATATTCGTTTCTCCTCACCGGCCGGTCGTTCCCGGCACATATCCGCTCTATTATACACCGGCAGCCGGCAGAACCGCAAACCTTTCCGGGAATCGGCCCCTGCCCCGCGTGGACTTTGTCCTGTGAACTTTGTCCCTGAAACCGCCAGCAGAAACACCCGGCTGACCGCAGCCGAAACCCCGCGGAATCAATCTCCGAGCTCCTTCTCCAGCAAAACCAGGTGCACGCACTCGATGCCGTTGAACGTGCACGGCGCGATGCCCGCCTCGCGGTAGCCGAGCCGGCTGTAGAACGCGCGCGCGTTGACGTTCCGCTCGTTCGTGTCCATGCGCAGGACGGTGCAGCCGTGCGCGGCCGCGAATTCCTCGTAGAACTTCACGAACGCCCCGCCGAGCCCGCGCCCCCTGCTTTCCGGGTCGATCACGAGCGTGTGCAGGACCATGACCTCGCTGTCCGCCGCCTCGAACTGCCAGTCCGCGCCCGCGTACACGTCGACCTGCAGCTGGTTGATGATCGCCGTGCCGACGATGCTTCCGCCGCATTCTTCGACAAAGATATCGCCCCTGCTGAGCGCCTCTTCTGCTGTTCTGCGGGTCGGGTACACGCCGCGCGCCCAGCCGATCGTGACCGCGCCGCTCTCCTCCGCCGTGTGGATGTGGTCGTAAATCTCCTCGATTCGGTCCAGGTCGCCGGCCTCCGCCTTGCGGAATGTGCAGGACTCGGACAGGATACGGGTATCTTGCATGTCGGTGCTTTGCTGAGTCATGGGGTGCCTCCTTAACATTATGAGCGAGCGGCGAACGGGAATCTGCGGGCGGCCGGAAGACTGCCGCAGGCGTTCGACTGCTTGAGTGCGATCAATATACCTTAAGTATACCCTGAACGTGTGCAGGCGGCAATTTCCTTAGAAAAGAAATGGCTGTCGGACATGAAAAGAGCTGTGAAAAATGAACCAACATTTTTCACAGCTCCCGCATGAATTACTGATTAACCTTGATTGCCGCGATGCCGGCGGAGTACGAGTACGGACGTGAAATTTCAATGTACAGGTATCCGGATTTCGTCACCGTGCTGTATGAATAGTAGTTGTAGTCGTCGTCGTTCTCCTTGAGCGCGATCGAAAGCTCATCGAAGTTTTTGATTGTGCCCTTTGCCGGGAAACAGTAGATGGAGAGATCGTCGCTGACCAGGCCCCACTCGTTGAGCTTGAATTTTCCTTTCTTCAGCTTGACCTTCATCCAGCGGCTGGAGGTCTTTCCGGCAGGAAGGACGGCGTAGTAGGTCTTGTTCGTCCGAATCGTTTTGGCCGTCTTCTTGCTTGCGCCGGAGCTGTCCTTGTACGAATCGTTTTCATACCAGAATCCATAGACATCCGAACCATCATCGGTAGTGACGTCTGAGAACTCCAGGCAATAGGTTTTTCCCGCCGTTACGGCGAAGTGCAGAGTGCGCTGATATTCCATGATGTCCTCGTCTGAAGTGATCAGCATAGACCTGCTCAGCCGATGTCCGTTTGCGTCGTAAAGGGTGACATACCCCTCGTCGATGTTGTAGCCCGCGACTGCCATGTCGCCTGTGCGTCCCGCGGTGATCAAGACAGTAGTCTCATCGCTGGACTGCACATCCGTTACCAAGAATGTGTCCTCCTCGGCAATATAGGTTTCACCGGATGTCAGCGTCTGAACATCGTCATCGCTGGCATAGGATGGGACAGCGAAGCAGACGGCAAGCAGCAGGGTCAGAACTGCGACCAGCAGGCCGAACTGCAGCACCTGAACGTTCTTTTTTTGCATAAACTTCTCTCCTTTCGGTGCTGGCTGCAATCCATTGCAATAATTGCAGCGGCAGCTAATGTGTGTGTATTATCCAACTAAGTTGTTAGTTGTTTGTGATCGCACAATTTTCAGTTTATGTATCACAGGAATAGTATATCCTCTCAGGAGGGAGTTGTGCAACTGTTTTCCTATTTGGCTCGAGCGTCACCCATGGTTGATGTGATTTGGGGATGACAAAAAGATAAAAACAGGCCCGATTTGGGCATGTGTGCATTGTGCTGCCGCTACTGATTGACCTTGATTGTGACGAAGCCGCTCGTATACAAGCTCGGCCTGCTGACCTTGACGTACAGGGTGCAGGTCTTGGTGAGCCTGCCGGATACAGTGTGACTGGCGAAGTTATCTTCTGCGTGAGCAGTCAGCTTCTTACATCCCTTGGCCCTGCCCTTGGACGGGAGGCAGTTGACGGTCACGTTTCCGTTGACGAGTCCCCACGCCGTGAGTTTGAAGCGTCCCTTCTTCAGCTTGACTTTCATCCAGCGGCTGGACGTCGCCTCTCCGGCAGGAAGCATGGCGTAATAGCTCTTGTGCGTTCGGATCGTTTTTGCCTTTGAACGACTCTTCCCTGCCTGATCTTTGCCGATCGCGTACCCGAATTGGATTGTGCAGGTGTCCGATTCTTCCGTTATATCCCCGTCGTTCTCGTCCACATCATCGTAATCGGAATCGTCATAGTCTTCGTCCCAGTAATCCTCGTCCTCGTAGTCCCAGTCTTCGTCGTAATAGTCGTCCTCGTCCTCATAGTCCCAGTCTTCGTCTTCGTAGTCCTCGTCACCCCAATCTTCATCATCGTAGTAGTCATAATCGTCAATATCGTAATCGGATGGGGTCATCCCAGAGAACTCCAGGAGATAGGTCTTGCCTGGAATTACGCCGAAATTAACCGACGGGTCGGTCTCAGAAAAGGCGGTGAAGCTGAGCTTCTTACTAAGCGGAATTCCGGAAGGATCACAGAGAGTGACATAACCGCTGCTTAAGTCAGAGCCGCCGGTGACCGTGAGGACTCCGGTGCAGCCGGGGGTGATTTTCAGGGTTGTCTTATCGCCGTCTTTGATGTTTGTGATGGAGTAGGTCGCGCCGTTCGTGGCATCCACGGTATAAGTGCCCCCGAATGCAATTTCTTCCGGACTGTCCGCGTAGGACGGTGCGGCAAAGCAGAGCGCCAGCAGAACAGCCAGACCTGCTGTGAGAAGATCAAGCCGTAGTGGTTTCGCTTTCAGTATGTTCATAAACTTTCTCCTTTCAGCTTTCACTGCATGAAACGTAATCCGTCAGAGGTCATGCCGACCAGTACAAGCCGCGGGACGTGGCCGGTGCGCATTTGCCGATAAATGCGTAATTTTCTGATATATAAATATACCTATATTATATATCCGTCAGTTGTGCAGGTGCAATCGTTCTGGGCGAATCGTTGCTCCCGTATCTGAGATTGTCGCTGGGCCGAATAAAAACAGCAAAAAACAAACAACGCCTGCCGGCCTGCGCGTTGCAGTGCCAGCGGACGTCTTCTGTTTCGATTATTCGATTGTCGATTGTCTGTGATCGACTGACGATTAACGATTGTCGATTATCATGCTCATCCGCGGGAGGTGTCTGTGACCTGGGCGGGTGAACTTTGTCTGCCCTACTTGCTGAGCTCCATGCTCTTCTTAGGCGCGAAGACGCGGGAGAAGGCAAAGCGTACGGCCGGACCGCACACCAGCAGCTGGTAGGAGATGGCGACGGCGATGTTGAGGCCCCATGCTCTCAGCCATGTCGCGAGGCTCGGCTCGTTGAACAGCACGGTCGCGATCAGGCTCATCAGCGGGCACATGATCATGCAGATGCAGAATGAGATCGTGCAGGTGATCTTCAGCGGGCTTGCGGATCTCGGATCGACGAAACGGAAGGCGATCATCTTTGCGAGCTTTCCGACGACGAGGAACTCGAGGATGAACGCGATCGGCGCCATGATCGGCAGCTCGTGGACGGCGGCAAGGAACGCGGTTCCGGAGACCTGTCCGGTCGCGAGCATGATGTTGTACACCACCATTCCGTAAACCATGGCCGTGGCCATTACTGCGGTGAAAATGATTTCCTGAAAAATTGTCTTTGGCATTATTACTCCTTTCAACGTGTGAAACAGCGGGATAACCGGGTTGACATAAAAAAACAGCTGGTTTGTAAGATTACTCGTTACAAATCAGCTGTCTGATTCCTCACTGCGTAGTTCAATTGGTGATTAGTATAACACAGAAACAGGTTTCATGTAAGGGAAAATCAAAATCCGGAATTTTCCGGCAAGTCCTCCCTACTTTACCGTAACCTTGATGCTGGTCCGAACGCCGTTGGTCGCAAGGACGTAGACGTGGCAGGTGCCGGCTTTCTTAGCGGTGATCCATTAGTTACGTGTCACAAACGCTTTGAAGCTTGCCAGCTCCTCCATCATCGCCGGGCGGTCGGAATACAGCTGATGCAGCTGCCAGAAGGTCTCGATGGCCTGCTGCCTGCCGCCCCACTTGACCATCTTCTTCAGCAGGCGCACGATCGTGCGGTAGTTGGAGCGCTTCACGGACCTCTCGGCGCGCGCCATGATCTTCTGCTGGCAGATCGCGAAGAACTGATCCGGGTAATCCTTTCGCAGGTACTTCTCGTAATCGAAGATGTCCTCCGGATCGCGGCTGAGGTCCTCAAGCAGGAGCGGCCATTCCTTCTCAGAAACCAGGATTTCCCGATAGCAGTACTGCCGGCACTGTTCCTGGACCTGCTTCAGCAGAGGGCCGCGGACGTCGTCCCACGTGTTCTGCTCCTGGCAGATCCCCTTCACGATGTCCCAGTAGCGTGCCGAACTGAACAGCAGGATCTTCTTCGCCTGCGTGAGTTCCTTCTCCGTGTCGCCGGACTGCTTGTACACCTCGAACAGCACGTTGTTCCAGTCCTCCGGGTTGTCGTCGTAATAGTCATCCCTGATCTTCGGCAGACAAAGCCGTTCCGCGGCGTCGTAATCTCCGTCCAGGGCGGCCTCCTGGACCGCGATGAGGCGCATGCTGTCGTTGTCCAGGTTCTGTTCGAGCTCCTCGCGCGTGTTCTCCCTTCCGTAGACCTGGCGGTGGACCTTGTAGCGGATCGCCTGGAGCTCCCGCAGATCGAATTCAGGGAACGCCCGCTGCTCTGCCTCTGCCGCGAATTCGTCCAGGAGCTTCTCGATCTTCGCGAGGCTGCGCTTGTCGATCAGCGGGACAGCGAGATCGAGCAGTTTATGGCGCATGTCGCTCCATTCTTCGTAAACTTCCTTCTTCGACTCCCGCAGCAGAAGGTTCAGGGTCTGTGTCTTGATCGTTTTCTCCTGCAGAAGGGACTCGGCCGCCAGATTCTCGATCTTCTCCGTGATCGTGTATACCGCGTCAACCAGCCATCCGGAGCTCGTGTCCGCCACCATGGAGAGCTTACAGAGAAAGGTCAGCAGGTACAGGAAGCACTTCAGGGACGTGATGAGGTCGCCGGTGCTGCGCTCGTATTTCTCTACCGTCCCCACGCAGTCCAGCGCGGCAAAGCAGATCTGGTCGCAGTCCCGCGCATAGATGCTCCTGTTGTGGGTGTTCGCGCGCTTGGCCGCGTTCATTGTGTTTCTCAGTTCGGTTAACAGTTCAGGTGCAGGCATTGCAGTTCCTCCCGTGTAGTTTCTTGGGTGTGTAATGACTGACGTCGATATATTATGTCGACGTTATATCGGCATTGTGTTGATAAAAAATAACCTTGAAATTAAATAAATCAGATGAACAACCCCGTCAGGCTCTCCCGGCAGTTCTTCACTTCCTGGGGCGTTCCCTTTGCCACGACGCGCCCGCCGGCGCTGCCTCCGCCCGGACCCATGTCGATCAGGTAGTCCGCGCTGCGGATCACGTCGAGGTCGTGCTCGATGACGATGACGGTTGCGCCGAGGCCGATCAGGTGCCGGAAAACCCCGAGCAGCGTCTCCACGTCCTTCAGGTGCAGCCCGATGGTCGGCTCGTCGAACACGAATACGGTGTCCGCCTGCCCCTTCCCCATCTCGCTCGCGAGCTTGAGGCGCTGCGCCTCGCCGCCGGAAAGTCCCGGGGTTTCCTCGCCGAGGGTCAGGTAGCCCAGGCCGAGGTCGTGCAGCACGCGGAGCCGCCTCTGGACCTGCGTCATGCCCCTGCACGCCGTCAGCGCCTGGTCGACGCTCATGTTCATCAGGTCTGGGAGGCTGTAGAGGCTGCCGTCCTTTGCCCTGCGAAGAATCTCGCTCGCCCGCTTGCTGTAGCGCGAACCGCGGCAGTCCGGGCACGTGATGTCGACGTCCGGCAGGAACTGCACGTCCAGGGAGATCTGGCCGGTCCCGTCGCAGGTCGGGCAGCGCAGCGCGCCGGTGTTGTAGGAGAAGTCCCCGGCCTTGTAGCCGTGCTGCTTCGCGGCGTCGGTCTTCGCGTAAGCCTTGCGCAGGTTGTCGTGGATCCCCGCGTACGTCGCGACGGTGGACCGCACATTGATGCCGATCGGAGTCGCGTCGATGAGCTTGACCTGCCGGATGCCGTCCGCCTCGACGGCCTTCACGTGTGCAGGCAGCTTCTCCCCCGCGATCTCAGCCTCCAGCCCCGGAATCAGGCTCTCCAGGACCAGCGTCGTCTTGCCCGACCCCGAGACCCCGGTGACGACCGTCAGCCGCCCCTTCGGAATCGCGACGTCGAGCGGCCGCACGGTGTGAATCTGCTCCGTCGACAAAAAAATCCTTCCCTCAGAAAACAGCTCTGCCGGCTCAACTTCCCCTTTTTTCGAACGTCTGCCGGTTATTTCGCCTGAATTGTTTATTGGATCCCTGCCGCGCACGGCTTCCGAACGATTTTCCGAAACAGCTTCTGTGACATGTTCTGTAACGTCGCCAACCGGTTCGGACTTAATAATCTCAGGAGGTTCCGTCCGCTTCAGGTACGGCCCGATCACCGACTTCGGGTTCTCCTCGAGCTCCTCGACGGTGCCCTCCGCGATCACGTCGCCCCCGTCCGCGCCCGCGCCTGGGCCCATCTCGATCAAATAATCGCTGTGCTTCAGCACCTGCGTGTCGTGGTCGACCAGGACGACGGAATTCCCGTCCGCGATCAGGTCGTCCATGACGCCGGTCAGTCCGCGCAGGTTGTACGGGTGCAGCCCGATCGACGGTTCGTCCAGCACGTACAGGACGCCGGTCGTCCGATTCCGGACGGCCCTCGCGAGCTGAATTCTCTGGCGTTCGCCGGTCGACAGTGTCGACGCCGCGCGGTCCAGGGACAGATACCCGAGGCCGAGGTCCAGAAGCCGTCTCGCCGTGTCCTGGAAGGCCTCGCAGATGTTCGCCGCCATCTCCCGCATGGACGCGGGTACAGAGTCCGGTACGCCCTGCACCCACTGGACCAGTTCGTCCAGCGTCATCGCGGTTGCCTCGTCCAGGCCGATCCCGCGGAGCCGCGGCGCGCGCGCCTCCTCCGACAGCCTGGTCCCGCCGCAGTCCGGGCAGACGTCCTCCTTCAGGAACTTCTCGAGGCGCTTCATGCCCTTGTCGTTCTTGACCTTGGACAGCGCGTTCTCGACCGTGTAGTTCGCGTTGTAATAGGTGAAGTCGAGCTCCGTGCTCTGCTGCGTCTTGGGATTGACGTAGAGGATGTGCTTCTTCTCCGCGGGTCCGTGGTAGACGATGTCCTTCTCCTCGTCGGTCAGGTCCTTGAACGGCACGTCCGTCCGAACGCCCATCTCGCGGCAGACGTCCTTCATCAAAGCCCACATCAGCGAGCCCCAGACGGTGACGGCGCCCTCGTCGATGGTCAGGTCCTCGTTCGGGACCAGCGCGTCCTGGTTGACGGTGCGGACCATGCCCGTTCCGCCGCACGTCCTGCAGGCTCCGCGGCTGTTGAACGCGAGGTCCTCGGCTCCTGGGCCGTAGAACTTGTCCCCGCAGACCGGGCAGGTGATCTCCGTCATCGCCGCGACAGCGACGGTCGGCTCCACGTAGTGCCCGTTCGGGCAGACGTGACTCGCCAGGCGCGAGAACATCAGCCGCAGGCTGTTCAGCAGCTCGCTCATGGTTCCGAACGTGCTTCGGATGCCCGGGACGCCCGGCCTCTGGTGCAGCGCGAGCGCCGCCGGGACGTAGCGGACCTCGTCGACGTCCGCCCGCTGCGCCTGCGTCATCCTCCGCCTCGTGTAGGTCGACAAAGACTCCAGGTACCGCCTCGACCCCTCCGCATACAGGATGCCGAGCGCGAGCGACGACTTTCCCGAACCGGAGACGCCGGCGATCCCGACGATCTGGTTCAGCGGGATGTCGACGTCGATATTCTTCAGGTTGTGCACCCGCGCGCCCCTGACCTGCATCACGTTTGGAATTTTTCGCTTGCTTCTGTCCATCATTCTCCCTGTTTTATTCTCCCTGCTTTTTCACCATGAGTAATAACCAATTCCATATCGCCGCTGCTGTCCTCGGTGCCGTCGCTGCCGACGAACATAACGAAGTACAGGTAATATGGCGGGCGGTTACGATTCTAATACGACTGCAGTTTTCTGCTGTAAAGACTACAGTTTCCTGCTGTAAAACAGCACATCCGGGAACGGGTTGTAGTAGTACGGGTCGCACTTCCGGAACCCGTATTTCTCGTAGAGGTGGATCGCTGGCTTGAGCGGGATCAAGGTGTCGAGGACCATCTCCTCGTACCCGGCCTCCTTCGCCCGCGCCATGATCTCCTCGACCAGCCGGTCGCCGATGCGGCGTCCCCTTCCCTCCGGCCGCACGAACAGGCGCTTCATCTCGCAGCGCGTGTCCGAATGGCGGTGGTACGCGACCATGCCGAGCACCTCGCCGGTGTCGATCGCGACCAGCAGCTCGCCCTCCGGGGGCGTGTATTTCTTCGCCGGATCGCGCAGTTCCTCCTCCAGGTCCTGGAATCCCAGGTCGCGCCCGAGGCGCTGTGTATATTCGATGATCAGTTCCCTGACCTCCGGGATGTAGTCCTTCCCGTCGCAAATCTTAAGCATGGTAGTTCGCCTTTCTTTCTCATTCTATACCGGATGATGCCGCTATGACTGCCGTTGCATCTGGTTATCATCGAGTGAACAGCCAGTATTCGGGGCCGCCCGGCCGACGCCGTGGTGGGCTCCGTAGTGGATGCCGTGGCGGACGCGGCGCACCGTCGGATTTTGTCATTACTTACTATTTTAGACGGTTTGCGTTTGGTTGTACATGAAAAACCCGTAATGCCGGAAGATTGCCTCCTTCTGATTTTTCGGGTGTTGGAAGATTGCCGCCCTTCGATTTTCAGCCAGCTGCGGAATGAAGCGTACATGAGTTTATGCATTGATTATGCATCGCCCGCGTTTTGTCAATCTGCGGAAGGGGCATTTTCTTGAATGTTAAAAAATAAATTATGTTATTTCATTTTTTTATCGATAATCGGAACGGCTGGGGTCAAAAGAAACCGCCGCCCCGATCGTATTACGGTGATCGGCGCCGGAAATCTTGAAATTCGGGGGAAGTTTCCTTTCGATGCGTTAACTTATTCTGTCAATTTAGCCAAAACAAAACGCGTTTATAGCTCATATGCTGTTGTGCGTCGGAAATCCGCCTGTGATCGTCGTCGGAACGGCGAATGATGGAGAATGTATGTTTTGATTTGCGTGCAATTGTTTAGAAAACGAAACGGAATCCGAAATGACCGAACCATTTTGAAAATCTTCATAAATCAATCCAATACTGCGATTAGCAAAATCCGAAGCGGCGCGCAGTGCACTTATTGACGGCGTCATAGCTATCGTCCGGCGATCACGCCCGGGCGGCTGGCAGACCACGGCCGCCGCCCTCCGCCCGCAAGAAAAAAACGGGGCCCGCCCCCGTTCTCTCTGTCCGTGACAGTTTGTGACAGTTCTTTCTGCTCCTATATATGGAGGAAATAGTTCGGATCCGAAAAAAATCCGTGAAGAATCAATAACTGAGTAATTCTTCACGGAATCTTGTTTGCTGAATATATTCAGTTGTCATTCGCGTCGTCGACAGGTTACTTGACGTCCTTTCTCCATGTCGCCGGCTTGAATTCGTCCTTGATCGGGATCAGTCTCTGATCCACGTCGATCTTCATGACAGAGTTGAAATTGTTCGTAGCGATCATCTGTCCGGCAAAGCCGACGATGACGACGAGTTCTTCATCAGAATAGAACTTCTTCAGCTCAGCCCACATCTCGTCGGAAACGGCTGTCGGATCCTTTACGATCTGCTGTCCGAGCTGGCTCAGCAGCTCCTCATGAGCCTCGAACTTGATGCTGTTCGGGTCGATTCCGAGTGCCTTCAGGTCGCTGATGAAAAACAGTGAGCAGAGCTGGTAGCTGTTGGTCGTGGAGATGGAGTGCGCATAAATCGTCGCCGCTCTCAGTCCGATGACCTCAACCAGACGGTTCCAGGACGTGTACCATCCCATGTAGGCGTCATAGGTCGCGTAGTCCAGAAGCATAGCCTTTTTCATGTTCGTCAGGTTGTTGTTTGCTTCCTGCTCTTCCCACGCTTTCAGCGCCTCACCGGTGACGTCCTTCTTCTCTGCGAATTTTACTCTAGCCATAGGTTTATCCTCCCAATACTCATTAAGAATTGCACCCGTTGAATCAGATGCAGGTGTACCTCTTTCCCACATATAATAGCATATATTCGTGTAAATTACACATATTATTTGTATGTTTATATGTATTTTTCGACAAAGATTTTTCTGGACTTGCAGCAAGCCCTATACCGATTGCGGCTGCTGGATTCCGGAGCACCTCTTACAGACCGAGCTTCTCCTCAGCTTCTTTCAGCGTGAACAGGATTGTGTCGTCGTCGAATACGAAGCAAGGAACTCCGGCATATCCGTTCTTCTTTACTTCATCGAACTCTGGACGGGAGTCTCTGAGCTTCAGGAAGTCCTTGAGATAATAGATGTCCTCGGAGAACTCCTTGTAGACGTAATCGGCCTTTTTCTCCTTCAGCTCGGCATCCGCATCGCAGCACTCGTAGCAGGATTTGATTCCATACATAGTCATAGACATAATAATTGCTCCTTTCCGGGGTTTCCAGGACGCTGGCCGAACAGACGATGCTGCCGTTGGCCGCGTCCTGTCCCCGCTTTGCTATTAATAAATTGATTGAATATGTGGAGACGATAGTAATTCGGACCTATTTCTTCTGTCCGTAAGACTGGAATTTCACGAGGACCTTCTCCATTTCCTCGTTAGAGATGACGTTCGGCATACCTGCGCAGCTTGCGCGCCACTGCAGCTCAGCCAGGTACTCGCACTCGAGTGCGAGGCCATAGGCTTCCTTCAGGTCCTTTCCACAGGCAACCATACCGTGATTTCCAAGCAGGACGGCGTTGGATTCACCGGCTGTCTCGACGGCAAGCTTTGCCAGTTCCTGCGTACCGTACGTGACATATGGCGTACATGGAATTTCTGCTGTGTTCGCGTCAGCGATGACGTAGTGGACGGCTCTGATTGGCTGCTGCAGGACCGCATAGGTTGTGCAGTACATGGAATGCGTGTGAACGACGGCCCTTGCTTCTGGCTTATGCAGGTAGAAGTTTGTGTGCAGCGCCCACTCGCTGGACGGGACGCGATCACCCTCGATGATGTTTGCGTTCAGGTCTGCGACGACAATGTCCTCCGGCTTTGTCTCAAAGTAGTTCATGCCGGATGGGCTGATCGCCATGTATCCAGTTTCCGGATCATAAATACTGATATTGCCGGAGGTGCCGGTCGTCAGGCGGTCCGCACTCATCTTCTTTCCGTATTCAACGACTAATTCTCTCTCGTGTTCAAGAAGCATAATGTTCTCCTCTCGTTATTTATTCGCGATTGATCGTTCGGTGTGCCTGTAAGTTGCACACGTATATCACCGTATATTATAGTACTTCGTTTTCTTATTATGAATTGGCGTGTTCCCGATTTGCTTTCCAGATCGGATAGTAGCTCTGGATCAGCGAATCGTTCTGAGGCTGGAAAATGTGACTGCTCTCCTCCTCCGCCTCGTCGATGATCCCGAAGTGCTCGTTGCACAGCACGATCAGCCCGTACGCTGTCGCCTGCTCGTAGCCGGCAGAAAGTTTCAGCGGCATTCCGAACAAATCTGCCTCCATCTGGCACAGCGCAGCGGATCGGAATCCCCCGCCGAATCCTCGGACTGTGTCGGCCTGATTTCCAGTGAGTCCGCGCAGCAGTCGGAACTGCTCATAGGTCGCGCAGGCGATGTCGGCGAGCACAGCCCAGATCATATCCGTCGGGTTGAACGCCGGTGACACCGGAGACGACATGAAGAACCCACCGTGCTTCAACGACTTCTGTTTCTGGAACAGCAACGACGTGAAGGATGCCGTGCATCCGAAACTCGTCTTCTTTCCATACTCCTGCTCGAGTTCCTCGTAGGTATACTGCGGGAAAAGTTTGTCCTTGATTCGCTGGTAGTTCAGTCCGGTTACGCCCGGGTTCATCTCGACCATGTAGGAGGTTCCGGACAGGTAGCTGTCCGTCCACACCTGCTGCTCGGGGTCGTAGAATTTATCCTCCATGAGCACGGCGACCGGACTGGTCGTGCCGGAAACCACGGCGATCTCGCCGGGACGGGTGTTTCCGCTCTTCAGCGCAAGCTGGGTATCCGCGCCTCCGATCAGGAAGACGGCGTCCTCCGCCATGTGGAACCGTTCGATCAGTTCCCTGGAGATGGTTCCCGTGGAAGTCCCGCTGTTCACGATCTGCGGGAGGATGCTGTGTTCGATCCCGTATTCCTCACAGACGGTGTCAGACCAACTCCGTCTCTCCAGGTCGTAGAGCGCCGATTCACACGCCTGTGACGGCTCGATAACCGTCTTTCCGGTGAATATCTGCGCCATCCACTCACTCAGGCTCGTGAACGAGCTGACTTCCGCCATCTTTTTCGGGTATTTCTTTCGGAATCCCATGATCTTGGCGGCTCCGAAGTCCTCGGTCACCCATTTCCCCGAGATCCTGTAAAGCTCCTCGCGGTTATGAATATCATCCATGTATTCACGCCCGCGGTTGTCGATATTCGGGAGTCCGTAAACCCCTTCGCCGTCTTTGCCAAGCAGGACAAAGCTCTGCCTTGCTCCTGCGGCACTCACCGCACACGGATGGACGTTCGGATAGTCATCGGCGAGGCTCTGCAGGCCGTTCAGGATGTTGCTTTCCCAGTCTTTCGGGATGAAGTACTGTGCGTCCTCGTAGGAAGAGTCTACGTAATACTCGTTGTTAAACGTCCTCATGGCCAGGATCATACCGGTGGAATCGGCCAGCACCGTTCTCGTGCTCCCCGTTCCGAAGTCGATCAGGTAATAATATCTGGTAGTTTTTTCCATGTGCACCTACCTTCCGGAACTGTCGGCGTCTGCCGATTCCTTCAGTTTCGCATAGTTATATATACTGTGTTCCGGATCGCGGCCGTCCTTCCAGTCGCGGATGTTCTCCAGCAGGATGTCCGACTGGTGGTCGGTCACCTCGTACGTTGCGCCGCAGATGTGCGGGGTCAGCAGGACATTGTCCAGCTTTCCGATACGCAGGTCTTCTTCCTCCGGCGGCTCTGTTCCCAGAACGTCAATGATTGCCCCCCGGATCTTATGGTCACGCAGGACGTCCTCCAGAGCGTCGTAATCCACCAGCGCTGACCGTGCCGCGTTGACGAACAACGCATCCGGTTTCATGGATTCCAGGAGCTCCCTGGTGATCATGCCCTTTGTCGACTCGAGAACTGGTAGATGCAGCGTCACGATGTCGCTGTCGCGGAAGACTTCCTCGATTGTCTTCTTGTGGAAGGATGGATCGTCCGCGGTGACGAATGGATCATAGTACGAGATATCGCAGCCAAAGGCCTTGAAAATCCCGGAAACGACGCCGCTGATGCGGCCGAAGCCGACGAAGCCGACCTTCTTACCATGCAGCTCGTTCCCCATCCACAGGTAGTACGGCGTCGTGCCCTGCGTCCACTTGCCCTCCTGGACCCACTGGACTGCCGGGATGATCCGGCGGTAGTAGGTCAGGACCAGCCCGACGACCATCTCCGCAACCGCCTGTGTGTTTCTGCCCGGTGTGCAGAGAATCGGTATGCCGTGTGCGGAGCAGGCGTCCACATCGAGATTTGCCGGGGTTCCCCGGCAGTCACCGATGAACTTTAGCCCGTCATACTCCTGGAGAACCTTCTCCGTGATGCGGTCCAGCTCTGTGATGAACGCATCCGGTCTGATCTCCTGAAGTTTCGCGAGCATCTCGTCCTCGTAGAAGCGTTCGCCGGTCGTCGTCCACGGGTCGTAGACCACCTCATCAAACAATTGTTTCAGCTCCTTAAGACCGCGGTCTGAGAAAGGAGCACGTACATAGATCTTCATTGTCTGCCTTTCCTTTAATAGAATTCGCTGCTGCCCTCGTTGAAATAATTATTGAGCGTGTATGGCGTGTAGACATCCTTATCGGTGACCACACCGGAAATCAGATGCGGCGGGACGACATCGAATGCCGGGTAGATGGCCTTTACATTTTCCAGCGTGTTCTGGATGCCGCGGTACTGCAGCACCTGCTTAGGATCACGCATCTCGATCGTGATGTCATCGCGCGTATACTTTCCCTCGTCCGGAATGCCCGTGACGAAGTACGGGATTCCGAAGTACTTACAGAGGATCGCGATCTGGAAGGTTCCGACCTTGTTCGCGATGTGTCCGTCGCGTGCGATCGTATCCGCCGCGGAGGTGAAAGGTCGATTCCCTGGTTCTGAATGGCAAAGGCGACCATATTATCGGTAATTACCGTCGTGTCGAATCCCATCTCGGCGAAGCAGCTCGACGTCAGCCTTGCCCCCTGCAGGTACGGGCGTGTCTCCGCACAGAAGACCTTAAACGGCTTGTTCTGCTTCTTGGATGCGCGGATCATCGCACCGATGATCGTCTCTCCGTAGCACTGCGTCAAAATCGTCCCGTTCTCCGGAATCAACTCCACGAGCCGGTCACCGACGAGCTGCATGGTGGAATACCTGCGGTTCAGGGATTCGATCGTAGAATCGACGATCGGCTGAATCGGATCCTCCCCTCTCTCCAGCGCTTCGATGCCGAGCTCCGCACAGCGTTCCGTGATGATTCCGTAGCGGTTCGCCGTCGTCGGGCGGGAGTGCGCCAAATCATAGCTGGCCTGCTTCAGAAATTCCTTCTGCTGCTCCAGCGGCTTCTCACGGCACTCGTAAGCCGCAAGTGCCATGCCCATGCCGACAGCCGTGTACGGTCCCGCGCTCTGCGTAACCATGTCCGCGATCGCCTGCACGACCTCGTGGTACGTCGTGCACTCGACGAATTTCCTCTCCGTCGGAAATACCCTGCGGTCGAGGATCCTTACTTTTCCGTTCTCATACCATGCCACGTTCTCATATTTCAGAAGGAACGGCATGCCTCCGTCTTGTCTTTCCATTATTACAACCAGTCCTTTTAGGCGATAATATTCTCGTAAATGCGCATCAGTTCCGTGCCGTCCGCAATCCTCTCACGCTCCATGATCAGAGCGATTCCCATCTTGACGAGGATTCTCTCGAGACGGATACGCTGCCCATGGTCTTCTACGGAAGACACCTCCATAACCTTGGTGTCGCCCACAACCCTGCGGATGATTTCAGTACCTGCGTAGCCGAGAGAATCGGAGATGATGCCGGCGAGATAGCTGTCGCGGAAGCCCTTAGCCTTATACAGCGGGAATTCTACAATTTCGTCGTATTCCGCCGCGAGCTTGGACTTTGTCAAATCAAACAGTTCGGATATCGTGCGCGTGAGCGCGGAGATCGCATCCTCCTTATCTGGCGCGGTCACCTGCTTGTTGGCCAGCGAGAAGAAGATGTTTCCGATAACATTTCCGATGTCGTAACCCATTGGTCCATAGAATGCGAACTCAGGGTCGATGATCTTCACGCCGTCTTCGTTGGCAAAGATGGAGCCCGTATGCAGGTCACCGTGGATCAGTGCCTGAGCATTGTTCATGAAGTTGTTGCGCAGCTTGCCGATCTCTGCGTGCAGGCTCTCGTCGTTATACAGGAACTTCTCGACGAATTCCTCGTTGCCCGGTGTCAGAATGTTGCGGTCCTTGTAGTTGTAGTACGGCTCGGTAAGGACCAGATCCTCCGTGATATCGCAGAGTTCCGGATTCGTGAAGAATTTCACGTAGTTTTTCTTCTCCTGTCTGTCTACGACGAGGTCCGTCGTCGGCAGCAGAACCTTGGCCAGGAAGGTTGAAATCTCTTCGGCGAGATGGCCGTATACACGATCGGCCGCCAACTCCTTACGCAAGTTGCGGTATGCGGAGATGTCCTCCATGGAAATCGCCGACATCGTCTCATCGTAATGGTAAACCTCCGGGATGTACGACGGAGCGAGCTTGCCCTCGATCGTTAGGATCTGCGCTTCGATCTGGTTGCGGTGAATGTCCAGCGGGCGTCCGGAGGAACGCAGCAGTTTATCGGCCTGTTTGATAATGACTGATTTGCCATCAGACGGACGTGAGACTCGGAATACGTAGTTGATATTTCCGTCTCCGATCTCCGTCGCTTCCAGTTTGTCGGATGGATCAAAAAAATTCAGCACCTCAAGTGCATAATCCTTCGCGTCTTCTGCCTTCATTAAAAAGAACGAGTCAAATTTTGACATAACACACTTCCTCAAAAATATATGGTCCCGACAAAAATCATCGGGACCTTAGAGCAACAATATGATTTATTAAGCAGTTTCCTTGTTGTCCTCGTGATGCGGACGCTCATGAACGATTCCCTTCGACCAGCCGATGAGGATGAAGATGACTCCGAATACGAACATCAGGATACTGTATGTGCAGAACGGAACGATAGAGAGCGGGGAAATCTTAGCAAGTCCCGCAGCTGCCAGCAGCTGTCCTGCCCATGGGCAGATTCCGTTTCCTGCAGAAGAGAACAGGTCCAGGATACTTGCGGAGCGAACTCTCGAAACTCCGTACTTGTCGGAGATGTCTGCAGCGATCGGTCCTGCCGTAATGATGGATACCGTGTTGTTGGTTGTTGCGAGGTCAAGCAGCGTAACCAGTGCGGCGATGGAGAGCTCTGCACCCTTTCTTCCGCGTACGTGCTTGGTCAGCGAGTTAAGCAGCCAGTCTATTCCGCCGAGGTACTGCATCAGTACGACGAGGCCTCCGACCATGACCGCGATAACTGCGGTGTTCTCCATTGCTACGATTCCATCTCCAACAACTGTCTCCAACAACTGTAAGAGATTTAATAAATCCGAAGCTTCCCTGCGCCCATCCGACGATCAATCCGCTGAAGATTGCGGCGCCCATGGAAATGATGACGTGTACGCCGATCAGGGACAGTACGATAACCAGGATGTAAGGAATCAGCTGGATTGCACTCCAGGTCAGGTCGCTCTTGTTCAGTGATGTAGAGGTGGATTTCATCGCGTAGTAGACAATTGTGAGGATAACTGCAGGCAGAACCATCAGGAAATTCGCTCTGAACTTATCTCTCATCTCTACTTCCTGCGTTCTGGTCGCGGCGATGGTCGTATCGGAAATGAATGACAGGTTGTCTCCGAACATTGCTCCAGAAACGACGGCTCCGCAGACCAGAGCCAGTCCCATGTCAGTCTTTCCTGCGATGTTGATTGCAACCGGCATCAGCGCAGTTACGGTTCCCATCGAAGTACCCATTGCGAAACTCAGTACGCAGCCGATAACGAACAGTCCCGGAAGGACCATGCTGGAAGGAAGAAGCTTCAGACCGAGATTGGATACAGAGTTAACAGCGCCCATGTTTTCTGCTAACAGGTAGAAGATACCTGCCTCAAGGAAGATGAAGAACATCAGAATCAGTGTGTCGTCTCCTCCTCCTTTGCACATCATTGTGATGATGTCGTCGAACGTGTTGCCGTCCGTCCTTCTTTTTCTGGAACACTGTATCAGTGCGATGATCATGGCGATCAGGATGCCGACATTCAGCGGCAGCGCACTGGCGTTATGCGTAACGATTGTAATCACGATATACAGCACGATGAATACAATCAACGGCATCAGGCCAGAAAATTTGCCTTTGTTGTTGTTCACAATAACTCCTTTCATTGAATAATTACAAGAATGATTTTCAACTGAATTTTACAACATATCTCCACAGATATCAACAAAATATCACAATAAACATATCGGTTTTCCCTATTAACGCGATAAAGTAATATTGTAAAAATGAATACGTACATGTTGAAATCATGATTATTTTTATAAAAGACAATTATTCACTATTAAAATAAGTACTTATTCTAGTACAAATGTCATGCTTTCAACATTTTCGGTCATTACCATGGCATCACATTACGATCGCATTCATCAAACGCCATTGACCACCCCGCCGCGGTATATTAAAATAATTTTCGAGTATTGCATGACAATTACAATATTTGTTAGGAGAGCGTAAAATGCTGAAGATCGATCGACAGGCGAAAATTGAATCCATCCTCCAGGAACACGGCAGTGTCCTGATTCATCAGCTCAGTGATCAGCTGCACTGCAGTGAGGAAACGATCCGCCGTGATCTTAGGGAGATGGAGGCAGAACGGAGACTGGTACGCACGCGCGGCGGAGCCTACCTCGATGAAAAATATAACAAGAGCTATCCGGTCGACCTGCGCCGCAAGTATTATCCGGAAATCAAGGCGCAGCTCGCCACTGAGGCGCTGCATTACATCCACAACAACGATGTGATCTGTCTGGATTCCAGCACGACCTGCCTGACACTTGCCGAGCAGCTGATCCAAACCGACTTTGACTTAACGATCATCACGAATTCCCTGCCGATCTGTATGGTCTGCATGGCTCATACCGACAAGATTCGCTTGGTCTGCCTGGGCGGAGACTTTCAGAAGCCGACGGCATCGTTTGTCGGTCACACGGCATTGCAGTCCCTCGACCGATACTTGGCGGACTTTACCTTTCTGAGTCCGCCTAAGCTCAGTTTGGAGTTCGGCATGACGGACAACACGGTCGATCAGGCCGTGATCCGTGAGAAGATGCTTCGCCACGCGAAATCGAGCATACTTCTCGCCGACCACACCAAGTTCCACGATGACGCCACCGTCCCGTTCGGAAAGATGTCCGATCTGACCGCGATTCTTACCGACGCACAGCTGCCTGTCGCCTGGAGAGAGTACTGCCGCGTGAACAGGATCCGTCTGACCGATCGGATAAAAGAAAAATAGAGAAAAAACAATAGAAAACAAGAAATAAAAAAGCTGAGAAGAACATACCGCTCCGTTTCTTCTCAGCTATTATTTTATATATTTATTGCGCATTTTGCGATGATTATACACGCATATTTATGCATTTCTCGGATACAACTTCGGATCCAATTATTGGGGTGGTCATCGGTATTCGGCCCCTACTCGTCCAGCCTCAGATTCTCCTGCTCCGTCACCCTCACCTTGCCGCCGTGGTCGTGGAAGTAGTCCTTGAGGTGCGCGGCGAGCTCGTTGGCGTCGTCGTACTGCTCCGTGCTGACGTGATTGGCGATGAACGAGTCCCCGCCCGCGGCGATGATCTCGTAGTCGCGGTTGTACTGCACCTCGTAGTGGTAGGTCTTCCCGTGCAGCGTGCACGCCCAGGCCGTGCTGCCGGCGACATCGTGCTTATACGAGTTCGCGCGGAAGCCCGTGATGCCGATCGCGAGCATGCCGAGCAGGAACACGATGAAGATGATCGCGACGATCCTGATGATCCTGCGCGTCTTTCGGGACTTGCGGTTCTGGACCGCGAGCTGCTCGTTGATCTCGGCGAGGGCATTGGAGATCTGAGCGAGGTCGCTCTGCCCCGTCTCTGCGCCTGCTTCGGGATCCTCCGCCTGGCCTAAGAGCTGCGCCACCGAGACGTCCAGCGCGTCAGCGAGGCTGCAGAGCATGTCGGCGTCCGGGACGGCTTTGCCCTGCTCCCACTTGGAGACCGTCTGGCGGACGACGTTCAGCTTGACCGCGAGTGCCTCCTGCGTCAGGCCGCGTTCCGTGCGGCAGCGTTTGATGTTTTCACTTAACATAAATTTCCTCCTTTGCAGAATCCGATCGGAATCCTTGGTTTCTGTTCAGGAAAATCGTAAGGCGATGCCGCCGCAGAGGCAAGCAACGGATGGTAACATCGCGCAACCGGCCTGCGCATCCCTGCATTTTCAACGGTTTTAATGAGATGGAAATTATTGGAAAATGTAGGGAGGCTCTGTGGACGGCCCTGCGCGGCGGCGCGGAAGAATCGGCGCAGGTTTACTTGCGCTTGTCCTCGACGTCCAGAACGTCGCCGATGAATACCCAGTGTGCCTCCCACTCGCCTTCGCTGTTCAGCGGGTAAGCCTTAGGGTCAGCGATGTAGTAGTCCTGGATTTCCTGCGCGAGGTCTTCCCTGGTCATCTGGTGCTGGTAGAGCTTCTTGCAGACAAAGGTCAGCTCGGCCTCAGCGAAAGCCACCGAGCCGCCGAACTCCACCGGTGTCAGCCCAGCGTTCGCCGCCTTGTCCTCGTCGCGTCCGGAGTGCGAACCCATGTAGGCGAGCGCCTTTTTGCACTCCTTAGGGTAGAAGCTGACGGTAAACTTGTCGTACTTCTGGAAAAACTCCCTCGTGTAGCGCGCAGGGTGCAGGAAGACGGTCACGATCGAGCCGCTCTTTCCCGGCCTCGTCCAGAGCGTTCCCATGGTTCCCCAGCTCACCGTGCAGGAATTGTAGTCATCCAGCGTGCCCGCGGTCACGAGTGCCCAGTGGTTCTTAAACATGTCGAAGATCTTAATGTCCATATTCTCAATATCAATGCTCATATTAGAATTCTCCTTTGCCAATGTTTTCTTGAAACTGCAGCGCTTCATCCGGATCTCCCGGGTCCCTTGGATCGATCGATTCTTTCGGATCGATTGGGACGATTGGGAAACAAGGTTTCGAACGGTGTCCCCGGGAATTCGGATTCTGCGTGTCATACCTTTTTATTATTTCCATGATTGGCAAAAAATAAACAGTTCATTTCGCTCGCGTGTCTCGTGTCCCGTGTTCAGAATTCGGCCGGCCTGCCGCAGAGCGCGGGAGAGACGTCTGCTTTTTAGACAAAAGAAAACAGCAGCCGCAGGATTTCCCTGACAGCTGCATATTTTGTCAAAACATCAATAACCAAAAATTAAACTCTGCTTACGCACGTGATCCCGCCCCGGTCGTTGTCGCACGGGACGATCTGCACGCGGTCTCCCCTGTGGACGCCGAGGTCCTCGAGAGGCTCGTTCAGCAGGGTCCCGTAGATCTTGTGGGTTTCTGCGTCGGTGTAGTTGCCTTTGACCCAGACGCGCTCCGGGTCGCTGCCCTCGTGCAGCAGGAGCACGGCGATGTCGTCCGGCTGCTCGTCGTCGCGGCACTCGTCCAGGAAAGTGAACGAACGGATGCGCTCGAGGTGCTCGTTGTCGGTGTCGTAGATCTTGCGGATCTTAGCGGCGTAGCGGTCCATGAAGCTGAGGTCGATGTCGACCTGGCTCAGGTCCAGGTAGTCGCATTCCTTCAGGTCCTCGTAACGCAGGATCATCATCGCCGGCGGCGTGTCGCGGATGATAATCTCCTTCTCCTTCAGCGCCGCAATGCGCAGCAGGTGGAAGCAGAGCCCGGACTGCTCGTCGATGTAGCCGTAGAAGATCGCGCCGTTGTCGTCCTCCATGAGGTCGTTCTCCAGGAGACGCATCAGGTGGTCGCGGCACTCGATGTAGACGAATTTATGGTAGAAGCTGCGGAAGCCCGTGTCCCCCACCCGGAACATGAACCGCTCCAGCGGCGGCTCGAGATCAAAGAATTCGCCGTCCTCATTGATGCCGATCGGGTACTGGCAAATCTCCCTCCAGTCCTGCGACTGAAGCTCCGGAATTGGATCTGACTTCAAGGCTTCCTCGAACCTGGCGCGCCCCTGTTCGATCAGTTCCCCCTCGATGCCTGAGGCTGCGTCCTGGAGGATTTCCCCGTTTTTAAAGACCCTCCAGCTCTTGTCGTACGGGAGGTGAAGCAGCAGGATCTGCGTCTTTCCCTCGTACTCGTAGACGTCTAGGACCTTGAAGTGGGAATAGCGGTCAACCATGTGCATGCCCCATGACCTCGAATTCCCGTTGATGAAGTACGGGACGTCCTCGAACGGGACCATGCGGTTGGAGAGGATCGCGAACCGATGCGTGGCTACCATCCCCGCGACCCGGCTGCTCGCCTCCGTGTATCCCTTGTGCATGATAATTTTGCCTGGTTCGTATTTTTCTGCGATCTCTTCCGGCAGGTTGACGTCCCTGACGAACATTCCCATCCCCGGAAGGATCTCATCCATGACCATCTTATAGTCTTTTACTCTCTTGTAGTTTTCTGCAGTGTACTCTTTTTTCATGTCATCGCTCCATTCGTGTTCTAATTGGCGACTGGCGTGAAACCAGTACAGAATATATGAATAAGATCGGGATTACTCGTGCTTGTGTTCGCCGCCCCCGCAGTGGTGTCCGCATTCGTGTCCCTCGTGATCGTGACTGTGTTCATGATCGTGGCTATGGCCGTGGCCGTGCTCATGCTCGTGATCTCCGTGGTCGTGATCACAGTTCGCACCGCTGCCTGCCTCAAGCGTTCCCGCAAGAAGCTGTGCCATCGCCTCATCGGCGCTCCCCTTGCAGCCGGAAAAAGCCTTGATCCCCTGCTTTCCCAGCGCTTCCAGTGCGCCGTCTCCGATCCCGCCGCAGACGACCGCGTTGATGCCCCATCCGCTCAGCAGGCCGGCGAGTGCGCCGTGGCCCTGTCCTTCCGTGCTGCGAACCTCAGACCCCGTTACCTCGGTGCCCTTGGTTTCATAGACCTTGAACGCTTCCGTCTTCCCAAAGTGCTGGAAGATTTCACCGGTCTCTCTGTCGTAGCATACGGCAATTCTCATGATGTTCCTCCTCATTCTCCATTGATTCCGTTGAATCGATACTTTTTCTTAGACAAAGTTTTCCCTCCGCAGAAAACCAACATTCCCTGCGGCTATACCGGGTTAATCCGGTATTTTAAATCCCTATGGTTTATAGTATAACAGGTGAAGGGTAAATCACCATTAAAAGTTTTATTAACTTTAAGGGCGAATTATCTGCCTAAATAAAAAACTCTCTGAATATCACAGAAATACTCTTCTTGTAATTGATTCTATACCTCACAGACTTTCATGTTAAGCGTAAATATCTACAAATCCGTGATATTTAAAACATTTCCCGGAAATTTATCCGTGATTGATAAAATATAAACGAGGATATCGGGCGCTGAAACAAAATGCATGCGGAGAAAAAATTATGCGTAACTATTGCTTTTGCAACTATATTTTCATATGGGATTAGCAGGTATTTGCCCATCTCCTCCTGAGAGCCCGTGCCAGCTCGATGCCCAGACTCATGCATGACTCATGCCAGACAAGGAATTACACCGCAACAGCCGCAGTGCCAGGATGGGCTGCGGCTGTTGGATCAATACATATTTACTTTACAGAAATAATTTATGGGAAACACGAGTCTGCTTCTCTGCTTCATTAGAAAAGTCAGTTTGCGGTTAATCTTCCAGTGTGTCGTGGATGAACTGGCGCAGATCAGCCAGTGATTCCTCGCTGCATGCCGGGTCGAGGAAGACTTCGTGGTTTCCAGCGTACTCCTTATGCGTGATGCGGTCGAGCGGGAGACCTGCTGTGTTCAGCATGTATCTGGCATCTCCGATCGGCGTAGCAAAGTCATAGTATCCGCCGGCGAGCATGATTTTCAGTCCGCTGTTGTAGTTCAGTGCGGAGGAGAGGTGCTCGAGCGGGCTCTTGACCGAGGTGTAATCCCAGTTTACCGGGACCAGCTCGTTCAGGAATTCGAAGTTGATCCTGCGGAATTCCCTGTCGAAATGGATGTTCAGCAGTTTCTCCGCCTCTCTCCTGCCGGCTGCGTTCAGTGCGGAGCCGATGACGGAAGGATCGCAGGCAGCACCGTCGACACGGCCGTTTCCGTAGCTTCCGGAAGACGTGCGGGTATCATTCTGTCCCATATGACGCTCCTGTCCTGCGAGCAGCATGTCCTGATAAGCGAAGCGTATAAGCTTCAGGTGCAGCTGCTCCAGCGCCTCTCCAGGCAGGCCGGTGAAATACGTCAGCCTTTCCTTAATATGTTCGCGCTCCTCGGGCGTCATCGAGGCACCCTTCACCAACGCCGGGGCGTATTCCGATGCGGCAAAGTCCCAGGCTTCGTCTACAAACGTCTTCACATCCGGAAGTGAAGGATCCTGGCTGTAGTAGTGATAGGTCGCTGCGATGGACGGGAGGTCGGTGACGCACTCGTTTACTCCGTCCGGAACGTAGAGTCCGCGGGAGAGGTCGAACGTCAGCGTCTGGCTGTAGAGGATGGCACCGTCGAAGAACAGGTCCTCGGTCATCTTCTGCAGGCGTCCGTTGTCGGTAGCGCCAAGGGCGTAGTCCAGCGTGATCGCAGCACGTGTGGATCCATAGCTTCCGCCGAAGAGGAACTTAGGAGAATTCCAGCGGTCGTTCTTATCCAGCCATTCCTTGATGATCTTGACGCAGATTCCGGCGTCATTCTCGCTTCCGAAGTACAGGCTCTCCTTCTCCAGGTTGTAAAGCCTGGCGTAACCGGTTCCCGGGACGTCAATGAGCACCAGATCGCAGGTGTCCAGGATCCAGTTGTCGTTTTCCTTGAAGCAGAACGGCGGCTTGCTTCCGCACTTCTCATAGTCCGGCACGATCGGTCCGAGCGTGCTGCATCCGAACCAGGCGGACGCACCCGGGCCTCCCTCGACGAAGAAGATCACCGGACGGTTCTCCTCCGCATTCTTCTTGAAAAAGCTCAGCGTGCAGATCGACGCCTCCGGCTGCTCCTCACCGTCGACGAAGAGCCATTCCCTGGCTTCAGAAGTGTACTCCAGTCCGTTTGCGGATCCCTCCGAGCAGAAGGTCTGACCGATGACGATCTTTCCAAAGTGTTCACAATTCATAGATGTTCTCCTTAATACAATTGATCCATTGCGAATTTTAAACTATGTAAATTTTTATTGAGTTCTTCACGTGGTATCGACAGTGCCATGCGGAAGAATCCTTCGTCTCCGCCGTAGGTGCTGCCTGGATCGACATGAAAGAATGCCTTGTTGATCAAAAAATCGTTTAGTTTGTTTTCATCTGCGCAGAAGTCCCGGGCGTCGACCCAGAGAATAAATGTCCCCTGCGGTTTCACCGCCTTGAACGACGGGATGTTCTGCTTGAAGAACGTGTCGACCAGTTCATAATTTCCCTTGATATAGTTCATCAGTTCGGACAGCCAGTCCGCACCTTCCCTGGTGTATGCCGCGCGGTATGCCGGGATCATCATCGGGTTCATGCTCCCGTAAAATTCCCTGTCCCGTTCCGCGAGGAACTTATCACGCAGTTCGCCGTCCGGAATGATCAGATTCGCCTGGTTCGTGCCGGTGAAGCTGAGCCACTTCCCGAGCGAGGTGGCGGTGATGACCCTCAGGTCGTTTCCCGCTGCCTGATTGAACGTCGTTAGCGTCACTCCCGGGTAAAGGCACTCGGCGAAGATCTCATCGTTGTAGATGATAATGCCGCAGCGTGAGGCCATGTCGGCAATCCGGCTGATCTCCTGCTCCGTGAATACTTTGCCTAACGGGTTGTGCGGGTTGCACATGATCAGCATCTTGTTCTCCGGGTCGGCCATCTTCGATTCCAGATCCTCCCAGTCGACAAAGTACTGACCGTCACGGTAGAGAAGCCTGCTGGCAACCTTCCTGCGGTCGCTGAGCTCGATGGCGTTCCAGTACATGTGGTAGCCTGGAGTCAGGCCGATAATGCCGTCCCCCGGATTAGTGCAGATGCGCATGGTCGTCGCGATCGACGAGGTGATTCCGTAGACCGGGACGATCCAGTCGTTCTCGATCTCCCAGCCGCGGTGCAGGTGCATCCACTGACGAACCCGATCACGAAAATCCTCATCGTCCACGGTGTACGCATACAGGCCGGTCTTGGCCCATTTTACGATTTCCTCGATGACGAACGGTGCGGTCGGATACTCGAACTCCGCGCCCCACATGCTGACATGGCCGCTTTCACCGATAATCGGCGGCGTGTATGCCTGCTTGACGGAATGCAGACCCGTGCGGTCGATCAAGTGATCAAATTCGCTCATGATCGTGTTCACCCGCCCTTTCAGAAATGATAAACTTCCGAATGTCTTCCTCCATGTGCATCGCCTCCCGTTCGTTGACGTAAGGCATGTGGCCGCCTTCGTAGTAGTTCAGCCAGAGGCGGTCCTCCGGGAAGTCATAGTGATTCAGCAGGTAGTTTACCCAGCCGACCGTGGTCAGCATGTCGTAATAACCCATGCAGAACATCAGCTTCATGTTCGGATTTCGGTGAAGCGCCTTCTCCAGGTATTCCATCGGGGTGAGCGGGGTGGAGAAATCCCATCCTGCCTCGGCGCTGTTCCAGATTCCGACGTATTCCCCTTCCTCGGCGATATTCAGCTGCTTCTTCCAGATTCCGCAGAAGCTGCCGCAGAGGGCCGGCATCAGGAGCGCGTTGGACGGATCATCGGAGAACAGGTCATAATGGGATTCGTTCTTCTGATGCGGCAGACTGAATCTCGCATCGTAAATACCGATGGAACGGTTCTGCTTCCGCATTCCCTTTACCGGATAATCGAATACCTCGAAGCGGAGATCGTTCTCCATGAGATAGTCGACGTCGTAACCGGTGTACTTGCTCAGCTTCTCAGCGACAGCCTTTTTCTGACTGTCCGGAAGGCTTTTGCCCAGAGCCAGCGCCTGCAGGTATTCCTCGTAACAGAAGCGGTTGCAGCCGCTGACGAACTCGCGGAGCGTCCCCGGCTTCTCGTCTGCCCAGTACCACGCTGCCGCGGCAATCGAAGGCAGGTTCAGCACGTCGTTCGGGATCGGGAACTGTGCCTGGCCGTAGTTGAGGGCGCTTCCGACCATGATTACGCCGCTCAGGTGGAGCGGGCCGCCTGCGGATTCGAAGAAGTCCCCGTAGAACATCGTTCCGGCTACGATCGCGTTTCGGATTGTGCCGTAACTCTCACCCATGATGTAGAGCGGGCTGTTCCAGCGATCGTGCGCGGTCATCCACTGACGGATGCAGTTGACAAAAGTTTCGGCGTCGCGCTTGGTCGACGTGATCTCCGCTTTTGCCTCCGGGTTCAGGAGACGCGCGTAGCCTGTGGCGACGGCGTCGATGACGACGAGGTCGCAGGTGTCCAGCAGACAATTGTCATTGTTGATCAGCTCGAACGGGGCCTCGAATCGCATGTCCGGCCCGTTTCCGCATTTGACGCGCATCGGGGACAGCAGGCCCATGTGGACGTAGACGCTGCTGCAGCCCGGGCCGCCGTTCCAGGCGAACAGGACCGGACGGCCGTCGTAATGGTCGAGGTCACTTCTGACATAGGAAATGGTGAACATCGTCGCATCGGCCGTCCCGTCACTGCCATAGACCGGGAAATCCTCGGAGACGGCAGTGTATGGGACCTCGCTGCCCTTTATCTGAACGGTCCCGGCCGATTCATATCTTTTCTTAACGTACTCGCTCATTGTCCCCTCCCCGCGTATAACATAATTTACCATTTTTGAACACGGCTTCCGGATCGGCCATCATGCAGGAGATGTCCTTCTCCGGATCCCCGTCAACCAGCACCAGGTCGGCGGTCTTTCCCGCCTTAATCGTGCCCAGCATGTCATCCATGCCGAGGATCATCGCGCTGTTGATCGTCGCCTGCTGAAGCATTTCCGTGTTGGTGTAGCCGATTTCGCTGCGCACCGCGAACTCGTATCCCGGATGTGACTCATAGAAATCGTAGGTCTCATCGGTTCCCCAGCCGGTCAAGACTCCTGCACGGCTGGCTTTGACGATTCCCTGTGCGTGGTCGTAGACCTCTCCGATCTTGTCCAGAAGCCACTTCGGATGACCGCTGCCTTCTGCGGCGTGATACAGCTCGCCCACCGGAGACAGTGTCGGGACAATCGAGCTCTTTCCGCCGTTCTCCAGTATGATCTCCGTGCTTTCCCCGTCGATCATGGAGGCGTGCTCAATCGTGTGAATTCCTGCCTCGGCGCAGTACTTGATGCCCTCAGCCCCGTGGCAGTGGACCGCCGCATTCATGCCCAGCGACGCTACGCTCTTCTGCAGGGCAAAGATCTCTTCCCTGCTGGTAATCAGCGCACCCGGCACGCCTGATGGATTCAGGACGGATCCGGTCGCCATGTACTTGATGAAGTCGACGCCCTTTGCGCATTCGTCGCGGCAGGCCTTCAGGATCTCCTCGTTCGTGTTGACCTCATAATACAGGTCTCCGAAAGCGTCGTTTCCCTTAGCGAACGGACTCAGGCACCTGCCCGCGGTGAGGATGCGCGGACCCGGCACGATGTCCGCATTGACCGCGTCCCGGAGGGCGGTCCCGATGTAGTGGATGTTGCCCAAGTCTCGGATGGTTGTGTATCCCCTGCGCAGAAAGAGTTTGGCGCACTTGACCGCATCGAACAGATTCTCGTTCTGTTTCTTCTGCACGAGCGATGCCAGATCCGACGTTGAAAAATACAGATGCATGTGCAGGTCGAACAGTCCCGGAAGGAGTGTCTTCCCGGCGCAGTCGATCGCCTGATCATTAGTTCTCTTCGTTCCCGGCGCGCTGATGCTTTGAATACGGCCGCCGTCGACCGTGACGTCGGCAAGTTCCCCTTCATAACCCTCGGTCAGAGAAGGAATCAGATGAACATTTAATAATTGAAACATAGTGATAACCTCCTGTTATTCGCAGAACTGCGGCATTATTCATCAGCCGGGTCCCCTCCGGGGTCCGCTGCCGGATTATCCGGCGTGTAGCCTTTGTCTGAGCCTCTACTCGGCAAGTTTCAGGATCTCAACGATGTCCTGCCAGTCCAGCTTTTGGATATTCCCTATATCGTGCTGATACGGGGTTCCGAAACCGACCGCCTGCTTGGCCATTTCCTCATACCTGCTCCGGTCAGGAATGCCGAGCTCGCTCATGCTCGTCGGCAGACCCATCCGCTGGAACAGTTCCTCCAGTCTCTCGATTCCGTGCCGTGCGGTTTCTTCCGGATGCTTCGGCTCGTCCTCGACCCCCATCATTTTAACCGCAAACTGCTGGAAAGTCGGGAGATGATCCTTGTAGATGTACTTCATCCATGCCGGAGTCAGGACGGCAAGCCCTTTTCCGTGAACGACATCGTAGAAGCCGGAGAGCTCGTGTTCCATGAAGTGGCACGACCAGTCGGCCATCCTGCCGGACGCGCAGATTCCGTTGTGTGCCCAGTTCGCGATCATGGCGAGCTCTGCCCAGATGTCGTAATTGTTTTCCCCGTGAAGCAGCCGCTCGGTGTTGGATATCAATGTCCGCATCGCGGCCTCGCAGATTCGGTCGCTGAATTCGGTGTGATCCACTGAGGTAAAGTACCTCTCCATCACATGGCTCATCATGTCACAGATTCCGGGATGGGAGACGGAATCCGGAATCGTCGTGTAGAGGTCCGGATCGATGATGCAGAACTTCGGGATGATGGCCAGATTGCCGTACAGCACCTTCTGGTTCGTCTCTTCCCGGGTAATCACGCTTCCCGCGCCGGATTCGCTTCCGGTCGCAGGCATGGTCAGGACTACGCCGACGGGAAGAGCTTCCTCAGGCTGGAGCCCGTTTTCGAAGATGTTCCAGATGTCCTCGGTGTTCGGGGCGCCCAGCGCGATCGCCTTCGCAGAGTCGATCACGCTTCCGCCTCCGCACGCCAGGATGAAGTCGATGTGCTCTTTTCGACAAAGTTCAATGCCCTCTCGGACCATCGGCAGCCTTGGATTCGCCTTTACCCCGCCGAGTTCGATGAACGAAATGCCGCACTCCTGCAGCCGATCCTTGATGGTATTCAGGAGGCCGGAGCGGATAATGCTGCCGCCGCCGTAATGCAGAAGGACCTTTTTCCCGCCGTATTTCCCAGTCAGCTCTCCGACCTGAAGCTCGGTCTCATGGCCGAAGACCATTTCTGTCGTATATTGAAACGTAAAGTTGATCATGATCTATACCTCGACAATCGCTTCGATCTCAACCGGTGCATCCATCGGAAGCTGGTTCGTTCCGACTGCCGTCCTTGCGTGACGTCCGTTCTCGCCGAAAACCTGGAACAGCAGTTCGGATGCCGCATTGACGACAATGTGCTGATTGGTAAACCCAACGACACTGTTCACAAAAGCCTGAACTTTTACGATCCTCTTAACCTTGTCGAGATCGCCGATCTCTGCCTTGATGGCGGAAAGCATGTTGATGATGCATTCCCTCGCCGCTTCCCCGGCCTGTTCCTGGCTGACCTGGTCACCTACTTTGCCGACATACAGCAGGCGATCCTCATGCATCGGAATCTGTCCGGAGACGAACAGCAGGTTCCCCGTACGCACGACAGGCACGTACATGGCCTTTGGAGCAGACTGCTCCGGAAGCTTGATTCCCAGTTCTTCGATTCTCTGTTCAGCAATCATCTTTTTCTTAACCTCCGTTTCCATATAATCTGAAAAGCTATATAACGTTTTCAGAACTATACTCGCTAATATGTTTAGTAATTATAGTAGAAAATTTGTCATTTGTCAATCGGTGCAGGGGGAAAGACGCTGTATACAACACGGTGTATCAAGGAATAAAATAGAATATAACGTAAGACATCACACCTGTTCGGAGCAAAAGCAGCTTCGGACAAGAAAGTCACTCAGTATAAGGATAAGAAAGAAAAGGACACGATCATGAAACTTAAGAACATCGAACTCTGGAAGGACCGGCACGACGTCATGCTCACGGCGTTTCTCGGCGTGAACGACAGCATGGCACAAGGAAATAAAAAGCGCCCGGCGGTGATCGTCGTGCCGGGCGGTGCGTATTACAACTGTGATACAGCGGGGCTTGAGGGCGACCCGGTGGCGCTGTCGTTTGCGGCGGACGGATACCAGGCGTTCACCCTGCGCTACAGCACGGTTCCCAGGACGCCGGAGGGGAAGAAGGCCTTCCCTTCCCAGCTCCTCGACCTCGGCAAGGCGATGCTGATGATCCGCGAGAAGGCCGACGAATGGGACGTCGACACGGACCGGATCTGCGTCGCGGGCTTCTCCGCGGGCGCCCATCTGACAGCACTCTATTCGTCTATGTGGCAGGAAGGGCTTTTGTCTGAAGAACTTGGTGCCCCGGCCGAGGACTTCCGCCCCGCCGCGGTCATGCTGCTCTACGGCTATTACGACTACCGCACGGCTTATGGCAAATACAGCGCGCCAGAGGAATTTCCTCCCCTGCTGAAGATGCAGGCACCGCTCCTGGGAGCCGAGGTTCCGGACGAAGAGACGATGGACCGCTGGAGCCCGTACCGGCACGTGACCGCGAGCATGCCGCCCGCTTTCCTCGCCGCCGCGATGGACGACCGACTGATCAGCCCGGAGAACTCCCTGATGCTCGCCGCCAGGCTCCACCAGGAGAACGTCCCGTGCGAGCTGCACATCTTCCGGCGCGGCGGGCATGCCTTCGGTGCCGGACTGAACATGGACCAGCCCTACCGCAGGGACAAGCGCCGCGGCGCCGCCGACTGGCTCCCGCTCGCGAAGGAATTCCTGAACGGCGTCCTTTATCCGGAAACCGCGGAGGAGCGTGAGCGCGACGTGTTCGCAGAAAGATACAACGGATAAGAGATACAATCTACTGCAGAAGCCGCTCGTAGCTGAACTTCCCCATCGCCGTCTTAAGCAGGAGCGCCGCGACGGCCGCGCAGGCCAGGCCGAGCCCGAGAAGCAGCCAGACGTTCAGCAGAAGGATGCCGCTGAACTGCCCGACGATCAAGAGGATCAGAGGGACGATCAGGAATACCGCAGACTGCTGTGATTCCTCGACGCTCTGCGCCTTTGCCGAACCGCGCACGATCAGCGTGATGGCGATCAGCGAGATCGCGGGCGAAACCAGCAGGATCACGACGGCCCAGCTGATGCTCGGGACCAGAAGCGTTCCCATCAGGAAAACCGCCTCCGTCTCGACGACGGCGAACATCGCGGCCAGCGAGATCAGCGACACCAGCATGCTGAGGAGGAACGAGGCCATGACCTTTGCCCGGAAAATCTGCGCGAGCGTGAGCGGGCAGTACAGCAGCGTCTCAAGCGTGTGGCGTTCCTTTTCCCCGACAAAGGCACTCGCCGCCATAATGGAAGCCGTGCTGATGGGAATCATCAGGAAAAACGCCGGCAGGACGTAGTTGACGACCATCCCGGAGAGCGTGAGCTCCATGCTCGACAGGCGGGCCGATGCCGGCATGATCGCGAGCAGTTTGGCGGTGTCCGGATCGTCCGGCATGAGGTGGATCATCACGATGAAGATCGACGGCATCACGACGACCAGGAGCAAAGGCAGAATGAGCAGGGAGGAAAACAGCCTGCGGTTGGCCGAAACGCCTCTGAAATCCTTCCTGATGATGGCAGACATAGCAGTGTTCATCGCGCTTCCCCCTTTCTGTTGTCTCTGCTGTCATTTCTTTTGTCCGTTAAGGCGAAGTAGATGTCTTCCAAAGACGGTTCTTCCAGGCTGACGGAATAGATGTCTCCGCCGCCCTCTACAAGGGTTCGGATCAGCGCCGGAATCTCCTCATTTTCCCGAATTTCCGCCTCGAACTCGTCATCCCGGCGTCTCTTAAGTTTGCATTCCGTGAGGTTCGGATTTCCCAGGACGTTGGCGGCCCGGATCCTGAGTGTCTTCGCGGCAAAGAGCCGACCTCGCAGTTCCTCCAGCGTCCCTGCTGCAAGCAGCGAGCCCTGTTCGATCAGACCGTATCGCGTGCAGATTTCCTGCGCGTACCGGAGCTGATGCGTGCAGAGGAAGACGGTGATCCCTTCCCTGCGGGCAAGCCCGTGGATCATCTGATTGACGTTCTGCGCACTCTCCGGGTCCAGGCCGGAGGTCGGCTCGTCGAGGAACAGCACATCAGGCCGGTGGATCAGGGCCCTGGCAAGGGATAACCTTTGCCGCATGCCGGTGGAATAGCTCGCGAGCCTGCGGTCCTTCGCGTCGGTCAGATCCAGCTCACGAAGCAGCGATTCCGCGCGCGCCTTTCCCTCCTGGCGTGGCAGCCCGAACGCCGCGGCGTAGAACAGCAGGTTCTCCATGCCCGTCAGGTTGTCGTACATCTGCGCGTGCTCGGTCACGATCCCCGAGACGAGGTGCGCCTTCTCCGGCTGCCTGGCCGGGTCGATGCCCATGACACTGCACGAGCCAGCGGTCGGGGTCAGGACGCCGGTCAGGAGCTTCACGGTCGTCGTCTTGCCCGCGCCGTTCGGCCCCAGGAACCCGAACACCTCGCCGCCGCCGATGGACAGCGATAGGTCCTTCAGCGCCTGCTTGCCGCTGGGATAGGTCTTGGACAATGAATGTATCATCACTGCTTCCATTTAATTTCCCTCCTCCATCATTTGTAATCGATTGATAAGTGACTGAAAACGCCTGTCGCCTGCCAGGGGTTTGAAGGCAGGATTCTTGGCAAGAGCTGCCGTCATGCTGCGCTTAATCAGGCCCTCGTCTCTCGGCGGGAACGATCCCAGAGTCAATTCCTGCTCGAACCACTCGTCCAGGAGATTGAAGAATTCATCCCCATGCAGGTGCAGTGGGTAAATGTTGCCGGCTGCCAGATCCGTGTACTGTGTGAGTGCATCCATCGCCTGCTCTGTCTTCCCCTGAAACATAAACCCCTGGGCGATTGTGATGTAAATCCCGAGAAGAATGCTCGGGTGCAGGGTTTTCAGCTGAAAAGCGTCGACAATTTGGTCGAAGCGCCGGCAGGTTTCCGCGAATTGTTCCGGTTCCTGCAGGCAAAGATTCAGATACGATGGCAGCATATCCAGCAGGGTCATGATCTTGCGGTATATCCCGACTTGGAGGATTTTCTTTGCCTCGCGGTCATCGCCGGTCATCCGGTATGCGGAAGAAAGCAGCGGCTCTGCGGAACCCGTCTGCAGAGATTCCAGGCTTAGGATATCGATGACCTCGGTCGGACGCCTGAGTTGGAGCAGACAGAACGCCTCCATCAGCGTCGCATCCTTTTGCAGGTTCGGTTCATCTGCACCAGACCTTACACGTCGGAACCATTCTAGAGCCGTTTCAAGAATCTTCTTCACCTGATCGGGGTCAGACGCCAGGTTTACATGATTAATCAGGAGCGTTCCCAGCTGGAACAGCAGTGGAAAGCACGAGAAATACTTCTTCTCAATATCGAGACATTTCTGAAATACTTCGTTAAAAGGCTGCTCCGAGAATTTCCTAGAAAGCATTACGTAGAGCTTTTGGATATCATCCTTCTCCATTTGCGGCTCATATCCGATCAGTTCATCAATGCTTATCCCGAAGTAGGATGCCAGCAGCGGCAATAGAGAAATATCCGGCAGTGAGGACCCGGTCTCCCACTTGGAAACCGCTCCTTTCGATACGCCGATGTGCGCGGCCAGCTCGTCCTGCGTGATCCCCTTCTTGTGGCGGTTCTCGGTTAGAACGCGGCCGAGGTTAATTTCTTTCATGTGAATGTACCTCCTACAATCATAGTAGAGGAGGAAGCGCAGAGTTACAATGGAGAGATGTTTCACTTTCTTCGAAAAAGTCAACTGTTAAGAAACTCGGAGTGTCAACCGGCCGCATGGGATTGAAACAAGTGATACATTTCCATACGCTGGAATTACAACGGCAAGATTACGACTGAGATTCCCTCGCTCGGATAAACGGGGTATATCGATTCCAGGCTTCGTCTCAGGCGATTTGGGAATTCGAGCCTATAGGCGCCTATTTTCCCAAATTTCCGGCGGTGCCTGGGAAAATGGCGAATTATCATCGAAATTCCAAACTTCCGGTGATATGATCACCCTAAAGTAGACAGCAAAAAGATCGAAATCTACTTTAGGGG
>CAIFEY010000023.1 GCA_903789635.1 uncultured Eubacteriaceae bacterium
CTAAAAAAACCGTTACACTTTTCCCGTGTCTACTTGACAGGGACCTGATCACTGGTCACTGTCGTAGTTTCGGCACATTAAAAAGGGGCTGATCCAAATCTCATCGATTTGATCAGCCCCTGCTATGTTCAATTTTAAATTTTCGCGGACTACGACCTCATCTTCCTGCGGCCAGGCGTTCGAGCCGTCCATTCCGTCCGCCGCCGCTCTCGCGGTGACTTCCGGTCTATGCGGCGGTCGGCCGGCCGACAGTCCTCCCTACCGGCCCATCCCGCGCTCCATCGCCGTGATGTAGGCGCCGCCGTGCTCCTTGAGCCAGGCGCGGCGGGTGCGGTAGTCGGGGATGACGCGCTCGACCTCGGCCCAGAAGGCCGGGGAGTGGTTCATCTGCTTCAGGTGGCAGAGCTCGTGGACGACGACGTAGTCCTGGATCTCATCCGGGAGCTTCATCAGCAGGCAGTTGAAGTTCAGGTTGCCCTTTGCCGAGCAGCTGCCCCAGCGGGTGCGCTGGTTCCGGATCGTGATCCGGTTGTAGGCGACGCCCATCCTGGAGGCGTAGAAGGCGGCCTTCCGCGGCAGAACGGTGACTGCCTGGGAGGCGAGTTCTTTGACCTCGGAGGCTGTGATCGGGGCGACGCGGTCGCCGTCGATGGCTTTTTGTTCGGCCAGGCGGACGTGCTTCTCGATCCAGCCGCGGCTCTCCGCGACGAGTTCGTCCACGCGCCTTGCGGACGTGCGCAGCGGGACGCGGATCAGGACCTGATGGCGGTCGCCCTTGATGGTCACGCCGCAGGTTTTTCGTTTGCTGTAGACGACGTAGGTGTCGAAGCTGCCGAATTTATAGGGCAGCCTGCGAACGGTGCGCTGCGGCATTTAGAACATCTCCTCGTGGAAAAAGCCCTGAACATCGGCTTCCTTCTCGTCGATCGCGTTTCTGATCGTCTCTTCCTGATCGAGCGGAACCATCCAGCAGAGGCCGCAGCTCGCGGAGATGGTGCGCGGCACCGGAACAAGCCGGCCCGGCAGACCCTCTGCCTTAGCCTTGGACTCCATGGCCATCGCCGCCGTCGTGGAACGGAAGGTCACGATAAACTTCATTTCTTTCTTTCGCATGCGTTACGGCCTCACGACATGTCCCGCATCGTTCAGCGTTGTGACGATGTCATACATGTTTCCGATGATTCCGATGTGGATCTGATCCTTGATGCCGTAGAAATCTGCGCAGGTGCCGCAGGTGATGATCTGAACGCCCTCGGCCTCCATCTTCTTGAGGTCTTCCAGAACTTCGGACCCGTCCGTCGTCAGGTAAGCTCCGCCGTTGTAGAATACCAATGCCTTAGGCAGTGTATCCAGCTGGGAAACGGCGTATACGAATCCCTTCATCAGCTTCTCGCCGAGCTTGTCGTCGCCCTGGCCCATGTACTTGGACGTGAATGCGTAAACGACATTTCTGCCGGAAACGACGTCGCATGCCTCGACGGCATCCTGGCCCTTG
This sequence comes from uncultured Eubacteriaceae bacterium, assembly GCA_903789635.1. Classification (GTDB taxonomy): domain Bacteria; phylum Bacillota; class Clostridia; order Peptostreptococcales; family Anaerovoracaceae; genus Aminicella. The sequence goes on from CAIFEY010000023.1 coordinate 1,496, forward strand.
CCTGCGCCTGCTGCGTCGATGGACTCCTGTCCGACGTGCAGTGTCAGGTGGAACTCGCTGTCGGAGATCGTCTCTACGTCAACCGGAGCGTTCAGAGAATTAGCGAGGCGGGTTACGTTCTGTACTGCGGTCTCGTTGTCTACATGAACCTCAACGTCCGTCGGTCCGTCGAGTTTTTCAATCTGCTTCTTTGTCATTACTACCGGAATCGGGCACTGCTTGCCCATTCCATCTACGATAATCTTTGCCATTTCGGCACCTCCTGTAAATAAGCTTTGCTATATAATATTGCCGGAAAACCGGCGAATAAACATTGGTGTGGATTGTAATTCCATTATGTGTGCTGCACGGCCGGTTCGCTGATGCAGCGCGGCGCCGGCTCCGGTCACCCATCAGAACGGGTGTGAGCCTGGGCGGGTGCGGGCTTTGCCGCGAAAACCAATCTTACGGCTAGTCCTCATAGACCGAGCGGATCGACTGCAGCGCGTAATCGACCTCTTCCTCCGTCGTCCAGTAGCCGAACACGAACCGAACGGTGCCCTCCGGGAAGGTCCCGAGGGTCTTGTGGGCGAGCGGCGCGCAGTGCAGTGCGCATCTCGTCATGATGCCGAATTCGCTGTCGAGCAGGGACGACATCTCGGCGTTGTCGATCTCGTCAAAGTCGACGGAAACGACAGCCGTGCGGCCTTCCCTGGTCTTAGGGCCGATGACGTGTGCCTGCGGGATGTCCTTCAGGCCGTCGATGAAGCGCATCGCGCGGTCAAGCTCCTGCGCGCCGATCTTCTCCGGCGTCTCCTGCAGGATGAACTCGAGCGCCTTGTGCATGCCGACGATTCCCGGGAGGTTCATCGTGCCCGCCTCGAACTTATCCGGGAGGAAGTCCGGCATCGTCTGCAGGTGTGAGACACTGCCTGTGCCGCCTAAAATGACCGGCTGCAGCTCCTTAGCGAGGGCATCCGTCATCATCAGCGCGCCGATTCCCTGCGGCCCCAGCAGGCCCTTGTGGCCCGTCACGCAGAGTGCGTCCAGGTGCATCTTCTGGAAGTCGATCGGTACCGTTCCCGCGCTCTGTGCAGAGTCCAGGGCAAAGTAAACGCCATGGTGCATACAGATTCTGCCGATTGCCTCGGCGTCCTGCAGCGTTCCCGCGACGTTCGACGCGTGGTTGATGACCGCCAGGCGCGTGTTCTTCCGGATCGCCTTCTTAAACGCGTCCAGGTCGAGGTAACCTTCCTTATCGCAGGGGCAGACCGTGACGTCCACGCCGTGCTCCTTCAGGCGGAATGCCGGGCGCGAGACCGCGTTGTGCTCCATCGCGGAGATGATCAGGTGGTCCCCCGGCTTCAGCAGCCCCAGGATCACGTAATTCAGGCTGTACGTGATGCCAGGCGTAAACACGACCTTGGCCGGCTGCGGGAAGTTGAACAGCTTAGCCAGCCGCTCCCTCGTCTCAAACACGACCTCCCCCATCGCATACGCGGACTGATACCCGCCGCGGCTCACGTTGCACCCGACGTTGGTCATAAAATCACTCATCGCCTCGCCCGTCCCCGGCGCCTTCGGGAACGACGTGCTTCCGTTATCCAAGTAAACCTTACGCATAATCTTCCGTCTCCTGTCTGTTTCCAGGCACCCTGCGCCCTCCTCGGGCCGCCTCCTTCTGTCCTCATGCTGATCCATAGACAAAAGAAATACCGGATCTCAAAAAAAGCCGGTTCTGATGCTCTCCCACCTAAAATTATAGGATTCTGCCAAGGGCCTGTACAATTGAATTTCTCTATTTTACCTTACAGTATAGTACCTCCGGCACCAAATTGCACGACACGATGCAAAACTGCACGACATTGTTATATATACCACAAAGAGAGGGGAATTAAAGGGGTGGATTTACATCCGAGCAGTTATAATCGACCATTTCTTTCTTGTCAAAAAATATTGGCTGTGAAAAATAACGGGTTATTTTTTTGATATTCCGGTGTGATGGAACCGCGGAATGATCAACCAATATGACCCATGATCACACAACGGTTCTAGGCATGCTTGTGTCGCGTACCAGACCACGATACCTATCTTTCAGACAGAAATCGGAATTGTCCACCGTATAGCCGCCATTCGGCAATAAAGTGCCCGTAGACGTCCACTTTCCCAGGCAATATTTCACTGCAAGAGGCTCCGTGACATCCATTCTTCCCGCTGAATTTACCTGGCTCTCAGAAAATGACCATTCCGGAAATCCTGCCAGATTACTTTTCACGTGCTTCAGGAATGTGGTTTTCCCTTCAACATGACTGCTGGGATTATTGATCTTCATCCATTGCTTGAAGCAATCATACAGGAATCTCGATGGCAGGAGCGTCCATTGCGCCTCTGTCAATACTTCCTCAAGAAATTGAAGCAGTGGATCGTTCATTCCCTGATATTCCCGCAGAGCATCCCTGCATACCTGCGGGATGTCAAATTCATAAAAATTCATGTCATGAAGGACGTGATAAAGCACATATTCCAAGACTTCTTTACGATTAAGGTAGTCCATTTTGATGTATTTGCGCTCCCTGCCCTCAAACCGCTTTTCCATCGGGACGACGAGCAGACGACGCAGCATGGAGGGCGTCTTGTCTCTCAAACGCGGCATACCGTTGATGCACTGCACCATCAATCCCCTGAAGCAGATCGTTTGCGGCTGTTGAAATTTCACGTCGATCATCAAATGGTCCCCCGTAATCACTGCCTTTAACGCGGAACAGTCATCGAGGTAAGTACCGCTGGCATTCTCATCGGTGATGATCGCCTGGATATGGATAAGCGGTTCCAGCATAAATTGTTTGCCGAAAGCTGAGAGCGGAACGGATTCCCAAGCACCTTTACCGAGTAAATTTTTCATCAACGCACACAAAGATCCCTTTCCATTGTTCCCAGTGACCGATGATAACCATACAGATCGATTCCACGGAACATTGGGACGCAGGATCGCGCCCAGCACCTGCCAAAGCAGGCTTACAACTTCAGGATCATCGGACAATTCATTTATCCAGGAACAGACATCCCAGTCCGTCCCATCCGCATTGTTATGAATGACAGGATTTACTGCACCATCAACATAGTTGACACGAGACTTAGACAAGAAGACAACTTCCGGATCAAACGGCATGAGTTCTTTCGTCTTGTAGTTGAAAATCCCGTTATTCACCGCAATAAGATCCGGATCCATGCACTTCGCTCTTCGCGGAGCTATGTTCCTGGCTATTTCCAGAACTTCTTTTCCATCACTGGATTTGCTTAAAGCATTGTACTGCTGAATAAGCGATTTCATCTCATCCTTGCCAATGACATAGGTCCCCGCATCCTTATCATATCGGTGGAACATGGCCAGCAAATCTTTGTCGCAGTCCTGATCTAACCCTTCTGTGGCAATACGGGAAATTCCATATAAGTAGATTAATATCAAGGCTATCTGATAGTTGCTAAGGGCCTGGAAGCGTCTGAACCATTCGTTTCTCGGAAGCATGTTCGGATATCTATCTTTCATTGACGCAGTCGTCGGCACACTTGGATCGGGATCACCGAGATTATGGTATTCAATCGCGTCATTCGTCTTTTCCAGCAGTTCCTCTTCAATTATTTCCGGAACGGGAGGATAGTGCAAATTCTGAGTAAGCTGATCCAGATAGTCCATCGTGACCGTTTTTATCAGTTCATTGAATGTGATTTTCATTGAAATCATCCCCTTTCTCATTAACAATTAATATTTATTTTTAAAATAGACGGCATTTTATATTTTTTAAATATAAATATCTGTCTATTTCTTTGTTGATAATACCCCAATCCAATGTGAACGTCTATATTTTTCCAGAGATTTCACAAATGCGTCACACTTATTATATTATTCCAGCGTAATTGCCTATTAGTGCATATGTAATTGATCATGATTATCTCTAATCCCTATCATTATTGGAATGCATGCAATACTAAAGGTAATATAAAAATGAATTTTTCCAGATCCTCCCCCTTCCCCCCTCCTCTTTATTCTGATCTCAAAAAATTTCACAGGGTGAAATTGCCGAATAATATATGTTATAAGACTTTTCTCCGTCATTCTCACAAAGCTCATATTTTAGCAATAAATTTCCCAATATATTTCCATATATCCTATATTTCATATTGGTTTTCCTTATTCTAGTTATACATAAAATATGAGAATATGAGATCACAGGGGAAAATAACATGCTTCGTCGAATAATTGCTGCGCCCTCATTTGCATAAAATATGAACTTAACTTGTGCAGTATCGTATTTAGATCCGGTCCTGATGATCCACGGAAATGTCGAACCAGGAGGTTCTGTCTTTTCCGTCCTCGTCGTAAACCTTGATTTCGTCATTCGTGTGAACGTGGATGCACGGATCGACCTTATCGTAGATCATGTAGTGATCGAAGTGGATCTGGTCGGATTCCACCTTATGGAAGATGTCGTACTGGAACGGCTCGTCGTCGAACAGAGTGATCAGGTTATGGTCGGTGTTCTTCTCGTCGCTGTCCGTTACCTTTTTGGTAGGATCGTTGATCTTCGGCACCTTGACGTAAGTATCGGTGCTGTTGGTCGTGATCGTATCTTTTACGGTGTCTTTATGCTGTGAAGAGCGGTCTTTGATCGTTTAAGTATATTTGACGTTGACATCACCGACGTTATACATATTGATGGACGGAAGACCGTTGACGGTATTGCTGAACTGAATCAGCGGATCGCTGGTATAAGTATGGTCTGAGCCGCCAGCATCATATGGATGTGTTGTAAAGTAATTGATTGTTACGGTTAAATCTACCGGTACATATCCGGCTTTACCTTTTGTCAAGGCTCCGGAATCTTTTGGATCGTAGATGTATAAGTTTTTATACACCATGTCGATACCGTCACCTTTACTGAGGTTAAAGATCGTACCGGTTTCTTTATGCAGGTAGTATTCGTCGCCCTTATTGAGAACGCAGTGTACGGTTTCTCCGACATCACCGGATGCCTGAACTTTTGTTGCCGGGTATTCTCCATTTGTATCGTAATAGGAATGCAGACGGGTTGCGTATTGCATTGGAACCTCGAATGCATCGGATACGGATAAATCCCAGGAGGAAAAAGTATTATTTGTTGGTTGCCCAATATAGTCATGATAACTAGTTGATTGTTGATCACCAAGTTTACCATTATTGTTGGCTTCTGAAATAATGGTTTCTGCCGCATTTTCTGCAAATGATGTATACAGCATCGCAAATTCCATAATGACAGCGGCCAGAACAGCAAGTATGGCAATTGTTTTCTTATGTTTTATTCTGTCCATATCATGTTCCTTTCTGAACGATTGATGTGCGTTGATAGATAAATGTACGGGGGTGAACGGTTAATTGGTGCTGATATCATGTTTTGGTATCCTTTCTTAAAAAAAAACAGAATCATCGTTTGTTGATGACTCTGTTTAGCAATGTAAAATACGTTATTAATCATTCCAACTGTAGAACACTGTATATTTTTCATAAATCAGATGAGTACCTTCATATACTCTGATCCACTGTGGTGCTTTGTCCCAGACGGTTCCATCTGCAGCCGTACCCATTCCCCATTGATAGGTATGGAACGTTTTTCCGTCAGTAGACGCTTTGGTCCAACTTTCATAGTTGTGATCTAATGTTGGAGCTGTTCCATCAATGGATTCGACGACGGTAATGTTATCTTTTTTAATTTGAATTACAGCAGCTCTCCAACCGTCTCCCATCCAACTGAATGCATTGTTGCAACAATTATCTCCCTGTTCTATCGTTCCCATGCCTCTTTGTGAACCTGTTAATGTGTTAGTGGTTGTGATTAATGTTCCATAACCGTCATAAAAAACAGGGGTGTAATAAATATTATGTTTATAACCGACTTGACCGCCATTATTATTAGTATTGATGGAACATTGATATACGCCTCCATGATTTGTATCAAATCCAAGTACGTAATTTCCACCGTTATAGAAGCCGCCTCCCGCTGATACCATCTTCGGAATATATGTTACCAGGATGTTTCGGTTCGACTGTGTATCGCCCCAATAGGAGGTGTTGTAGGTCTTGCCGACGTAGACTTTCTTTCCGTCTGCGGTGTACAGGTAGTTCCTGTCTCCGAGAGGGACCGTGACCTTCTTTCCGCTGTCAAGCGTAACGGTTACGTTTGAGCCGGAAGCTGCGGCGGCATTCTGCACGGCTGCCTTCGCGTCCTTCTTGAAGGTGCTGTACAGGGACTTAATGGCAGAAGTGCTTTTCGCTTTCTTGATTTTGGCAATGGCCTTTTTACGGAGTTTTTCCACGGCAGCCTTGGACTTGGCCGTCATGCCGCTTGGCTTGTATTTCCTGGTCTTGGCAAGGTAGGTGCTGCGCGTTTTTGCAAGCGCTTTCTGCTGCTTAATTGTCATGATCTTTGCGGCGGAAGCTTTAAACTTGCTGTAGTAGGTTTTGACGCTACTTTCGGATTTCGCCGCTTTGATTTTCTTGATGTAGGAAGGCTTCAGGGACTTCAGCTTCTTCTTATTGGAAGCAGAGTAGCCGGTAGTGGACTTTTTCTTAATTTTGGTGATATAAGTCTTCTTGCATTTCTGCAGGGACGTTTTTGTGTTAGCGAGGGTGTTGTAAAAGCTCGTCAAGGCTGCGTTGGCATCAGCATAGGTCTCTGCCGAAGACAGGGAGGTCTTTGCCGCCTCACAGGCTTCCTTCACCTTGGTCAGCTCCGGCTCGGAGTACGCGCTGAAGTCGTACTGATCGAGGAAGTTATTCAAGGCCTCCTTATCGCTCTGCGTAAGCGGGGTGGTGGCGGTTCCTGTTTCGATGGTCTGCACGATGGCCGGAGTTTGGGCCGACGTATCTGCGTAGGCGCCGGATGCCATGACCGGCATCATGGTCATGGTCATGGCCGCAGAGAGGAAGACCGCCGCGATCTTCCGGATTGCTCTCTTTTTCATGATGACGTCCTTTCTAAATTTGCAGGAATTGCGGGACATTTCAACAGACGGATCAGTTCCTTCATGAACGAATCCGAATTTCGCTGACCTTGCATGCCGTCCCGCCGGCGAATGTTCTCTCCTAACAATAATTACCGAGTTGTTAACTGAATATTTGTTGTTATTACCTCTTCTTACGTACTATCACCTTATGCTGCATTTGTCAATTACGAATACGGTGATCTTACAATTTATCATTGAATTTTTGAAAGCTTGGCATTCGTTAGGATAACCATCAGATGAGTCAAAATCACCCGCCCGTTCTCCCTTTGTCCCTGCACGCCCGCGCACAAAAAGAAAGCCGCACCTCCCAGTCCCTCGTGGACTCCGAGATGCGGCCTCTGCCCCCAATCGACGTTATTCTTCATTATCCTTCGTTACTCTTCGTTTTCGATCAACCTCAGGATCAGGAACCCGATCTGCAGCCTCTGCGCTACGGCCGGGTCGTCGACGGACACGTCGATCAGGTCGGTGATCTTGTCGAGGCGGTACTTCAGCGAGTTGCGGTGCAGGTGCAGGCGCGCCGCGGCCCGGTTCAGGTTGTTGCGTTCGTAGAGGTAGGCCTGCAGGCTGTTCGCGTAGTCCGTGCGGCTGACCTCGTCGTACTCGCGCAGGCGGACGATCTCCGAGGGGATCAGGTTCTGCAGGTCGATGCTCCGGGTCGCCTCCAGCTGCGCCGCCGCGATGTAGTAGTCCGGGTAGTAATAGCTGCGCCTGTCCCCGTGCACGCGTTCGCCGGTTTTGAGCGCGAGTTCTGCCTGCTGGATGTACAGCGCGCGGTCCTCCAGGTTCGTGAACACCTCGCTGTAGCCGATCTTCAGCTCGTACTCGTTCAGGAACGCGTAGCTCCTCTCTCGGATCCGCTCCTCGGAATTCCCCGGGACGTCGTAGAAGAACAGGTACAGCGCGGTCCCGATCTGCATGTAGATGACCTCCGGGTACAGCGCGCGGATGCGGCCGCAGATGTGCTGCAGGACCATCTCGTTCCCGCTGACCGACCGGACCACGGCGATGAAATATCCCGGCTTGACGTCCAGGAACGGGCGGTATTCCTCGGGGTTCGGGGCGGTCGGGTAGTTGACGGTGTCCAGCAGCTGTCGGGCAAAAACTCCCCGGACAGGGTTCTGCATCTGCTGCCGAAAAGCGTCACTCGTCTGAAAATGGATCGACATCAGCCTGGCCAGAATCCGGTTCAGCTCGAGCGCCTCGTCCTTCCGCTCCGCGTCCATGAACAGCAGGCTCACGAAGCCCGTGAGCTGGCCGTGCACGTAGATCGGCGCGCTGGTCTGCGGGTAACCCGTGCAGATCCCCCAGTCCACGTAAATCCCCTCGTGCGAGCCCGAGATCGCCTGCAGGTAGCCGTCGTTGAGATAGTAGTCGACGATCGTCTTCTCCTCCGGCGCTCCCGCCGTCGCCAGCGCCTCCCAGTACGGATCCTCGTACGGACGCACGCCCGCGCAGCCGAGCAGGGAGTACCCCTCGTCCACGACCATGATGTCCCACTGAAAATATTCGAAGCACAGGTCACAAAACTCCTGCACCTCGATCCCCTCCGCAATCGACGAGACCGCCCGGTCGTAGAACTCCTCGTACCTCGTCCTGCTGCTCCTGCCGATGCCGACACTTCCGGCATCGGTCCTGATGCCGCCGTTGACCGCAAGGCCATCCGCGATACCGCCGGCGATTCCTCTCATCCCTCTCTCGTTTACTGCCAACTTCCCCTCCGATCCCGATCCGCCGCCTCTTCAGCATCCCCGCGCGTATTCCCACTTGCCCGCGTGCCGGAAGACGCCTGCAGTCAGCCCGTTTCCGCTGTCCCTGCCGCGTCCGCGTCCGGCGGCGTATTTCTCAATGTACATATTCTACCCGATACTGATCGAGAATAGAAGTAATAAGAGGCTTTGTGAAATTTGAAAAATACGGAATCCCATCTTCGTCAGAATTGACATTGTTATACCTTTCACAGCCTGATACAATTTTAACAAGTCGAGAGGCCGGAGCCGATCGAATGCCGTCTACGCCCGCAGACATCAGCTGTGGACCGTCGGGCATCCCACCGAACACTCTGATTGATCCGATCTGTCCGGGCCATTCGACCCTTCCGCCATTCCCATGCGGCGTCCGCCATCTGCTGCGCGGCGCCGTCCGCGGAAGACCAATTAATCGATCATCAATAGCCAATAACCAATATTTTTCAGTAAAGGAGCGTACCGTATGGAAAACATCCGGCTTAACAAATTCAAGTACGAGCATCTCTTCACGTACTCCATCGACGTAGATGCCAACATGTACATTCAAAAGCTTCCGACCAAGGACACCCGAGTCACCGGCATCATCACCGGCGGCACAGTGTGGGGCGATGACATTCACGGCAAGATCGTCCCTATGGGTGCGGACTGGTCTATCGTACACCCGAACGGTGTGGTGGACGTAGACTGCCGGGCAATGATCGAGACTCACGACGGCGCACACATCAACATGTTCTACACCGGACGAATTGACCTGGGTTCTGAGGAAGCTGCTGCCGAATATGCCAACGGTCACTTCCCGCCAATTATGGGCACCCAGCCTAAGCCGGTGCTGGACACAGACGACCCTCGCTACCTGTGGGTAAACAACATTTCATGCTTCGGCATCGGCCGCGTGGACTTCACTTCCGATCCGATCGTCATTCAGTACGATGTCTACAAGTACTACGCAACGCCTTTCGATGAAGACTAAGAGAAGACTTCAGGAAATCCAACTATCGATCAATAAACCAAACAGAAAGAAGAGAAAGAGAAGAGAAGGAGAAGAAACTATGGGTTACGAGAAACTGTTTACGCCGTTCCGCATCGGAAAGATGGAGGTCAAGAACCGCCTGGTCATGTCCCCGATGGGGACGAATTCCGCGTTCGTGAACGGCCGCAAGGACGAACAGGAAGTGGACTACTTCACCGAGAGGGCCAAGGGCGGAGTCGGCATGATCATTATGGGCTGCCAGCCGCTGAACGAGGTCATCGCGCAGGGCTCCATGGAGGGCTACCTGGACACGTTCACGGTACTACCTCCGCTGACGTCCGTCTGCGACAACGCGCACAGGTACGGCGCCAAGATCGTCTGTCAGATCACATGCGGGACGGGCAGAAACGCCTTCCCGGACACGTTCGGAAACCCGCCGATGTCCGCATCAGCAATCCCGTCCGTATTCAACCCAGATGTTCTTTGTCATGAGATGACAAAGGAAGAGATCAAGAAGGTCATGGACGGCTTCACATTTGCCGCCGGGCTGGCTAAGGACGCGGGCTACGACGCCATCGAGGTTCACGCCCACGCCGGATACCTGGTCGACCAGTTCCTCTCCCCGGTCTGGAACAAGCGCACGGACGAGTACGGCGGCTCCACGGAGAACAGGACGAGATTCGCCGTCGAGATCGTCGACGCGATCCGCGCGGCAGTCGGTCCGGACATGCCGATCCTGTTCCGCATCTCGCTGGATCACCGGTTTGAGGGAGGAAGGACCCTGGAGGACAGCAGAGAAATCCTGAAGATCCTGGAGAAGGCCGGAGTCGATGCGTTCGACGTCGACGCGGGATGCTACGAGACGCTGGACTACATCTTCCCGCCGTCTTACCTCGGCGAGTCCTGCATGTCCTACGTCACCGAGATGGCGAGAGAGACGGTCAGCGTTCCTCTGCTGAACGGCGGAACGCATAACCCTGACACAGCACTCCAGTTGATTGAGTCGGGCCAGTCCGACTTTGTCCTGATGGGGCGCGCACTGATCGCAGACCCTCAGCTCCCGAACAAGCTGATGCACGGCCATCCGGAGGACGTCCGCCCTTGCATCCGCTGCAACGAGAACTGCATCGGACGCATCTGGAACCGCCACACCAAGCTCAGCTGCTCGGTCAACCCGCAGGCAATGGAGGAGCGTAGATTCAAGCTCGAGAAGACGGACGAGCCTAAGCACGTCGTCGTCATCGGAGGAGGCCCTGGCGGAATGGAGGCAGCACGTGTCGCCGCTCTGGAAGGCCACCGCGTAACGCTGTTCGAGAAGAATTCCAAACTCGGCGGAGTCATGGGCGACATCTGCACGGCAAGCTTCAAGCGCAACATGGCCAAACTGACCGACTGGTACCGCACGCAGATGGACAAGCTCGGCGTCGACGTCCGCCTGAACACGGAGATTTCCGCGGATGACCCGATCCTGGAGCAGTGCGACAACATCGTCATCGGATGCGGCGCCAAGCCGATCACCCCGCCAATCCCGGGCATTGACGGAGACAACGTCATCACGATGCTGGCAGGCCACCGCGACCCGTCCCTGCTGAAGGGCGACAGCATCGTCGTCTGCGGCGGAGGTGCGTCCGGCTGTGACGGAGCCCTCGAGATGGCAAAGGATATGGGCAAGAAGGTAACCATCGTCGAGATGCTCGACGAATGCGCGAGGGACGCGATGTTCATCAATAAGATCACCCTCTTCAACCAGCTCGCCCAGTACGGCGTGGAGCTGCGCACGAGCACCAAGGTCGTCAGCATCGAGGAGGGCGGCCTGACGGTAGAGACCAAGGACGGCAGGACTGAGAAGATCGCGGCAGACACCATCGTCAACGCGTTCGGCATGAGGCCTGACCTGACCACCGTCCAGGCGGTCAAGGACAAGTACCACACCAAGACCCGCGTCGTCGGCGACAGCGCCAAGCTCGGCAAGATCGGCGATGCGATCCGCGACGGATTCGGCGCCGGCTCCTCTCTCTAAGCATCAAAGGGAGTCGCCGGGCATCGTCCCGGCCGGCACCGATCAGGCACCGCATAGACGTAAAACAGAAAAACAATTCCAAATCAAGCAAACGATAACCACCAATAACGCTTACCATTTATAAATAACACAATACACTACGGGGCTGCGCCTGACGGAACTTATCCTTTCCGAAAGGCGCAGCCCCCTGGCATCAGAAAAGGACTGCCGAAGGCGATTGCTCACCTCCTGCAGCCCTTTTCTTATTTTTTATCATCTACTAGTTGTCGAGTCGTTTTCACGATTAGTTATCGAGATACTTGCAGTACTCGTCTCTGATATCGGTCATCTCTTCGATGATGTCGTCAACGTCAAGTACCATCTCCATCATGCTGATCTGCTCGTCATAGACGTCAGGATCGAACTCAGCCTTCATCTCAGGTTCAACAACATGGTAAACTGTAAGTCCCAACTGGACATTCGTCAACGGACCTGCGTAAGTAGGGTCTCCTGCTGTAACGGTCTCAGCAGCCAGTCCGGCAGCCTCTCCCTCAGCAGCACCAAGCAGTACGACTACGTTCTCCGGGCCATACTTCTCAGCAAACTCCTTAACCCTCTTCTGGTTCTCCAGGTCCATTGCGCCTGCGCTCGTTCAGACAAAGCACTCCGTGGACGAGAATACGACTTCGCCGCCGGCAGTTTTGACACATTCTGCGATGGCGTCGCCCGGAATTCCGTCACGGTCGCCGATAATTACTACTTTTTTGTCTTTTAAAATAGCCATTATCTCTTCTCCTTTCCTTTTTCATTCATATTCTAACTGTGATTGTTAAATTCGATACATAGATAATATCATTAGTTGATGTGAATTACAATAGAAAACTTATATATTTCAAGAACTAATTTAATTAAAAACTTATCAATACTTTCCCTGAAAATTCTAAGCTTCAATTCAAAGCATCAACTGTATCGAACACGGGGGATGCAAAGCATGCATCCCTCGCATTCAAGTGATAGTATTAGTCTTCGAAAATTGTCTGCTCTGTGACCTCTGTTGTCAGGGCCTTCAGAGCCTTCTCTACGATATGACGGCGAAGTGCCTTCTCCTCGTCAGGATCCAGTTCCGGATTTCCGAGAGGATGCGGGATCGCAATAGCCGGAACGATTCTGTTCGCTCCAACTGTCATGGAAATAGGAGTAACCGTGCAGACGTGAACTACCGGCAGACCAGCTCGCTCGATTTCCTTAACCATCGTTGCACCGCAACGCGTACAGGTTCCTCAGGTGCTGGTGAGAATAACAGCGTCTACACCGTCATTCTTCAGTTTCTTACCGATCTCCTCTGCGAACTTCTTCGCGGATGCTACAGCGGTTCCGTTACCGACGGTCGCATAATACTTGTTATGCAGCTTGCCGATAATGCCTTCCTTCTCCATATCGCGGAGGACGTCTACAGGCAGTACGCGGTCTGCGTCTTCATTCGCATATACCGGGTCGTAACCGCCGTGTGCGGTCTCGTATGTCTCCGGGGTCAGGTCGGTAACGCCGTTGATGTCGTACTCTCCGTAGTGGGAAGCGGAGGAACTCTCAATGTGGTCCGGATTTCCCTTCGGAACGATTCCGCCGGAGGTAACCAGCGCGATCGTAGCCTTGGACAGGTCCTTAACCGCCGGGTTAGGAGCGACACGGTCAAAGCTCGGCATCGGATACTCCGTCGTGAACGCCTTTCCGGCCAGCTTCTTCAGCAGCATCTCTACTGCACGCTCGGATCCTCTCTTCTTCTCGAAGAAGTTTACACGGATTCCGTTCGGCAGGTAGCCTTCCTCGCAGGAAGCGCCGATCTTCTCGCCCTTTCCGAGCTTCAGAGCCAGCGGAGCGATCTTCTTCATCGCGCCTCTCATGCCTGCTGCGCTGTTCTTAGTTGCGACGATCAGAACCTTGTTCTTGTACATGTCTGCACCAGGGTTCTCCTCGTACATACCGGTAACGGAAGGAACGCCGAGTTCTTCCTGAACGGCTGCTGCCATGGTTCCGCAGGCAACTCCGTAACGGCCTGCGTTGAATGCCGGACCTGCTACGAATACATCAGGCTTCAGCTCCTTGACCATTTCCAGGATGTCCGCTTTTGCTTTGTCAATATTCTCGTTGAAATAGGAATCTCCGCAGACGATCGTTCCGACGATCTCTGCCTCATCTCCGAAGTCTTTCTGCAGGGCGAGTCCCGGTCCTACGACCTCTCCCGGTCTGCATTCTGCCGGATAATCAGCCTTTTCCTCTCCGCCGATCTGAGCGAAGAACTGGTTGATATAGTGAACGACTCTAAGTTTAGCCATTTCTCTTCCTCCCCTCTTATCTTGCGCTCAGCTTGTTAAAGCCCGTCTCGTTGGTCGCGCCGGTGATGACCTGGAGCTCAACTTCCAGAGTTCCGTCCTCACGCAGTGTCTCTTCACTTGCGCCGGCGATCTTATTGATGAATGCCATCGTTCCGATAACCTTGTCCAGCTTAGGCAGGATGATTACCTCGTTGGCATTTCCGCCTGTTACTACTGCGTCTGCAGCGGCATCTGCGTCTGCCAGGGACTGGGACTTTCCATCTCTTCCGGCGTACTCGTCGGTGATGATGACGGTCTTGACGCCCTCAGCCTCGATCTTCTTGCAGTTCATGATCAGGTCTGTATCCGGGTTTCCGAATCCTTCCTGAGATACGATAACGCCGTCGAGATCCAGCATCTTGCAGAGCTTGGCGGTAAAGTTGGAAGAACGCTCCTTATCTGCGAGGTATACGTTCTCGTTCGTGATGATCTGGCATACGAAGTTCAGTGTCTTTCCGTGCTGCTTGAACAGGTCGGTGACTACCGGGTTGTTCTGGTGAACGTATGTCGGGTTCTTATCGCATGCGGATACGCAGTTTCCGGAGATGATCGCGCCGTCCATTACCTCAGTAGGGCTGAGCAGTGTCGGCAGGATCTTCTTGGCATCTACGCCGTAAACGTAGGTGTCGTGCAGGAGTCCCTGGCTCTGCAGCATCTGCACATAAGCGACTCTCGGCAGATCCGGATACTTCTCCAGGCCTTCCTTGATCGTGCATGTCTCGAATACTTCCGTCTCTTCCGGCTCCAGATCTCTTGCGAGCTCGCCGACATAGGTGGCTACGCGGAATCCGGCCATTCTTACTGCTCTCTCGTAGTCGTGCTGCTTGATTCCCTCAACCGGCTCTACTACCATGCAGAGATTCAGCGTCTTGGAGAACGGTGTGTAGTCAGCGCCCGGGCCTGTCATATCGATGACACCCTCCTGGAAACCGACGATCGGTCCTGCCGTAACGACGGCCATTCCCTTCAGTGCGTAGGTCTTTCCGGATCCGACTGTGTCTACCTTAGCGATGACGCCAGGGAATTCCCCTCCGTTGCCTTCAACTTTTACACGCGGTTCGATAACATCCTTGACCGGAGTAATACGTACCGACTCACCTGGTTTAGCGATATCGAAGCTTGCAGTCTTGAGATGCTCGTCTTCCAGAGCAACCTTGGTCAGTTCATCCTTATTGACATAGAGGACGCCGTCCTGAACCTTGGACTCATCTGCAAACTGGATATCCTTAATGTAGATATATCCCATTTCCAGTTTCATATCTGGTTCCCTCCTTTTACAGAAGATTAAAATAATAGGTGATTAATTGGTTTTTAGTAACGCTTTGATTGAATATTGAGTTTGTGAAAATGCTGGCAACATTCAGTCAGCTGAGTATGGACTGCTTGTTACAGCCATTCGTCGGCGGATGACATCCCACTTTCGATCAATGTCATGTCTACCAACTGGAAATCTTTATAAACCCCCGGCTTGTATTCATACGTGCGCTTCTCGAACTTGTCATAAGTCTCTATGGCCTGCTCGATCAGCCTGATGGAGCGGTCATCTTCCTTCGCGGTTTTCCGCCTGACCAGGAGTGACTTATACGGTGTCTCGTTCGGTTTCACGCTGCCGGAGAGCGGGTGGGTCAGGAGCTCGTGCCCCTTCAGGATCCAGTCCATCGCTTCCTCCAGGATCTCCCTGTACGATACGTCCTTATAGACGACCTCATGAGTATCGCTGAACTTTTCATTGACCATCGGATTGTTTGTAATAATGATATATCCAGTACTCATAATGTCCGATTCCTCCTGAAAATCACAGTCTGCCGCGCGTCAATGCCGCGCCTTAGCACATCTGGTGAATAAAAAAGGGGGCGTACCAACAGGGTGCTCTAAGTCCTGCGGTCGTCCCTTCTGTCTGCAATATGAAAGAGGATTTACACCCCTTGCATTCATTCAGAATCCGGTCCGTTCTCCGATCCTTTTACCTGAAAGTTTCACGGCATCCGCCGCTTGCCCCTTCGGTTGCCCCATTAATAGGCGATCTCTCAGAGAACATCATCCCGTTAGCATAGTATGTATCTATGCATCATCAGATCTCACATTTATAATATCAATTCGTTAATAAATCGTCAATAGATCCGAACTATATTTAATTTACTACTCACGATTATTAAATTCACCGTTTCTATTTTTGTCACCGATAACATAATTCCTGTAAATAGCATACACTAGGCAGACAATACTAATGAATTCCGTGAATTATTGACCCTGCCGCCCGTCTGAATTATAATGTTAATATATATTGATCTTCGACAAAATACATCTTCTCTATATACTACATATATAGATGTATAGATGTTTATCGTACACCTCTGGAGCAGGGACCAATTCAGACGGCCTCAGGACGGCGCTCACGGAGATCCGAAGAGACTCCCGGTGAAGCCGCACAGAAAAAAAGGCCTTCCCGCAGCTCCTTTTACAGAGTGCAGGAAAGACCTTTGTCCGTCTAAATAGTTGCGCAGTAGAGAAGCGTTTCCGAGGCCAACGGTTAGACCTCTGCGCAATTAAACCTTCTCTGACTTCAGTATCTTCATCAGTGACGCCATCTCCGCAAACATGATGAATATGAATGGGAAGGCTGCCACCAGGGAGATGGTCTGCAGCGGTTTCAGTCCGCCAGCCATCATCATTCCGATTGCCATTACAGACTGAATGACACCCCAGATGACCATCTTCTTCTTCGGCGGGTTCTGCGCTCCGTCGCTGGAGAGCATGGAAAGTACGAACGTTCCCGAGTTCGCCGATGTGATAAAGAATGTGTTCAGCAGGATAATCGCTACAATTGACAACAATTTAGCAATCGGATAGTGCTGAAGGACTATGAATAGTCCGGTCTCCGGCGCGGCCGCAATCTGTGCGATCTCTGCGTGGGACAGGATACCGGTTGTTGCCAGGTGCAGTCCGAGGGATCCGTAAATTGCGAACCATACGATAGACATTGCAGCCGGTACGAATACAACGCCCAGGATAAACTGACGGATTGTTCTTCCGCGGGAGATTCTCGCGATGAATACGCCTACGAAAGGTGCCCATGCGATGAACCATGCCCAGTAGAAAATTCTCCAGTTATAGGTCCAGCTGTTGTCGCCATATCCGTTTACCAGGACGGAATCCTTGATAAAATTCTGAATATACGAAGCAACACCGCCTGTCAGATTATTCAGGATCTCAAGCTTAGGTCCGATCAGGAAACCGACGATCATCAGTCCTACGAACAGGTAGAGGTTGACATCCGAGATAACTTTGATGCCCTTCTCAATTCCGGAAGCCGCAGTCCAGATATATACGACAGAAATCAGAATGATAATGACGATCTGAACCGTCAGGTTGGACGGAAGGCCTACGACCATGTGAAGACCCGAGTTAATCTGCATGACACCCAGTCCCAGAGAGGTTACAACGCCTGCGACAGTTGCGAAAACTGCCAGAATATCGACGGCTGTTCCCAGACCGCCCTTGGCCTTGTCACCCAGCAGCGGAACCAGTGTTGTGCTGACCATTGCGTTCTGCTTCTTGCGGAAGCCGAAGTATGCGAGTGCCAGTCCCATGATTGCGTAGTTCGCCCACGGGGAGATACCCCAGTGCATATAGGCAGCCTTCATCGCGAAGTTTGCCGCAGCGGTAGTCTCAGGTTTGATTCCCGCAGCCGGACCTGCATAGAAGGACATTGGCTCTGCAACTCCCCAGAATACCAGTCCTACGCCCATTCCGCAGCCAAACAGCATCGCGATCCAGGACAGAGTACTGAACTGAGGTTTTTCTCCATCATCGCCCAGAGTAACTTTGCCGTACTTACTGAAGGCGAGGAAGATACAAAATACTACAAACACGACCATGGCGATACAATACAGCCAGCCGAAGTCTGTGGTGAAGAAACTGAACAGTGCATTAGCTACGACTGTGAAGTTCGCGTTTGCGAATACAGCCCAAACGGCAATGCACGCACATATAATAAGCGAGACAATGAAAACAATACTGCTCTTGCTCCGTTTCATATAAACCCCCATTTCCCGGGGATCCACCATACATGAACAGTACGGGCGGGGCAGCTATGTAATTTCGCATTTAATTTCCAGACAGCTGCCCCGCCGGGGCGGAGGCCCCGGCGCAGCCCGTCTGTATGATTTGGGAGGAAACCCCTGATAATTAAACGCGGAATACAGTCTGCTCCTCGACGCCAGTAGCGAGAGCTTCCAGAGCAACGTGTACTCTGTGATAACGAAGCTTCCACTGGTCCTCCTTCGAAGTACCCGGGTCACCCAGCGGATACGGGATGGAGATGGTCGGAACGATTCTGTTCGCTCCAACTGTCATAGAAACTGGGACAATATTACACATGTGGACGATCGGAATGCCTGCACGCTCGATCTCCTTGACCATCGTTGCACCGCAACGCGTACAGGTTCCTCAGGTGCTCACCATGATACAGCCGTCGACATGGTCCTCCTGCAGAAGCGGAAGGATTTCCTTAGCCATTCTGGCTGCTTCTTTCTCTGTTGTTCCTGTTCCTACTGTGGAGTAGAAATACGGATGCAGTTTTCCGTAAACGCCTTCCTTTTCCATTGCCTTCATTACGTCGACAGGCATGATGACGTTCGGGTCAGCATTAGCTGCTGCCGGGTCGAATCCTGCGTGAACGGTCTTGAATACGCCGCTCTCAAGACGATCCATGTCGGAAATGTCGTATTTACCCCAGCGGGTTGCAGATGCAGACTGGATACGGTCCGGGTTGTCTACAGGAACGATACCACCGGTGGTCAACAGTGCGATGTTGGCCTTGCTGAGGTCAGCGATCGGAGCAGCAACCGGTACACGGTCCATCTTAGGAACGATGAGCTCGGAAGTGTACGGCTCGCCCGTGATTCTCGCATGGAGCATCTTCATGAAACGGTCAGCAGCGGTCTCCTCGACGAATACCTGATGACGATGTCCGGTTGGGAAGTAGTTCAGCTCATCAGCAGGGCCGATCGGCTGATCGTTCAGGTAGAGATTTGCCACCTTGCAGACTGCCGGGAGGTCCTTACGCATCTTGGATGCGATGTTTCCGCCCTTCAGGATGATGATGTCCTTACGGAACATCTCAACTCCAGGGTTCTCCTGGTTCATTGAGGTTACTACCGGTACTCCGAACTTCTCTTTAACTGCCTTGCAGATTGTTCCGCATGCAACTCCGTAACGTCCAGCGTTGAATGCCGGTCCTGCAACGAAGATATCGAACTCCAGCGGCTCCAGGAAACCAAGAATCTGATTGACAGCGTCCTCGGTATTGGTGCCCATATAGTTATCACCACAAATGATGGTGTGTGTTACTTCAGCGTCAAGCTTCTGGTTGTAAGCCATAGCCGGTCCGATCTGACCCTCATGAATGGAAGGTCCGACACCTGCTGTGTCCTCACCACCTAACTGGCCGAAGAACTGGTTAACATATACAATGGCTTTTTTCATCTTAACCTTCTCCTCCTATTAGATTTAAATAAGTGTAAGACTTAGAAATTTTCTCTGTAGATGATTTAGAAATCCTTCATGGTCTTGTGGGACCAGCCAACTGTCTGATCTCCGCAGAAGAGTCCGTTGTCCTCCATCAGGACGGATCCGTCCTCTCTTACAGAAGGTCCGATGTTCTCATCGAAGTCCCATCCGCCGGAGTTTCCGTCTCTGCCGAGAGCTTCAAGCTCACCCAGTACTGTATCCATAGGAGGAAGCTCGATCAGCTCAGATACGTTTCCTGTGGAAACCATCGCGACGAGTTTCTCGTCCAGAGTAACCAGCGGCTGAGATGCGCCGTCACGGCCTGTGCACTCGTTTGCTACGCCGACAACCTTGATTCCAGCTGTCTCCAGTGCAGCGATTGCTCCAACATAGTCAGCGTCCGGGTTTCCGTAGCCTTCCTCTGTAACCAGAGCGAAGTCAGCGCCGAGCTCTGTAGCCTGCTGAACGATCATCTGGATAACTCTCTCCTTCTGGTCCATGGCTACGTTGAGGTTCGCCATGATGACGCCGAGGAAGTTGTAATATGTTCCGTCCTCATCCATCAGTCTTCTCAGGATCGGGAAGTTCTGGAAGTCATATGTGGACCACTTGGAGGAGCACGGCATGAAGGATCCGCTTACCAGCGCACCGTCCAGGATTTCCTGCGGGCTCATCAGAGTCGGCAGATAGTGGTTCATGTCCCATCCGTAGATCAGGTCGTTGTATCCCATAGCCTCCATCTGAGACTGCGGCTGAAGTACTGCTACTACAGACGGCAGATCGTTGATCTCCTGCGGTCTCTTGGTGATCGGCGTCGTCTCGTAAACATCGGTGTCCTCAGGAGTGAGCTCCTTTACGCACTTTCCGATGTATCCTGCCAGCTTGTGGCCTGCACGGCGGAGTGCGTCGTTCATCTTCTGCTGCTCATGCTTCTCGAACTCTTCGTTGGTATCTGCTACCAGAACGATGTTGTTCAGTTCACCGAAGTGTGTGAGCTTCTGTCCCGGGCCGCTCATGTCGATGAGTCCGTCCTGGAATCCGCCCCAGTGTCTTCCGACTACCAGTACGCTGCAGTTCTTGAGCGCGTGGAGTGTTCCGTTTCCGGACTGTCTCAGGTCGTCCGTGTAACCCGGGAATAATCCCTCTCCGTCTGTGCGGACTCTAGGCTCGATTGCCTCCTTGACCGGTGTCATTCTGATGGAATCTCCCGGCTTGGCAATGTAGAGTTCAGCTTCCGTAATTCTGTCGTCTTCGCGGACAAAGTTCAGGGCGTCTTCCTTATTGATAGTCAAAATGCCATCCTTGAAAGACAATTCATCCCCGAACACAATATCCTTGACGTAGAAATTACCAATTTCCAATTTCATATCTGTTTCCCTCCTTTTACAGAAGATAAAAATGTAGGCGATTAATTGGTCTTGAGTAATGTTTAGATTGAATATTGATTCTGTGATAATATAGGCAATATTCGGGCTGCAAATCTACACGCGGTAAGTTCACAGCCGCTAGTCGGCGGCCGGCATGCCGCTTTCGGCCGATGCCTCGTCTCCCGACTGGAAATCCTTCAACCCCTCGGTTTATATTCACCTGTACGATGCCGTTGCAGACGACCTCATGAGCGTTGCCGGACTTTTCACTTGACCATCGGATTATCGTTAATTAACTATAATGATACATCCAGCACTCACAACGTCTTATTCCTACTGAGAGGTACGGTAAGACGCGAGGCTCTCTGCGCGTCTTCGCACATCTGATGAAAGAAAAAGGGGCCGTACCAACAGGCGCTCTAACTCCTGCGATTGTCCCTTCTGCCTGCAGAATGAAAGAGTATTACATTTCTTTCATTCATTCAGAATTCGGTCCGTTCTCCGATCCCGTTCCGGAAAGATTCACAGCGTCTGCCGCCCCATCCGGTTGTCACATATTTGACGATCTCACGGAAAACTTCATCCCACTGGTTCAGATTTCACATCAATAATATCAATCCGTTAATTAATAGTCAATAGATATGGCTTATATTTCGTTTCGTAATCGTGATTATTAAAAACATGATTAGAATTATGTATATATATTCTAATCATGTTTAAAAAATATTCCACAATCGGCACGAAAATCAAAAAATAAAAAACAATACCGCAATCCACACCACCCAGCTGGGTTTATGGACCGCGGTACTATTTCCGTTTTCTTCCTATATATATTATTTTCTATACCTATTTATATAGACAAAACAGATACCTGCACTTCACACGTGCTTCTGACGACATCACGCGTTAATCCACTGCCGGGTAATACGTGTCGTCCGGGTAGAGGATGTCCACGACCTGATCCTTCGTGATCTCCCAGATGTTTCCGCAGACGTGCCACGGCGACCAGGTGTCGATCTGGAAGATGCGCTCCCAGCTGTCCCTGATCCGCTGCTCCTCCTCCGGGAACTGCCCCGCGTGCTTTCCCTGCATAATCTGAAAGCTGCTCGCGATTCCGAGCTCGTGGATATGCCTGCGGTAGGCCTCCTCGTCCTCCGGATCCTTAGGCAGGTAGATGCGGTTCAGGACGTAGTCCCACTTTCCGTCGTCGAAGAAACAGATCTTCTCGCGCGGGACGTCGATGACGTAGGCTACGGTCCCCGGGATCGGGCGCAGGCAGTTTTCCTTGCACACGGAGCACCAGATCGGCGCGTGCACGTCGTCCGGCTTCGGCACGATCTTGGCGACGCGTTCGGTCAGCCAGTCGTAGCTCTCCAGGAAAAGCGGAGCCACGTCGCCCAGGTGAAGCTCCACGTAGATTCGCTGGTTGATGATTCTGCCGTCATGCTCCAGCTGATTGAGTGTCTTGTCGTTCTGGCGGGTGTACAGGCGGACGACCGGTTTGCTCGTCAGCTCGATAATATCCTTTTCCGTGATCATTTGGTCCCTCCATTAAAGAAAGGCCCTCCTGCACTCTGTGCTGAGGAGTGCGGGAAGGCCTTAAATTCCGTCTATTTACGCTGCAGTCAGGCTTCTGTGAGGTCCGCGGCGAGGTCTCTGCTCCTCTTCGCGGCAAAGGACATCCTGTGCTGGGGGACATCCCCTCCGATCCTCGTAAGTGCCTGCTGTCCTGCAGTCATTGCCGGTTGATTGGTGTACGTCCGAATTAGATGTACTTCTGAATCATTGCCTCGATTGCTTCCGGTGTGCAGTCGTCCTTGACGAGCTCTTCAACCTTCTCGCCGTCCTTGTAGATTGCCATTACAGGCAGTCCCAGGATCTGCTGCTTGATTGCCATGCGGCGAGCATGTGTTGTGTTCAGGGAAGCGAACTTCATCTTGTCGCCGTACTGATCAGCAAAACCGTGAACCTTAGGCATCAGAGCCATGCATGGCTGGCATCCGTCACCAAAGAAATCTACGAATACATATCCATCCTTGTAGTTCAGAACTTCTTCTTCAAAATTCTTCTTATCGCACTCTACCATTTCATTACCTCCTGAAATTCGGCGGGCCGTCCTTCGGGACCGGTCCCGCAGCATTTGTATATGTGTGTATGTTTACGTATAAATGTCTGTATGTTGTATGTGCCGGCCCGCTGCGGGCCGCATGTGCACAGAAACGCTGTCACTTCTGCACGGATGTCCGGTTTGATGTTTAATAAGTGGACATGCTCTTCTCTACCTGAACGGAAGCGATTGCTCCGTCGGCAGCTGCTGTGACAACCTGACGCAGGCTCTTAACGCGGACGTCTCCGGCTGCATAAACGCCAGGGATGTTCGTGTGCATATCCTGATCCGTCGGGATATATCCGCGCTCGTCCATCTCCAGTCCTGTGTCCTGGAAAATCTGTGTATTCGGAACCGTTCCTACGAATCCGAACAGGCCGAACATTCCGTCGTCCTCGTCAGCTGTGATCGTCGTGATCTCGCCTGTCTTGACGTTCTTAACGTCCATGGAGGACAGCAGTCCCTCGCCGTGCAGTGCTACGACTACAGAATCCCACATGAAGTGGAGCTTAGGGTTCTTGAATGCCTTCTCCTGTACGTGCTTGTCTGCGCGCAGCTCGTTTCTTCTGTGGATAACCGTTACGCTGCGGGCAAACTTGGTCAGGTACATAGCCTCTTCAACTGCGGAATTTCCGCCTCCGACTACGTAAACTTCGAAATCTTCGAAGAAGTTCGCGTCGCAGGTTGCGCAGTAGGAAACACCCTTTCCTGTGAATACGCCCTCGTTCTCGCATCCGATCGGACGAGCATGTGCGCCGGTTGCGATGATAACGTTGTGCGTCTTATAGTCCCGCTTAACACCGTGCAGAACCTTTACATCTCCCTTTAACTCAACGGACTGAATGCTGTCGGACGCTCTCTTGGCCCCGAATCCCTCAGCCTGAGCTGCCATGCGGGCAACCAGTTCCGGTCCGGACTCGCCCTGAACCGCCTGGCCAGGATAATTCTCGATACTGTCAGTAATCGCGATCTGTCCGCCGTCCTGTCCTCTTTCCAGAATAAGCGCATTCATCTGACTTCTTCCGGCATACAGTCCCGCGGACAGTCCTGCCGGTCCAGCTCCGAGGATGACGACATCATAGATTTCTTCCATATTGCACCTCCACAGTACCGCTTCCAGCGATACCACATTGAAAATCCGATGGTCAGAATTCCAGTTCGCTTCGGCATTAGAGCGGTGCCTCATCGTGCGTTCCGGAAAATCTTTCTACATCCATTATATCGATTTTCTAGATATTGACAACCATTTCAAGAGACTTCCTTGATATTTTTTAAACAGGATTATTTTTCACAATTTCAATGTTGTATTTTTGTTAACGAACAACAAAAGTTACGTCCATCTTATTGGATAATATCTGTAATATGTCATGCAAGCGCGTTATTATTTGCATTCCGTCAGAATTTTTGACGCCAGGCGGATGGATTTCACCAAAGCAGGACAACAGGACGGCTGGTGCACTCGATCATGTGGACTTTGCCGCAGCGGGACGGCTGGTGCTTCCGATGCGGTGAACTTTGCCGCCGAAAAAAAGGAGTAAGAACAGTATGTCAGATAGGAAATTTCAATTAGACTTTTACTAACGATTTGATTATCTTTAAGGAAGACATATGTACACACACAGAACCAAAATTAACCAATTTCATACACGAATTTTTACAGAGGAGATTAACTATGGCTGACTACAGAGAAATGTGGAAAGAGCTCGGCATGGACGTCGAGACGCACGACGACCTTTGCGCGGTGCTTCCGCAGGCAATCGGGGATGTATTCCTTTCCCAGAAGAACCGTCCGGAGAAGATGGATTACTTCGACTTCGTCATCGCTGAGGTCCACGGCGTACGTCCGGCTGAGCTGAAGAAGTTCAGAGAGGAAGGCGGCAAGGTTTTCGGAACCTTCTGCACGTACGTACCGGACGAGATCATCTTCGCTGCCGGCGGAATTTCCACCGGACTGTGCGCGGGCTCCCAGTTCTGGGTACCGGGCGGCGAGCAGGTGCTCCCTCCGAATGTCTGTCCGCTGATCAAGGCCAGCGTCGGCGCACGCCTGACCAGAACCTGCCCGTTCTTCCGTCTCGCAGATATCTACATCGGTGAGACCACCTGCGACGGAAAGAAGAAGGCTTACGAGATCCTGGGCGAGGACGTTCCGATGTACATCATGGACCTGCCTCAGATGAAGCGTCCGGAGGACGTCGACAAGTGGGCCGGCGAGATCAAGAAGCTGCTGGTCAAGGCCGAGGAAGTCACCGGCAATAAGGTCACCGTCGCCGCACTGAAAGAAAACATCCACATGATCAACGAGAAGAGAAAGGCTCTGATGCGTCTGTACAAGCTGCGCCAGAACCCGGTAGTTCCGATCAGCGGCACCGACGTTCTCCTGATCTCTCAGATCGCTTACTACGACGACCCTACCCGCTTCACGCAGAAGGTCAACGAGCTCTGCGACGAGCTGGACGAGCGCGTAGCCAACGGAGTCTCCGTCGTTCCTGAGGGAAACAAGAGAATCCTCGTCTCCGGCACACCGATGGCAGTTCCGAACTGGAAGATGCACAACATCATCGAGACCTCCGGCGCGACAGTCGTCTGCGAAGAGACCTGCACGGGCACACGCTACTTCGAGAACCTGGTCGACGAGTCCGGCGAGACCCTGGACGAGCTGATCCACGCACTCGCTGAGCGCTACATGAAGATCAACTGCGCATGCTTCACGCCGAACAGCGGCCGCATCGACGACATCCGCCGCCTCGCTAAGGACTACAAGGCCGACGGCATCATCGACATCCACCTGAAGTTCTGCACGACCTATGACGTGGAGGAGTACTTTGTCGAGCGCGAGATGAAGAAGGACGGCACCCCGTTCCTCGAGATCGAGACCGACTACACCGACAGCGACACGCAGCAGCTGAAGACCAGAGTCGAGGCATTCATCGAGATGCTGAGCTAGTTTCAGAGACAAAGATCACACGACCAAAAACCAAACCAAGCAGCCGGATGTCCGCGTCCGGCTGTTTAGCATATCACGCATCCGGGCATGTATACATGGACAAAACCCACCCGCCCTGCCGGAAAACCTGCCGCGGGCGGACACCACGCCCTGCCCCGAATGCGAAAACCAAGCGGAATGAAGAAAGAATGACGAAACGAAAGGAAACGCCGATGGATACACCGAAAGCAGAACACTACTACATCCTTTTTAAGAATCACACGGACGGCACCGCGATGTACCACGCGCTCAGGGCCGCAGGACTCTCCGCGCAGATCGCGCCGACCCCGCGTCAGCTCAGCGTCTGCTGCGGCGTCTCTCTGATCATTCAGCCGGAGGAAATTCCGGCGATTAAAAAACTCGCAGAGGAGCAGGAGCTGGAATATGTTAAGATAGAAGGCGTGAACAATCCATTTAGAAGGGGGTAAACATGTATTACATTGGAATAGATATCGGCTCTACGGCCTCAAAAGTTTGCGTTCTCCCGCCGGAGGACGGCAAGCCGGAGGAGATCATGCGCTGCGAGGTCCTGCCGACTGGATGGAGCAGCAAGGTCACTTCCGCCTCGATCAAGGAGAAGCTGGAACCGTATTTAAACAGTGACGAGGGCAGCAAGACCGTCGCGACAGGCTACGGCCGCATCTCCGTCGACTACGCGGATAAGGTCATCACGGAAATCTCCTGCCACGCGCGCGGCGGCTACGAGCTCGCCGGCCAGAACTGCTCCGTCATCGACATCGGCGGCCAGGACACCAAGTTCATCAGCGTCCGCAACGGAAAGGCGATCGACTTCCTGATGAACGACAAGTGCGCTGCCGGAACCGGAAAATTCATCGAAGTCATGGCCAACCGCCTCGGCGTCGACATCGCGGACATGTTCGCGCTCGCCCAGGAGGGCCACGACAACGGCAGCCCGGTCTCCATCAGCTCGCTCTGCACGGTCTTCGCGGAGTCCGAGGTCATCAACTACATGGGTGAAGGCAAGGACAAAGAAGACCTCGCCGCCGGCATCATCCAGTCCGTCGCACTGAAGGTCGCGACCCTGGTCCAGCGGCGAGAGCTCCAGGACTACGTCATCCTTACCGGCGGCCTGAGCCAGAGCCGCTTCCTCGCCTCCCTGCTCTCAAACGAGCTGAACGCCGAGGTCCACCCGATGGACAACGGCCGCTTCGCCGGCGCCCTCGGCGCCGCGCTCCTGGCGAAGGAGAAGCTGTAGTCCAACCCGCGCCGCAGCTGACAGGCACCGGAGTGCGGCGAGCACTGCCGGACGGGCGCCGGACGGCAGCAAGCACAGACTTGCGGCGACGGACGGCGGCAGGCACTGACGGACAGGCACCGGACGGCAGTAGACCGACCGCGATTATGAACATTGAATATGCAAAACGGAGCCGTGAAATGATTGCGGCTCCGTTTTGCTGCATTCAGCAAACTGATGATGCTGCATTCGTAATGTATTGGAGTGGAACGAGTTCGGATTTTCGACGCGCCGGGCGGCGACGCGTGTATACTGCTTGCGCGGCTGCCTGACATCGGCGCGGCCCGCAGCGCATGAGCAGACCGCGCGCGATAGCAGCTGTGGTGTCGCAGGGGCCGCGCACCGCGGAGGCGATAGCGGCGGTGACGTCGACGCCTTCGGTTATTATAAAAAATCGACCTTCTCGAGAATATTTTCTCGAGTCCTCCTGTCATTTTAATTTGGGATCTTATTTCCGAATCGAGAGTGGTAATATCACATATTAAAACAGAATAGTCAGATAATCATCTTGGGATTTCGGTGACTTTCTGTTTCCTGCAGCGGATTTTGCGCGCGGCGATCAGTGGAACGAGCCGCTGTCATTGTATTCACGCTCTATTTACACAGATATTTTCATGCGTTCTCATGTATTTTCAGATAACTTATCTCAATTGTCAGATATAATCGCCGCCGCGCCGCACCGGACTCACTGCACGCCCGCCGCGCGCCTGAACCAGACTCCGGAAACGCTTAGATTTCCAATATGACTGAAGTTTTTCTGATATTTTTAGAATTTGAGCGGTTTCTTCTGTTTGCTGAACGTCCCGCGGCGGCGGTATCAATAATGCTATCGCTCACCCGGGCAGAATATTACTCAGCTTCCGATTCCCACAGGATTATCCTGTGAACGCAAGGAATTCTTCGGTAATTTTAGGAAGACGTCCATGGATACAGTATACCTTCGTGCGCAGCCCACTAAATTCCTTTTCCCCCCCCACTTTGATCCCTCCACGCACAGTGTCGTCCCCGGCACACAACAACCCCCGCGGCTGCAGAAATGGCATCACCAATTTCCGCATCCGCGGGGTTCATGTCCCACGATGGTTTATTTAAACTTGTTGATGACGTACTCGCGGAAGCTGACGGCTGCCGGGGCCATGGCGATTGTCTTGTTCCAGACCATGTAGAATTCGCGCTTCAGGTTCAGGTCCTCGTCGGCGAACATGAAGATCAGGAAGTCGTCGTTCTTCATGTTTTCTGCGACGGAGCGCGGGATGACGGAGACGCCGACGCCGGCAGCCACGCAGTGGCAGACGGCATCGAGGCTGTTGACGGATGCCGCAGAATTCAGATGCATGCCGTGCTGCTCGTAAACCAGCTCCTCGAACGTGCTGCGTGTCGCGGAACCGCCCTCGCGCAGGACGAACGGCTCGTGAATGAAGTCGGTGTAAGAGATGGATTCCGACTTCTCGTGGAGCTGCCTGTACTTCTCGTGGTTCGGCGTGATCACGACCGACTCGTCGCGGCAGAGGAGCGCGCGGCCGATGTCCGCGTTCCGGCGCTTGCTGCCGACGAATCCGAGTTCGCCGCGGCCTGCAGCGATGCTTCCCCAGACCTCTTCACTGTCCGACTCGTTCAGGAAGAAGCGGACGTTCGGGTGCTCGGCGCGGAAGCCCGCCATCAGGGACGGCGCGATAAACTCCGACGGGACGCTCGACGCCTCGATCGTCACGATACCGGAGACGTCCTTGACGAACGAGTTCATCTCCTGCAGTGCCTTTTCCCTCGTGTTCAGCATGTCCGTCGCGTACTTGAAGAAGTCCGCGCCCTCCGACGTCGGGACGGATTCCCGTCCTTTTCTCTCAATCAATTTGACGCCGAGTTCCTTCTCCAGCGCCTGGATATGCGTACTGATCGTCGGCTGCGTCAGGAACGCTGCGTCCGCCGCCTTGGAGAAGCTGCGGTATTTTACGACGTTTACGAATGCTTCAATCTGCTTAAAATCCATCTTTAACCTCTTACTCTAGCATCACCGATCTTCACGGTAATGTGCTGCCGATCCCAGTATTCCAGGATCATCATCGCGTACTTTCTGGACGCGTGGATAAGATCACGGAATTCTGCGAGCGTGATCTGTCCCTGCCGGTCGACGATTTCCGTCATCCCGTCCAGGGCGTTCTGATAATATTCCGGATCCATTAGGTTTTGTCCGTCGAGACGGATCAGCTCTCCGGAGCCGGCCATCGCATCGAGGACGTGGCGCGCGAGCTGCGGATCATTCTCTTCCTTCAGCACCTGATCCTGCGTCGGCACCTCGTACCCGGCGTCTTTATAAACTTTCTTCATGCGAGCTCTGATCTTCTCCATCTCCGGCGTGAACTGGACATGGAAGTCGGTCAGCGCGACCGCGTTGGTCTCCTCCCGGATCAGGCCCTCGTCCAGCATGCAGCGGCCGATGCCCATTCCGGCCTGCTTGTCCTGGATCCTGAGGTCCTTCATCAGACGGGAGTAGAACTCCTCCTTCAGCATTCCCGGCGTCAGCGGGTTCTCCTTGTGGAACGCGGTCAGGATCTCCTGGCCGGCCTCGTAGGCGCCGTGCAGGTATACCGTATGCATCAGGAACTTTCCGACCAGCTGGACTTTCTTTTTGTCCTCAAGGTCCTGGACGATCGCGTGGCAGCGGTCACGGCCGATCCTGAGGCGAGCCGCCAGAACAGGCTCCGTCAGCAGCTGTGCACTGCCCTCCAGGATGTACTGCTCCGCGATGTCCTCCATCTCGCCGTGGTCCTTGATCTCCAGCGCCTGGATGACGCTGTCGCGGTTGCGCTTGTGCTTGGCCGGGTGGGCGTCCAGGATGCGGCCTCCGCCGATCGTGACGACCGGGGAGTAGAAGCGGACGATGAACCGGTCCTCGCGCTTGAACGCGACCTCTTTCTCGAATCGGATCTGCGCGTAGCACTTGTCCCCCGGCTCCGCCGCGTCCCTGTCGAGCAGGACGAGCTTTCCGATGACCTCGGTCGAGCCGCAGTAGAAATGCACGCGGCTGTTGTTCAGCACCTCGTACTCGATGTCGTCGAAGAGCTCCAGGTAGATATCCGCCATCATCGACGGCTCCAGGGAGTCCGGATACGCGAGGACGTCGCCCCTCTGCAGGTCTTCCTTAGCGACCCCGGCGAGGTTCAGCGCCGTTCTCTGTCCGGCAAAAGCCGCGTCGACCGTCTCGTTGTGCACCTGCACGTTCCTGACCTTGATCTTGCGGTCCTCCGGGAAGATCTCGACCTCGTCGCCCTTCCGGATCGTGCCCTCGATCAGCGTTCCCGTGATGACGGTTCCGTAGCCCTGAATCGTGAACACGCGGTCGATCGGCAGGCGGAACAGCTCCTCGTCGTTGTTCTTCAGCAGCGCGTCATCGATCTGCGAGACGATCAGCTGCTTCAGTTCCTCGATGTGGTAGCCCTCGAACGCCGCGACCTCGATACTCGGTGCGCCCTCCAGGAATGTCCCCTCGACGAGGCTCCTCGTGTCCTCTTCTACGAGCTCGATCCAGTCCTCATCCTCAACCATGTCACGCTTGGTGAACACGATGATGCCGCGCTTGATGCCGAGCATGTCCAGGATGTGCAGGTGCTCGACCGTCTGCGGCATGACGCCCTCGTCCAGCGCGACGACCAGCAGAACCATGTCGATTCCGCCGATGCCCGCGAGCATGTTGCGGATGAACTTCTCGTGGCCCGGCACGTCGATGATGCTGATGTTGTAGTCGCCGACGATCATGTCCGCGAACCCGTTCTCGATCGTGATTCCGCGCTTCTGCTCTTCCTTCAGGCGGTCGGTGTCCGTCCCGGTCAGCGCGCGGATCAGGCAGGTCTTTCCATGATCGACGTGACCCGCCGTTCCGACAATAATATTTTTCATTGGTATGCCCCTTTATGCTGAAAACGTTCTAACGTTGTATTTTGTCTGAAAGACTACTTCCCTGCGATCGTGCCGAGCTTCTCGGCAGTCTCGATGCGTTCTTTTCCGGTCATCGTGCGGACGTCGAACAGGATGTGGTCGTGGACCGTCCTCGTGACGATCGGCAGCAGGCCGGCGCGGAGCTGCTCGTCGAGTTCCTTCTCGCTGAACGACGGGTGGGTCAGTGCGACGCCAAAGCCCGGAAGCTCCGTGCCCGGCGCGGATCCGCCGCCGACAAGCCCGATCGACTCGACGACCTCGGCCTCGTAGCCGGCATCCAGTGCCTCGATGCGCTGGAGCAGGTCTCTCGCCTCCTCACGCAGCGTCTCCGGGTCCCTGGTCAGCATGTTCAGGACCGGGATCTCCTTCTTCGCCTTCTCCTCGTCAAAATACGTGTTGAACGTCTCTTCCATCGCGGACAGGGTCATCTTGTCGACACGCAGGACACGCGCGAGCGGGTGCTTCTTCATGCGGTCGATGATGCTCTTCTTTCCGACGATGATTCCGCCCTGCGGGCCGCCCAGGAGCTTGTCGCCGCTGAACAGCACGACGTCTGCGCCCTCCGCGAGACCCTGACGGATCGTCGGCTCCATGATGCCGTACTCCTCCAGGTTGACCATCAGGCCGCTCCCCAGGTCGTACAGCAGCGGGAGATCGTATTTATCCGCGAGCGTGCGCAGTTCAGGAACGGACACGTCATCGGTGAATCCGACGACCTTGTAGTTGCTCGTGTGCACCTTCATCAGCGCACCCGTGTTCTCCCCGATTGCACGTTCGTAATCGTAGAGATGCGTCTTGTTCGTCGTGCCGATCTCCTTCAGGAAGGCGCCGCTCGTCTCCATGATCTCCGGGACGCGGAACGATCCGCCGATCTCGACCATCTCTCCTCTGGACAGGATAACCTCCTTACCCTCTCCCAGGACCGCGAGCGCGAGCATCGTAGCCGCCGCGTTGTTGTTGACGACCATCGCCGCCTCCGCCCCGGTGATGCGCTGAATCAGCTTCTCACAGTGGACGTGCCTGGATCCGCGCTTTCCGGCGACCGGATCGTACTCCAGCGTGGAATAGCTGTCCGCCGTGTCCATAACAGCCTCCTTGGCGCGCTGGCTCAGGCGTGCCCTTCCCAGGTTCGTGTGCAGCACGACTCCCGTCGCATTGATCACACGGCGCAGGGACGGCATGCTCGCCTGCTTCATCCTCGTGAGGACCATTTCTACCGCCGCATCGTGAGACACGTCGGCCTCCTCCACCTTCTCTCCGTGGAGGATGGACTGCCTCAGGGCATTGATCGAATCTCTGACCGCATCCGCGACCTGCTCATGCGCAAGATCACCGGCCGCCGCCAGTACTCTCTCATCGCTCAAAATTTCATCAACCTTAGGCAGTTTCCGAAGAAGTTCCTGATTCATGATTACGTTCTCCTGTCCGCACTTTTCCCGCGAAGGGGATCGAAATTAACGCGATCTTTTCTCTCATTAATATCCGCAATATCCGCAGGAAAAGCTCATATATTAGTATACTATAGATAATAAGCAATAAAACAATTTCTCATCAATACTACCACCATATATATGATAATTCAATAGCAATCTTCCGGTAAAATACATCTTCTCAATTGATTTGGGCAAAATAAAACCCTGTCAGGGAGAAATTCCGTCCTGCCGGCAAGCCCGGCGGTTCAACGGCCGCCGCATCACCGGTGCGTATCTCTTTGACAGGGTTTTGATTCTGCATCTGTTTTTGTCTGAAGTTTACATCAATAGTGCCGAACGAGAAAATCTGGAAAATTTATCCTGCATCCCCTTACACTGCCGCTCATTCAGACTCTGTTCTGTACTGCAGTACAGAACGTCGTTCATTTTACTCCAGCGACTCCGCCTTCTTCACGTAGCTCTCGCGCACGCTGTCCGGAACCAGGCTTCCGCCGGTCGCCCAGACGAGCTGGACGGAATCCTTCATCTTATCCGTGAGTCCGTTTTCCTTTATATATGCCGCGGTCTCATCCGCCGAGAGAAGGTGCTGCGGGCCCGTGAACATCGCGCATGCGGACGGCTCCAGGAAGACGCCCTCCGTGTCCAGCAGGTCCTTCATATAGCCGTACAGCGCGTCGTCCTGCAGCGTGAACTCGCCCGAGAGGTGCGGCTCCATGACTTTGCCGACGAATCCCGACGGTCTGCTTACCGCGAGTCCGTCCGCCTCGGTCAGGCCGGTCAAGCCGACGTCGGTCGCGGAGATGTCGTGCTGCAGCCCGGTCATCATGCCGAGCAGCATTGCCGGGGCCTGCACAGGCTCGATGAAGAAGCAGTGGACGTTGTCACCGTACTTCTGCTTGAGTCCGAACGCGATTCCGCCCGGCGCTCCGCCGACGCCGCACGGGATGTAGACGAACATCGGATGGTCTGCGTCGACCTTGATGTCCTGCTTCTGAAGCTGGCCCTCCAGGCGGCTCGCCGCGACAGCGTAGCCCAGGAACAGGTTCTGGGAGTTCTCGTCGTCGACAAAGTAGCTCTTAGGGTCTGCGTCGGACAGCGCGCGGCCTTCCTTGACGGCCTCGCCGTAGTCTGCCTCATACTCCTTGACCGTGACGCCGTGCGAGCGCAGCTTATCCTTCTTCCACTGGCGCGCGTCCGCGGACATGTGGACAACCGCGCGGTAGCCGATTGCGGCACTCATAATGCCGATGCTCATGCCGAGGTTTCCGGTCGAGCCGACCTGCACCGTATAATCGGAGAAGAACTTGCGGCATTCCGGCGAGGCGAGCTTCTCGTAGGAGTCGCCCGGCTTCAGGAGGCCGTGCTCCAGCGCGAGTTCCTCCGTGTGCTTGAGCACCTCG
Organism: uncultured Eubacteriaceae bacterium; assembly: GCA_903789635.1. GTDB lineage: Bacteria > Bacillota > Clostridia > Peptostreptococcales > Anaerovoracaceae > Aminicella. The sequence continues at coordinate 35,591 of CAIFEY010000023.1, forward strand.
TAGATGCCGCCCCTGGCCTTGACCGAGCCGGCGATCGCGAGCGCGTTGTCCTGCTTCAGGACCAGTCTTCCCGGGATCTCCGCGTTATATTTCTCTTCCATGTGCTTCTGCATCTTTGGGATCGGCGTCAGCGGGGATTCGATGATGCCCCCTGTGGCCTTTGTCTCCGGGAAGCACGCCATGAGAAACGGAGCGAACCTCTTCAGCCGCTCTTCCGCATCCTTGATGTCCTCCGAGGTCAGCACCTGGTCCTTCGCCGCCTCCGCGAACGGGCGCTTGTTCGGGTTGACCCAGACGACGTCCTGCGCAGCCTCCACGGCCTTCAGCAGCGGGTGCTTCTCCTCTAACGCTTTTAATTCGATGTCCTTCATCATTGTCTTTCTCCTCTCTGATGGAATTCTCAAACGAATCAAACTATTACTCATGCTCTCATTTTAACATAAAGACGTTCGGCGCGCGAAAAAAAGGGGCCGCATCCGGAAAGATTCTCCGGAAACGGCCCTGTAATCTGGCGGGAGTATGTGGGAATTGAACCCACCCGAGAGGCTCCTAACCCCTCACATTGGTTTTGAAGACCAAGAGGCACACCAGCACCTATCTACCCCCATAACGTATTTAGTCTCATACTCAACCATTATATTGACTGCACCTATTCTTGTCAATCTTAAAATATTTCTTTTCTCTGCATTTTACGGGTTGTAAACTGAAAGAAAAGGATTAAAATACATCTATTGACTTCACGGGGCGCACGGACCCGCCGTCAAGCCATGCCGATGCCGCACCGGGCGGTCCTGACCGGGACAGTGCCGACGATCCTGCTGCCGTCCGCGGCAGCACCCGAATACAATCCGAAGTCAGCACCGAAGACGTCCGAAGTCAACACCGGAAGACGACCCGAAGTCAGCACCGGCGATATCAAAAACAACATTTTAATATAGTAATATATAGTATGAAATAACGAAATCATAACGTCAGCACGGCATCGGCAGCTGCAGTACCGATACGCCGGACGTTCGTTTGATACAGACGTACTTTAACATACGTCCGATACAGAAGAAAGTGACGCATTCCTATGAAACAGATCGCTGTCTCCAATAAACGCCGCCGCAGGCACGGGATATCCCCTGTACGATGGACCTCCCTGAGTTTCCTTGCGGTTATTATCGTCGGCTCACTGCTCCTGACGCTGCCGATCGCGAACAAGGGCCCCGTCGAGCCGTACATCAACAACCTGTTCATCTCCGTCTCCGCGGTCTGCGTGACCGGCCTGTCGCCGATCGTCCTGATCGACACGTATTCCGTGTTCGGCCAGGTCGTCGTCATGCTGCTGATCCAGATCGGAGGGCTGGGGTTCTTCACGTTCCTCTACTTCTTCCTGTACACGACCAGGGCACGGCTCTCCATGTCGACTAAGCTCGTCTTTCAGGAGGCGCTGAACCAGGACAACATGCATGAACTGCCGCGCATCCTGAAGACGATCATCAGCTACACGGCGGGCGTAGAGGCCGTCGGTGCGGTCTTCTGGGCGATCGCCCTGATCCCGCGCTACGGAATCGGAAAAGGCATCTGCTACGGCATCTGGCACTCCGTCAGCGCGTTCTGCAACGCCGGATTCGACCTGCTCGGAAGCAATTCCCTGATCGGGTGGCAGAACAACTTCCTGATCAACGCGGTCACCGCCGCCGAGATCGTCCTGGGCGGCATCGGATTCTTTGTCGTCCTGGACCTGTTCGACCGGATCCGCGCCGAGAAACGCCGCGACCTGGGCTTCAGCGTCCGCCGCTGCGTGCGGAAGCTGTCCCTGCACACCAAGCTCGTCCTCGTGACGACCGCCCTGCTGCTCGTCCTCGGTACGATCGGCTTCCTGGGCCTGGAATTCCACAACCCGGGCACGATCGGCCGCATGCCGCTGCGCTGGAAGATCGGCACGTCCTTCTTCCAGTCCGTCACGGCCAGGACCGCCGGATTCGCGACGGTCGACATGGCGAGCCTGCACACGGCGACCAAGATGCTGATGTGCGTCCTGATGTTCATCGGAGGGTCGCCCGGCTCCACCGCCGGCGGAATTAAGACCGTCACGTTCGCCCTGGTCATCCTGATGACCATCGGCGTCTGCCACGGCCGCGACAACGTCATCGTCTGGGGCAGAAAGGTCCGCACCAACACGGTCCTGCAGGCCTTCACCGTCTTCGCACTCGGCCTGACCGCCTGCGTCATCGGCGTCCTGATCCTCTCAATCACCGAGCCGCAGCAGCAGGTCCAGAACCTGATGCTCGAGGTCTTCTCCGCATTCGGCACGGTCGGCCTGTCCGCGAGCGTCACCCCGACGCTTTCCGACGTCGGCAAGAGTGTGATCATGATTCTGATGTATATGGGCCGTATCGGTCCGATCTCGCTGATGCTGCTGTTCACGCGCATCTCGCAGAAACACCGGCTGAACGAGCTGAAGTATCCGGAGACTGACGTCATGGTCGGCTGATGGACTGCAGCAGCCGAACGCCCCTTTCGGCCGTTGACGGCTGCGCACCCGCACGACAGCGGCCGTATATCCATGTACCGCCGCACAGCATATATAGTTGACAAATACCAAAAGACTACATATTTAATGTATATAACAGGAGGTTGCCTGATGGCAAAGAAAACACTGCAAGTGGCCATTCTCGGCCTGGGAATCTTTGGATCCACTCTCTCGGAAACGCTCGCGGAAAACGGGGTTGAGGTCCTCGCCGTCGACATCGACCCGGTGTGCGTGGAGCGCGTGTCCGACGAGGTCACCCGCGCCGTCGTCGCCGACATCACCGATAAGGAGCAGCTGCTGGAGCTCGGCATCACGGAGTTTGACGTCGTGATCGTCTCCCTGTCCAAGCACTTCGAGGAATCCGTCCTCTGCACGATGATCCTGAAGGAGCTCGGCGTCACTGACATCATCGCCAAGGCGCGCACGCGCCGCAAGGGCCTGATCTTAGAGAAGGTCGGCGCGACCCGCGTCGTCAACTCGGAGAAGGACATGGCGCACCGCATTGCGAAGAGCCTGCTCCGCCACGACATCCTGGACCTGATCAACCTCGACGAGGAGCACTCCGTCGCCGAGATCAAGGCCCCTGCCGCCTGGATCGGCAAGACGATCGACAAGCTGAACATCCGCTCCGCCTACGACATGAACATCATCGGCATCTACCACGGCAGCGACGAGAACATGTACCTGAACTTCAACGCGGACTACGTCGTCGTCGAGAACGACCGCTTCCTGGTCATCGGCAATACCCGTTCGATCGAGAAGTGGGACAGAGTGAAATAATCCGGCAATTAACAGGGCCGCGGGACACAGTGATTCCGCGGCCTTTTGCTATGCCGTTCCGGTTTCCTTTGTCCGCCGGCCTACCAGCCCCCATCCCCGCCGTTTCGCATCCCCGCGGACATCACGGCCCGCCGCCCGTGTATACATCCGTCCTGTCCGTTTTTCCGCCCGCCTCCGTGGGCATACAATACGATAAGAGACTTCACCGCCAAAGGTTTACACATCAACCACGAACCAATGGAGGTAATTATGGAAAAACTATCGTTACAGGACATCAGGCCCCTCCTGGAGCCGTTTCAGCCGCTGCAGTGGGTCCTCGACAAGGACACCATCGCCGTCTACCCCTGCTTCGACCCCGAGCCGGTCCGCCTGCAGCAGGGCGAGTCGCTGACCCTGAGTGACGGCCCGGCGGTCATCCTGTCCGGCTCCGGCACCTCCTCTCAGGAGGGACAAAGTTCACCGCTCAAGCCAGGAGACCTGACCGGCTGCATACGCGACACGAACAGCAGCGCGCTGCTGCCGACGCACCCGACCTTCACCGCGGGCAGCCCGGACACCGTCCTGCTCTGCATGGGAAAGCGCGTCCTGGACGGCACATGCTTCGGCATGTCCTGCGGCAGCATGCACCTGAGGACCCGCGAGATGATCGTGCGGTACCTGGACGGGCATCGTTAACGCAATGCCGTAAGAAAACAATCGGACGGACACACGGGAGAATCTGCAGTTCCGCAGCGGGATGCGGACTCTCCCCATTTCCATCCGCTGAAAAGAGGCTTCGTCTTCGCTTACGTCCAGCTACTTACTCTTATAATCAAAGTCGATCACGCTGTTGATATTCATCAGCCCCCTGAGTTCCTTCTCCATCGACTTCATGAGGATACGGACTGCAGCTTCCGCGGCTTCTCGTTCACGGGCATGGATCGCGTTCAGAATATCCTCATGCTCCTGAATATGATGTGTCCTGCTCCCCTCTGTATCAGAAGGAATCATGGCGTCACAGCAGCGGCCGATCACGTCCGCACAATTCCCCACCATCTTGACGAGCAGCGGATTCCTGGCACACTCCGCGATCCGGACGTGGAAGGCGGCACCCTGCTCCGCCCATGCCTTTTTCGACAGGAGCGCCTCCCTGAGATCGTGAAGAGTGTCATCGATTTTAACGAGATCCTTCTCCGATGCCCTGTCGATGCAGAGTTTCACGGCCAGCACGTCCAGATCCGTGAACACTTCCATGATCTGCTGGGCAGATACGTCTGCATGGAACTCGAGATTCGTTCCCTCGTTGAGCGTGAAGTTCAGCATCGGCTGACGCATGAACGTCCCCTTCCCCGGGATCGACTCCACCGCCCCGTTCATCGCGAGTGCCTTCATCGCCTCTCTGACGATATTTCTGCTGACGCGGAACTGCGTCGCGAACTCGCTCTCGGTCGGCAGTTTATCCCCTACCTGCAGTTTGTTTTCCTGTGTATATTTCACTATCGAATCCAAAACCTGGTTCGACAAAGAAACCCTTTTGATCGTATCCATTTCATCCGTCCTTCCTACTGTGATTGATGTCTACGTTCATTATTCTATATGTTCTACATTTGATCAGTTTAATCAAAACTTCCTTCATTGTCAAGATTATGACAAATCACCGATTAGCTCCGTTCCGGAGCGGCCGGCAGGACGGATATACCCCCTGCCCGCGGAAGCTTTGTCATATAGCCAAATTGACGGTTATTTCCGCATAGTTAATAGTGGAAACAGCTGAAAATAAACAATAGGGCAATATCCGCCGAATCTGTTGACAATGCGACGTTCAGTTAATACAATTTAACGACTGGAGGGGTAACTTCTGTTTATTGGGTACCCCGTAAGGGTATTAAGGTTTTGTATACATGACGCCCCTGCCGCAGCCACTCCCACGGCGATTTCAGCGGGGCAGCGAACCCGGGATTTTCCGGGCGGTCACGGCGAATACAGCAAATACGAGCAAATACAAACAGCTGCACATCATTAACATGGCGAAAGCCATGCGAATCACGCAGTTTTACGTCTATTAGAGACGATTATTTACCGAATACCACGATTTTACAGATATAAGGAGGAACATTTATGTCAGAGACCAAGTTAACGGACCTTACCACGCATCGCGGCTGAGCGGCCAAGGTGGCACCAGACACCCTGTCGCAGGTCCTGCGGCAATTACCTAAATTCAATGATCCTAATCTGCTTGTCGGATTTGACACCGCCGACGACGCTGCAGTCTACAAGATCAATGACATTACCGCTCTGATCGAGACGGTGGACATCTTCCCACCGGTTGTGGATGATCCGTTCGACTATGGCAGGATCGCGGCGGCGAACTCCCTGAGTGACGTCTACGCCATGGGAGGCCAGCCAAAGCTCTGCATGAACGTCCTCGGCGTACCGGAGTCGATGCCTGCCGATGTCACGGCGGAGATCCTCGGGGGCGGATACGAGAAGGTCAAGGAAGCGGATGCCATCATCTGCGGCGGCCACACCGTCCACCTCGCGGAGCCGGTTTACGGACTCTGCGTAAGCGGATTCGTACACCCTGACCACATCCTGCCGAACAGCGAGGCTAAGGACGGCGACGTCCTGATCGCGACCAAGGCTGTCGGAACCGGTATCCTGAACACCGCAATCAAGGCGGACCTCCTGACCCCGAACACGGTCAAGGAGCTGACGGAGTCCATGGCGATGCTGAACAAGTACGCCGCCGAGCAGCTCGGCGACTTCCACGTCCACGCCTGCACCGACATCACCGGATTCGGAATCCTGGGCCACGTCTACGAGATGGCGGCCGGCTGCCACAAGCGCATCCGCCTGGACAGCTCCAAGATCCCGTTCCTGCCTCAGGCACTGGAAATGGCGGAGATGGGCGTCGTCCCTGCGGGCGCGTACAACAACCGCAAGTGGATCGGCGGATCCATCCAGTTCGCGGACAGCGTGTCCACGGGCGTCCAGGACGTCCTGTTCGACCCGCAGACCTCCGGCGGCCTGATTATCGCCGTCCCGGAGAACGAGGGCGAGAAGCTGCTGCGCCGCATGAAGGACACCGTCCCTTACGCGGAAATGATCGGAACCGTCTTCGACGGAAGCTGCCACCAGCCGGTGGAAGTCATCTAAAGGAACATTGCGAGAGCCGTGCGCGAGTGCGGCTCTCTTTTGTTATGTTATGCCCGCTGCGCCCCGCTGGACGGGCGGCATTGCGCATTCATCCCCCGCGCGCAGCCTGCCTGCAGCGCCGCCCTGCGCCGTCCGGAAAAGCACCCTCCATGTGCTTTGTACGGCGGCGCGAACGCGGGCGAATCCCCGGAATCCATCCGAGGCCAAGAAGTCTGAACAGACGCTCAATTGTGCCTTGGATTTTGTCTGCAAGGTAAAATATTCCCTATTGGCGGAAAATCCGCGAACTTCAATGCGTGGCAATCCGCCTAATTTATTTCTTACAATTTTGTGTTTTGCCGTAGATAAGTCCAGGTATATCAAGAAAATATGGTAAAGCTGTCAATTCTGCGTATAACTCAATTGCAGACCGTCTTTATTTGCGTTAAACTATAAGGTAGAGATTTTTCAGAATTTATATTTCCGGATTCTGCGCTCTGCGGGTCCGGATCGTTCATTCAAGGAGGAATATAATGGAAACCTACGGATTGGAAAAGCTGGGAATCACAACCCCTAACATTCACAGAAATTTGAGCCCGGCTATTCTCGTAGAGAAGGCTCTGGAAAGAAAAGAAGGCGTACTGACGAATACCGGTGCGCTGGCAGTAAACACAGGAAAGTACACCGGCCGTTCCCCGCATGACAAGTTCATCGTGGACTCCGAGGGCGTTCATGATCTCATCGACTGGGGAAAGGTCAACGTTCCGACCACCCGCGAGACGTTCAACGCAATCAAGGAGGAGCTCATCAAGTACCTGTCCGCGCAGGACGAGATCTTCATCTTCGACGGATTCGCCGGTGCAGATCCTAAGTACACGCGCAAGTTCCGCATCGTCAACGAGCTGGCATCGCAGAACCTGTTCATCCACAACCTTCTGATCCGTCCGACGGCAGAGGAGCTGGAGAAGTTCGGCGACGCAGACTTCACGATGCTCGTAGCGCCTGGATACAAGTGCGATCCGGAGAAATTCGGCATCAACTCCGAGGCTGCGATCATGATCGACTACGAGGCACACTTCATCATCATCGCTGGATCCGCATATTCCGGAGAGATCAAGAAGTCCGTATTCAGCACCATGAACTTTGTCCTTCCTGTAGAGGACAACGTCCTGCCGATGCACTGCTCCGCCAACATGGATCCGGAGACGGGCGACACCGCCGTATTCTTCGGCCTGTCCGGAACAGGAAAGACCACACTTTCCGCTGACCCTGCGAGAAAGCTGATCGGAGACGACGAGCACGGCTGGTCCGACAACGGCATCTTCAACTTCGAGGGCGGATGCTACGCCAAGTGCATCGACCTGAAGGAGGAGAACGAGCCTGAGATCTTCCACGCGATCAAGTTCGGCGCAGTCACAGAGAACCTGATCTTAGACCCGGAGACGAGAACTCCGGACTACTCTGACCGCACACTGACCGAGAACACCCGTGTCGGCTACCCGGTCGAGTTCATCTCCAACTCCCAGATCCCGGGATACGGCGGAATTCCTAAGGTTGTCATCTTCCTGACGGCAGACTCCTTCGGCGTACTTCCTCCGATCTCCAAGCTGGACAGAAACGCGGCGATGTACCAGTTCGTCACCGGTTTCACGGCAAAGGTAGCCGGAACAGAGCGCGGCATCACCGAGCCGGTTCCGACGTTCTCCACGCTGTTCGGTCAGCCGTTCATGCCTCTCGGCGCTGAGAAGTATGCGCGCATGCTGGGCGAGCGCCTGGATGCACACGGCACACAGGTTTACCTGGTCAACACTGGATGGTCCGGCGGCCCTTACGGAACGGGCAGCCGCATGAAGCTGAAGTACACGAGAGCGATGGTCACCGCAGCCCTGAACGGCACGCTGAACGACGCCGAGTTCGTCCACGACGACCGCTTCAACGTCGACGTACCGCAGTCCTGCCCGAACGTTCCGTCCGAGGTCCTGAACCCGAGAGACACATGGGCAGACAAAGACGCCTATGACAAGCAGGCAGACCGCCTCGCTGAGATGTTCGTCGAGAACTTCAAGGAGAAGTATCCGAACATGCCTAAGGAAATCGCAGAGGCAGGCCCTAAGGCTAAATAATCCCTGAGAAAAAGCAGGCAAAATATGAATATACAAATCCGCCCGGAGCGGCTGCGGCAGCGCAGCCCCCGGGCGGATTTTTTCGCGGATATTTTCACGTGTAATTTCCCCATTTTCTCCCGATAAATTCCAGTTAGAGATGTTACATATATAATTATAATGGGTAGACATATAAAGAACTTTTATCGTACAATATAATGAACAAAGATTCAATTTTTGACACATCAGCCGCTGCCGCAGCAATACACACGGAAGGAGCCGAGCCATGCTGGACCTGAAAAAACTGAACTACCTCGCCGCCATTCATAAATACGGAAGCTTTACCCAGGCGAGCAAAGAGCTCTACGTCTCTCAGCCGGCCATCTCCGCGGCGATCACGTCCCTGGAGAAGCAGCTCGGCGTCGACCTGCTGATCAGGAACTCCAAGTCCGTCACATTCACGCCGGCGGGCGAGCGGTTCATGATCTACACGGAACACATCCTGCAGGAGTGCAGTGACGCGGAACAGGAGATGAAGCGCATGGCCGAGTCCTACGACCACACCCTGCGCCTCGGCCTCTCGCCTTCCCTGTCCCATCACCTTCTGCCATTCCTCTACGAGACCTTCTTCCCAAAGCACCGCGACGCGCACATCCAGCTGTTCGAGGGCACGATGACCAACCACATCACGATGGTCAGGGACGGCAGCCTGGACGTGACCTACAACGGCATCCCGGACCACCCTGTCGATGACATCATCTGCGAGAAGATCGGCACGACCCAGATCTACGCCATGCTCCCGCACGACCACCCGCTGACCAAACAGCCGAAGATCGACATCGAAATGCTGAACGGCGAGGCCGTCTCCCTGCCGGACAGGAACTCCAAGGTCTACCGCCTGATGGTCCACGAGTTCCAGCGCTACGGCGTCGTCCCGCGCGAGATCTCCTACCACGACCAGATCATCTGCATGCTCGACATGGTGAAATACGGCAACTACATCTGCTTCGTCAACGAGAGCACCTACCGGACCCTCGTTGACACCAACCCTGAGCTCGTCGCCCGCCCGATGACCCGCCCGATCACCTTCGACGTCGGCTTCATCATGCGCAAGGACGTCCCGCTCCCTAAGATCGGCCGCGAACTGATCGAATATGCCAAGAAGACCTCCGCCCAGTGGCTCGAGCGCGCCGATTAGTCTCTATAATTCAAAACTTTGTCCCGGCTCCGTAAACGCGATCACGCGCCCGCAGCGCGCTTCCCACCGCTCGATCCTGCGCTGAAGCAGGTGCCGCATGTTCATCGAATCGTCCGGTTCGAACGGGACGTGGTAGACCGCAAAGGTCTCCGCCTTCAGCTCGCCGTGGTAGAACCTGCGGTAACCCAGCTCCCCGAAGAACAGCGGGTTGACGAACGCAATATCAATATCCTTCGGGAACTCGTGGAAATCGTAGTGCGTGTAGTCCACGTCCGCCGTGATCAGGACCTTCCTTTCATCGAAATTCAATAAGTAACAAAAATGCGGAATCTGATAATACACCTTATCGAGATGACGCATTTTTTTCGCGCGGATTTCCAGGTGCGGCTCCGGGCGGATCACGATCCGGTCCGTATCTCCGCTCAGGTAAAACGCCGGAACCCCCGTCTCCTCAAGCGCCGCGGTGAGATCCGTCATCTCAAGAGCGTCCTCCGGCAGCACGATTCCCTTGACAGGGCTGATTCTCTCTTTCTGCGGCACATGAGGCCCTTCAGGGCCCTCCTGCTCGGGTGATTCGCCCCGCAGATGCCTTCCATCCTGTTCCTGTCCCTGCAGCTCCATCAGCCTTTGCCGATGACGAAGGAAGCGGATCAGTTTCCCCTCCGAGAAGTGATCCTCGTGCGTGTGTGTGAACAGCAGGTAATCGATCTTGCGGAACGGACCGCGCCCCTCCAGCAGGTTCTCCCACGTCTCCTCCGGCACTCGGCTGAACGGATGCCCCTCATCCTCATAAATCGCGTCCACGAGCACATTAATCCCCATATAACTCAGCATAATCCCCGTATTCGCGAGCAAAACCGCTGTTATCGCCCCATTTTCCCGTCCTAAATCACTATTTTCCTGTAGTAATTCGCTTCGTTCCTGCAGTAAGTCACTTCTGCCCGTAGTCCCGTCCATAATTGCAAACCCTTTTTCCATAAAACTGCATCCTGAAAATGCAGGTCAGAAATACATTCACTTCGTATATTCCGACTATCGTCTACCCCCTATACTACCGCGAAACGGCAAATAAAAAAAGAGCCTGCAACAGGCAATTGTCTGCTGCAAGCTCTTCTGCTTCATGAGAAATGATAAACATGAAACGAATAAATACTTTAGAACCGAACCGGCGGTGTCCTACTTTCCCAGGCGGTCACCCACCAAGTATCATCGGCGCT
>CAIFEY010000024.1 GCA_903789635.1 uncultured Eubacteriaceae bacterium
CTAAAGTAGATTTCGATCTTTTTGCTGTCTACTTTAGGGTGATCATATCACCTGCATTGAGCGAGTAGATCGCTATACCCCATAGGGGTATATGCAGGGAGCCTATCACCGATTAGCGGCGGAGGTATTGCCGTCGCCACTGCAAATCGAACGACAACACGTCTATGTTGTGCGGCGGCTTGTGCAGTCTGTCCAGAATGATGGCGGCGCTGCAGTCAACGATGGCGGGTGCAATGGTCTAATCGATGATCGTGCCCTGCCCGCGTCGCTGGAGGCGCCCGCCGGCCTCTCCGGAATGTGGGAAAAATGGATTTTCGGCGCCGTTTTCCCTAACTTTTTTTGGAGTGTTTGGAAAATGGCCGCTGAACGGTCAGAATCCCAAACGGCGGCGCGCTATACCCTGTCGAGCATGGAGACTGCGAATGCCGCGACCGGAGAAGGATGACCAGAAACATGATCGTGAAGCCGAGCACGTCGCTCGGCGTGCAGAGGAATCGCCAGATCAGCAGGGTGATCACCCAGACGAGAATGTAGAATACGATGAGGCCTGTCTTCGTCACTCCCCGCTTTCGACTGCCTTTGCTGCTGTTCGCTTCTTGATTGTTCGTGGAATTATAGTTTTTCATATGCGTCCCGTTGTTGTTCAATCAGCCGTCTGGAAAGCGCCTTCACGTCCGTCAGCGGAAGCCGCCTCGTCCTTCTCCGGAAGCGGCCTGGTGTCGAACCTCGTCGCGATCATGTGGATGATGTACGGGATCAGGATAACCGGGATCGCGAGGTATGCAATGAAGCTGTACGCCTTGGCGATCAGGGTCAGCAGGCCGAACTGCGCGATGCCGAAGTCGGCCAGGCAGCAGGCCAGGGCGATCAGGACCGTCTTCTTTACCGGCAGCCCGGCGTCGGAAAGCTGACGCTCTTCCTTTGTCTCAACCGCATCGCCGATGCGCTTCACCATCGCCGCGACCATGTTCACCGCCGTGGAAACCGCGCCCAGGATGATCAGTATGGAGATCAACGGGGTCAGGACGGACGCGCCCACGCCCTTCTGCACCATGAACAGCGTCGGAACCGCCTGGCCTGCGATATCAGGGTCGGAGCAGACGGTCATCAGGCCCAGGACGCCCATCACCATAATCGCCGCGTTGATCAGGAAGCCGGCGGTCATGCTCTTTTTCGCGTCGCCCGCATCCTCGTAGACCTGCGCGTGCTGGACGAACACCGCCACGTTGCAGAGCTGGAACGTGCCGTACAGGAACGCCGCGTACAGTGCGCTGCCGAGGGACAGGTGCTGCGCCTGCATCGATGCAATCGTGCTTCCGATCGCGCTGTGGTTGGCAATGATATTCGGAAAATAGACGCCGACCATGCCCACGATGATCACGATCGACAGGACGAACGACACCCTCCTCACGAGGTTGGTTCCGAAGATCGAGACGATGAAGATGAAGCCGCCGATGATCAGCGTGCACAGCAGGTACGGCAGGCCGGTCACTGCGTGCAGGGTCGCTCCGCCTGTCGCGAACGCAACTGCCGGCGCCACGCACATTACTACGATGTAGAGGAACTCGAACAGGTTCGAGAAGATCGGCGCGAACCGCCCGTAGAAGCTGTTGTTGTAGGAGCGGTAATCGTACACCTCGTGGCGCCTCGCGTAACGCAGGCAGTAGGCGAAGAACAGCGCGTTATACCCCATTGCCAGCACCGGCATGACCAGGCTGAACGCCCCGAACCGGACGAAGTACGTGTACAGCTGCGCGCCGGACGCGAACCCGCCGCCGAAGTGCGTCGTGAACCACACGAACGCGACCCCCATGATTACGGATGTGGATGTAACTCTTTTTCCTTTGGATGCTGCGGCTGCAGTGCCGCTGTTTCCGGTGTTTTTCATCGTCTGCATCGTGTGCCTCCTTTCACGGCTGTGGATTACATGGACTCCAGCTGGTCGAACGCGCGCTCCAGCATCTCCCTGGTGATGACGTATGGGTTGTGCTCGATGTCCTTCAGCACGATCGCCTTGCCGATGACGCTGTCACGCTGATCCGCGCTGAGTCCGAGATCCTCGAGCTTCCTCGGCAGCTTCACGTCGCGGCTGAAGTCGTACATCTTTTGGAACATGCCCTTCGTGCCGCCCTCCTGGGTCTCGTCGATCAGGAGCAGCACCAGGACGCCCAGCGACACGATTTCACCGTGCAGGTGGTTCTTTTCCACCTCCGGGAATGACGTCAGCCCGTAGTTGATCGCGTGCGCCAGGCCGCTGTTGTAGTCGACGATGCGGTCCTTGGTGACCAGAATGGAGGTCAGCGCAGTCGTGACGTTGATCGCGAGCACGACATTTTCGAACGCCTCCGATGCGATCCCCTTCTCGTTGTCCGAGAGCGCCTGCCTGCCGTAACGCAGGATCGGATCCAGGCACATGCGGCTGATCGTGACGCCGAGTCCGACGTAGTGGCTGAGCTCCTCTCCGCGCGAGGACACGGTCGCCTCAAAGTACTTGGCATACGTATCGCCCATCCCCGCCCACATGTAGCGGCTCGGCGCCTCTGCCAGGACATCCAGGTCCAGGAACGTGTGCACCGGCGGTCTCGTGATGAAGTTCGGCCCCTGGAAGCTGCCGTCCTCGTGGTACATGATGCTGACGCTCGTGCATCCCGCGCAGTTGGACGTGATCGTCGGGAATGAGAATACCGCCTTGCCGATCTGCTCGCCGAGCGCTTTCGCGGTGTCCGTGACCTTTCCTCCTCCCAGGGCAAAGATCATACTCGCCTTCTTCACTTCCTCTTCTGCCGCCAGGCGGTTCACGTTCTCCTCCGTGCACTCGCCGCCGTAGTACAGGCAGCCCGTGACCTCGATCCCGCCGCTCGTGCAGGCATCCAGGAGCTTCTGCCCCGCCGCCGCAAACGACTTGTGTCCGGTGATCACGGCTGCCTTTGTCCCATAATCCTTAACGACCTCCCCGACCTTCTCGTAAATGCCGTGTCCGATCGTGTAACTTGGTAAATAAATGCTGTAGCCTTCCATCAGTAGTTCTCCTCTCCTGTTCGCTGCTGTTCATCGATATTAATCAATAGTCATCGACTGCTCGTCGACTTTGCCGCTGCATGATTCTCGCGGTATCAAAAAAGCTCCTGCCCCCGCAGCCTATTTCAGCTGCAGAGACAGGAGCCTGGAAATTCAAGTCCTGCGGTACCACTCTGCTTGACGGTCATCTCGCGACGGACCGCCCACTCAACCATGCCAGCACATGTGAGACTTTGATTACGGAGGTCAGCACTCCGTCTCCCCTACCGACATCGGAATCTATGTTCGATGTGCCGGTTCGGTTCGCCCTCAGGAGCCCATTCACAACGTTCTGACCTGCTGCCGTCTCACCATCGTCAGCTCTCTGTAAGGCAGGGGGGCGGTGCTACTATTTCTCCTTCATCGGTTTAGGGTATTCAGTAGTTTGATTGTTAAATCTTCTCAATAATAACACTGGGGAGTGTGTTTTGTCAATGAAGACAGGAAAGTAACGGTGTTTTTATGAACGTGCACAGAATTGCAGCAGAGAGAATCCTGTCGCTTGGTAAATCAGCCTGATCGTCAGCGTCTGCGTTATTCCGACAGCCGGTTGATTACGCCCGAGAACACCGGAAGTCCCGATTCGCTCTCTGTGATGAAATACAGGAACGGGCGGTCCAGGCGTACCTCCTTAAATTGAGGAATTCCGGTATCATTTACCATGAAGGCCGTTGCGGCCGCAGCCCGCGTTCCCTGCTGATTGACTTCGATTCTCGCCTTGTGGATAATGTCATAAACTTTCAGTCCTTCCGTCGAGAATGGCGAGAAATCGGCCTGATCCGTAAACACATCCCGGATTCCCGCGCTCGCCAGGATTTCTTTAAGTTTCTGGCGGAAATCGTATTGAAATTCCGGTATTGCAGTGTTAACTATACACTTCAGTTTATTTCTGCAGAGCTCGGATACGCGCACGCTCTTCGCGGCCTCGATGAGCGGTTCTTTACCGCTTTTTTTCGGAAGCAGGGCGACAAAGCTGTACTTGCCCTTGTATTCCTTGATAAATCCGGTTACCGTATCGTCCTCCAGATACCAGTCCTCATTGCTGTGCATCGTTCGAACATTCGGGACAGAACCGTCCGCGTTGAAAAATTCCTCTTCATAGATTTCGTCATCTTCGTAATTCTCCGCCCAGTTCGCATGAAAACACGCGGCATTGATAAGCACTGCAATAACGTCGTTCATCGACCCATCCATTATTTCCGGGATCATGCCCTTCGTGTTCTTATACACCCATTTATTCACTGCATCGACCATCTGATCGGAAATGATCAGTTCGGCATTCAGGGAATCACGAATGGATTTTTCATATTCCGGGTTCAGATTCTCCCGCGCAGTATCCTTCACGAAGGCTGCGTTCGCGGAAATACAGCGCTTAGCGTCTGTCAGTACGTTCGCAAGTGCCTGAACATCGTGAATGAAGTCCGAGATCGACGTGTGCTCATCGTCCATCAGTTGAATGATTTCATCCCTCGTATTCCCGTCTGTTGCCTGCGCAAGTAGAGTGAGCGCCATCACGACAGACATCGGAGAAAAGACGACGTTCTGTTTCGGATGTTCAGAGAGCATCACGTTCAGCAGATTCCCATTGATCTCCTCATATTTTTTCAAAAAAGCCCTGTTCTCGCTGCTCATAACTTTCTGCCTCCTCTCGCCGCCTGCCGCCACTGGCGATACAAGCTAAAAACTCTTCAATTTACCCATCACTTCCGCCAGGTCTGCGCCGATCGCCAGACTCCTGCCCTTCAGCTGCTCGGGCGCGCTTCCCTTCGCCAGATTCACGGTGATCAGGAATGCATCCGGAAACTTGGCCGTCATATCCCAGAACGGGAGGCGGATGATGCTCGGGGTCATGTCTCCGACGCCGAGTTCCAGCAGGACCAGCCTCTTATCGCGGTATTTCCGGAGGAACTCCTCATATCTTCGGTTCGCGGCCTGCCACGCCGCTCCGCGCAGAAAGGTGTCGTCCTGCACCCATGGGACCATCTTCCACCCGCACTCAGGGCACCGCGGAATCAGCTCGGACGGAACTTCCAGATCATTCATTCCGGCGATCATCGCCTCCACCGGCCTGCGGCTCCTGTAGAGCTTGTCGTGGCACGGCTGGCTGCACTGCAGAAAGCGGAAATCGCCCTGAAACTGGAAGTACCGCTCCTCCGGAAAGACCTTCGGGATTTGAATGTCGATGTTCGTCGTCAGAATAAAGTAGTCTTTGTCCTTCAGAATCTGCAGGAGGTCCAAGTATGGCTTTCCGGCCGGTGCATCCTCCATGAACTGGATATACCTCGCGTAATAGCCCCACTGCTGTTCCGGCGTCGAGAAGATATAGTAAAACCCCGGGAACATGCCCTGAATCCCGTACTTCTCCTCAAAATCACCGAAGTTCCGCCGGAACACCGCGTTGTGTGAATAGTGATTGTACCCCGCCGCGCTCGACATCCCGGAGCCGATCCCAACAAGCACCGCGTCCGCTTCCCTGATCAGTTCTGAAGTCATGCGCAGCTTCT
Source organism: uncultured Eubacteriaceae bacterium (assembly GCA_903789635.1). GTDB lineage: Bacteria > Bacillota > Clostridia > Peptostreptococcales > Anaerovoracaceae > Aminicella. The sequence continues at coordinate 5,562 of CAIFEY010000024.1, forward strand.
CCGTCATTTCCTTCTCCAATTGCTTTTTCCTCTTTCCGATCGTATCTGCTGTTAATATATCTATAACAGCACAATACCACGTCCACGGTCTGTCAACCGCAGTCAGAAAGAGCGGGGCGCGCGGCATCGCGCTGCGCATCAAGGGAGTTTATGACAAAGTTTACAGGATCTCCGGAATCGTTTCCTTTGCCGCCTGGAGGATCTCAGCGACGTCACTTCCCACGACGTCAAGCCACTCCGCCTTCAGCAGCCGCACGTCCGGAATCCCGAAGTACGTGACGCAGAGCTCGCGGATGTACTCGTAGCTGTAGCGCGGATCGTACGGCCCTCCCGCGGTTGTGACGTAATACAGCTTCTGCGCACGGCAAAGCCCCCGCGGCATCCCATCCTCGCCGTACTCCGACACGATGCCGTTCACGTAGATATTCTCCACGTACATCTTCAGCAGCGTCGGGAACGACACGTCCCAGTACGGCGCCGCCACGACGATCGTATCCGCATCGGCGAACTCCCTCGCGTACGCAAACATCGGGTCGTCCAGGTTCCCGCGGTCGATCTGCTCCGTTCGGTATTCCAGCCTTTCCTCTGTCAGAACCGAAAGCCCCTCGTCCGCCAGCTTCCGCTCCGTGTACGGCTCTCCCAGCTGCCTCAGCAGTTCCCTCGCAAGCTCATCGGTGCGCGACTCCGGGCGCACGCAGGCGTTAATGTATAAAATCATATTATCTCCTTAATAATTACGTATCATTGTACGTTAACAGACGATTGCCGCCATTTTCGCGGCGAATATGGATCTACTGCGGATCCGTATTCATACTCACCATTATACTTGGAAATCAGAGATTTCGCGAGGGTCTGCGGAGATATGCGTGCAGACAAAGTTATCCCGGGCACAGAGGATGCATAGCCATGCTAGTATAACTTCTTCTGGAACCGGAACATCCCATCCGGAAATTGTTCATCCGCCTCCGCAGCAGCGTCAGAATCATTCGGATCCGGGTGGTGCTGGTTGAAAAACTCTACGATGGGGAAGCCGCACCGGTTCACGTAGAAATGGATGTTCCGCGTCTCAAAGTATGGGGTCATCGTCTCCCAGACCTTGACCCCCGGATACATTTTTTCAATCTCGCACCAGGCGGAAAATCCAATGCCTCGGCTGTGCGCCCTGGGTGTCACGAAGAGGATTTCCAAATCACCCTTCTCGCCATCCTCAAAGTGGTCGTCGCGCCGTCCGAACTCCTCCAGCGCGCCGTAATTAAATGCCTCCTGGTTGTCCAGGATGAACTGTTTCCTGTCATCAGCCTGTAATGGAATAAGTTTAATGTTCGCCATAATATTACTTTCCGATGATTCGTTTTCTGACTCTGCCGAAGACTTCCTCGCCCGAGTAGCGCACGGGATTCTCCGCGGCTGCACGTTCGGCGCTGTCGAGGGCTGCTTCGACGTCAACTCGATTGTTCATAAATGATTTCTTTGGTACTGAAAACCTACTCATATCATTCCCCTCCAGCCTCAGCAGCGACACCTTGTTGCTGATTCCGCCGCCGTAGCCGGTCAGGGAGCGGTTCGAGCCGACGACGCGGTGGCACGGGATAATGATGCAGATCGGGTTCCAGCCGACCGCACCGCCGACCGCGCGGGCGGACATTTTGGCGATGCCCTTCTTCTCTGCCAGCTCTGCCGCGATCTGACCGTACGTCGTCGTCTGGCCGAATGGAATCGCCAGCATGGAATCGATGACCTCCCTGCGGAAGTCGGTCAGGCCGTGGATCTCGTATTTAGGCGTGAAGTCTGGGGCTTTTCCGGCAAAGTAGACGTCCAGCCAGTCCATGGTCTGCCGGAAGACCGGCAGCAGGCGTTCCTCGCACTGGACGGTGTGCTTTGATGCATCCCGCGAGCCTTCGAACCACAGGCCCGTGAGGGAATCCCCCTCGCCGTTCATGAGCAGGTCCGTGAATCCCTCCGGTGTCTTATACCTCCATTTATATGTCATAACTGCACCTCTCTTATTCGTTGTTTTTTTCGATTATCCGATGTCCGGTTATTTCCGGGCAGTGTTCGATTGATGTTGATAACGTTTCCTGTGTCCCGGTCAGGAGATCTGATCAGGATCTGTATATGGTTTAGTTTATCACAGAAGTCCATTCTTTTCTGCCTTCCGGCTTGTGGAATTGCTGCAGGTTTTGCTGCTTCCGTGCAGGACGGTCCGCAGCGTGCCCGGGAGTCATCAGGCCGGGTCTATCTTTTCCGGGGCGTTTACTTTGCCGCAGCCAGGTGATGTTTCAAGAAACAGAAAACTTCATAATTAATTACGTGATTTGACAAATGCTATCAAATCGTATACAATATGCTGTGGTATTATTCTATCTTTCTATTTTCATAATAGTACCTGTTGTCAACACTGTTGATATTCTTCTACGCATATAATTCTATTTCGCTCAGGCGATATCTTCTACTACGCAGATCAATACCCAGCCGGATACGTTAATCAATGCACCATTTTCAGCGATTTTCTTCGGATCGATCAGATTTACGGGAAATCGAGGGATGGGGTGTTTTTTTGATATGGATAAATTTGGAAGGGGGAGGAAATCATGATTCAATTCAAGGAAGTCACGAAGGCTTTTAAGGATAATGTGGTCTTAGATAAAATCTCTCTGGATTTTCACGACGGCGAACTGACGGTTCTGATCGGACCAAGCGGATGTGGGAAAACCACGACGCTGAAGATGATCAACCGGCTGCTGCCGGCGACTTCCGGGGAGATTCTGATCGATGGCAGGGATGTGAACACCATCGACAAGGTGCGGCTGAGGAGACAGATGGGTTACGTGATTCAGCAGGGAGGGCTCTTCCCGCACATGACCGTTCGGCAGAATATAGAGATCATCGAGAAGCTGGAAGGCAAAGATGAGTACGAGATCAAGAAGAAGACCGAGAAGCTGATGAACATGGTCGACATGGAACCGGCCAAGTTCCTGGACCGCTACCCGAACGAGCTGTCCGGCGGGCAGCAGCAGAGGGTCGGCGTCGTTCGTGCGATGGCCAACGACCCGAAGTACATCCTGTTCGACGAGCCCTTCTCTGCCCTGGATCCGCTGACGAGAAGCTCGCTGCAGGACCAGCTGGTGGAGCTGCATCACAAGCTTGGAACGACGATGATCTTTGTCACCCACGACATGGACGAGGCCATCAAGATAGCGGACCGGATCTGCATCATGAAGGGCGGCCACATCCTGCAGTACGACACGCCGGAGGAGATCCTGCGTTCGCCGGCGAACGACTTTGTCGCCGACTTCGTCGGAATGAAGCGAATCTGGAACTCTCCGGAATACATCAAGGTCGAGGACTTCATGATCCGCGAACCGGTCACCTGCCCGGGCGACCTGTCCGCAAGACGCTGCGTAACCAGGCTGACGTCCCACCACGTCGACACCTTGCTCGTGACCGGCGAGGAGAATAAACTGCTCGGGATCATCAACCGACGCGTGCTGTACGCCAATCACGAGGCGGACAAGCCGGCTGAGGAGATCATGATTCCGGTCAAGTACACCGCCCACCCTGACGACAGCATCGTGGACGTGCTCAAGCTCATTGAAGAGGCCGATGTCAGCAATGTGCCGGTCGTGGACCAGCTGGGAAGACTGGTCGGCCTGCTGACCAGCAGCAACCTGATCTCGACCCTGAGCCGTCAATATTTGTCAGAACCGGAACAGGAGGTGGAAGTCAATGATTAAGCTGTGCATGTATTTTGCCGATCACGCGTCGCAGATCTGGAGCCTGACGCTGCAGCACATCGAGATGACGGCCATCGCGGTGTGCATCGCCATCCTGATCGGCGTGCCGCTCGGCATCCTGATCAGCTACGTCCGCAAACTGGACAAGCCAGTGCTCGGCGTGGCGAACGTGGTGCAGGCGATCCCGAGCATGGCCCTGCTGGGACTCGCGATCCCGCTTCTGGGCATCGGCGTGCTGCCGGCGGTCGTCATGGTCATCATCTACTCCCTGCTGCCGATTATCAAGAACACCTATACCGGAATTTCCGGAATCGACCCGTCGCTGGTCGAGGCGGCAAGCGGAATCGGTCTGACGCCTAAGCAGGTATTGTTCAAGGTCAAGATCCCTCTGGCGCTCCCGGTCATCATGGCCGGCGTAAGGATTTCTGCCGTAACGGCGGTCGGCCTGATGACGATCGCGGCGTTCATCGGTGCCGGCGGACTCGGATATCTGGTATTCGCCGGAATCCGAACTGTAAATAATTACCAGATCCTGGCCGGCGCGATCCCTGCCTGCATCCTGGCACTGCTCGTCGACTTCCTGATGGGCCTGGTCGAGAAGCTGGTCATTCCGATCAGCATGCAGGAATCCAACGGTCTCACCCGAGAAGAACTCAAGAAGAAGCATAAGAGAAACAAGGTCACCCTGATCACCGCCGTGATCCTGATCGCAGCGCTCATCTTCGGAACTGCCGTCGGAAGCGCATTAGCGAACCGGCAGAAGCAGATCACGATTGGCGGCAAGGACTTCACCGAGCAGTCGGTCCTGGTCAACCTCTACTCGGACTACATCGAGGCGCATACCGACATTCACTGTGTCAGGAAAGAGAACCTGGGCGGCAGTCAGGTCTGCTACGAGGCGCTGAAGAACGGCGAGATCGACATGTACGTCGACTACACGGGAACGATTTACGGAAGTATCCTGAAGCACAAGAAGTCGTCCTCGAACATGCAGCGCGTGTACGAGGACTGCGCTAAGGAGTTGAAACCGCAGGGCATCACCCTGACCAAGCAGTGCGGATTCAACAACACCTTCACCCTCGCCGTCAGCCAGGAGACCGCTAAGAAGTACAACCTGAACACCATCCCGGACCTCGTCGACCACGCCGGCGAGCTGCGCCTGGGAAGCACCCTGGAATTCGAGAACCGAAACGACTGCATGGCCGCGATGGAGCGCACCTATCCGGGCCTCAAGTTCAAGAAAGTCTCCGGGATCGACGGTTCCCCGCTCTACGTTGCTCTGGCAAATAAAGACGTGGACGTCATGGATGCGTTCGCAACTGACGGCATGCTGCTGAAATACCACCTGAAGGTCCTGAAGGACACCGATCACGTGTTCTCGCCGTACTATGCGGTGCCGTGCTTCAGCACCAGCACCCTGAAGAAGTACCCGGAGCTCCGTCCCCTCGTGAACAAGCTCGCGCCTAAGCTGACCGACAGCGTCATGCGCCGCCTGAACTACCAGGTCGACGTCAAGGGTAAGGATCCTAAGAACGTGGCAAAGGCATACCTGGAGAAAGAAAATCTGATCTGATCGTATTGGATCTGATGGGATTTGGTTAAATATGGGGCTGTGAAAAATGCAGGGTCGTTTTTCGCAGCCTCTTTCCATTTGTGGGGATGGTCACAGATGAGTAGAAAATTTCATTTTTATGGCCATTCCTGCCATCGTGAAAACTATATCAACACACTCCATGCTATAATTAAGTATCATTAGAAATACATGAGGTGTGACCATGGACGAAAAGCGATATTTAATTGGAGAAGTGAGCAGCATCACCGGGATTTCCAGGGATACCCTGCGGTTCTGGGACAAGATCGGCCTGCTGAAACCGAAATACGTGGATCCCCACAACGGATACCGTTACTACACGTACGATCAGTTCTGGCGGATGGACATCATCAGCTGCTGCCGGAGCCTGGACATTTCCATCGATACGATCCGCGGCATCCTGGAATCAGGAAGCAACGACAAAGTCCTGACTTTACTGCAGGAACATCAGCGGGAGGCGCAGGACCGGATGAACTACTACCGGCAGGTCGTGGATGACATCGGCTGGTTCGCCGTCCAGGACGAAAGGATCAAAGAGGCTAAGGGCCTGGGCACCGTCACCGTCCGTCATCAGCCCGAGCGCGGCGTGCTGTACGGCAACAATGACGAGGATACCCGCGCTTATCACCTGAGGCTGCTTGAACTTTGCCGCGAAGCCGTAGACCACAGCCAGTCCATCCGCCGCGGATACGGATTCATCCTGGACGAACGGCGCATGGCAGAGGGCGGGTTTATCAAGCGCGGAGAATACATTAGGTTCGACCAGGACATCATGAAGACCGTCGACCCGGCGTACCTGACCATGCTCCCCGCCGGCGACTACGCCTGCTGCATGATCAACGTCATCAATGACCGCGCCGACTTCACTCCCCTGCTGAACTGGCTGAAGGAAAACGACGTCGAGCCGTCCTACGTCATCGCCGACGAGATCGGCCTGAGACTGTTCGAATACCTCGATCACGGGTACCTGTGCGAGGTTAAAGTCCTGTTAAATTAAATACTATCGATTTAATCAAAAAATTTCCAAAAACAGTATTGACCTTGGAGTCGCTCCAACCTTTAAAGTGTACTTAAGAAAAAACACAGAGGGTTGGAGCCCTTCTTTTACCGCCCAGCCCTGGAGATTAAAGGAGGTTGAAGTTATGTATACTGCAACGGAAAAACAGTTGGAATCTTTCAACAAGGATCATGAGAACTTAAAGAAGCAGCTGGATCTCGGAAAGGAAATCCTCTGGCTGACGAAGGACGAGTGCATCGAGGCTGGTCCGACCGTCGATGAGACCCTGGACCTGATCAAGGGAACCATGATCGCTCACGGAAAGAACGAGTACGAGATGCCGGCCAAGATCGGAATCCACCCTTACGAGGACGTATTCTTCCATGCCATGCCTGCTTACGTGCCTGGCGATCTCGCCTGCGGATGCAAGTGGATCGAGTGCTATCCGAGAAACCCTAAGGAGTACAATCTGCCGCAGACCACCGGCCTTCAGATCATGAACGACATCGTAACCGGCGTTCCTGTAGCCGTCATGGACTGCACATGGCTGACCGCGATGCGTACACCGGCAGTTACTTCACTCGCAGCAGCAGCGCTCCATCCGCACGCTAAGACGTTCGGAATGTTCGGATGCGGCGTCCAGGGAACCTACCACGTCCGCTTCATTGTCCATGCGCTGAAGGAACTGGAGAAGATCTACATCTACGACAAGTTCCCAGAGAACATGGATCGCCTGATCGAGACTCTGAAGGACGAGGTTAACGTTCCGATCGTCAAGGCTTCTACTCCGGAAGAGGTCGTCAAGAACTGCGAGGTCCTGAGCTCCGCTACATTCATCGTCCGCGAGCCGATGAAGCTGGCAAAGAAAGAATGGATCCGCCCGGGACAGACTATTCTGCCGTGCGACCTGAACACCTTCTGGGATCCGCAGATTCCGCTGACTGCCGATAAGTACATCGTAGACAGCATCGACGAGCACAAGCTGTTCGAGAGCATGGGCTACTTCCCTGACGGACTGCCGAAGATCCACACACAGACCGGAGAAGTCCTGGCCGGACTGGCAGAGGGCCGCACCAGCGAGGACGAGATCATCGTCTGCAGCAACATCGGCATCTCCACCAACGACATGGCCATGGGCAAGGCCATCCTGGACAACGCTCTGAAGAAGGGCCTCGGAACCAAGATGAAGCTGTAATCGCCTTACTGCTCAGCAGCCCCATACCCCGGGGCATGCACATTACACGTATAAAACGATACAGAACTAGCAGAATTAATTGATAACATGCATGCGCTCACCGCCTAATTTCCACTCTAACTCCCAGCGGCTGAGCGCATGTTTGTTATATGCTGTATTAGTTATTTGCTATTTTATCGGATGCCGGATCACCGTCTTCAGCTTCTCCGGCGCGGTCTTTCTGGGATCGCTCAGGTAGATCTCGTGATGGTGCCTCTTATCAGTGAAATCCAGACTGTATCCCTGCTGCTCCATTAACGCATGCATCGATTCCACCGTCGCCGGTTCGTCGTCGAATGGACCGATATGCATGCACTGAACGCACAGGCCCTCTTCATAGGTCAAAAACTCGACCCTGGAGAAATCGACCTTCTTCTTCCTGGACGCCTCTTCTGCTGCCCATTCGAAATCCTCCCTGCTGACAAAGTCCGGAAGACGAATTACAGAAATCCACTCAAAATTCTCCTTATGGGCGGAATCAACGCCTCGGACGCCATCCTGCCACCAGAAACCCTCCAGCGGCGGCACGACGAAATCGAAGTACCCATCAATTTGATGATCGCTTTTCTTGCTCATCTTGATCGTGTAAGCGATGCCGTAGAGCAGAGGCACAGACTGCTTGTACTCCCCTTCCTCCTCGTTCGGATCACCGTGTCCGCGAACCGCAATAAAGTTCATGCTCGGGACCTTCACAATGCCGGGCTTTTTATTCGGCATATACAAGTCCTTATACTCTTTCTTATAGTCGAACGCCATGCTAATGTCCTCCCACAGGTTCTATCCGTTACGAGATGGTAATCCCGAAGTCCTCCAGCGATTCTAATCTCAGAAACTCCGGCGGAACTGCTTTCGTCAGCCAAACACCGTTCACAGATTTGAAGAACACCATCCCGGCCTCGGCCATACGTTCTGCCAACACTCTGTATACAACCGGTTTTCCATGTCTGCGTCCAACCTTGACTGCCGTCTCGACATCTCCGGAAAGGTGGACATAGAGTCTGGACTTCGGATGCGTCTTGTTTACCCCCTCAATCAATTCATCGACATTGGCCCATCCATGCTCGTCCAGTGTAATGCCGATTGTCTCCGGCTTATGGCGCAGGATCAGCGATATAAATTTACTAGTGCTGTTTTTCCCCATCCCACAGTCGCTCCTTTCCAATTGACTTCTAAGATCGTTTTACTTGGTCGGTCGACTTGTTACGACCGATCAAGTCGACCGACCAAGTTATTTCTTCCGGTAACGCTGATTCCGACTTTTCGGTTTGTCAGGAATTGTCATTTCCACCAGACCTTGTTCGATAGCTGGGTTCAGATAATTTTTTCTGAAAGTCGGCCTGTGAGAAATTCCCAAACGTTCCATGATTTCCACCGCGGAGAGCTCCTCTTCACCAAGTACATTGAGCAGTTTCTCGGTTGAGGAGTATTCCGTAAAACGGGAACTCTCTTCTACCTGCCCTACCACACTGGTATTAAGTAAAGTATCGAGGATCACTCTCAGTATCATCTCCACGAACGCGCTGCTGTCTGCCGCTCTGTCTGATTCTCCAAGAGCGGCGTAGTATTCCTTCTGGCGGGTGCGGATCAGGTCCTCGATCGGAAGCCAGAAGAACAAGTCGTTCCAGTTCCCAAGCAGCAGGCTGTGCCACATTCTTCCCATCCGTCCGTTGCCGTCGGCGAACGGATGGATAAATTCAAACTCGTAGTGGAAGATCGCGCTTCTGATCAGTGGGTGAATCTCGGATGACTGATACCATCTGAAGAGGTTTTGAATCTGGTCCGGGACGAACTTTGCCGGAGGGGCCATATGAACAACCACATCCCCATCGAACACGCCGACGCCGCCGGAGCGGAACCTGCCGCTTTCGAGGATGAGCCCATCCATCATGACTTTATGCGCATGAAGCAGATCCGTAACGGAATACGGATCGAGTTTCAGCATCATATCGTAGATCGCATAGGCGTTCTTAACCTCACGGATCTCATTCGGATTCCCGAGGATTCGCTTGCCTTCGATGATCGCGGTGACCTGCTCGAGCGAAAGTGAATTGTGTTCAATTGCCAGTGAGGAATGAATCGTTCTGATTCGGTTTTCTTTTCTCAAGTGCGGATTCAAATTTCCGTGGGACAGCACCTTGATGCGCCCAATCTGTTCACTGATTTCCGCGACCAGATTCGTTATCCTGTCCGTCATGTGGAACGGCGGCTCGTACGTGTCTGCAGTCATATATGTTTCTATACTTTCCTGATTAAATATTAATGTGTTGCCTTGATGTGCGGCCTTGTCTGGCCTTGTCTGGCTTAGTCCATAATCTCATTATATACATATTCGATCGCGATAATAAATAGTAATACCATGTTGCGGCTGATTCCCTCGCCTGGATCACCGTGGGTATGGGCGCGCCACAGTTGGGAATTTCGCCCATACACTGGTCATTTTCCTAACACTCGAAAAAAAGTTGAGGAAAACGGCGCCAAAATCCTGTATTTCCCAACTGCTAAGCGAAGCCAGCGGGCGCCTCCGCCACTGCCACTAATCACAGTCATCAATTGTACCAGTGCGCCTGCCATCATTGACTGCACCGCCGCTGTCATTCTGGACTGGCTGCACAATTCGCCGCACAACATAGCCGAGTTGTCGTCCATATTCCACGGGCAGCGGCGGTGCGCTGATCGACTGTTGACAATCATCGCCCAGTGTATACCCCTATGGAGTATATTGATTCCGGATTTCGTCGCAGGCGATTTGGGAATTTGAGGCTTATGGGTGCCATTTTCCCACATTTCCGGAAATGTGTGCGAAAATGGCGATCTAACGCCGGTTTTTCCCAAATTCCAGGCCACCGTCGTAACTCCAGCGCATTAAAAAGAGGCTGCGCTAGTGATCTAGTGAACATCCCCTTTTACTGTAGTTCTATTGCTGCATTCCTCTGCTTATCGCCTATCGTTTTTCAAACTCCGGGCGCCACTCCGCAAACTGCACGAGCTGTTCATCCGTGCGATGATAGTAGCGGACGCTGTTCTCCGCATCCGCAGGACTGAGCATGAACGTCCCGATTCCGATTACCGGGCATTGTACATTGTTATTAAGTGTAATGAATTCCATACCATTTCCTCCTCATTTGGCATCAATCCGCTGGACGGATTAATATATTCTGTTTTCCGTCAGCCACTGCTTCAGGCTGGCTTCGGAATTCTCCGCCTCACTACCTAAAATGGAGAGACCTTTCTTTACCGTCGCTCCCTTGCAGACGCGCTTGAGGTCTCTCTCACTCCCGCCCATTCCGCTTCCTTCGTTGGTGCAGATCGGAAGGATCGTCTTTCCGGAGAAGTCGAATGCCTCCAGGAAGGTGAATACGGCCATCGGCATCGTGCCCCAGTAGTTCGGATAGGCCAGGATAACGGTGTCGTATGCATCGATGCTGTCCGGCAGGGAAACCAGTTCCGGTCTCGCCTTTGTTCTCTGATCCTCCTTCGCCTGCTCGATGCAGGTCATGTACACCGGGGAATACGGTTCCTTCATCTCGATCTTGAACGTGTCCGCCGGGATCAGATCCTCCAGGATGCCGCAGACGACCTCCGTGTTGCCGACCTTCACGTAGCGCATCGCGCCGCCGTAGTAATTTTCATCCGCTCTTGAGAAGTAAGCGATCAATGTTTTAGCCATGTCATTTTCCTCCTGTCTTCTTGCTGTCTCTATTCTAGAGCTTTGCTATTGTATTTTCCAATCTAAATCCTGTATAATTGACTTAAATATTAAATAACTCGGAGGCAGGAATGAACACCAAACAAGTCGATTACTGCATAGAACTGGCACGAACGCTCAACTTCAGCCGCGCGGCGGAGAACCAGTTCGTCAGCCAGCCGACGTTTTCTTATCAGATTAAACAGCTTGAGAATGAGGTAGGATTCACGATCTTTGAACGGAGCGGCAGAGGAGCGGCGCTCACCCCGGCAGGTGCCCAGTTCGTCGGGTTTCTGACCGGGATGCGTGAGGATCTGAAGCGCGCGGTCGAACAGGGACAGAATTTCAGCGCAAAGTATAAGGACAGCATATCCATCAGTTTGCCTATTCGGCAGGCCGTGTATTTTTTGCCGGAAGCCATGCGGCTGTTTGCGGATTCCCGCCCGGATGTGCAGATCGTCCCTAAATTCCAGTACGCAGGCGGCATGGAGGACTTTCTGAGGGGCGAGACGGACATCCTGTTTTCGCTGATCGAGCAGACACGCCAGATCCCGAACGCGGCGGTGCACGAGCTCTTTAACAGTCACATCTACCTGATCGCACGCAGGGACGATCCCCTTGCGGCAAAGAATATGATCTCAGAAAGTGACCTCTACGGAAGAACGCTGATGGTCGGCGGAGGCTCCCCGGCAGCGCTGAAAGCGGTCCAGCACAGGCTGGTTTCCACCGGAAAGATCTCTTACTTTAACAGCGCGGATCACGACACGACCCTGACAAACGTAGCCGCCGGCCGCGGAATCTGCTTAGCTCCAGGGTTCCTGAACGACCACAGCGGCCAGTTCGCGTGGATCCCCTTCGACTGCGAGGAGAAGTTCACCTGCGTCCTGAGCACGCATAAGGACGACAACCGCTCGGCGCTCTCCGCTTTCCTAAGTTTACTGAAAGAACTGTATGAGGAAGCGGTGGCATTCCCGCTGTAACTCCTGTTATTCACTGTGCTGTCGGTAGTTGCACTTCTGGCACTGCTTCAGGGCAAGTTCGCTGTCCTCGTTGTAGAAGATTCCGGACCAACGGCAGATGCTCTGCAGAATCGGCACAACGGACTCGCCTTTGTCGGTGAGGCTGTACTCCACGCGCGGCGGAATCTCGTCGTAGGAGCGGCGCTCGATCAGTCCGTCCGCCATCAGTTCCTTCAAGGTGGAGGCCAGCACGGCGTCCGCGATGTTGTACATCTCCCCGCGCAGCTCGCTGTAGCGCAGGACTTTCTTCTCGGCGAGGACACAGATGACGCGTGACTTCCATTTTCCGCCGAACACCTGCAGTCCGTACTCGAGCGGGCAGCGAATATCATTTTCCAACTTCTTCCGATACATATCTTCCTCCCGTAAACCTGTTTTCATTTCCTGCAACCAGTATAACGCACTCTCCGGATTTTGCAGTTACTAATAAATTTATGAGTGACTCATAAATTTGCGGATATCTTACCCGCCCGGAGTAATGGTGGTATCCTTGAGTCACATTCTGAGGAACGGGAAACGTTCAAGAGTTCCGCGGAATCGTTCATCGATGGAAATGCTTTACTGCGCAGGAAGTATCAAGAGACGAATATTTAAGTCAATAACAAGAGGATTATTTGGTAAATTATCTGCCCAACAGGGCACGAGATTACGGGAGGTTTCACCATGAAGGTAAAGGCATATCTGCAGGTTATTATGAAGATCAATCCGGAGAACCGCGCGGCAGCGGCCAAGGTCTACACAGACTACCGCCAGCCATTCCTGGACACGATTGAGGGAGCGTTGACCAAGGAGCTCCTGATCCGCGACGAGGATGTCGCAGTGCTGCACGGCTTCGATTCCTTGGAGCATGCGAAGGCATATCTGGATACAGACCTCTTTAAGACAAAGGTTGCACCGGGACTCCAGCCAACCTGGGCCGCTGATCCGGACATCCGCTTCTACGAAGTCGGTTAACCTTTAAGAGGTCAATAAATGAGCTGGGGCTGAGAAATATGTTGGTTCGTTTTCACAGCCCTGAAATGAACTTGGGACGACAGCCGAAACCAGCTGCCGCCTTTTTTTATGCCCGTTTTTTGTAATTGCTTTAAGCACAGAATATGCTTGTCTGGAATCCGTCCACATGGAACGGCAGCGCATTTTCTGCGGTCAGCTTGCCTTTGTCATATCGAAGTCGCTACATTGCGAGGATTCCCTTGTTCTTCCCGCTCGCCTTGGCCATATACAGGGCAGAGTCCGCTCGCTTGAATGCGGTGTCCAGCGGCTCGTCCGGACGGATCATGGTGCCGCCGATCGAGATTCCCTTCCAATCGATTCCCCGCATGTGATGATTCATCAAATTGTTCCGGATTCTGTCCATGACGGCACTGGCGTGCTTCTCGTCCTGCGTGCCCTCACACAAGAGAACGAATTCATCCCCGCCCATGCGGCATACCAGATCTTCCGAACTGACCGATTTCAGCAGGGTGTTGGCGACAAGCTGCAGGACGTGGTTCCCGGTCAGATGGCCATAGACGTCGTTGACGCTCTTGAAATCGTCCAGATCAGCAATGAACAGCCATTCCCCGCCCCGCTGCATTTCCGCAAAACGGCTCTCAAATGTCCGGTAATTGAAGAGGCCTGTCAAATTATCGCGCTCTGCAAGCCATGCGAGCTCCTGTTCCTGCTGTTTCTCTCTGCGCAGCTGTTCCGTCAGGGTCTTCGGATAGAATTCGCCTTCCTGCTGCTCGATATACGGAATAGACTGGTGCAGAAGCACGGTCTTCCATGTATCCCCGTCCTTCTTGTACACCAGTGAGTAGCGGCTGTCCATGTCGACGACGATGTCATCCTCCTGACTCTCCCACCATACGTAAATTACCCCATAGGTCAGAACAACCTCCGGTGAGATTTCCACTACGCTGCAGGTGAACCTTTTTATTTCAAAAGGTACCTCCTGATGCTCCTCCAGCTGACGGGCCAGCTCCTTGAAGAATTCGTCCCGGGAACGATAGACCTCGTCCCGTCCAGTCCCAATGATGACACATTCCGTTGCATAGTCTTCCGGATAGGAATGACTTCCCGTCTCATCCCCGTGTAAATACAGTTCCCACCTTCTGCGGGTCTCATCTATAAAGTCCATAAAATCACTCCTCGTTGTTCCGGTAATTATGCCCAGGGTTAATGACGTTGTCAAACTATTATGTAATATAATTATACATCAATTGACGAAAGAATGTGAATATAAAATCATATTCCTGTACTGGAATATACTGGAAACTAATAATCAGCTGATCCGTTGGAGGCAAAGTCCTCATCGAGCCGTTTACTGCTGCATATCTCCCCACTCTCTCGGGTATTTGAACGGGAAATGCTGATGTCCTCTTGTATCTGTCTACATTATACTAAATATGCTGTCCCAAATTTCGGACAGCATATCTGTTATTCTGTGTTAGGGGAGATTATTCGTGTTATTATAGGGTAAATGCAGGAAAGGAACGGAATCTATGGCAACAGGAGACAATCAGAAGCTGAAAATGCTCTATCTCGTAAAGATCTTCACGCAGTACACCGATGATGAGCATTCCCTGACAATGCAGGAAATCATCGAAAAGTTAAAATCTTACGAAGTGTCCGCAAACAGAAAGACTCTATATCAGGATTTTGCGGAACTGGAACGTTACGGGCTTGATATCATCCGTGAGAACGTCTGCCGAACTACCTGCTACCATCTCGGCAGCAGGCAATTCCAGCTGCCGGAGCTGAAACTCCTGGTAGACTCTGTCCAGGCCGCCAAATTCATCACGGACGAAGAATCGAAGCTGCTGATAAACAAGCTTGAAAACCTGGTCAGCATTCATGAGGCCAAGCAGCTGCAGCGGCAGGTAGTCATTGCCGGAAGGGTGAAAACGCCGAACAAGATGGTCTATGTCAATGTAGATACCATCTACGATGCTATCGGGCAAGGTCATCAGATCACGTTTCACTATTTTCAGTGGGATGTAAAAGGGAATCCCGTTCCGCGGCGCGGCGGCGCGCTGTATCAGGTCAGCCCCTGGTGTCTGATGTGGAATGATGAATACTACTATCTCATTGCCTATGACGCAGAGGAACGCAAGATTAAACATTACCGCGTCGACAAGATGAAAGATTTAAGCATTGTTCCATTAAAGCGTGAAGGACAGGCCGCTTTCAAGAACTTCGATATGGCAAAGTACACCAAGACCTTATTCGGCATGTTCGGCGGGGAGGAAACGAAGGTAACCCTGGAATGCAGCAATGACAAGGCCGGCATCATCATTGACCGGTTCGGCAAGGATATACATTTAATTCCTAAGGACGAGAACACGTTCAATGTGCATATCAATGTTATCCCCAGCGCGCAGTTCCTGGGCTGGATTATCTCTCTGGGTGAAGGCGTGAAAATCACTGCCCCAAGCTGCGTCGTTCAGCGGATGCAGGATGAAGTAAGGCGGCTGACCGAGCAATATCTAAAATAGAGGGGTTGGAATCACAACGGCAAGATTACGACTGCGATTCCCGTGCCCGGATAAACGGCGAACTATCATGGAAATTCCTAATTTCCAGGTCGCTGTCCTAATTCCAGCACATTGAATTGGGGCTGTGAAAATGACCCTGCATTTTTCACAGCCCCGGTACCTGATGCTGATATTTCCTTGCTATGGCTCAGAACAATGGTTTCCTATGACTTATACCTGAATCCCACGTCGTAGTGGCTGTTCTTGACAGGGTGCGCCGTGAATACGATCCTGTAAGTCTTTCCCTTTGTTACTCTGTATTGCTGGTGCGAAACGCCCTTGTTCTTACCATTGAATAACAGCTTCTTTCCGCCGGAAGTGTAGATCTTAGTCCATCCGCGATTGTCTAACGGCTGGATCTTCAGCGTCCCGGTCTTGGTTGCCTTCACTTTAAACGTCTGCGAGAATTTCTTGCATGCGCTGTTCTGGATCCGGTAGGTTTCACCGATCTTCGCCTTGATCAAAGCCTTGCGGAAGTATGACCTGCCGGTTCCGCCAGGGTTGGAGGCGGTCGCCGTGCATTCGGTCT
This sequence comes from uncultured Eubacteriaceae bacterium, assembly GCA_903789635.1. Taxonomy (GTDB): domain Bacteria; phylum Bacillota; class Clostridia; order Peptostreptococcales; family Anaerovoracaceae; genus Aminicella. The sequence goes on from CAIFEY010000024.1 coordinate 21,866, forward strand.
GCCCCTCAGCCAGATCGGCTTTCGTGACCTCGATGCTGTAGGACTTACCTGAGCGTAGCCCGACGTAAGTGGTTGAAATTCCGCTGTTCGATTTCAGGGATTTCAGATTCTCGGTGACGAGGACCTTTCCGCTCGCGGAGCGCAGGCGGACGGTCGCGCTCGTCATTCCCTTGATCTTGAAGGTGAAGGAGCCGTCCTTCCTGGCCTTGAACTTGAACGATGTTGCCGCGTCCTTGCCGCTGGCTGGGGTGAACTTGACGGTCGTCTTGCCCTTGGAGGACAGTTTGATGTCGACGGTCTTCTCCGCCGTTTCCGGTGATTTCGGGTTAACGCCGGATCCATCAATCGTTCCCGATCCATCTGTATCTGTATCTTTTGTCTCATCATCAGTATCCTGCGGATCGGTCGGAACGGCTGGATCGGTCGGATCGATTACCGGCTGCACCGGCACCGGCGCGTTGACCGTCGCCTGGACGGAGCCTGCATCGACGTCGTTGTAGTTCTCTCCGCCGGAGACCCTGAAGAATACCTGGTACTCCCCCGCCTCGGAGGCTGTCGGGATGTCAGAAGACCAGGTTTCTCCGTCCAGAGAATACTCCATGGTGCCGCCGCTCGTTGTCCCGGCCTTCACCAGTTCCTGCTCCCCGCCGGTATAGCTGAGGGTCAGGCCCTCCGGCGGCTGCACCTTGGCGTCAGCCTTGCTGACCGTGATCTGCACCGACGTGTCAGCCGGCGCATCGCTGCCGTCGCTCTGCTCGTATGCCAGGCCAATCGGGTTGAAGGATACGGTCAGCTCGTGCACTCCCGCGGCGAGGCTCTCGAGATATGCCCCCTTGAAGGTAATCTTTCCGTCGGAATCCAGGGAATAATCGTTTCCTTCCTTAAGAACCGCGTCGCCGTTCCTGACTTCTTTGACCGTGTTTCCGTTGAGGGTGATCTCTGCGGTCTGGTCCTCCTCGGTCGTCCTGGTGTAGGCGAGATCCGCGCTTACCGGTTCCGCGTCCTGATACAGGGTCATTCCGTCGGAGGAGATGCAGGTGCTGTGCCCGGCCTTGTCCGTGAAGCGGCCGTATACCACGCACTGATCATTCGCTTCAATGGCGAATGTCCCGGAACTTTCCGCTCCCAAGTTCGTCCACTGATCGTCCGCGAGGGCCTTGACCTCCTCCTCCGTCATGGCTTCAGCGCTCTTGTAATACGAGATGTCCTTGATTCCGCTCGCATCGTCGCTTCCGGAAACCGTGACGTCCACACGATCCTTGAAGAAGTGTCCGAACGTGACGGTGTTCAGGGAAGTCTTGAACGCATTATCCCGGATCGTGATCGCCCCTTCCGGAGCCGCAGTGTCGATCTTAAATTCCGCCGTCTTGACATCGGAGATCTGGCCGCTGCCGTTCTTCACTCTGTAGCTGACCGTCCGGTCTCCGTCTTCCGTAAATGTGACGGAGTCCTTCCACTGCTCGCCGTCCGAGGTCTTGATCGTGCATCCTTCCGGAGCCGTCAGGCTAACCGCAGAGATGTACCAGCCGTCGCCGCCCTGCGTTCCCGTAATTGCCGCGTCGGAGACGTCCAGATAGTTGATCGACCACGCCTTCGTCTTCTCAGAAGCAGGGAGCGTGTAGTTGTCATTTCCTAAACTTGTGACCGCTGCCGTGTAATTTCCGGTGTCGGCTGCGGAAACCGTCTGGTTTCCGGTATTCAGGTATTCGATGACAAAGGTATCACTGCTCAGCGCCTTGTTGTTCACCTCGGCACTGATCTGATGGGTTTTTCCGTCATAGATGAAGTCCGACTGACTCCAGGTGAGGGCCGCCTCACGCGGCTCGATCGCGGCAGTCGTCTCTGCCTGCTGCCCGTCCTTCGCCAGGAAGTAGTTCCCGGCGTCGTCTCCACCAAGTGTCAGGCCTGAGATACTGACCGTCTTGCTCTCCCCCGCGTTTGCATCGCTGAAGGTTCCCGTCGCGGAGATCGTTAGATCGTCGCCCGTGACTTTCCCGGTCAGCACGGCATCGTCCGTATGGACCGCCGCGTCTGTAGTTCCGTCGTAGGTCTTGTCCGCGGCCGTGATGCCGCTGACCTTCACGGACTTCCTTCCGATCGTCACCTCGAGGCTGCCGGAAGTGCTGCCGTAGGTGTAGTTGCCGTTCTTCCCGGTGACTTTGTAGTAGACCCTGTACTTCCCTGCCTTCTTCGCCGTCGGGATCTCCGCAGAATATGTACTGTCGTCCAGACTGTATTCCACCTGACCGGCATTCGCATCGATTGAGCCGGCGTTGACCAGCGGCTGCGCGCTGCCATTGTAGGTCAGGCCCGTCTTTGCCGTAGGTGCTGTGAATGATGCGCCGATGCTGTTTACCGTCAGGTCTCCCTCGATCGTATCGATGTTGTAGTTACTGCCATTTGTTCCCAGACGCAATTTGTAGGTAAACGTGTTCTTACTCGTTCCTGCATCGGTCTGGGAGCCGGTAACCGTGTATTTCGCGCCTTCATTGGACACGAATCCGTCCCCGGACACCTCAACGCCGGAATTGGTCAGCGCTGTTCCATCGTAGGACTTGGACGCCGAACCGCTCGTGAGGGTGACATTTCTCTTCGCGATCGTCACCTGAATGTGCTTCAGACCGACGCCCTCAACGTTGCTGGTCCCCTCCATCTTGTACCAGACGGTGTAATCCTTGGCTCTTGTGGCAATCGGAACGGTCGTACGGAATGGACCATTTTGGTAAAGGCTGTATACGAAACTGCCCCCGGCAGGCTGACTGACCGATCCGGCTGTCACCAGTTCCTGATCAGACCCGTTGTACTTAAGATCGCTCTTCGCCGCAGGTGCTGTATAGCTGGCTTGGGCTTTGTGGATCGTAAAGCTGTCGGTCGCGGTACATGCTTTATAGGCATCGTTCTCGGCAAAGGACGCCTGCACATAATAGGTCCCTGCATTCGCCGGAACGCCGCCCTCGCTGGCAGCGCCGCTGTTATCCGCAGTCGTCTTCACTGTACAGTCTTGATCTGTATAATACTGGCAGATAACATTTCCTGTTCCGTTGGTTTCGCTGGAAGGCACAGGAGTCTTGGCTGCCTCCCCATACGTCCAGTCATCCAGACTCACGCTGCCGGAGCCGTTTTCCTTCTCCGGCTCCGTCGTCGACTTCGTGATCCGGATCTTGGATATTCTAGCGGATAATTCTCCGCTCAGTGTATCGCTGAACGTCCTGGTTCTGTTGTTCTTACTGTACGGTGCGTAATCCCGCAGCCCGTACTCCCCCGGAGGATGCCCGTAAGAGATAAGCTCCACTTTGCTGATATACCTGCCCCCGCCTTCGATCGAAAGCGAGACTGATTTATTGTGAAAATTCAGGTATGCATGGTCGTTGCTGTACCAGAGATTAAAAGAGCCTTCTGTCACATTCATATTGATCGTGATGCCATCGATCTCGACGCTGGCGTTCTTGTTGTCTTCCGGGCCGCAGAAATGCGCCGAGGCGCCGCTGGAACTGCACAGCGTGAGATAATAACTGCCGTCCTTCACGTCTCCCCCGTCACCAAACGTATACTCATAGGTCTGCGTCGTCCCGTCTTCTGCCTCTGCCGGCGCTGACGGCACCATGACCAGTGTGCCGATTACCAGGATGAGGGCGCAGAAGATCACCCCGCCCTTCTTCATCACCTGTGCGGCCGCCGCCCGGGCAGCCCTGATTCGGAGAGGCCTTCTCTCCGTTTGATCTTTCTTACCCTTTTTGCTCATCTGTGATCCCTCCTCAAGCTGCGTCGTCTCCCGCAGTGCGCACTCTGCGGATCGACCAGCATCTATTCACATGAAATTACTGTCAACTATATCCCTGTACCATAATTACATCGTAAATTGCGAACTATTGCAATAATACCGGCACGAGATGCATCCGAAGCGGCACAAGTTGCAGGAAGTGAGGGCTGTGCAGGGACAAAAAAGGCTTGAACGGCAGAAAAAAGCCCGCGCTGCTGCTATATAGCAGGCACGGGCGGCACAAATAGTGTTAATTAAGGAGCGAAAGTTATGGGGCGCGGAATTTGGGAATTTCCATGATAGATCGCTATTTTCCCAGGCACCACTGGAAATTTGGGAAAATCAGAGTACCCCGTATTTCAGGGCCTCCTCATCCGTCTCGTCTAAGAAACGGCCGCCTTGGTTCTTGTTTTTAAACTCTATCGCGCCGAGCGATTCCGGCCGGTGGAGGTAGAAGCCCTGGGCCAGGTCGCAGTCCACGCTGCGCAGGAATTCCAGCTGCTCCTTGGTCTCGACCCACTCCGCGAGTGTCAGCAGGCCGATCTTATGCATGGTGCTGACGATCGAGGAGATGATCAATCGGTTCACCCCGCCGTCGTCATCGATGCTGCGGAGCAGATCCATGTCGAGCTTGACCAGGTCGAACGAATAACGGCTGAATACGTTCAGGGAACTGTAGCCGCTGCCGAAGTCATCGACCCACACGGAGAAGCCGTTGTCCCTGAAGTGCTCGATCTGGTCGCGGAACTGCGCCGAAGCCTTAGGAATTGCCTGCTCGGTAATCTCAATGATGATCTTGTTGTGCTCGATGCCGTAGCGGTCGACGAGCGTGATCACCTTATCCACGATGTCCGGCTGGTCGAAGTCCTGACCAGAGAAATTCACCGTGACCGGCAGGATCTTCAGCTGGTCCTTCTCCCGCATCGGGATTTCCCTGCATACCTGTTCGACCATGTAGAGATCGAGTTTATGCAGCAGGTGGTACTTCTCCAGCATCGGGATGAATCTGGCCGGCGAAAGCGTCCCGTAGATCGGATCGTTCCAGCGCGCCAAAGCCTCCAGTGCCGCCATCTTGCCGGTCCTGATGCGCATCATTCCCTGGTAGTGGATCTGGATGTGCTTCTCGATCAGCGCGCGGTCAAAGTTCTCCACGATGTATCGCTGCTCCCAGTACTGATTGTCCGTCGATGCGGAATAGTAGGAAAACAGCTGATTATAATCATCGCTGATGGACCGGAGGGCGTGCTTCGCATGGTCCACTGCCTGGAAGCCTGCCATCTCCTCTTCCATGCGGCAGATTCCCGCCTGAAATCCGAGCGTCGTGCCCTTCGCATTGCTGCGGACCCTCAGCAGTGCCTTATAGATCTTTACTTCGATCTCTCTGTCTGCCGTTACGAGGACAAAGTGATCCGCTTCGCTCCTGGTAATCAGTGCCCCCGGGAACTCCTGCTGCAGACTTGCTGCCGTAAGCTTCAGGAGCTCGTCCCCCTCCTCATATCCGAACTGAATGTTATATGCCTGCATTCCAATCACATCCACATAGATGACAACCGGCGACTCGCCGCTCATGCGGATATCGTGTACCTTCTCGTCAAAGAACTCGTGCAGATAATTCGAATTCGGTATGCCCGTAATCGGGTCGATATAGAACAGGTCCTTCTGATTGGCCAGATACTCATCACTGAGCCTTCTGATCTCCTTCTCACTTCTGGAAACATTGGTATAGAAGAAGAACGCCAGCTCGTGGCCGCTGGCAACCTTCTGCCAGTATGCGGTCGTGTGGCAGATGTAGTAATCGGAGTCGATGGTGCTGCGCGTGCGGTACAGGACGTCGTAGCCGGCCTCTTTCTTCGCGAAAGCATCCCCGAGACGCGCAAGCTTTCCCGCATCGTCCGGGTGAACCAGGTTGAACATGCTGTCGGTGAACCGCAGAACGAGCTCGTCCCTTTCCATATGCTTCATTTTACATAAACCGTCTGAAACCAGCACAGTAACCACCTTGCCGTCTACATAATCATAGACAGCAAGCGGCAGCTCAGACGCCTCCAACAGCTTTCTTTCTGCACTTGATAGATAGTCCATCAGAACCTCCGTATCTCAATCCCCTGGAAAACAATATTCTAAATTGTCCCATTGGACAAAAGAATTCTTTATATTTATTATACCTGTCATAAAACTACGAAACAACCGGGATTTCAAGATTTTCGCATCCCGGTGCGGCCTCCCTGAAGTAAATCGCAAATAAAAAGGGCTGTGAAAGATGTATTCGCATTTTTCACAGCCCCAGTACCTTATGCTGATATTTCTTTCTTTGGCTCAGAACAATGGTTTTCTATGACTTATACCTGAATCCCACGTCGTAGTGACTGTTCTTGACAGGGTGCGCCGTGAATACGATCCTGTAAGTCTTTCCCTTAGTTACTCTGTATTGCTGATGCGAAATACCTTTGTTCCTGCCATTAAATAGCAGCTTCTTTCCGCCGGAAGTGTAGATCTTAGCCCATCCACGATTGTCTAAAGGCTGGATCTTCAGCGTTCCGGTCCTGGTTGCTTTCACTTTAAACGTCTGCGAGAATTTCTTGCATGAGCTGTTCTGGATCCGGTAGGTTTCACCGATCTTCGCCTTGATCAAAGCCTTGCGGAAGTATGACCTGCCGGTTCCGCCAGGGTTGGAGGCGGTCGCCGTGCATTCGGTCTGCCCCTCAGCCAGATCGGCTTTCGTGACCTCGATGCTGTAGGACTTACCTGAGCGTAGCCCGACGTAAGTGGTTGAAATTCCGCTGTTCGATTTCAGGGATTTCAGATTCTCGGTGACGAGGACCTTTCCGCTCGCGGAGCGCAGGCGGACGGTCGCGCTCGTCATTCCCTTGATCTTGAAGGTGAAGGAGCCGTCCTTCCTGGCCTTGAACTTGAACGATGTTGCCGCGTCCTTGCCGCTTGCCGGTGTGAACTTGACGGACGTCTTGCCCTTGGAGGACAGTTTGACGTCGACGGTCTTCTGCGCCGTTTCCGGTGACTTCGGGTTAACGCCGGATCCATCAATCGTGCCGGACCCGTCAGTACCAGTCTGATCACTGTCTGTGTCTGCGTCCGTATTTCCGCCGGCTTCTCCGTCATTCTCTCCGCTCGGTGTCTGGGGATTGATCGGATCGTTTGGATAGTTCGTATCATTCGGATCAATCTGCGGCTGGACCGGCTGCGGCTGAACTTCTTCCTTCTTGCTGACGACCATTCCGTCGGAGGAGATGCAGGTGATATGTCCCGCATTATCAGTGATGCGGCCGTATACCACGCACTGATCTTCCCCATCAACGGCGAACGTTCCGGAGCTTTCCGCTCCCAGGCTCGTCCACTGGTCATCCGCGAGGGCCTTGACATCCTCTTCCGTCATGGCTTCAGCGCTCTTGTAATATGAGATGTCCTTGATTCCGCTCACATCGTCGCTTCCGGAAACCGTGACATCAACGTGATTCTCGAAAAGAAGTCCGAACGTGACCGTGTTCAGGAATGTCTTGAACACATTATCCTGGATCGTGATCTCCCCTTGCGGAGGCGCGGTGTCAATCCTGACTGCCGCCGTCTTCTCACCGGAGATCTGGCCATCGGCGTTCTTCACTCTGTAGGTGACTGCAGTGTTTCCGTCTTCCGTAAACGTGACGGAATCCTGCCACTGCTCGCCGTCAGAGGTCTTGATCGTGCATCCTTCCGGAGCCGTCAGGCTTACCGGCGAGACGTACCAGTCACCCCCGCCCTGCGTTCCTGTGATCGACGCGTCGGAGACATCCAGATAGTTGATCGACCACTCCTTCGTCTTTTCAGAATCCGAGAGCGTGTAATTGTCATTTCCTAAACTTGTGACCGTCGCCGTGTAATTTCCGGCGTCAGCTGCGGAGACCTTCTGATTTCCAGAATTCAGATATTCTATGGCAAAGGTATCACTCTCCAGCGCCTTGTTGCTCACCTCGGCACTGATCTGATGGGTTTCTCCGTCATAGATGAAGCTGGACTCGCTCCAAGTGAGGTCAGCTTCCCGTGGTTCGATCGCGGCTGTCGTCTCTGCCTGCTGCCCGTCCTTCGCCAGGAAGTAGTTCCCGGCGTCGCTTCCACCAAGTGTCAGACCTGAGATACTGACCGTCTTACCCTCGCCCGCGTTTGCATCGCGGAAGCTTCCCGCCGCGGAAACCGTGAGACTGTCGCCTTTCACCTTTCCGGTCAGCACGGCATCATCCGTATTGACCGCCGCGGCAGTCGTTCCGTCGTAGGTCTTATCCGCGGCCGTGATCCCGCTGACCTTCACTGCTTTCCTTTCAATCGTCACATCGAGGCTGCCAGAGGTGCCGTCGTACGTGTAGTTGCCGTTCGTTCCGGTGACCTTGTAGTAGACCTTGTACGTCCCTGCCTTCTTCGCCGTCGGAATTTCCGCAGCGTATGAACTGTCGTCCAGACTGTATTCCACCTGACCGGCGTTCGCGTCGATCGAGCCGGCGTTGACCAGCGGCTGCGCGTTGCCATTGTAGGTCAGGCCCGTCTTTGCCGTCGGTGCCGTGAATGCTGCATCTGCGCCGGCTACCGTCAGATCACCATAGACCGTCTTAATATTGTAGTTCTCGCTGTTAGTCCCATTCTTTAACGCATAAATAAATATATTCTTACTGGTTCCTGCATTGGTCTGGGAGCCGGTAACCGTGTATTCTGCACCTTCTCCGGTAATAAATCCATCTCCGGACACCTCAACGCCGGATTTGGTCAGTGCCGTTCCGTCATATGGCTTGGAGTCAGAACTACTTGTAAGGGTAACGTCTCTCTTCGCGATGGTCACCGGAATGCTCTGCGGATTGACCCCCGCAACGTTGCTGTTGCCATCGATCTTATACCAAACGGTATACTCTCCCGCATCTTTTCCCGTTGGAATCGATGCGCTGTAATCGCCATCTTTGGACAGGCTGTATAAGATGCTTCCGCCCCTCGGCACATTGACCGTTCCGCCTGTCACCAGCGCCTGGTCAGCCCCGCTGTACCTAAGACTGCTCTCTGCTGCAGGTGCAGTATAGCTGGCTGAGGCTTTTCTTATCGTGAAGCTGTCTGTTGCGGTGACGGCTTTATAGGTGTCTGTCTCCGCGAAGGTTGCCTTAACCCAATAGGTCCCGATATTCTTCGGCACTTTGCCACTGGTGTAAGCGCCGTCCTTTGCGTTTGTGGTCTTCTTGGTACAGTCAGCATCTGTAAAGTACTGATACGTCACATTTCCTGTTCCGTTGGTATCGCTGGATGGCACAGGCGCCTTCGCTGTCTCTCCATAGGTCCAGTCGTCAAGCGATACGCTTCCGCTTCCCGCCGGCTTCTCCGGCAGTGTGTCGGAGACGGTCACCACCAGCTTGACATAACAATCACTATTAATAACAGTCGAATAGGAATGCGCCCTGTTCGTCTCACTTTTTATTACATACCACCCATTTTGAGAGCTATTGTAATCCCAAAAAGCAACCTCTGTAATATACTTTGATCCGGCATCAATTGTTGTACTTAAGTTCGCGGTGTTGCCTATGCTTCGAAAAATATCTCCCATTGCATTTTTAAAGCTGCCAAGTCCAAGTCTTGGCAGATTATCTACATTTTTCCATGTTATTGTAAGGCCATCTAGTATGACCGTTTTTGATATCTGGCTCGTTGATCCTATCACAGCTCTCTGATTTGTATTACTCACGATGCTGTGCAAATTTGTCTTATCATAATCAAACGTATAGGTATAGGTCGTCTTCCCTGCCGCATACGCGGTGGTCGGCGAGATCGCAATCGGACTTGCGATCATAACTATGGCGCACATAAAACACAGTGCTTGATTCAATATCTTTTTCATAAAATCACCCCTTCATATAGAGAAACCTGCGTTCCGCACGGTCAGGCGTCCCGCGGTATTCCGTCCATTGCCTGTTAACGAGTGTGCAGCCGATCGCAATAACTGCCAATTCTTTCTCTTTACGATAATTAGACCGCAAATCAGAATCGAAAACAACCAAACCGGCACGAGATGCAGCCGAAGGGGCACGAAATGCGCCTGAATATGGAAGAACGACAAAAAATGACTTGAAAGACTTGTATGGCAGTAAAAATGCTCGTGCTGCCGTTAAGCAGTCACGAGCGTCATGCGCAGTAATATTGAGCGGCGGCCATAGGCGTGAGAGGCAGTACGATCATTCACCCCTCACCGGAATAGCGATGTTTACGTAAAATTCAGTCCCCTGATGGGAGAACTCGGCGCTTCCTCCGTAATGCTCCGCAGAGGACCTGATGGAAGGGATGCCGAGGCCGGATCCGCCCTTCTTAGTCGAGAAGTATCTCCCGTTCCTCATGTTGATATGCCCGCCGAATCCGTTGGTTTCCACGATGTAGAGCCAGTTTCCGCCCTGAATCTCCATGGAGAGCTCGATAAAGCGGTCTTTCCCCTCCGCCTCACTCGCCGCGGCGACCGCGTTATCCAATATATTGCCAATCATAGTGCACAATTCTACGTCGGAGATCGTCCCCTGCTCCCCGATGTCGACGCGAAAACTGATGTCGATGCCCTCCTTCTTCGCCTCCGCCGCATAATAGTTCAGGATGGCGTTCAGGGCATTATTCTGGCAGTACATCATCGATTCCTTGACCGGAAGCTCTCGGATATAGTCGGAAAGATAGGCGCTGACCTCTTCCGTCTTGCCTGCGTCCGCCATGTTCTTCAGCGTCCTCAGCGTCTGCCGGAAATCGTGCCTCACCCTGGCGGAGTCGTTGATGTACTTCATCTGTGCGTAATACTGCTTTTCCTGCAGTTTCAGTACATTGCGCTCCTGTTCCGCCTTTGCCGCATCCAGAAGGGTGCTGACGATGTAATAGAACATGACGTTCGTCACCGTCCAGACGAGGAGGATGATAGAAAGGATAATAATTACCGTGCTTCCCACCTTGTTCACGTGGAACGTCTCGTATTTAATCGGCCGCATTAATATGTTGACCGCCAGAATGCATCCTGAGAACGGAAGCGTCATCAGCCACACTTTAGAAACGAGGAGCCTGTCCACCAGTTCGCTCCCGTATTTGGCAAAGGAATAGCCGACCAAGAGGGTCACCGCCGCTGCCGCCGCCGATAGAAACGCGGAATAATCCGGACTGGAGGAATTGATCCCAAGCTCCGGGTGCCTTGCGGCGTCAAAGCTTGCGGCAAAGTTGGCCATCACGGACATCAGCGCCATCACGTCCACGAATATGGCTGCCGCCGCACTGACGGACGCCCTGATGCTGCGCACGTAGAAGATGAAGCAGACGAAGACTGCCGGAAAGAGAAGCGTATTGCCTCCCGGTGAGAAGAGGACGTCTGCCACACAGATCAGGACAGCCAGGATCATTAACAGCAGGACTGCCCTCAGCAGAGTCGACCGAAAAGAACGGCGCAGCTGCCGCCTCATCGGCAGGCAGCATAGGATGCCGGCAGGAACGATCGCCACGCATTCCAGAACATCTGCGATAATCGCTTCTTTCATCCCCGTCTCCTCCTCCCTGCCTCATTTCTGAGCTTCTGAAAATTGTAGTTCTGCCATGTGCGGATCAGCTGTTTCTCCTTCCTGAGGGTGCACGGGAATTCCCTGTCCCTGGCCAGGAAGCACACGCCGTTTCTGAAATCCTGGATGTAGTCCATGTTCACGATCACGCCGCGGATGATGGGGAGGAAACGCCGGTCTTTCAGCAGGTCTTCCGAGATGCTGGTGAAGGACAGGCGTGTGCGGTACTCCGTTCCGTCTTTGTCGTAGACAAAGACGCTGTGGGACGACGCACTGACCGCCATGATGTCCCGGTAGCAGATCGCAAAGTCCGTCCGGTTCATGGAGAAGTTCAGACTTTCTTCCAGGGCCGTCGTTCTCCTCAGGATATCGTCCATGATTCGGTATATCGACGCCTGGTCGATCGGCTTCTCGATATAATCGAAGGCATGGTTGTGCAGTGCATCCGCACGGTGTTCGACGCTGGTCGTAAGGAAAATCAGCAGCGTGTCCCCGTCCTTCTCGCGGATCCGCTCCGCCGCCTGCATGCCCGTCATGCCGTCCATATAGATGTCCAGGAAGATCATCGTGTACTGAAACGGCTGATAGCGCTCGAGCAGCGCTTCCGCACTGTCAAACTGCTGTATGGAGAGCTCCTCTCCGGAAGCCGCAGCATACGCCTTGAGGACGCTGCTCAGCTCCTCCCTGTCTTCTTTCCGGTCATCCACAATGGCAATGTTCATCATCTCTAAATATGTCCTCTGTCGCGAATGGATTTTCGCTCTTCCTCACTCATCGCATCAAGCCCGGCTCTCAGCCTGGCCAGCATCTCTTCCTTCTTCTTAAACAGCCCGGAAACCGACACGTTGTTAAAGACGTGACTTCCGAACCAGAACGCCTCTGGGTCGAGCTCCAGACCTTCCAGCAGGGCGATCTCCTCTTCCAGGATCTCCCCTTCCGTAAGTTCGGTGTATTCACCCCGGTCCCTCATCGCCTCTAATTCCGAGCCAGGAGATACGGAGGTGGACATCGGGCCGACGCCGACAGGCTGCGTCTCGTTCAGCAGCTTCACCGTCGCCTCCACGTGTTCCTTCGACTTCCCTTTGCCGGCAATCCCGTTCATGATGATGGCGATGTAGTCCATCCCGGCCGCTTTTAATTTGCCTAACTCCCGGTACTCGTCCTCGTTAGAGCACCCCTTGTTGATCATCTCGAGAGCCGGCTGGTAGGCGGTCTCGATGCCGATATACACCTCGTTATATCCCGCTTCTCTGAGCTTTCGCATCTCTTCCGGGGTTTTATTCATGATGTCCCTGATCGATGCGTAGCAGGTGATCGTGATGACATTCGGCAGATACTCGTGAATCAGGTCCGCGATGCGCAGCAGCTTATCCGCAGGCAAAATAAACGGATCGCCATTCAGCAGGTAAATGCGGCCGATCCTGTCCTTGAAAACCGACAGCTCCTCCAAATCGCTGATGATATTCTCCTCCGGCGAGATGGAAAACGCGGTCCTGTCGTACATCGTGCAGTACGCGCAGCGATTGTACGAGCAGCCCGCGGTCACCTCCAGTAAAGGCGTGCTGGCTTCCGTCGGCGGTCTGTAGACTTGTCCTGTGTAATGCATATTCATACTCCTCTTTACTGCTTCTTCTTTTTAGTGTCTGTTCTTATTCATATAGAGCATGCTCGACAGCGTCGGTATATTCATCGGGCAGACTTCCTGGCAGGATAAGGATTTGGAGCAGTGCGCCGCAAAGTGCCGGCGGAATTCCTTCCTGATCCTGGTGTCCCCGCCGCCTGCAGAAGAATTCACCAGATACGTCTCGTTGGCAAAGTACGCCCCGTAAAAATCACCGCCGCTCCGATAGTTCGGGCAGACCTCCAGGCACAGTCCGCATTTCAGGCATCTTCCCGCCAGGTACTGGTGGTCGAATTCCCGTGCGGACGGCTCGGCGATCCGTTCCCGGTAGTCCCCGGCGCGAATCAGGTCTTCCTGCATGATCCCGCGGTCCACTGCGAGGTCCTCGATGACCGGGAATTTAGACAGCGGTTCCAGCGTGATCTGCACCGGCCCATCTCCCGGATTCTTTCCGGCGAGGTCACGCACGAACACGCTGCAGGCCAGTCCCGGACGTCGGTTGATGACCATGGCACATGCACCGCACATTTTCTGCCGGCAGCTGCATTCCCATCTGACGAGTGATTCCCTGCTGCCTTCCTAAGCGCCGCGGTGCGGTTAATGCTGTCCAGGACGCCGGCGATGGAAATCTCCGGTGCAGCTTCTAACTCATAGGTCTGCCAGTAGGACTGCTGCTCACCGGCCCGTCTCCTCTTGATTTTAACACGTAATTTCATTCTTCGATTCCTTTTCTGTGATCCAAGTGTGAATCGTCCCCTGCTCCAGCGCCGCGTAGGTCGGCAGCGCCAGCTCCGGTTTAGTTTCCGGGTAATCCTCCCTTATCTGGGCCCCTCTGGTCTCTCTGCGCTGAAGTGCCGCGGTCAGCACCGCCTCGCACAGGGTCAGCAGGGAAGGCAGGGCATACCGCTGGTAAGGCGTGACGCTCTCATCGAGCACCCTGCCCGAGCAGAGCCCGCGGCATTCGCGGATCCTTTCAATTCCATCCTTTAACTTATTCTCCGTCCTGGTGATGCCGAGATTGCTGTTCATGATGCCGGTCATCTCCTCATAGATCTGCACTGCGGGAACCGGGCACGGTGTTCCTTCCCGGCCGCTCAGCTCCGCCCGGGCTTCCGCGAGGTCAGCCGAGAAGTCCGGATGAGCCGCGCTCTCGCTCCCTGAGATCGCCCGGGCAGCGGCGCTGCCGCTGTATACCGCGGCGAGCAGTGAATTCCCGCCCAGCCGGTTCGCCCCGTGATACATGGACGCGCATTCACCCACCGCGTAGAGATGTTCGATATTGGTACGGTGCTTCATGTCCACCGCGATGCCGCCCATGAAGAAGTGCACGGACGGTTCCACCGGAATCGGCTCCCTGGTCACATCCAGCCCGAGGTAATCCTGACAGAGTTCCCTGATCTCGGTCAGTCTCCTGTCAATCGTCTCCTCACCCAGGAAGGAAATGTCCAGGTAGACCTGCGACGGGCAGTCGTAAATGCATTTAGACACGATATCGCGGGGCATCAGGTTGCCGCGCTCTCCGTACAGCTCCTCCATGAAGTAGACCCGGCAGCCTCCGTCCAGATAGAACAGCCTGCCGCCGTCCCCTCTCGCCGCCTCGGAGATCAGCATCTTCTTCTGCGCGGTCACGATGGTTGTCGGATGGTACTGGATGAACTCGAGATTGCGGAGGATCACGCCCTGCTGGAACAGTTTGGCGGCCCCGTAGCCGTCGCAGAGCTGAGACCCTGTCGTCTTGCCGAAGACGGCGTTCTGCCCGCCGGTCGCCATGACGACCTCATCCGCCGTGATCGTCTCGAGATCCTGCGTCTCCTCGTTATAGAAGATCGCACCGTGGCAGACGCCGCCGCGGATGAGCGCCGAGTGGAACCAGATTCTGAGCCGACGCTCGATCATGCCTGCCCCGCCTCCCTTTCTGGCGCTGCACTCATACTTTCTGGCCTCCATGACCAGGGCGGAGACGATCTGCCTGCCCGCAGCCGTGCCCGCGTAGCAGGTCCGCTTTCGGGACTGGCCGCCGAACGCGCGCTGGTCGATCTTGCCCTCACTGTTCCTGGAGAAGACGACGCCCAGGCTCTCCAGCCAGTGCACCATCTGCGGGGCATTCTCACAGAGCGCACGGACATTCTCCATTGGCTCCAGTTCCGCCCCGCCCCGCCAGGTATCCTCTATGTGCAGGGCGGTGCTGTCATCCTTATCTACGTGTTTCAGGGCGGCATTGATGCCTCCGGCCGCCATGACCGACTGAGCGCGCTCGGAAATGTACGGCGCTGCCAGGATCACCCGGCTGCCGCTCTCGGCCGACCGGATTGCGCAGGTCAGCCCCGCTATTCCGGATCCTATAATCAAGACTGTTTTCATAAATGTAGTCTGTCCTTCCTACTCAGGCAGCAAATCCGCCGGACTCCCCTCACATCAGGCAGAGAATCCGACGGTATGCATCTCAAAACTCTATAACATGACAAAAAAGCGGATGAGGGCTGCAGAGCAGACCGCCATTCCGCATGCGCATACGATCGCAGCCGCACGGTCCAGGCGCTCCACCGTCCGTTCCTCAGATACGAGTCCCAGAGTGACGAACGCCTTGCTGAAGGACACGGAGACGTGAGTGAACATGGACGCAAACCAGACCAGGCTGATCACGACCAGCAGGAGCCG
Source organism: uncultured Eubacteriaceae bacterium (assembly GCA_903789635.1). Lineage (GTDB taxonomy): Bacteria > Bacillota > Clostridia > Peptostreptococcales > Anaerovoracaceae > Aminicella. The sequence continues at coordinate 37,437 of CAIFEY010000024.1, forward strand.
CATCCCGGGAGATGGGATCTGCTCCGTCGCCATGAAGGAAAACGTGATGGTGTGCGGGTAGATCAGAACCAGCATCAGCACTGCTGCTATGCGCTGAAGCAGGGTCTTCCTGTTCATTCCCGGGTACGGAACCAGGCCGTGTCCCCCGGAACGCAGCAGGGTGATTATGCCGCACAGGGCGTGCACCAGGAACGCGTAGAGCGTAATCTGGCTGGTCGTCTTCATGAGGACGTAGTTATACCAGTTGGTAAGCATGGAATAGGTTGCCATAGTGGCGTGAATCAGCACGCAGACCAGTATTGCCAGCGCGGCGATGGCGTTGATTTTTTTCAGCATAAGTATCCTTTATTTTTTCTGCTTTTATTTCTGCTTCTATTTCTGCGATGAAAGCTCTGAGGCGGCCGCTGTCGATCGACTGTGTTCCAGACTTAGTTCCCCCTCAGAGCTCTGCATCATCGGATTTACTGTGCCTTACCGGCAGCGGCAGAGATGCGGCCCGCGCCGCTCTCGTTCTCATAGTTGATGGTATATCCGGCGTAGGAGGCCAGCGGGCTGCTGGAGGAAGCGATATTTGCGTATCCGTCACCGTCAGTATCCTTGAAATTCTGGGCGTACTCCGCCAGCGCCAGGTAATCCTGGGCGACGCCGTCCAGTACCAGCTTGCTGTCGCTGAACATGTTGAAGCCGTCACCGCTGTTCATCAGGGTATAGTTCGTGCCGCAGACCCGGTAGGTCTTTGCCGTATCGAGCGGCTGGTACTTCCCGGTCTTCTTATCGTAGACTTTGACGTCATAGACGCGGTATGCGTCCGGCCCGGATACCCACTGCTTATTCTCCTCGTGGACGGTGTTCGGCACGGACGTGTCGATCTTGAACGTGATTCCCGCAACGTGCATGAAACCGCCCGTCGAAGCGTCCGGCGTCAGGCGCGCACCGAATTCCAGCGCATCCAGAATGTCCTGCCCGGAGACCTCGGCCACGCAGAGGACGTTGCCGAACGGATTGATCGACTTGCAGGTCTTGTAGGTCCAGTCTGTCCCGGCCGGAACGTCCGTACGGATTCCGCCGCCGTTCATGATGGCCAGGTCACAGTCCAGACTCGCCTTCTCGTTGGCGTACCAGTAGTAGGCATCCGCACAGAAATCGCCGAGGTTGGTCTCTCTGGTCCTTACCGCCCACTGCTTATCCTTCTCCAGCGCGACAAAATTGATCTTGGACGTCCCGACCTTCTCACCGAGTTCGCTGTCGACCTTGGCGATCAGCGCATCCTCCTTGGCCTTCACGGCCGCGTTCGGCGCAACACTGCCGAGGTCATCTGCCGTCAGCAGCTTGGAAGAGATGCTGTACTTTCCACTGCTTTTCTTCGTAACGGTCATCTCGCCGAGAGCGTTCAGAGAGTATCCGGTCTGCGTCAGCAGAACCTTTTTCCCGCGCTTGTTCTTATAGTAGGTGCCCGGCATCGTGGTATGGGAATGGCCGTCGATGAAGGCATCGATGCCCGTCGTATGGGCAATCACGTCGGTCGAGCGCCACGGCTTGGAACCAGCGTTCACGCCCAGATGACCGAGTGCAATGACGACATCCGCCTTCTTATTCGCCGCGTTGACTGTCTTCTGCACCGCAGCATAGAGCTCTTTTGCACTCTTTCTGCCCGCAATGTCGTAAATATACTTTCCGTTCTTATTCTGGAAATATTTCGGAGAAGACTTGGTGATGGACTCCGGCGTGGTGATGCCGACAAAGGCTACCTTGACGCCGCCAATCTTCTTCACTTTATAGGTTCTGCAGAGATGCTTTTTGCCGCCTTTAGAATTGACCTTATAGAGGTTGCTGGAAAGATAAGAAAATTTCGCATGGTTCCTGGCGTTCAGGAATCCGGACATGCTGTAATCGAATTCATGGTTTCCGATCGCGGAAGCAGTGTAGCCGGCGGTGTTCATGATGTCGATCACCGACTCGCCGAGGTCCATTCCGCCGTATGCGGTGCCCTGGATGTTATCCCCCGCATCTACCAGCAGGACGTTTTTCCCCGCCGCCTTTAATTCATCCTTGTAACCGGCCACCGTGGAATAGCGCACCGCGTTGCTCCCGCTGCCCTTGCTGTTGTCGATGTACGTATGCACATCATTGGTGTACAGGATCGTGACCTGCCCTGCCTTACCCTGAGCCGCCCAGACGACGGAGGACATCGGCATCATAACCATCGTCACCATCAATGTCATCATGAAGGCGACGATGCGACTTCTGTTCTTTCTCATCTTTTTCATGTTGTTCCCAAAAATTAAATATTCGGATTACAGTAGCAATATTTCATTAATGCGCGACAATATTCGCCAAAAATTGCCGCACGATTACACCCGATAAAGATTATTTTAATATATTTGGGCGGAAGTTGGAAAGATGTAATTGTAAAAAAACAGGCAACTATACATGAAATCCCATGCATAGCTGCCTGTTCAGTTATCTCGTATATATTGACTTTTTATTTATTTTTTCAATATTATACCGTTATGTTATTGCTCTGTTACTCGGTGAACTTCCGGATCGCCTCAGCAATCTCCCCGCACCGCGATTCCAGCGCAAAGTGCCCGCTGTCTACCAGGTGAATCTCCGCGTTCGGAAGGTCCTTCTTAAACGCCAGAGCCCCCTCCGGAATGAAGGACGGGTCGTTCTTTCCCCAGACTGCCAGCAGCGGCGGCTGGTATTCCCGCAGATATTTCTGGAACTCAGGGTACATGCGCACGTTGCTCTGGTAGTCGAAGATCAGGTCCGACTGCACTTCCGCATAGTCTTCCTTCTGGGTGTACAGGATGTCCAGGGAGTAGCCGTCCGGGGAGACAAAGCCTTCCTCCGTCCCGTTAGTGTACTGCCCGATGATCGTCTCTGCAGCAAACGCGCTCTTATACTGCTCCCGGAGCTCTTTTGTCGGATGCTCCCAGTAAACCTTCCGCGCCTTCCACTTCTCTCCCAGCCCTTCCTGGTAAACATTTCCATTCTGGCTGATGATTCCCCGCACCATCTGCGGGTGCTTCAGGGCAATGCAGAATCCGACCGGAGCGCCGTAGTCGAACACATACATGTAGAACGAGCGAATCCCCATCTTCTCGCGGAACGCGTCCATCACCTCTGCCAGGTGGTCGAATGTGTAGACAAAGTCCTCCCTGGACGGTATATCAGACTGCCCGAACCCCGGCAGATCTGCTGCATAGATGTGGAACCGGTCCTCCAGCATCGGGATCAGGTCACGGAACATGTGGCTCGCCGACGGAAACCCGTGAAACAGCAGCATCACCGGCTTATCACTATCCCCTGCCTCCCGGTAGAAAATCCGAATTCCTTCAATCTCTGTAAAATGATATTTCACCATGGTCAATTTTCCTCCTGAACAATTCAAGTTAAGTCCTGCGTGCCTGCCCGAACTAGCTGCGGCAGCACGCTGCAGAATTATTCCCGATTATTATAGCCGTCTTGAGCCATGGAAACAATGAAGATTTCACCTTACATGCAAATTGCCCCTATTATTTATTGTCATTGCCGTCATCGTCGTCATCGTCGTCCCAGTCTTCATCGTATGCCTGCTCAACAGCGCCGTCCTCATCGATGTACACCATGTCACCGACCTTGAACCCTTCCACGTCCATATCGCCGGCCTCCACGGTGCGGATCATCTCTTCGCCGGCATGGTTGACGATAATTAATTCATATCCACCATCGCTGGACGGCTCTCTAATCTCCTTAATCCGATAGCCCTGGCTGCGAAGCTGCTCGTTCACCTTATTATTCATGGCCATTCCGATCGCCATGCCGACCAGCAGTCCCAGCGCGATCCCTACGAACCCCATCGAAGACCAACCGCCGTCCTGCTCGAACGCGATGTCGATCGCCGCACCAAAGCACATGCCGATGCACAACCCGTAATTCCGATGCTTGTGTGTCTCTTTCATATTTCCTGTCCTTCCCGCTGCCCTTCACAGGACCTGCGTGTCTCCTTCGTTTTCCCTGTCCACCCCGCTGCCTTTCACCGGATCTGTGCGACGCAGCCGATTGCTATCCTATTACTATAACATTACTATTATGATATAATCATATTTCTATTGTATTCTATTGCTTTTATACTTCCTGTATTGCACCAGGAATTCGATAAATATCACAACGTACAGGAGCAATACGATGCCGGCACATCCGGCTTGAATATATTCATGCCGGGACAGAGTCATGATAAACAGCGGCAGCATCAGGGCAAAGAACAGAACCAGCAGTGGCACCATTCTTCCTTTCAATACCCGCTGCATCATCTGCAGCCTGGACTCATCATCACAAAAGATCTCCTCGGCAGTCCCATCATCGGAAACCGCTTTCCGGAAATAGCTGTAGCCGACATAGTCCTGGATGTATTCCCAGCCGCAGTCCTCGAACATCTTCACATACTCATCCTTATGGGCAAGCCCATCCTGGTTGTAGTCCAGCTGATAGACCACATCCTCAGGAGGGCATTCTTCAAAGTGGTACATTCCGAAGCCCGATACCTTAACGAGTTTCCAGCCCGACCGGTGCATTTTCCTTAAATATTCCTGTTCCTTCTCATATTCAAAGATCGTGAAATATCTGAACTGCTTCTTAACTTTCATGATGCATCTCCTCCTGCGCGATCTTATACAAGCGCTCAATTCGGTTCCGTTCAAGCTCCAGCACTTCCATTCCTAAGTCCGTGATCTGATAGATCTTCCGTTTATCCTCTTCACGAATAAAGCGGATGATCTTATCCTTCTCCATCTTCGCCAGACTCCCGTACATCGTGCCTGGCGCAAGTCTTACCGCGCCATCGGTCATCTTCTCAACCATCTGAACAACACCATATCCGTGATTCGGCTTCCTCAGACACAGTAATATCAAGAAAGCCGTTTCCGTCATAGGCACATACACCTTTTTAATATGCTGATCCATTACGCGCACCCTCCATCAATTCCAGTGCGATGCATCGCACTTCGATATATATAGTGTATCGCAGTACGATATAAATGTCAAAACATATTCTCGTAAAATTGGCCGTGCCGCAGCGCAGTGAAAGCAGGAAAAACAGACACGGCGGCGCGCCATACCCTGCCGATGCCTGCCCGCAGTTTAGTACCTTCCATTAATCGACCAGCAACGATACACATCCGACGACCACCGCAACTGCTGTGACGAAAAAGAGCAAAATCACCCTTCGCAAGTCGCCTTTCTCACGGTCTGCCCTATAACCATTTAACTGAATAAATCCATTTACCAGTGAAAGCACTGCCATGCAGAGAAATGAGATCCCGGAGGACTTGGTTGTCAGTCCCCAGATAAAGGCGATTACGCAGGCAATGGTCGAAACGATGACGGTGATTTTTCTCTTTATCACGAGTTACTCCTTCTATTATTACTATTACGTTTATAACGTTGAATACATTTGCTGATACATTTGCAGAGAAACGCCGAAACGAATGACGATACGGCGAGTGCCGGTATATAACTTAATGGGAAGCAAAGCAGCAGAACTGCCACCACGGTTACCGGCCTGCGCATCAGAAAGCCAAGCATCGATGCCGCTGCAACCGCAGCACCGAAGGCGAATTCCAGATTCTGCCCGCTTATGACCTGGATACAGGCTGCCATCGAGAAACCCAGCGCGGAAGCAGAAAAGATCATCGGAAATATCGTTCCGCCCTTCCAGCCAAAGTTCACGCAGACATTGACCATCAGCAGCTTGACAACGCAGAAGGCAAGCAGTGCGCCGGCTGTCAGCGCCGTCGGATCTTTGATCAGGACGCCGAGCTGCGCTTCTCCGGAAAACCGGCCTGCCCCGACGAAATGTCCTGCAATTCCAACGAGAACGCCTGCAGTCACGCAGCTGACAATGCGGTGCTCCGCCAGGGCGCTGCCGATTCTATTGGTAATCCTGTTGATCACGACATACGTAACCGCAGCGAGAATGCCGCCGGCCATCAGCGGAACGATCCAGACCCACTGATAAGCCAGGTCCCCCATGCTCCCGCTCCTCTCGCCTGCGAAATGCGGCAGCCCTTCCGAACCGCCCCAGAGCGTGGTCAGTCCCTTCATGACGAGCAGCGCGCCGACCACCGCCATTACATAGATAAACAGTCTCACCGGCTTGGAAACGAGTCTTTCACGGCCTTCTTTCGGGGCAAAAGCCCTGCCCGAACTCCCATTCGACCGTCCCTGATGGTCCGCTGTTTCTCTTTTCCAGTCTTTTTCCTCGAAATTGCCGACGATGCCGAATAGAGGCGCACCAAACACGGCGCCAAGAACAGCAGCCATCCCGGCATTGGACATCTCCTTTACACGGTCGCCCTTGTATTTCAGCTTGTCCCCGACGAGTGTGCAGATGCCGGCAATGGCGCCCGTCAGGCCTGCCTCGGGACCGACCGCCCCTCCAAAGCAGAGCGGCAGCAGGGCCGAGACGAGGATTACCGGAATCTTATCGTAAGCATATCCGCCGTCCCTTTTTACTTTGCCGATGACTTCTTCCAGTGATTCCGGCAGGACACCGTGCTTTCTCTGCCACAAGCCGATCAGCAGGCCGCCGAAGGCGCAGAGCAGCACGTCGTACAGCAGGGATCCGCATGCGTCTGTGCCCACCAGGGCTTGGTCCGCCGCGCCAACGGCTTCAGGGAGCACACTCCAGAACAGGACAATGCCGAGATCTATGATCTTCAGAACCGCCCACACGACGGCTCCTGCCGCAGCACCCATGACAAAGCTCAGAACGGCAAATAATGTAATTCCTACTTTTCTGTTCATAATTTGTCCTTAAACTCCCTGACCTTATCCGAAAGTTCCTGCAGCTCCTCCTGACTGAGCTCCGGCAGATGCTCCATCCTGTCCATGAATCTGGTCGCCGTCAGCCGTTCCCTTCTGGAAATGACCTCCATGTAGTGGGTGACGATAACGCCGGACAGGACTGCGATCCAGACGATCTCGTACAGAGTGATATAGACGATCAGGAGCCTTCCGACCGCTGTCTGTGCTACCAGGTCGCCGTAGCCGATCGTCGTACAGGAAACGAAGGTATACCACAGCGCATCTCCATAGGAAGACACGCCCGGCTCCCAAAGCATGACGATCAGCGCCACAATGAAGAAACTTGCTGCGAACCCCAGCGTCACCTTCTCCGCGTGACTTCTTTTTACAATTGACCAGAAGAGTCGTAATCTTTTCATGTTCCTAACCCCGTTTCTATCAAGCTCTTAGATAATTTTATCATATCTAAGGAAGGAATTGAACTTCGCTGACGCTCTGGTTCAATTCCTCCGATTGTTTCGGCGCGCCATTCAGATGTTATGGGCGCGCTGGCTGGCGGTGATGAGCGCGGCCGCGCTGTCCTCCGGGATACCGGATTGTTCGAACACGGGGACTGATGGCAGAAATGATGTCGCCGCGACTGGCGGAATTTTGTCAAACTGTGAAGAACCCAGTTTCCAAGAATGTTAAAAAATTAATTATGTTATTTTGTGAAGATCGGTGATTTCGGAACAGTTGTGCACAATTAGATTAACGATAATGAGTATCGACGTCAGAAATCGCTGTAATCGATTTATACTTCTTTACGCTGTGCCTATAGATTTCGACAACTTGGGATTTCATCAAAATTGTGTTCAGGCGTCGATAGCAGATGCACTCTCTAGCCATCGGGATGTGGAACACGGGCGGGATTTCTGTGATTTCATGTATAGATCGGCGTACAATAATTCATATTATTCTCCTCAGGACGATTTGACAGAAGTTTTTTTGAAGTTTTTATATTATCGCCCCCCAATTGTATATTCTTCAGGGAGTGTCCACCTGTTCGCAAGATTTTAACCACCCGTGATC
>CAIFEY010000025.1 GCA_903789635.1 uncultured Eubacteriaceae bacterium
TTACACTTTTCCCGTGTCTACTTGACAGGGACCTGATCAAAGGGACTTTGGAAATAAGGATTTTTTGCGCTATTTTCCACAACTTTTTTTGTGACGTTTGGAATTGACCAGGGAATGGGCGAAATTCCAAACTGCGGCGCCGCCATACCCCCGCCGATCCGGGAGATCCGGGTGTCGGAATCGCATCGTGCTATCCCCACTGTCAGAAAATGGTGTATGGTGTATACATTCGTCTCCCGCCATCCTCATCTTGCCGTCATGATTCCAGCGGGTGGAAACAGAGGGTGCGAAAAACCGTATGAAAACAGGGGCTGTGAAAAGCGTATGAAACGGGACTGGCTATAAGCGTAAGAAACGGAGGGGGTGAAAAATCGCATAGAAACAGGGCCGCGAAAAATGAACCAGCATTTTTCACAGCCCCTGTTTCTTTATAATATGTCAGTTATACGATTTCTATGCGGTTTTCATCTCTTGGCCGCTGCCGCATATCGATGCCTTCAAGCGTTGGAATTTCAATGCTTTCTGCGGCGATGCGCGTCGGTTGTGAATCGTCCGGCATGCAACGTCGCTTCGGCATGTTTGAAACGTTGGAATTTCAATGTTTCCTGTCCTGCCGTGTGTCGGCGGTGAATCGGCCTACATGCAATGGCGCGCGTCGGCTGTGAATCAGCTTACAGCCTGCACCTGCACCTGCGCTACAGCTTGCACTGCGCGACGAAGTGGGTGTTGGCCGGGAGTTTGAGGTCTTCCGCCGGAGCATCGAAGGTCCAGTGCTTCATGCTGTCGCCGCCGCCCCTGGTGTTCTGGTGAACGGCGTAGAAGTTGAACATGACGATGCCGTAGTTCAGGTGGGTGTCCTCTTCCTCGGTCATGTCGTCGTCGAGGCCGACCAGACAGACGGCGCTGTTCGTCAGGACTACGCGGTACGGCTGGCGGTTGAAGAAGGACTGGGCGGTGCTCATGCAGAGCAGGGCGTCCTCGAGCTGCGGGTACTTCGGTGTGATGACGGTGTCTGCGTTGTTTCCGAATGTCTCCTGGAAGACGAACTCGCTCAGGGCGATCTTAGGCGCCGTGCGGACGGAGTTCTTGTTGATCTTGACGTCGGACATGCTCTTGATGTCCAGGCGGGTGCCCTTCTTTTTCTTGTTGCGGTATCCGAAGCCGACAACGACTGCCAGCGTCTTGTCTGTGTCGACGCCCGAGGCGGTCTTTGCCGCAGCAGCATCGTTAACCGTGAGCCAGCACGCAGCCAGGTCCATGCTCACCATCTTCAGCGTGATCGCCTGCATGATGAATCCGGCGTTCTCCAGGTAATGACCCTTCTCCTCCGTGAACAGCAGCGCGTACTGCGGCGCATCGATCATGAAGCCGTTGTAGCCGACGGATTTACCGAACTTGGCGGCAGTCTCGCCGTCGACGATCTCAAGCTGTGTGCCGATGCCGTTCTCCAGCGTGTCGCAGAGCGGGAGGCTGTTGATCAGGGTCTGAATCTTTTGCGGTTCGACCTCTGCATCAGCGAAGTCGCGGCAGGACTCACGCTCCTTGATCAGTTCGAAATAATTTAAGTTCTCCATATCTGAACACTCCTTTTCTGCTTATTTTGATTTATGTGAATGACTTGACTATATTATAGTACATCGAGGCGGTTAATTCTATGATGTTGGGGACAAAAAAGCTCCGGGGCAGTTTTCTTTTTGTCCTGATGGCTTGACTTAAAGTATGGTTTAAGGTTTATCATAGATCTGTTTATAGAGCATCGATTGAGGATGCGGAGAAGGGAAAGGAGATCACGAGATGGTTAAACAGACAGCAGGACATGACGCACTGGGCGAATTCGCGCCTAAATTTGCAGAACTCAACGACGACGTTCTGTTCGGAGAGGTATGGTCGAGGGAGGACAAGCTCTCGCTCAAGCTCCGCAGCATCGTCACGATCAGCGCCCTGATCGGCAAAGGAATCACGGACAGCTCCCTGCAGTATCACCTGGCGACGGCGCGCAAGAACGGCGTGACCAAGACCGAGATGGCCGAGATCCTGACCCACATCGCCTTCTACGCCGGCTGGCCGAACGCATGGGCTGCCTTCAACATGGCCAAGGAAGTCTACGCGGATGACACGAGTGACAACTCCGAGGAGTAGTCGGAAGGCCGCGGAAAAGCGGAATAAATTCATACTCGTAATGGCAGGACGCCGCAGATCCCGGGGTGGGAGTGCGGCGTCCTTTTTTTATTCATTCCTGCGCGCACGTAGAAACATGTTGAAATAAGTAGGCTCCTCTCCCGTTTATCATTCTCCCGCCGCAAGGTATAATGGAGGAAGTAAACGCAGCTCGGGCGAGAAGTCCCCGGGCAAAGGTAAACATCCGCATCGGTACGGCAGCACGCCGATGCCGCAGCTGATGAATGCACAGGAGGTCAGAATGACAGAACAACTGCAGTGGCCGGACGGCAAGACGCGCTGTTTTTGGGCCAATCCTAAGAATGAACGATATATCCGCTACCACGACGAGGAGTGGGGCGTGCCCGAGCACGGCGATCACAAGCTCTTCGAGATGCTGCTGCTGGAGACGTTCCAGGCGGGGCTTTCGTGGGAGTGCATACTGAACAAGCGCGACGCATTCCGCGAGGCGTTCGACGGATTCGACTGGGAGAAGATTGCGGCCTACGGCGACGAGAAACGGGAGCAGCTCATGAACAACCCTGGAATCATCCGGAATGCGAATAAGATCAACGCGGCGATCACGAACGCGAAGGTGTTCGAGGAAATCAGGAGCGAGTTCGGAAGCTTCGATGCATACCTCTGGGGCTGGAGTGACGGCAAAGTCATCCGTGAATTCGGGAAAACGACTTCCCCGCTGTCTGACGCGCTCTCCAAGGACCTGAAGAAGCGCGGCATGAAGTTCGTCGGCTCGACCACGATCTATGCGTACCTGCAGGCGGTCGGCGTGATTTATTCCCACATGGAAGGGTGCTTCCGCCGGCAGGAGGATTAGAAAATGTGCGGAAGGTTCTACATCGAAAATGATTATTACGACCGGCTGAACGAGCTGCTTGAGCAGCTCGGCGCGCCGCGGCCTTTTGGTGTTGAGAACTCCGGAGCCCGCGACGTCTTCCCGTCGAACGTGTCGCCGGTGATCTTTACGGGGCTCGGGGATCCGGCGGGCGGCACGGCCCAGGTCGGTGCTTATCAGGGCAATGCTCCGGGCGGTCTTGCGGCCGCGGGGATGCGATGGGGATTTTCCGCGCCGGGCGGGAGCGGGCTGCTGATCAACGCGAGGGCGGAGACGGCGGCAGAGAAGCGGTCGTTTTCCGGCAGCTTGAGGAACCGGCGCTGCGTGATCCCGGCAAGCGGGTTTTACGAGTGGGATCGGTACAAGGCGCGGTTTCGGTTCCGGGCGCCGGGGCGGCCGCTCGTGCTGCTTGCGGGGATTTACAGGCCGGAGCCTGACGGGAACCGCTATGTGATCTTGACGACGGAGGCGAACCGGTCGATGGCGCCGGTGCACGACCGGATGCCGGTGATGATCGGCGCGGGCGAGGTGTCCGCGTGGGTCAGGGACAGGGACTCTGCGGAAGAGTTTTTGCGCCGGAGGCAGGAGGACCTGGACAGCAGCCAGGATGCCGGGCAGATCCATATGAATTTTGACGTGTAGAGTGGCGCAGCTAATTGCGGTGGTGTGAAGGGGCGTGTTGACTTTGTCCGAGAGCGCGGCGAATGCGGGAACCCCGGGTCAGCATCGAATGCATCAGATACGGCGAACGCGGGTTGCGGCTGTGTGAAGAGGCATGTGGTCTTTGTCACAACAAACTTGAAATAAAAGTGTTTACAACTTCGGATTGGTGGCATAAATAGAGCATAAGAAAGTACATACGGATCCGAAAGGGGGATCCGGGACAGGGAGGAACAACCATGACGAAGAGAATGCCGGTCGTGTTCGTAGGACACGGGAGCCCGATGATGGCGCTGGAGGATACGGAAATTACGAGAACGATACACGCGGTCGGCGAGCGGATCGCGAGGGATTTTGGGAGGCCGAAGGCGATTTTGGCGGTGTCGGCGCACTGGTTCGTGCCGGGGACGTTCGTGCAGAGCGCGCCGGAGCCGAAGCAGGTTTACGACATGTACGGGTTCCCGCAGGAGCTTTACCAGGTGAAGTATTCGGTGAAGGGTGACGCTTCGCTGACGCACAGGGTCGAGGAGCTGCTGGGAAGCAGGGTTTCGGTCAACGACGAGTGGGGCATCGACCACGGCACATGGACCGTGCTCGTCCACATGTTCCCGGAGGCGGACATCCCGGTCGTGCAGCTGTCCGTGAGCCGCGGGCTTTCGCCGCAGGAGAGCTATGAGCTCGGGCGTGAGCTGACGGCGCTGCGTGATGAGGGGGTCCTGATCCTCGGCAGCGGGAACGTCGTCCACAACCTGATGCGCGTGCAGTGGGAGAATCCGAACGGGACGGTCGAGACGGAGAGTTTCAACGACTACATCCGTGACGCGGTCCTGGAGGGGGATGCGGAGAAGGTCGCGAACTTCCGCAGCCATCCGAACGCGAGGTACGCCGTGCCGACGCCGGACCACTTCCTGCCGCTGCTCTACATCATGGGAGCCGCGGATGGCGACCGCGCGGAGGCGTTCAACGACACCTGCACGATGGGTGCGCTCGCGATGACCGGCTTTATTTTCGGAGGAAACGAGGAATAAAACGGCAGCCGCCTGTTCGGCGATCCGTCCATCCGGGCGGGCTGCGGACGGGCGGTTTTTTGTTGCTTTTGCTTGATTCTGCTGCGTTTTCTGATGCTGTTACTGTTGTCTTTTCCTGACGCTGTTATTGCTGCTGATTGTACTGCTTCTGGCGATGCGGCTGCTGTGAAAATGGATGAGAAGGTTGGGTAAAATTTCCTGTTTTCCGCTTGACTTAAAGTGTACTTTAAGTGTTAGAGTGGAGGTGTCTGCAGGGGCAGACTATCGTTTACCGGAGGCGTCATGGAGGTGCCGAAATGTCGAATACAGAAAACAACAACCAGGAGAAGAAGACGTACAGCATATCGGAGGTCGCGCGCATGATGAATGTTGCGCCGTCCACCCTGCGTTACTACGACAAGGAGGGCCTGCTGCCCGATGTCAACCGTGTGAACGGGATCAGAGCTTTTGAGGACAAAGATTTTCCGTGGCTCAGACTGCTGAACTGCCTGAAGAATACCGGAATGCCTCTCCGCAAGATCAAGGAATACGCGGAGCTCTGCAAGGTCGGCGACGAGTCGCTGGAGGAGCGCTACGAGATGATCTGCGACCAGCGGCAGTTCGTCCTGGACCAGATCGAGCAGCTGCAGTACTACATGCGCGAGCTCGACTACAAGGACTGGTACTACCGCACGGCGATCGAGGCGGGCACGGAGGCGGCCGTCTACGATCCGGACCCGGTAAGCGGGCTCGGGCTCGACCAGATCCCGGGCTACGGCCCGACCAAGCCGCCGGAGGACTGGGACCCGGATAAACAGTAAGAAGAAAAAAAGGAGGAGAACAATGAGCAACACATTAGTCGCATATTTCAGCGCGAGCGGCACGACCGCCAAGAAAGCAGACAAGCTGGCAAAGAAACTCGGCGCAGACACGCACGAGATCGCACCGGCAGTGAAATACACGAGCGCGGACCTGAACTGGCTCGACAAGAAGGCGAGAAGCACCGTCGAGATGAACGACCCAGCGAGCCGCCCGGAGCTCGCGGAGAAGCACACGGACCTGAGCGCGTACAGCGTGGTCTACCTCGGCTTCCCGATCTGGTGGTACACGGCGCCGCACATGATCAATTCCTTCATCGAGGCGAATGACCTGTCCGGCAAGGAGATCCACCTGTTCGCGACGTCCGGCGGAAGCGGCATCCAGAAGGCGGTCGACGATCTGAAGGCCCAGTATCCGGCACTGAACATCGTCGGCGGAGAGATGGCCCGCTAGTACGGGTGAACTTTGCCGTGACAAAGCATACAAGGCCGAAAACCAGCCCTGCCTGCTGAGAAGCACCGGGCCGCGGCCGCGGAAACTGCGGCTTCAGAGCGGCGGGTGCTCGGCGGAGGAGCGTGTTTACTGATTCTTAGACTTACTGACAGATAAATAAAACGGAATTGCAGCCAGCTGCGCGATGACGGAGAGACCGATCATTGCCGGCTGGCTGATGTCGTATAAGACGCCCATGAGCCAGCTTCCGAGGAACCAGAAGATGCCGTATGCGCACTCAAAGATGCCGTACCCGGTCGCGCGGGTGGACTTAGGGACGATCACGGCGATGACGGACTTCATGATCGATTCCTGCGCGCCCATGCCGATCCCCCAGAGCGCGACGCCGAGGAACAGGGCCGGCATCGTGTGCATGCCGAACACGAGGACGGAGAACGGCGCGCTGAGCAGGGTCGAGACGATCAGGACTCGCACGCCTTTTCGGTCGTACCAGACGCCGAAGATCAGCGCCGCAACCGCATCGACCAGCATCGCGAACGCGTAGAGGAGCGGCAGGTTTTCCTGCGTCATCAGCGATCCTCCGACGGCGATGTATACACGCGACACGTGCATCGCGATCAGCGAGTAGTCGATGAAGCCGAACGCGAAGCAGCTGATGCCGATGATGTAGATGCGGAAACTCTTCTTCATGACGAACGGCGGCTCGTGCTCCGGCTCGGGCTCGAACTCGCTCGGGTTCGGGAATTTCCAGCGCGTGAAGACGAGGAACAGGAGCGTCAGCGCTCCCGGAATTGCCAGCATGGCAAAGCAGAGGCGGTACCGCTCGAACGTGGTGCCGCTGGATTTGAAGAGGAGGATCAGGTAGAGGAAGACCGGGCCCAGGAACGCGCCGATCTGGTCCAATACCTCCTGGATGCCAAAACTCTTTCCGACGCCCTCCTGCGTCGCTGCGAACGACATGATCGTGTCTTTTGAAGGCTTTTTGACGGCCTTGCCCATCCGCTGGACGACGAGCAGAAAGCACGCCGCGACCCACCCGTGCTCGCCGACCAGGGCGAGGGCAGGGACGCAGACCACGTCCATGACGTAGCCGACGATGGTCATGAGCCAGTACTTTCCGGTGCGGTCGGACAGCTTTCCGAACACGTACCGGAGCGAGTAGCCGATCATCTCGCCGAGGCCGGAGATGAATCCGATCGTCCCCGCCGACGCGCCAAGCGCGAGCAAATACGCGCCGCGGATGCTGTCCGCGCCCTCGTGCGTCATGTCGGAAAACAGGCTGACCACGCCGAACAGCACGATGAATACGAGCGCGGCGGACCAGCGCCCGCGGCGCGGGGCGTTCGTCCGGCCGGCGCGTGTGTGTTTGCCGGCGGCTTTTTCTGTTTCTGTTTTTGCATCTGTCCCGGACGGCGAACCCGGATCCGCCTCCGTCTGTGACTGCGTCGTTTTCTCTATATCCATTGCATCCATTGCCGATAGCCTCTCTTCTAATTATTTTCTTCACGGAAATCTGGGAATAGCAAATTCCGCTGTCACACAGTATTTTCGTTATTTTCAGTACGTATGATTCACTTCGCGGGAAAAACGGTGATCCGTAATGTAATAAATGGAATTCGGATGTGCGGGCGCGGCGCCGGAGGGATGTTACTTCCGGTCGGGCCCGGTTTGCGTGTCTGAATCAATTCGGTCGTTTATCATAACTTTATCACGGAATAAGGGGTGAGGCGGGTCTAACTTAGGTCGCCCGGCGGCATCGATTCGGACCGCGAGCGCGGGTACTTCAAATAGTGAGCGTGGGCAGTTCGGACGCGAGCGCGGACGATTTGAGCTGCCGGTATGGGCGCTTCGGAAGGGGATTCTGCGGCAGTGTTCCAGATCGCGAGCACAGGGGCCGGTATGGGCGCTGTTCACGCCCGGCGGCAGTGCAGGCTGAGAGACTTGGGAATGTGAATTTTGTCGTATATAAAATCTAATATGTAAAATATACTTGACATAATTCTACTATGGGTGTACTTTAAGGGTACAGAGAAGGAACGTTGAAGCTGAGATTCAGAGTTACTGTGATTGGCCGCGGAGGGCGAGGAACTGCCGGAGTGCGCGGCCGGGAAAGGAGATCGTTATGAGCGGAGGTTGGTTTAGTGTTGCGGTCATTGGAGTTTTCCTGATCGTGTTCATCCTTCTGATGGTGAGAGCTAACAGGGGTGTGAGGAAGCAGAAGTATGACGAGAGGCAGAGGCTGGTTCAGCTGGAGGCGGTCAAGCTCGGGTCGATCGTGTCGACTGCGGCGATGGCTGTGGTGATCATGCTGCTCGAGTTCCACGGGCCGGTGCTGTTCACGGCGAGTATGTGGATGTTCGCCATCATCGTCCTGGACGGGCTCGTCATCACGATTTACAACATCTGGCACGACGCGTACGTCGGGTATAATTCGAAGGTGAACGGGTACATCGCGCTGCTCGGAGGGATCGGGCTGCTGAATCTCTGGGTCGGCGTGATGAAGGTGATGGAATGGCAGAGCTCCGGACAGCGGCTGTTCAGCATGACGGACGGATCGCAGATCGGCCTGGGCGTGTTCTTCCTCGGAATTGCGGCGGCGTTTTTCGCCCGCAAGCTGGTACCTTTGCAGAAGGATGAAGAGGAATAAAGATCTGGGAAGGAAGGGTAAATCATGAAATGGATCAATGCATTAACAATAACCGTCCTGTGAGCATTTATATTTTTTTTCGATGGAGTAAATCATTCTTTTAGACGGGGACCGAAGTACGACGAAAAACAAAAATTGGTCCTGCTGAAAGGCTACAGGATCGGAGCGATCGCAATGCTGGCACTCAACTGGGGTGTGAGTACACTGATCGCCGATAACGGTTCAGTTCTGTTTACGACAGAAATGTGGATGTCCATAGTTTTTCTTACAGGCGCAACTTTGATTGCCGTTTATGATATCTGGAACGGTGCGTTTATCGGGTACAATGGCGGAGGCGTACGATATGTGCTTGTCGTAATTATATTAGGTGTCGCGGGTGTGCTTCTACTTCCAATCGGAATAGTGAATCTGAAAAACTGGATGCACTCCGGTCAGAAGCTAATGGATGTGCTCGACGGGATGCCGCTCATCGCTGGTATTTGCTGCATGGCAATCTTCGCAGCAATACTGATCCGCATATTATTGTCTTTGCGGGAGGATGATGAATAATGAAAAATCTGAAAATGAAGTCTGCGCGGGCGGCCAAGGATCTCTCGCAGGCACAGCTCGCGAAGTTGTGCGACGTTTCCCGCCAGACGATCAGCTCGATCGAGAAGGGTGACTACAACCCGACGATCCGGCTGTGCATCGCGATCTGCAAGGCGCTGGACAAGACGCTGGATGATCTTTTCTGGGAAGAATAAGAAGAAAATAATAATAGAAAAATGCACGCGCATTGCATTCTGATGTGCGTGCATTTTTGCGTTCCGCGATCTTTAGAATGTTGAGGCTGACAAAACTGGGGCGGCGGCAGCGAAATGACACGACGGCAGGTCGGCCTGAAATTTTGGGAAAAACCACCGTTTGACCTCCATTTTCCCACTCACCCTCGGAAATGTGGGAAAATGACGCCTATAGGGCTCAAATTCCCAAAACGCCTGCAGCGAGTGAGCGGATACCTATACCCTATGGGGGTATATACGGGGCGACGTTCACCGATGGCCGATGGGAGCACTGCCGCCGCCGCTGGAAAATGGACGACAGTACGACCATGTTGTGCGGCGGACTGTACATTTCGTCGAGAATGACTGCGGCGGTGCAGTCAATTGCGGCGGGCGCACTGACCAAATTGATGATCGTGCTCTTCCCGCAGCGACGGAGGCGCCCGCCGGCATCTCCGGAATTTGGGAATATCGGATTTTCGGCGCCGTTTTCCCTAACTTTTTTTGAAGCGTTTGGAAATGGCCCGAGAATGGGCGAAATTCCCAACTGCGGCGTACCGTACCCCCGTCGAACCGAGTGATCCGGGCGCTGGAATAGCAATTGTGCTATCGAAAATGCCGGAAAATGGTGGATGCTGTATACACGCGTCCCCCTTCATGTCCCTTTTTAGGTCACTTCTAAGGTCACTTCACAGCCGCGCCGCTATTTCGCGTTTGGAACCGCCGCCGCGCCGCTTCCACGTCTGGATCCGGGCGCCGTGCCGTCATTTCGCGCCTGGATTCGGCGCTGCGCGGTTATTCCGCGTCCGGATCCGGCACCGTGCCGTCGTCCTCCTGCGGAACCAGCAGGCGGAAGTGGTTCTTCCAGCAGTCGATCAGGCCGTCGTTCTGCATCTTCTTCAGCTCCTTAGAGAGGGCGGTGCGCTCGACGTTCAGGTAGTCGGCGAGCTGCTGGCGGTCGAACGGGATGTCGAAGTTCAGGGAGCGGTTCTGCAGGGACATCGTGTTCAGGTAGGCCAGGACGCGCTCCCGGATCGAGCGCGGGGCGGTGTGGAAGCTGCGGTTGGAGAGCTGGAGGTTCTTCCGGATGGCGATCTTCAGCAGGTTCCGGGTCAGGGCGCCGACGACCTCCGGGTAGCTGCACTGATGGTGCATGAGCCGGCTGACCTCGAAGAATGCGACCGTGCAGTTCTCCGCGGCGACGACGTCGACCGGCAGGATGATGCCAGGCGTCATCGCGTACATCTCCCCGAAGAATCCGCCGGTCTGCGCCTGCGTCAGGATCATGCGGTTTCCCCAGCGGTCGTTTCGTTCGACGGTCACGCTGCCTTTGCAGACGAGTCCCATGAAGCGGATGTCCTGCCCGGCCGCGAGCACCGTCTCGTGCTTGTCGTAGCTCCTCTGGTAGTAATGCAGGCAGTTTAGTGCCATGGGCAGGTCTTCCTTTGTCATCTCCTGAAACAGTGCTGTGCTCAATAAGAAGTCTTCGTTAATCATGTCTCCTCCGGTTGTCGTGCTTGCCGTGCGGATCCGGGTCCGCGCAGATATTTTGTAAAATGTGGTCATAACCACGTAATCATTCTCGAAGCTATGTTAATTTTAACATGTAAGCGAAAGGAAGTGAATG
Organism: uncultured Eubacteriaceae bacterium; assembly: GCA_903789635.1. Classification (GTDB taxonomy): domain Bacteria; phylum Bacillota; class Clostridia; order Peptostreptococcales; family Anaerovoracaceae; genus Aminicella. Next base: position 10,985 of record CAIFEY010000025.1, read on the forward strand.
ACATGAAGGAACAGGCAGGCAGGGTCTTCTCGATCGCCGCGGATAATTCCCCGGTGCCGGGGTGCACGATTTCCAACACGGTGAGCAAGACGAACGGCTATACCATCTCCCATTTCGCGCTGGCGGAGGGAACCGACATCAGCGCCGAGATTTACCGGTATCCTAAGCTGTGGATCGCAGCAGAGGGAAAGATGACGGCAACGGACGGCGGCGAGTTGGAGAAGCCGATGAGCAGAGGCGACATCTTTGTCACACCGACCGGATCGCCGATCGGCATCCGCGCGGAGAAAGACAGTGTATATACAGAAATAGCATTACAGGAGGATTCTAATATGAATAAGGTTTTAAAATCATCAGAGGTTTTCGCACTGAAGGACCTCCTTCCGTACCAGGAGGGAAAGATCGTCAACATGGACCTGATCAACGACCCTAAGCTGAAACTCGTGATCATGAGCTTCGACGCGGGCACCGGCCTGGACGAGCACGCTGCACCGGGGGAGGCGCTGATTACGGCGCTGGACGGCGAGGCAGTGATCGGCTACGAGGGCAAAGACTACCGGATCAAGGCCGGAGAAAACTTCAAGTTCGACAAACTCGGCAGACATTCTGTGACGGCGGACCACAAGTTCAAGATGGCCCTGCTGCTGCAGCTTGACTGATAGACTAAATATAACGGAATAGAGGAAATGGAGGAATTACAATGAAATACCATGTTAATGATTCTTGCATCGGATGCGGACTCTGCAACGGCACCTGCCCGGCAGTGTTCGAGATGAACGACGACGGCAAGGCCCAGGCGATCGAGGGCGAAGTTCCTGAAAGCGAGCTGGACAGCGCGGCTGAGGCTATGGCCGGATGCCCGGTCGGAGCGATCGAGGAGGCCGAGTAGTCACTTGGTGATATGACAAAAGACACAAGCGGCAAGTAATTACTGGACTGCGGCAGAAGGGGTGATCCCACTGCCCGGTCCTTTTTTTGCCTGGATTGTAAAGAATAGTTTAGAGAATTAACCGAAAACATAATTTATTAAACTAGTCGAAGATGAATACGGAAAATAATCAAAAATGAGAATGTGATCGCATTTCTGAAATATTCCTAAGAAATGGAGAAAACTTGTTGAATATCACATAAACAACATGTTGCAAGTTGTATAATGTGGGCAAGAATATAAAAATGGGAAGTAGGGTCTCCCATTTTGTACGTGCGCGGGCGAAGGAATCTCTTTTTGCCTCGCTGAAAATAGTGTTTCGCTGATATAGACGGAGACACTTGCGATCGTCTGGCCGGCGAAATCGGGGTGTAATTATGAAAAAAAGAGGAAAGAACGAAGACAAGAACAACAAGAATAAGAAGAAAAACGCGCGTTCTCGCAAAGAAGCGCTGCTGAAGAGTGCGGTGGCCGCTGGGGCAGTCCTCGGCGGGACAACCCTGTTCGCTCACGGCAACGTTGTTTATGGTGCAACCGTGCAGCAGCAGAGCCTCAGCGACAACGAGCTGAGTGAGAGCATCCTGGAGGAGAACAAGGCGTCGGAGTCCAGGGAGGAGTCTTTGTCTGCCTCCACGGGGAGTACCTCTGAAGCGGCGGCGTCGGAAAGCACGTCCGCGAGCCAGAGCCTGTCGGAAAGCACGTCGGAGAGTCTGAGTACAAGTGTATCTGAATCTGAAAGTGTCTCTGAATCGGAAGCGAAAGCCGCCGACGAAGCATCGGACAGCGCGCTTACGAGCGGAGGCTCTCTTTTTGATGCCGCAAATTCCGAAGGAAGTGGGGACGGTTCGAACGGCTCCACCGCGGCCGAGAGCGACGCTTCTTCAGAAAATATGAACGCATCAGAGAGTGAAGCTTCTTCTGAAAATACGAATACATTGACGGCGACCGCATCGGACAGTGAATCGTCCACGGCCAACCTGAATGGTTCGGACAGCGAATCATCTTCGGACGACAGCACGAGCACGGACTCGTCCTCGCTGTCCAGCGCGCTTAAGGTGAGAGTCAATGCCGTTGCGGTGAATACGCTGACGGACGCTCAGTCCGAGGCGGCGGCATCGGAGAGCACGAGCCTCTCGACCAGCGAGAGCGCCTCGCTCAACGCATCGGATCAGCAGAGCACGAGTGAGAGCCAGAGTGAACAGCAGTCGGCCAGCGCCAGAGGAAGTGAAATCCGCAGTGAATCGGCCAGCGCGTCTGTCGTGGCCAGTGAAAGCACATCCAGGTCGCTCAGCGCGTCGTCAAGCCAGAGTGCCAGCGGGAGCGCGTCGGGGAGTGCGAGCCAGTCAGCCAGTGCATCCATGAGCCGCAGTGCATCGACGAGCGCGAGCCGCTCCGTCAGTGCGTCGTCAAGCCAGAGCGCATCGTCTAGTGCAAGCGCATCAACGATTGCAAGCACCTCCAGATCGAACAGTGCGAGCGGCTCTGCAAGTGCGTCGTCGAGCCAGAGTGCATCGACATCCGGAAGCTACAGCGGAAGCAGGAGTGAATCTGCGTCAGTAAGCCAGAGTGTATCGACTTCTGCGTCAGTAAGCACATCAACGATTGCAAGCACCTCCAGATCGAACAGTGCAAGTGGATCCGCGAGCTACAGTGCGTCGGCATCCAGCAGCATCAGCGGAAGCCGTAACGCATCGACGAGTGTAAGTGCGTCCGGAAGTCAGTCTGCGAGCGGCTCTGCAAGTGCGTCGTCGAGCCAGAGTGCGTCGACATCCGGAAGCTACAGCGGAAGCAGGAGTGAATCTGCGTCAGTAAGCCAGAGTGTATCGACTTCTGCGTCAGTAAGCACATCAACGATTGCAAGCACCTCCAGATCGAACAGTGCAAGTGGATCCGCGAGCTACAGTGCATCAACATCCAGCAGCATCAGTGGAAGCCGTAACGCATCGACGAGTGTAAGTGCGTCCGGAAGCCAGTCTGCGAGCGGCTCTGCAAGTGCGTCGTCGAGCCAGAGTGCATCTTCGAGCGCAAGTATGTCTTCCAGCCAGAGTGGAAGCCGTTCGGTAAGCGGATCGGCGAGTCAGAGTGCAGGTAGCTCTGCAAGTGGTTCCGCAAGCGCATCAGCAAGCCAGAGCGCGTCGTCTAGTGCAAGCGCATCAACGACTGCAAGTACCTCCAGGTCAAACAGTGCAAGTGGCTCCGCAAGTTACAGTGCGTCGGCATCCAGCAGCATCAGCGGAAGCCGTTCGGAAAGTCGTTCGATAAGTGGATCTGCAAGTCAGAGCGCAAGCGGTTCTGCAAGCGGTTCAGCTAGCGAGAGCGCATCGACATCCGGAAGCTACAGTGGAAGCAGGAGTGAATCGGTGTCCGTGAGTCGGAGCACATCGGCCTCTGCAGTATCAAGCGCATCAACGAGCAGAAGTGCTTCAACATCGACAGTTGCGAGTGCAAGTGAATCTGGCAGCACGTCCGCGAGTGAAAGTGCGTCGACCTCCGCAAGCACGAGTGCGAGTGAGTCAGGAAGCACATCCGCAAGTGAGAGTGCATCGACCTCCGCCAGCACAAGTGCGAGCGAGTCAGGCAGCACCTCTGCAAGTGAAAGTGCGTCAACGTCCGCAAGCACGAGTGCAAGCGAGTCAGGAAGCATGTCCGCAAGTGAGAGTGCATCAACGTCCGCCAGCGAGTCGAGCAGTACTTCCGCGAGCGAAAGTGCGTCTACATCAGCAAGCACAAGCGCGTCTACATCAGCAAGCACAAGCGCGAGCGAGTCTGGAAGCACGTCTTCAAGCGAGAGCGCTTCAACCTCCGCGAGCACGAGCGCAAGCGAATCCGGAAGCACATCGGCGAGCGAGAGTGCATCGACTTCAGCGAGCAGTACTTCATCGACTGAAAGTGCGTCTACTTCAGCAAGCACCAGTGCGAGTGAATCCGGCAGCACGTCCGCGAGCGAGAGTGTATCGACTTCAGCGAGCACGAGTGCAAGTGAATCGGGTAGCACGTCCGCAAGCGAAAGTGCATCGACCTCTGCAAGCACGAGTGAATCAACGAGTGCTGTGACAAGTGAATCCGTAAGCACATCGGCGGCAACTAGTGAGAGTGAATCGACTTCTGCAGTCGCTAGCGAGAGCGTCTCGACTAGTGCGGCGACCAGTGAGTCGGAGAGCATTTCACTCAGCCTGTTCAACCAGAGGAGCACGTCGGCAAGCATTTCCGCGGTCGCCAGCGCGTCCTTGGTTGCATCGACGAGTGAGAGTACATCAACGATCGCCAGCGAGAGTGTCTCGAATAGCACAAGCGAAAGCGAATCCGTATCAACGGTTGCCAGCGAGAGTACTTCAACCGTTGCGAGTGAGTCGGAGAGCACATCGACAGTCGCAAGCGAAAGCGAATCAACATCAACAGTTGCTAGCGAGAGTACATCGACAAGCACGAGTGAATCAACGAGTGCTGTGACAAGTGAATCCGTAAGCACATCGGCGGCAACTAGTGAGAGTGAATCGACTTCTGCAGTCGCTAGCGAGAGCGTCTCGACTAGTGCGGCGACCAGTGAGTCGGAGAGCATTTCACTCAGCCTGTTCAACCAGAGGAGCACGTCGGCAAGCATTTCCGCGGTAGCCAGCGCGTCCTTGGTGGCATCGACGAGTGAGAGTACATCTACCTCGACTGTTGCTAGTGAGTCTGGATCAACAAGCGTAAGTGAATCGACTTCTACGGTTGTAAGTGAAAGCACTTCAACGAGCGAATCCGAGAGTACATCAACGATCGCCAGCGAGAGTGTCTCGAATAGCACAAGCGAGAGCGAATCCACTTCAACAGTTGCAAGCGCATCGACAAGCACAAGCGAATCGACCGCAGTAAGCGAGAGTGAGTCCACTTCCACGGTTGTTAGTGAGAGCGAGTCAACCTCGACCGTTGCCAGCGAGAGCACCTCAACATCGACGGCAACCAGCGAGTCTGAGAGTACGTCCACCGTTGCCAGTGAGAGCACCTCGACAAGTGAGAGTGAATCAACTTCCACAAGTGGGAGCACCTCAACGGTTGCAAGCGAGAGTGTTTCGAATAGCACAAGTGAAAGCGAATCTGTATCAACGGTGGCCAGCGAGAGTACTTCAACTGTCGCGAGTGAGTCGGAGAGCACATCGACAGCGACAAGTGAGAGTGAATCAACCTCCACAGTTGCAAGCGCATCGACGAGCACAAGCGAATCAACCGCTGTAAGTGAGAGTGAGTCAACCTCGACGGTTGCAAGCGAGAGTACATCGACAAGCACGAGTGAATCAACGAGTGCTGTGACAAGTGAATCCGTAAGCACATCGGCGGCAACTAGTGAGAGTGAATCGACTTCTGCAGTCGCTAGCGAGAGCGTCTCGACTAGTGCGGCGACCAGTGAGTCGGAGAGCATTTCACTCAGCCTGTTCAACCAGAGGAGCACGTCGGCAAGCATTTCCGCGGTCGCCAGCGCGTCCTTGGTTGCATCGGCGAGCGAGTCTGAGAGTACATCCACAGTCGCAAGTGAAAGCACATCGGCGAGCGAGTCTGTGAGCACATCAATAGCGACCAGTGAGAGTGAATCAACCTCTGCAGTTGCAAGCGCATCGACAAGCACAAGCGAATCGACCGCAGTAAGTGAGATCGAGTCTACCTCAACGGTCGTTAGTGAAAGTGAGTCAACCTCTACAGTTGCAAGCGCCTCGACGAGCACAAGCGAATCGACTGCAGTAAGCGAGAGTGAATCAACCTCAGCAGTTGCCAGCGAGAGTGTCTCGAATAGTACAAGTGAAAGCGAATCAACTTCCACGAGCGAGAGTACATCTGCCTCAACGGTTGCAAGCACAAGCGTCTCAACGTCAACTGCAACCAGTGAATCGGAGAGCATTTTCCTCAGCCTGTACAACCAGAGGAGCACGTCAGCAAGCATTTCCGCGGTCGCCAGCGCATCCCTGGCAGCATCGGCGAGTGAGAGTACATCAACATCGACGGCAACCAGCGAAAGCGAGTCAACTTCGACTGTTGCAAGCGAGAGCGCTTCAGCCTCGACGGCTGCCAGTGAGTCTGGATCAACAAGCGTAAGTGAATCGACTTCTACGGTTGTAAGCGAAAGCACTTCAACGAGCGAATCCGAGAGTACATCAACGATCGCCAGCGAGAGTGTCTCGAATAGCACAAGTGAAAGCGAATCCGTATCAACGGTTGCCAGCGAGAGTACTTCAACCGTTGCGAGTGAGTCGGAGAGCACATCGACAGTCGCAAGCGAAAGCGAATCAACATCAACAGTTGCTAGCGAGAGTACATCGACAAGCACGAGTGAATCAACGAGTGCTGTGACAAGTGAATCCGTAAGCACATCGGCGGCAACTAGTGAGAGTGAATCGACTTCTGCAGTCGCTAGCGAGAGCGTCTCGACAAGTGCGGCGACCAGTGAGTCGGGCAGCACATCGGCAAGCGAAAGCGCATCGACCTCCGCAAGCACAAGTGCCAGCGAGTCAAGTAGCACCTCAGCAAGTGAGAGTGCGTCGACATCTGCAAGTACGAGTGCAAGCGAATCGGGCAGTACTTCCGCAAGTGAGAGTACATCGACATCAGCAAGCGAGTCAGGAAGCACCTCTGCAAGCGAAAGTGCGTCCACATCCGCCAGCACGAGTGCAAGCGAGTCAGGAAGCATGTCCGCAAGTGAGAGTGCATCAACGTCCGCCAGCGCGAGTGCAAGCGAGTCGAGCAGTACTTCCTCGAGTGAAAGTGCGTCTACCTCGGCCAGCGCGAGTGCAAGTGAGTCAGGAAGCACGTCCGCTAGTGAGAGCACATCAACTTCAGCAGCTGCAAGCACAAGCGTTTCGACAAGTACAAGCGAATCAACGAGCGTTGCGGCCAGTGAAAGTGAATCGGGAAGCACATCCGCGAGCGAGAGTGCATCGACATCAGCGAGCACGAGCGCGAGCGAGTCGGGCAGTACCTCTGCGAGTGAAAGTGCATCAACGTCCGCAAGCGAGAGTGCGTCTACATCAGCAAGCACCAGTGCGAGTGAGTCAAGCAGCACCTCTGCAAGTGAGAGTGCATCCACATCCGCAAGCACGAGTGAATCAACGAGTGCTGTGACAAGTGAATCCGTAAGCACTTCGGCGGCAACTAGCGAGAGCGAGTCAGCCTCAACAGTTGCCAGCACGTCCGCAAGCGAAAGTGCGTCGACATCAGCAAGCACCAGTGCGAGTGAATCAGGCAGCACGTCCGCAAGTGAGAGCGCATCGACATCAGCAAGCACCAGTGCCAGCGAGTCAAGCAGCACCTCTGCAAGTGAGAGTGCGTCGACTTCCGCAAGCACGAGTGCAAGCGAGTCTGGCAGCACGTCGGCAAGCGAAAGTGCGTCAACGTCAGCAAGCACCAGTGCGAGTGAATCGGGTAGCACGTCCGCAAGCGAAAGTGCATCGACCTCTGCAAGCACGAGTGAATCAACGAGTGCTGTGACAAGTGAATCCGTAAGCACATCGGCGGCAACTAGTGAGAGTGAATCGACTTCTGCAGTCGCTAGCGAGAGCGTCTCGACTAGTGCGGCGACCAGTGAGTCGGAGAGCATTTCACTCAGCCTGTTCAACCAGAGGAGCACGTCGGCAAGCATTTCCGCGGTAGCCAGCGCGTCCTTGGTGGCATCGACGAGTGAGAGTACATCTACCTCGACTGTTGCTAGTGAGTCTGGATCAACAAGCGTAAGTGAATCGACTTCTACGGTTGTAAGTGAAAGCACTTCAACGAGCGAATCCGAGAGTACATCAACCATCGCCAGCGAGAGCGTTTCGACGAGCACGAGTGGGTCAACGAGTGCTGTTGCCAGTGAGAGTGAGTCAACTTCAACAGTAGCTAGTGAGAGTACATCGACGAGCACAAGCGAATCGACCGCAGTAAGCGAGAGTGAGTCAATTTCAACAGTTGCCAGCACGAGTGTTTCGACAAGCACTGTAGCCAGCGAGTCTGAGAGTACGTCCACAGTCGCTAGCGAGAGCGTCTCGACAAGTGCGGCGACCAGTGAGTCGGAGAGCACATCGACAGCGACAAGTGAAAGTGAATCAACCTCCACAGTCGCAAGCGCATCGACAAGCACAAGCGAATCGACCGCAGTAAGCGAGAGTGAATCTACCTCAACGGCCGTTAGCGAAAGTGAATCAACCTCAGCAGTCGCCAGCGAGAGCGTCTCGACAAGCACTGTTACAAGCGAATCTGAGAGCACCTCGACCAGTGAGTCCGAGAGTACATCAACCATCGCCAGCGAAAGCGAGTCAACCTCTACAGCTGCAAGCGAGAGTACGTCGACGAGCGAAAGTGAATCGACATCCACAAGCGAATCAACAAGTGCAGCGGCGAGTGAGTCGGAGAGCATTTCCCTCAGCTTGTACAACCAGATGAGCACGTCGGCAAGCGTTTCCGCGGTAGCCAGCGCGTCCTTGGAAGCATCGGCGAGCGAGTCTGAGAGTACATCCACAGTCGCAAGTGAGAGTACGTCGACAAGCACTGTGGTAAGCGAGTCTGAGAGTACGTCGACGGTTGCTAGTGAGAGCGAATCGGTTCCCACAAGTGAGAGCACATCAACTTCAGCGGTTGCAAGCACGAGTGAGTCGGAGAGTATTTCCCTCAGCTTGTACAACCAGAGGAGCACGTCGGCAAGCGTTTCAGCGGTAGCCAGCGCGTCCTTGGAAGCATCGGCGAGTGAGAGTACATCGACCTCTACAGTTGCAAGCGAGAGCACATCAACTTCGACGGCAACCAGCGAGAGTGAATCGACCTCAACAGTTGCAAGCGCATCGACAAGCACAAGCGAATCGACCGCAGTAAGTGAGAGTGAGTCAGCCTCAACAGTTGCAAGTGAAAGTACATCGACTTCAGCGGCAGCCAGCGAGAGTGAATCGATCAGCCTGTACAACCAGAGGAGCACGTCGGCAAGCGTTTCAGCGGTAGCCAGCGCGTCCTTGGAAGCATCGACGAGTGAGAGTACATCTACATCAACAGTTGCCAGCGAGAGCACATCAACATCGACGGCAACCAGCGAAAGTGAATCAACCTCAGCAGTTGCAAGCGCATCGACGAGCACAAGTGAATCAACCGCAGTCAGCGAGAGTGAGTCAGCTTCAACAGTAGCAAGTGAGAGCGTTTCGACGAGTGAATCGACCGCAGTAAGCGAGAGTGAGTCGACATCAACAGTTGCAAGCGCATCGACAAGCACAAGCGAATCGACCGCAGTCAGTGAGAGTGAATCCGCTTCAACAGTAGCAAGCGAAAGTACATCAACCTCGGCGGCAGCAAGTGAAAGCACATCGACGAGTGAATCCGAGAGTGCTTCAACCGTTGCGAGCGAGTCGGAGAGTGCCTCGATCAGCGTAAGTGCGTCGAGCAGCACCTCCGCAAGCGTAAGTGAATCGATTTCCGCAAGCTCCAGTGCGTTGGAGAGTACTTCGGCGAACACAGTATTGAGTGAGTCGGAGAGTGTATCCGAGAACACGGTACTGAGCGAATCGGAGAGTGTATCCGAGAACACGGTACTGAGCGAATCGGAGAGTGTATCCGAGAACACGGTATTGAGCGAGTCGGAGAGTGTATCCGAGAACACGGTATTGAGCGAGTCGGAGAGCGTATCCGAGAACACGGTGCTGAGCGAATCGGAGAGCGTATCCGAGAACACGGTACTGAGTGAGTCGGAGAGCACATCCACGACAGAGAGCGAATCAACCTCTGCGAGCACGACGGTAAGCGCCAGCACGAGCAGTTCTGCGAGCGTGGCGACGAGCGAAAGCGTGAGTGAGTCCGCAAGCACGACGACAAGTGCGAGTGCAAGCACCAGTGGCTCCGCAAGCGCTGCGGTGAGCGCATCCACGAGCGAGAGTACTTCCGGAAGCGCTTCTGCGTCGACGGAAGCAAGTACGAGCGCATCTGAAGAGGCCAGTGAATCGACGGCTGCGAGCAGGAGCGAATCCGCGAGCATCCGGGAATCCATTTCCGCCAGCACGAGTGAGTACAATTACGAGAGCACATCCGCAGCAGCGAGCACGAGCGAGTCGGCCAGCAGGAGCCGCCGCAACCTGTCATCCCTGAGGAACAGAGCGGCAGCGGCACTGCAGTCCGAGGAGTTCAGCGAATCGACGAGTGCCCTGGTCAGCGAAAGTGAAGAGGCAAGCGCCTCCAACAGCGCAAGCGACGCAGCGGCCATGGCGTCCGAGAGCGCGAGTGCAAGCATCCTCGAGAGCGCGGCCAGCACGTCCGCAAGCGTAAGCGCATGGGCAAGTACATCCGCGTCCACATCGACGTCAGGCGCAGCCTCCGAATCGGAGAGCGACAGCCAGCGTGCAAGCTCGAGCGACAGTGCGAGCGCGGCGGCGAGCGAGAGCAAGTCGGTATCCGCATCCACAGCGGCATCCGAATCCGAGACCGAGCGGAGCAACAGCGTTTCCAGGAGCCTCAGCGCTTCCATGGACGACTCGATCAGCGCATCGACGAGCAACTACGCAGACACCAGCGGCCAAAACCTCCAGGTGAACGACGCACAGAGCGCATCCGCATCCGCGGGCAGCGCAGGCTCAGGCACCGGCAGCGGAACGGCCGCATCCTCCGAGGCAGAACAGATCGAGGACGAACTCAAGGTCTTAAACACAGCGGTACAGCTGCAGGTACTTAAGAAATAGCCCGGCTGCGGGAGACCGTGCAGATACGCGGGCGCAGCAGACAAAATATACACGGGGCATGCAGAACAATCTGCCTGCCGGAAAACAGACTGCGGCAAGAGGAGTGATCCCCTTGCCCCGGTCTTTTTTTGTCGTAACTACGGCAAAATGAGTCGGAGCAGTGTGCAAAAAATGTGACAACATACAAGTATACAGAAAAATTCGGCAGATATTAAAAATTAATATGGGGGAAATTGCCAATAACCCCGTGATTTCGTAGTATAATGCGGGTAAAGATAGTACAACGAGAAGTGGGCATTCACGCGATCACGCTGCCGGGCACGCGTCGGGATGAGCCCTTGGAAACTGTGCCGGTCAGAGAATCATGCGATATTATACGAGTATATTTGAGGTATGCTATGGGTAAGAGAAAGAACGAGAATAACGGGAAGAAAAAGAAAAATAACAGAAGAAAGAAAGCGTTGCTCAGAGGTGCTGTAGCTGCGGGTGCCGTTCTCGGCGGAACGACCATGTACGCACAGGGCAACGTCGTTTATGGTGCCGTTTCTCAGAGCACGAGCGAGAATTACCTCAGCGAGAGCGTGCTGGAGGAGTCGCATGCGTCGGAATCTCAGGAAGAGTCTCTTTCTGTATCCAACAGCGATAATACTGCGGCTTCTAACCTGAACGCGAACTCCTCTGCCGACAAGCAGGGCACGGCCGCGAGCACATCCGAGAACGCGACGGACGAATCCACGTCCGCCACGGAGAACTCTACGGAGACAAAGGAAGAAGCTCCTGCAGCCAGGCGCCGCGTGATGGCCAGGACGGTGAAGAGAACCACAGGAACCCCGGTAACGCAGGAAGATCAGACGAATCTGGATGAACAGGGCGAGAAGACGAACGAACAGACCTTGACGGTCGATGAATCCCTCAGCAAAGCGAGCACGAGTGCCGCTGAGAGCCTGGATGCTTCCGCATCTGCAAGCACGGTGGAGAGTCAATCGATCTCCACGAGCTGGAGCGTGGTGCAGAGCCAGTCTAAAGCGGCCAGTGAAGAAGACGAGGACTCTGCATCTGCATGGAAGGCAGACAGCGAATCCGAGAGCAACAAATACAGCCTGTCCGCGAGCAGTTCGACGAGTGCAAGCCTGATTGCAAGCACATCTATAGCTGAGAGTTTGAAAGACGTGGAGTCTACGTCTCAGGAGACGTCAGAAAAAGTAAGTGAGGCGAAGTCCAATTGGGAATCTGCAAGCACATCGGAGTCTACAGCTCTCTATGAAGCCAAAAGTACAGCAGAAAGCAACTCGATTGAAAATGATCAAAAATATGATGGATGGATTTCATATTGGTCGCAAAGCCTCTTGAAAATATATGGAAATAAATGGGGAGAGTATAACAATAATAATAAATATACGAGAGCATCGACCTCATTAAGCTCATTGATCGAATCTCTATCTAACTATTTGGCAGGTAGTCTGTATGATGCTGAACACGGCGAGGTCCCAGAGGATGCGGCAAAGTATAAATCTTTGTGGCAGGAGCTCGCGGGTCAGGCAACGTCCGCCGCGGATGCGGCAACGGCTGCTTCACTGAGCACAAGTCTGTCTGAAGAGGCTGGAAAGCCGCTTACAGCTGAAGAGGCATCTATTTCAACAGAAGCATCTCAGAAGGAAAGTCAGTCGATTATCGAGAGCTGGTCGGCCGTGGAAAGCCAGAAGGAAAAGGACAGCATCTCGGCAAGTAATTCCGCAAGGGAATGGCAGGCGATCAGTGAATCCGTATCTGTCGCGGCAAATGATTCACTTACGGATGCCAAGGAAATTTTGCAGGACAAACGGCCGAATAAGAACCATGATGGCGGATATGACTGGGATACTCTCAAGGCCTTGCTGGAGGAACAGCTCGGACCTCTACCGGGAAAAACTATAGATGAATGGCGCTGGGGCTCTAATTGGGACTTCGATAATGGAAATAAGGGCGACCATGGCTACCATTGGAATGATGTTATGTCCATGGCAGAGTCAATAATAAACAGAAACAGTGAAATAAACAATAACACAGCGGTCAATTCAGCAGACGACCTAATTAAAGAGAGTGAAGCTGCTTCGGTAAGCATTGTCAATTCCATCGCTTCGGCAAACAGCATCAGCAAGTCTATGAGTGAGAGTGTTTCTGCTGCCAGCGAAGCTGCCAAAGTGTCTTTAAGCAACAGCATCGCGGCCAGTGAGTCGACCAGTACGTTAGTCAGCGAGTCCGCCAGTGATGCCTCCGAGAAAGCAGCGGCAAGCACGTCACGTTCGGAAAGCCTCTCCAAGTCGATGAGCACGGCGGTCAGCCTCTCCGAATCGATGAGCAAGAGTGTGAAGGCGGCGAGTGACTCTGCGGCAGCGAGCACCGAGGAAAGTCAGTCCAAGAGCACGTCAGAGAGCAAGTCTATCAGTACGTCGAAGTCGGAGTCGACGTCGAAGAGCATTGCAGACAGCGAGTCCGCGAGCACGTCGACGAGCTTAAGCGAGAGCATTGCGGACAGTGAGTCAACCAGCACGTCGACAAGTCTGAGCGAAAGCATTGCGGCCAGCGAGTCAGCATCCACGTCGACGAGCTTAAGCGAGAGCATTGCGGACAGTGAGTCAACCAGCACGTCGACAAGTCTGAGCGAAAGCATTGCGGCCAGCGAGTCAGCATCCACGTCGACGAGCTTAAGCGAGAGCATTGCGGCCAGTGGGTCAACCAGCACGTCGACAAGTCTGAGCGAAAGCATCGCAGACAGCGAGTCTGCGTCAACGAGTACGTCGGAGAGCATCGTTGCCAGCGCAGCACAGAGTACGGCGGACAGTGCTTCTAAGAGCACAGCGGACAGCATAGCTGCGAGCGCATCGCAGAGTACGGCAGACAGCCTTGCTGCAAACACAGGGCAGAATGGGGCTAACAACCAGGGCGTTAACCCTGAGCAGGGTACGACGGACAGCGTAAATTCCAACGGATCGCAGGGCACGCAGAGCGAGACTACGAAGGGATCGCAGAGCACGGAGAGCGAGGCTTCGAACGGATCGCAGGGTACGCAGAGCGAGACTACGAAGGGATCGCAGAGCACGCAGAGCCAGGCTTCCAATGCATCTCAGAGCACAGAGAGCACGGCCTCGAACACAACGACGAGCACACAGAGCGAGGCTTCTAATGCATCGCAGGGTACGCAGAGCCAGGCTTCCAACGCATCTCAGAGTACGGAGAGTACGGCCTCGAACACAACGACGAGCACAGAGAGCCAGGCTTCGAACGCATCTCAGAGCACAGAGAGCACGACCTCGAACACAACGACGAGCACGCAGAGCGAGGCTTCGAACGCATCACAGGGCACGCAGAGCCAGGCTTCAAACGAATCGACGAGCACGCAGAGCATAAGCACAAGCGAATCAGAAAGCGCAGAGAGCACGAGCACCAGCGAATCTGAGAGCGCAGAGAGTACAAGCACCAGTGAATCTGAGAGCGCAGAGAGCACGAGCACCAGCGAATCTGAGAGCGCAGACAGCACGAGCACCAGCGAATCTCTGAGTACGAGCATCTCGATATCCGAATCGATCAGTGCTTCCGTGAGCGCGAGCGCATCCGCATCGCTTATCGCAAGCGCATCGACCTCGTTGAGCTTGAGCACTTCCGCCAGCACGAGTACTTCGAACGCGGGCAACACCGCCAATACGGTCCGCAGGCTTAATGTCAGGACTCTCGCCGCGGTAAATACGCAGGCGAATACGGCTACGGACACGAACGCGAATGCCGCTGCGAGCACGAGCCTGAGCATGAGTGCTTCCGCCGCGAATGAGGCGGCGAGCACATCCACAGGAAGCGCCCAGCAGAACTCTGACAATGACAGCGAGCGGTCGAGTTCCAGTGACAGTGCGAGTGCGGCAGCGAGCGAGAGTAAGTCGGCATCCGCTTCCACGGCGGCATCCGAATCCGAGACAGAGCGCAGCAACAGCATGTCAGCAAGTATCCGCGTCTCCATCTCCGAGTCGGTCAGCCAGTCCTCAAGCTTAACGCCGAGGACGGAACTCGCAGATTCCTCCGGCAGAAACCAGAGTGCTTCCGCGACGGCACCGAGTGCCGGTGACACGAGCACGGGCACATCCGCGACAGATGCAGAGCTGGATCTCCTGAACGGATCGGTACCGCTGCAGGTAGTCAAAAAATAGGACAAGTTAATGCAATTTAACAGCATGCAGAGTATGCAGGCTGAAAAAATCCCGGATTGCGGCAGGAGAGGTTGCTCCCTTGCCCGGTCCGGGTTTTGTCGCATAAAGGCGGAGCAAATCGGAGCATTGCGGGAAAGTATTACTGGAATGCAAGTATGCGGAAAAATTCAGTAATAATTAAAATAAATATGGTTACTTCACATTTAACCTTGTGTTTTCGTAGTATAATGTGGGTAAAGATAGTAGAACGAGAAACAGGCCTAACGTTGAAACACTGGCGGGCGCGCGCTGAAATCCGATGGCGCGGTGCCGGTCAGTAATGTTATGCATTCAACATATGTATTCGAGGTATACTATGAGAAAGAGAAAGAACGGGAACGACAGCGGTACCGGAAAAAAGAACAGAAGAAAGAAAGCGCTGCTTAAGGGCGCGGCAACTGCCGGTGCTGCGATCGGCGGAACGGCTGTGTATGCGCATGGCAACGCCGTTTACGGTGCCGTTTCCGAGAGCACAGTCGAGGAGTATCTCAGCGACAGCATACTGGGACAGACCAAAGCGTCTCAATCCGAGACATCGCGTCTTTCTGAGGTCGATGAGGACCAGGCTTTGACGACAAATTCGACCTCGGCTGCAGAGAAGAACTCCGCTGCTGATACGGATTCGAAGAGCGCCGCAGACAGCCAGTCCGTTTCAGCGGAGGCAAGTACTGCTGAGAGCTGCTCTATCTCCACGAGCTGGAGCGAGGTGCACAGCCTGTCCGATGCTGCGAGCACGGCAGATGTGAATTCCCTGGCAGCGGATAAAGCCAGCGCAAGACTTGAATTTCAGTCAATTAAACAGTCGTTGACGGCGTCCGAGAATGCGAGCATGGAAGCGAGTAAATCGGCATCCACGAGCTGGAAGGCTGCAGAATCCGCAGCCCAGCCGAGCGATACGATAGGCAGCCTGGCGTCCAGGTGGAATGATGTCGAGGCAGAACGGATCAGCCTCAGTGATGAGGCGGGTTCCAATTCGAGATCAAACAGCCTGTTTATCGAGAGCAGGCTGAATGATTACAGCAGTAACGAGCCGGCAGCATATGACGAGATTTCTCAGCAGTATGACAGCTTACTGCGGAAAAGTTTATCCGAAGTCAGTCAGGCATACAGCCAGGTATCGCAGACTGCGGATGCCCTGAGCACGTCGCTGAAAGATGTCTTGGACGCATCGTCCTATGCATCAGCAAGCGTCAGCATCGCGGAGAGCGAGGCTTATTCTGCCAGCTGGAGCGAGGTGCAGAGAAGCTCTCAGTCGCACTGGGCGTCTGAGTCCGCTTCGACAAGCAGCTGGAGCTCGGCAAGCGAATCGCAGGAATCTGTTGAGAGCACATCACTTGCTCAGGCGAACAGCCTTGTCGAAAATATCAAGGCTGCCGGAAATAACGGCAGCAGCGGGAACAATGGAAATAACGGAAACAACGGCAACAACGGCAACAATGGAAAGGGCAATAACGGGAACGGAAACAGCGGCAGTACCGGCGGCGGATACGGATCCGATGCTAAGAATTTCACCGCTCAGGACTGGGCCGATCTTAAGGCCTTAATTGAGAAAGAATTCAACGTCACACTCAGCGGTGACACTATCGACGATTGGAGGACGGATCCGAACTGGCCGGTGGTTCCGGGCCAGGGGAAAGCCTGGGGAAAGCTCTGGGATGACGTGGGGAGCATTGCCAACGCTCAGATCAACTAGGCGAGCGGGTCCAACCTGTCCGCTGACAGCGCGTCTGTTTCTGCGGAAACATCTGCAAGCTTGAAAGCCTACAACAGTGCGTCAGATTCGATGAGCGAGGCAGTGAGCCTCAGTGCCCTCAACCGCGACAGGATCATTGCGGCCAGCGAGGCGGCAAGAGACAGCATCAATGCGAGCCGGGAGGCCAGCATGTCGGTGCAGGAAAGCCTTTCCACGAGCCGGGAGGCCAGCACGTCAGCAAGCACATCCACGAGTCAATACAAACTCAGCCTGGCGAATTCCAAGGAAGCCGCCAGCACAGAACGCTCGGCCAGCCTCTCTAAGTCGATGAGTACGGCAGACAGCCTCTCTTCGTCAATGAGCGCGAGCGTCTACGCGGCGAGTATTGCCGCATCGGAGAGCACGAAGGACAGTGAAGTTAAGAGTGCGTCCGCAAGCACGGCTGCCTCGGAGAGCGAGGCTGCGCCGGTAAATAAGGACAGCGCGTACTGGGCCTCCGTGAGCGTGCATAACAGTGAAGTGCTGAGCAACAGCGTTTCCTGGAGCACGAGCAAGAGTGAATCGGCAGTCGCCTCGGAATCGAGGAGCGCGTACTGGGCCTCTGTGAGCGTGCAGAACAGCGAGGTGCAGAGCAACAGCATTTCCTGGAGCACGAGCAGGAGCGAGTCGCTCTCTGTATCGGAGTCGAAGAGTGCCTACTGGTACTCGGTGAGTGTCAGGAACAGCGAGATCGCAAGCGCCAGCGTATCAAGATCTCTGAAGAACAGCGAATCTACAAGCACCTCTGTAAGCGAGAGTGCGAGTGAATCGGGCAGCACCTCTGCAAGCGCGGAGACCTCGACGAGCCTGGTGAACAGCGCGAGCACATCGACGTCGCTGGTCGCGAGTGCGGAGGCCTCGTCGAGCACATCGACATCGCTTGCAGCGAGCGAAGAGACATCGACGAGCCTGGTAAACAGCACAAGCGTATCGACATCGCTTGTTGCCAGCGCGGAGGCCTCATCGAGCACATCGACCTCGCTTGCAGCGAGTGAAGAGACATCTACGAGCCTGGTAAACAGTGCGAGCGTATCGACATCGCTTGTCACAAGCGAAGAGACCTCGTCGAGCCTGGTAAACAGCGCGAGCACATCGACATCATCAAGCCTGGCGGCGAGCACAAGCAGATCGACATCACTGATCACCAGCTCTTCGTTGAGCGCAAGCACGAGCACATCGAACAGCCTGAGGAATGCAAATACGACAACGAGGGCGGCTCTGAGACTCAACGTGCTGAATGCCGCAGCGGTCAATACGCCGTCGAGCGCGAGTGTGAACGCGGATGCGGCAGGATCGGAAGCTTCGGCGAGCGCATCGGCTGTCGTTTCCCAGTCCGGAAGCGGCGCGCAGAGCAGCGAGGAGCAGAGCCAGAGGGGAAGCTCCAGCGACAGCGCGAGCGCAATGGCGAGCGAGAGCAAGTCGATTTCCGCCTCTGCGGCGGCGTCGGAATCCGAGACGGTGCGCAGCAACAGCATATCAAACAGCGTGCGCGTCTCCCTGTCCGAGTCGATTAGCCAGTCCGCAAGCGCGGCGCCGAGCGGGCTTCGTGCGGATTCCGCCGCGGACAGTGCGCAGAGCGCCTCAGCGGCATCGAATGCCGCAGGAACCGGCGCAGCCGCGTCCGATCAGGACACGACGGCTTCCGACCTGGAATTTCTGAATGCGACATCGCCGCTGAAGCTCAATAAAAAATAGTTATGGTTAAAATAAATAATTACTATATAATTTGCTATATAATAATGAGTGATCGGAAGTAACCGATATCATGAATGAAAAGGTAACATTTACGACACTGCACCCTTATTTTTCCTTAGGTCTGACAAGGGTGCAGTGCCTTGAAGAGATTAAGAAAGGACGTTATACGGCATGTCACAAGTAAAGACGCATGAACTGCGCAATCGAATCGTATTCACGATTTTGGTAATCGCCGTATATGTGACGGGTAAAGGTGTCGAACTGTTCGGGGTTGACCCGAGCGTGGGATCGATGGGGGTCAATACGCAGTCCATGGTCACCATGATGCTGAGCGGAGACCGGTTTCAGACGACGATTATGGCGCTCGGCGTCATCCCGTACATCAACGCATCGCTGCTGATCCAGATCGTGGCGGCGCTGGCGAGCACGGACGCGAGGGCCAAGATATCCAAACTGAAGATGGATCGGTGGACGCTGATTGCGACCTTCATCTTTGCGCTGATTCTGGCGTTCATCCAGAGCGGGGAGCTCAATTATGCGCCATCATCGCTGAATCCGTTACTGGTCCGGTCGATCGTCTTCCTGGAGATGCTGGGCGGCGCAATGCTGGCTTTCTTCCTCTGCATGAAGAACGAGAAGTACGGAATCGGATTTTCCATGCCGATCATCCTGGTGAACACCATCACCTCGCTGCAGGGAAGCCTGAGCCAGTACCACTTCTTCCGCTATCCCAAGCTGGTCCTGATCTGCATCGCCGTCATCGCGCTGACCATCTTCATGGAGAATAAGATCGTCAAGATCCCGCTCCAGCGCGTATCGATCCACAACATCCACGCGGATCAGAACTACATCGCATATAAATACAACCCGATCGGCATCATGCCGGTCATGTTCGCGACAGCGGCATTCATCCTGCCGCGCCTCATCCTGAGGGGCCTGTCCTTCGCCTTCCCGCAGAACGCGGATATCGCAGCGATCAGGAGTGACATGGTCATGACCAAACCGCTCGGCATCATCGTATACCTGGCCATCATCATCCTGCTCACGCAGGTATTGTCGTACATCATGATCAGCCCTAAGGAGAGTGCGCGTCAGCTACAGAAGAACGGGGACAGCATCATCGGCATCTACGCCGGAAAGAAAACGATGTCCTACCTCGTCAGGATCGTGCGCAACCTGAGTTTCCTGAGCGGATTCCTGCAGGCCGGCTGCATGAGCATCTCGCTGATCCTCGCGATGGATAACGACATTCCGACCACGCTGGCGATGATTCCGTCGGCGGCGATGATCATGGTCAGCATCATCTGCAGTCTGGTGCAGGAGATCAGGTCCTACAGGCTCTACGACGCCTACTCCTTCTTCTTCTAAACCACCTGCAGGCAGGGACAAAAGAGATCCGGCCCGTTGCAGAAGCCCTGCTCACATGGGGCAATGGCTGATGGCAGGCCGGTATGGATCATATATTTACGATTACAGAAGCATCGGGAAAGGAGAAGTCCGTATGCAGTATTTCATTCCGGCCTGGTATCAGGACGGGGACTGGAAAGAAAATGAACAGATATGGTACAGGCCGCGGACGGTCACCGAGTTTGACGATACGGTCAAGCAGATTCAGCTCTTCACGAGGAATCACGTGGCGCCGTTCGAGATTCTGCTGCTCGGGTTTTCCCCGAATTTCAGGCATTACCTGCACCGGCAGGGCGTGTATCATGCGCCGTACTGGTCCTGCTTTGACGCAATGCAGGCGATCAGGACGGACAGCATCGACGTCTTCTCCTACCACGACCTGGCATGGCCGGAGGACGTCGAATTCGTATACTCCCCGTTCGCCGTCATCGCGAAGATCCACGGGCAGAAGTACGCGCAGATCGAGTTCGCGGAGGACGGAAACATGTTCCGCGTGGATATGTTCAAGGACGGGCAGCTGGCGGACCGGAACTTCTACGACGACCGGGGATTCGTCTCCTGCAGGATCCTGTACCGCGGCGGGCCGCCTTACCTGGAGCAGTACTTCGACGACGAGGGGGAGTGGAAGCTCGCCAGATTCCTCGAGGACGGCCACGTACTGATCAACCCGGAGAGCAGCTTCTACCTGATCCGCTACCGCGGGAAGGAGGAGAAGCTGGACTACAGCAGGCAGCGCTACGATTCGATCGAGGAAGTGATCGAGGAGGTCCTCGGCAGCTTCCTGCGGAGGACGACGGCGGAGGATATCTTCACGGTCGCGATGCATCCGCTGCACACCAATCTCCTGATCCGGGCGCTGAAGGGGAGGAAGAAGATCCTCTCGTTCTTCAACCGCAGGGTCGGCGCGGACTGGACGGCGTGCAACGCGAACGAGCTCGTCATATCGTCCGACTACATCGTGGTGGATAATAAGGAGAGTCAGGACCGCGTGATCAGGGAGTCCGGACGGGACGACCTCAGGATCAAGGTGATCACGCCTTACGACTCCCGCGTGGAGTTCGGAGTCAGCCAGCACCTGCGCGTGCAGAACGTGCTCGTCGCGGTCGACCAGATCCCGGATGAGCTCTTCAATGAGATGGTGGTCGTCCTCGCGAAGTACGCCGAGGAGCGGAATTCGCACGCCAGGATCCGCCTGTTCACCAGGAAGGCGGACTTCAATGAGGGGCGCAGGCTGCTGGTCAGGACGCAGGAGGCCCTGCAGGCGGCGGGAATGGACATCGACCTCGCGCGCGAGGAGCACGGGACTGCGGAGAGCAGGATCGACGAGAACATGAAGAAGCAGATCATCTTCAGCGTCGCCCAGTGCGTCGACGAGATGGCGGTCAGCAGGACGCTGAGAGAGCAGCGCATCGTCGTCGACCTTCAGGAGGTCCCGGACCAGTTCCTGGAGATCTCCGCGATGAGCATGGGCGTCCCGCAGATCACCTTACGCGAGACTTCTTACGTGCTGGACGGGAAGAACGGCATCGTCATCGAGAAGGCCGAGGAGCTTCCAGACTGCCTGGACTACTACCTGGCCAGTCTCGCGAATTGGAATACGGCTCAGATTGCCTCTTACGAGATCGGCAATCAATTCTCCACAGGCAAACTTGTGGAAGCCTGGAAGGAGGTAATCAGTTACGTTGAAGACCAAGGCACTGCAGCTCGGAGGGAATGATTTCTCTGAACAATATCAGATCTATCCGGAGACGGAATGGAATTTTGAGCCGAAGCTCAGCAGAAAGGATAAGGAATACGATGTCGCTGTAATCTGCCGCCAGCTGACTGATGAAGAGGCGGAGATCCTCAGCAGGACGGTGCGGGCACACTGCCTGTTCTTCCTGGAAGGGCTTGCTTTGTCACCAAAGATGGAGTTTCTCTGGAAGAGCCGCCTGGGCCAGTGGATTGCGGAGGATGAGCTGAAGCAGTTCCTGGAGGTGGACATCCGGAATTACTTCGATATCATGTACGGAGAGAAGTTCGTGCATGATTCGATGGCGATTTCGCCGGAGTTCCACGGAAAGGTGCACTGGAACGGGTTTACCGAGGCCGTCCTGAAGGGGGACTTCGGGGACGAGATGAAGCAGGTCGCGTTCTGGCGAGGGAATATCCCGGTCGACCAGGGGCAGGCGATCGATCTTTGGCTGGAATATAAGAAGGATAATACGATCGAGATTGAGATGCAGATCACGCAGTTCTACGCGGGGAGCGTCTCGGACGTGCAGAATCTCTGGACGTTTTCCGAGGAGGACCTCAAGCAGCAGGTCACGATCGACAACCAGAAGGGTGACGGTCCGATCTTTGTCTCTCTCAGGGCCAGGGGCACCGGAACGCTGCGGCTCATCGCCCTGCACGACCGCCACTCCAGGAGAGGCAGGGGAAACCTTCTGCCGGGCGGAAAGCGCCTGGTATCGTCGAACCGCGAGGAAGCGTTCACCTACATGGACCCGGGCGACCTCAAGCCGCCGCTCTGCGTCTACTTCTCCGGATACAAGACGATGGAGAGCTTTGAGGGCTACCACATGATGAGGAGGATGGGATGCCCGTTCGTCCTCGTCAGCGATTCCAGGCTCGAGGGAGGCGCCTTCTACCTGGGCAGCCGGGAGTACGAGGGCAGGATCCGCGAGACGCTGCAGGCGTACATGGACGAGCTCGGGTTCACGAACGACCAGCTGGTGTTCTCCGGGATGTCGATGGGAACCTTCGGGGCGCTGTACTACGGCACGATGCTGAAGCCTAAGTACATCATCTTGGGAAAGCCGCTGACCAGCCTCGGAAACATGGCCGAGGCGGAGCGCCTGAGCAGGCCGGGCGGATTCCCGACGTCGCTCGACCTCCTCTGGAAGAACTACGGGAGCCTGTCGCACGAGGCGGCGACGGAGCTGAACCACAGGTTCTGGGATCCGTTCGACAACACGGACTGGTCGGGAAGGATGTTCATCACTGCCTACATGCTTGAGGACGACTACGACACGAACGCGTACCAGCGCCTGCTCGAGCACATCGACAGCAGCGGCGCCAGGGTCGTCGGAAAGGGCCTGCACGGGCGCCACAACGACGATACGAACGGAATCGTCGTCTGGTTCCTGAACCAGTACGAGCGCGTCCTGAAGTTCGGATACGGAAGAGAATTACAGAAACAGGAGTAAGGATAAATGGCTGAACACGGGAAGCAGTGGAAAATTTACTGGAATGAATACGTCTCGGACACGTATCTGTACGGCTCGGAGATCGACTTTCACGCACGCGACGATGTGGAATTCCACAACGAGCTGATGCCGCCGGGGACGATCATCAACACCTGGTATTCCATGGTAAACTACCAGGCCGCGAGGATCGAGCCGACGCTGCCGATCATCGACGGCGAGGGGCGGTACCGCGTATCGATGGACGTCGACTGCGACGTGCCGAACGGGATCTTCCTCCGCTTCGTGTTCCTCGGGAAGAACGGGGACGAGGCGGGCAGCCTGGTCGTCGCTGACGGCGAGACGGACATGAAGTGCCCGCTGAAGACCTACAGCTATAAGGCGCAGCTGGTCTGCGCGGGCGCGCACTCCTTCCACTTTCATTCGTTCACGATTGAGGAGCGGACGGGGATGAAGGACTAGGGCCGGCCGGCGGAGCGGTACTGCCGGAGACGGGACAGCATGGACCGGGTACGGGAGACCGGGCACCGGACACTGGAAATCGGACTGGACATTGGACAGAAGAAAGAATTGACGAATATGGCGGATAGACGGATTAGAAAAATTGTACAACAGGTGAAATCCTTAGCGGAGCCGATGAAGGCGCTGTCGGACGAGGAGCTTCAGGGCCTGACGGGAAAGTTCAAGGCTCAGCTGAAGGCCGGGAAGACGACGGAGCAGATCCTTCCGGAGGCGTTCGCGGCGATGTGTGAGGCGGATCGCAGGATGCTCGGCATGTACCCTTACGACGTGCAGATCCTGGGCGCCGTGGCGATGCACTACGGCTACCTGACGGAGATGAACACCGGAGAGGGAAAGACGCTGACCGCGACGCTGCCGCTCTATTTAAATGCGCTGACGGGAAAGAGCACGATCCTGGTCACGGCGAACGAGTTCCTTGCGTACCGTGACGCGGAGGAGATGCGCCCGGCGTTCGAATTCATGGGGCTGAACGAGCGGGCGGGTGTCTCGCAGACGTCGGGCAAGTTCCTGACGAACGACGAGAAGCGCGAAAACTACAACGCGGACGTCCTCTACACGACCCACAGCGTTCTGGCGTTCGACTACCTGCTCGACCACCTCGTCATGCGGGCAGAGGATCGCTTCATGCGCGAGTTCTACTTCGTCATCATCGACGAGGCGGACTCGGTCCTGCTGGACGGCGCGCAGATGCCGCTGGTCATCTCCGGCTCGATGCGCGGCGAGAAGGTCGAGAAGTACATCGAGGGCGAGCGTCACGTCTCCAGGAGAAAGCTTAGGCGCCTGATCGACGGCGCGCAGGAGACGATGGAGGAACAGGCCGTCGCATCGCGTGAGCAGTCGGTGCGCTACGACGAGGTCCTGCGCCGCCAGAGGGATATCCTCTACGACGCGCGTGACCGCCTGCTGAACCGCGAGTCGATCTCCAAGGAGACGATTCAGGCGATCGTCCGGGACAACCTGGCCCGGTTCATCGAGACCCACCCGGACATGCACGAGAGCGACCTGAACCGGTTCATCCTGGACAACCTGAGCTACGAGCTCGATGTCGAGCGCGTCCACATCACCGGCGAGGGCAGGAGCGCGAGAAAGCACCTCCTGGAGAGCCTGGTCAGCTACGCCGGCGAGCTGTTCGAGAAGAAGCGCGAGCTGTTCGCTGGCGAGAACCAGTTCCAGGACTACGTCCGCCACTGCATCCTGATCGCGATGAGCGACGCGTGGACCGAGGAGGTCGACTACCTCCAGCAGCTGCAGTTCGCGACGATGACCAGGGGAACCGCGCAGCGCAACCCGGTCTTCGAGTACAGCCGCGAGGCGTATAAGTCCTTCAACGACATGAAGAACATGATGAAGCGCGACATCGCGAGGAACTTCTTCTTAGGTGACCCGCAGTACGACGACAAGGGCGAGATGCACATCATCCTTCCGTAATGCAGCGCTGCAGGATTTCTTTTGACAAAAACCAAACCGGTACGGAGGACGGACGGCACTGCTGCCCGCCCTCTTCTGCCGAAACAGCCGCCGATCCGGCAATTTTTCTGAACTTATAAATAATAACATTACAGGAGTCACGTATGATCTATAATTTCAATCTCGGGATAGGCTGGGCATCCAGCGGCGTCGAATACGCGCAGCTGTACCGCGCCCGCATGTTCCGCGGTATCCACGAGCCGGCAAAGTTTATCTTCACGGACATGTTCCCGACGGAGAATCTGGAACACTTTACCCGCAACATCGGGTTCCGGGATGATGAGGTCATCTGGCTCTACACGTATTTCACGGACTACGAGACCGCGCCGGTCAGCTACACGCTGAAGGACTTTGAGGCCACCGTCGCGGACGACACGTACAGCTTCTCGAGGAACGGCGCGACCGGCAGGCTCATCTTCCCTGGGGAGGGGAACTTCTACACGGTGTACTTTGTCAACGATAAGTCGGACCTGGTCCACCGCGTGGAATACGTCTCGAACGGATACCTGATCCGCAAGGACTACTTCACCTACGGAAAGGTCTACACGGAGTACTACGCACCGCTCGACAACCGGGCGCACCTCTATCAGCGACGGTTCTTCAACACGGACGGGTCGGTCGCGTATGAGGAGATCATCGACGGTGACGAGGTGATGTACCGCTTCCCGGACCAGATCATCTGCTCTAAGGAGGAGTTCATCGGATACATGGTTAGGTGCATGAACATGACGGAGGACGACATCGTGATGATCGACCGCACGACGGGCGTCGGTCAGGGGATCATGCAGAACTGCGGGAAGGCGAGGATCGGCATCGTCGTGCACGCGGACCACTACAGCGTGTCGGGAACGAACGACGACTACATCCTCTGGAACAACTACTACGAGTACTCCTTCGCGATGCAGCGCCACATCAGCTTCTTCGTCACGGCGACGGACGCGCAGAAGCAGGTGATGCGTAAGCAGTTCAGGAAGTACGTCGGCGAGGTTCCGGACATCTACACGATCCCGGTCGGAAGCCTGGAGAAGCTGCGCTACCCGGACCCGAAGAAGGGCAGGAAGCCGTTCTCGATCCTGACCGCATCGCGCCTGGCGTCGGAAAAGCACGTCGATTGGATCGTCACGGCCTGCGCGGGCGCTAAGAAGCTGGTTCCGGAGCTGACGTTGGACATCTACGGCGTCGGCGTGGAGGCGGAGCATATCGAGAAGGTGATCGAGGAGAATCACGCCGAGTCGTACATCCGGCTGATGGGGCAGCACGACATGACGGATGTCTACCAGAACTACGAGCTCTATCTCTCCGGCTCGACGAGCGAGGGGTTCGGGCTGAGCCTGCTGGAGGCGGTCGGCGGCGGCCTGCCGATGATCGGATTCGACGTGCCGTACGGAAACCCGACCTTCATCGACGACGAGAAGAACGGGTACCTGATCCCCGTCAACGAGCACACGTCGATCCCGGATCGGATCGACGCCCTGCAGGACGCGGTTGTCCGCCTGTTTACCGAGGCCGACCGCGAGGCGTTCCAGCAGCGCTCCTATGAAATCGCTTCCCCATATTTAACAGAAAAGGTCATGAAAAGATGGAAAAAAATCGTGAGAAACGTGAAAAAATAGAGAAACCGGACATGAGCCAGGGCGTGCTGCTTCTCGAACGCTATGACGAGAACGGGGCGATGCTGAAGGGATCCTTCCGCCGCTCCGGCTTCCAGGGACCGGTCGTCGTGATTGAGGACAGCGGATTCCTTCCGCCTGACGTGCTCTCCGTCTTCCGGTGGTTCTGCCGCGACAGCGAGGACACACCGCTCCCGGGTGTTCCGGCGGATACGCCGTTCGCCCGCGCCGAGGATGGCCGGGCTGACGGCAGCGGCGCCAGCGGCGGCAGACACGACGGCAGTCAGGAGAAGAAAGAGAACGCAGAGAAGGAGTACAGCATCACCCACGCCGGCTGGAAGATGGGAAAGCCGCGTTACTTCAACCAGATCGAGCTGCCGGACTACTGGGAGATCAGCGCAAACGGAACCAGCGGCGAGATCCACAACATGGAGCATCTGCGCGGCAGGATCTTCTTCTCCCTGCCGACGACGCACCGCCTGGTCAGCGAAGTCGACTGGCTGGACGAGCGCGGAACCGTGCGCTGCACGGACCACTATGACAACCGCGGGCTGCTCTACGGGCGCACGACGTTCAACCGCTTAGGCCAGCGTTACAACCGCTCCTGGTTCGACGAAAAGGGCAGGGAGCGCGTCGTGGAGAACGCGGTGACCGGCGACATCACGGTGAACAGAAACGGAAAGGTCTGGTTCTTCCGGAGCCGCCGGGACCTGGCGGTCGCGATGCTCCGCGAGATCGGCGCAGACGGTCAGCGTATTTACTACAACACCTTGTCAGTCCCGATGTTCGTCTCGGACCGCCTCGTGGAATCGGACAGAGGCAACGTGCTGTTCTGGCAGGAGCAGCCGCGTGACGACATCCCGGGAAACATGCAGCTGATCCTGGACGGATCCACGCATACGCAGGAGATCAAGGTGCAGAACCGCCAGAGCTGGAAGGACCTGATCGCGGCCGGCGCGGACCCGAACGTGGTCAAGCCGCTCGGCTACGTCTACGACTTTGCGAGAGAGAACGCCGGCGGTACGGAAGCGCTGATCTGCACGAACTCGGACAACATCGAGCAGCTGCAGCAGGTCGTCGAGGGCCTGCCGGGCATCCAGTTCCACATCGCCGCGATCACGGAGATGAGCTCCAAGCTGCTCTCGTTCGGAAAGTACGACAACGTACGCCTGTATCCGAACGTGCGCGAGTCCATGGTTGAGGAACTGTTCGGGAAGTGCGACTACTACTTCGACATCAACCACGCGAACGAGATCCTGGACGCAGTGAAGCAGGCGTTCCTGCACGACCAGCTGATCATGGGCTTCCCGCAGACGCTGCACAACCCGCGCTACATCTCGGACGAGCAGATCTGTCCGGACGCGGAGGCGCTCTGCGCACAGGTCCGGAGCTTCAGTGCCGACGCGAGCCTGCTGCACGCGGCTGTCCTGCTGCAGCGCAGGACAGCGATGGCCGAGGAAAAGGACGCGTACCGCGCGATTTTCAGCGAGTAGGCGCGGCGGCGCCCACACGCACGCGGCTGCCGGCCCTGGCTGTGGGAAGAGGCGGGATGACATGCGCGGGCAGGGAATCATGCGCAAATCTGCGGACGCGTGAACACGGACGAAGGCGCATGGGCAGCCGCGGCAGAGGATCGGGCGCCGGCGCAACAGCGGCTTCCGGCTTATAACCGCGGCAGCGGCGGGAGGGAATGCGAATTCGAAATATGAAGGTAAACATCGAACATCAGAACGGATGATATGGAGGAAGAGATGCGTTTTGTCATACAGAGAGTACTCGAGAGCAAGGTAGAGGTGGACGGAGAGACGATCGGCGAGATTGGGCAGGGGTTCCTGGTCCTGATCGGGGTGACACATGGGGACACCGAGGCGACGGCCGACAAGATGGTGAAGAAGCTGATCGGCATGCGGATCTTTGAGGACGAGAACGGGAAGACGAACCTGGCGCTGGACAAGGTTGGGGGCAGCCTGCTCCTGGTCTCGCAGTTCACGCTGTACGCCGACTGCAGGCGCGGAAACCGCCCGGGATTCACCAATGTGGCCGACCCGGAGAAGGCCGACTCGCTGTACCAGTACATCATCGCCGAGTGCCGCAAGCAGGTCGAGAACGTGCAGACGGGCCGGTTCGGCGCGGACATGAAGATCAGCCTGGTCAACGACGGGCCGTTTACGATCGTGTTGGACTCCGACGAATTGAATTAATTTCCGATGAATTGAACGAGCAGAGCGGAATCAGCAGAATGGGATCAGCTGAGCGGAGCTCGTCGAGTTTCTGGGGCTGTGAAAAATGCCGAGGCATTTTCATGGCCCCGTTTTCATACGATGGAATTGCAACGGCGAGATTACGACGGCGAGATTACGACGGCGAGATTACGATGGCGAATTCGCTGTCGCTGCGCGCCCGTTTCAGGGAAAGTTCATACCTGGGAAATTAATTGTCCGTGTATGCTGTATTCCCTTCCACGGGGCAGTAAATTCTTCATTTTGGTGGAACGCGATTTGCGGTATTCCATAATAGCAAAAAATCAATGCATTTACATAACAGGTTCCGAGAGACGCTTGCTCTTATGGATTTACTGCCGTTGTAATTTACTGCGATCTCAATAGCTCAGCTGCTTTTCGCGGCCTTTTCAGGTGAAATGTCGTCCGCGGCGACACAATAGAGAATTGTTTTTTTACATATTATATAAATATACATTTAACTTGAGCACTTATTCACCGCCGCGGACACTTACAAGGGACATCTGGATTACATCAGGAACGCTCGCGGACCATTTTCGCGCAGAGGCAGGGTGGTTTTAATTTGTCAGACTATTTTACTCCGTTTCTGGCGGCGACAATGTTCTACCAAGGCGCAGAATAATACGCATTGCTGAAATTCGGAAAAGCCGTTACACCAAATTTCGATATTCGTCATCCTGCTGAAAAATGAACGGTCGGAATGCCCCGTTGAGCGCTTTTTCTATAGGCAAAATCAATGGATACTGTATAACTGACGCTCTCCTGTTGTCGCCCCGTCGCTTCTCAGTCCTCGTTAGATTATCTCACCGCCGCACGGAGGCACCTGGTAAGCGTTGTGAAATGGCCGGCCTGCCGTCGCATCATTTCGCTGCGCGCCCATTCTCTGAAACTGAAAGGAGAGGCCGCAAAAAATGAACGAGCATTGCTCTGTAGTTTCTTTGTTTTTAATACATAAGATTTGGAACAGTATTATGTGATTATAGCATAAAAGGTGTATAATGATGGCATTGGGTATAGAATATGGTTCACTGTCAACAGAAGGGAAATGCTATGAAACACAGAAAAGTACTGATTATCGGGGCGGGTCATGTCGGGTCGCACGCGGCGCTGTCGCTCGCGCTTGACCGCACGGCGGAAGAGGTCGTCCTGGTCGATAAGGATATGCAAAAGGCGGAGGCGCATGCGCTGGACATCTACGACGCGATGAGTTTCTCCGATCACAGCGTGCTTGTGCGCGCCGGGGATTACGCGGATGCGGAGGATGCGGACGTCATCATCATCGCAATCGGCGAGTCCAGGAAGCCGGGGCAGGACCGCGTGGACATGATGGCGGACTCGATCGTCATGTGCAAGGAGCTGACCGCCTCGCTGAAGCCGTATAATATTTCGGGGATCGTGATCTCGATCACCAACCCGTGCGACGTCATCGCGGATTACCTGAGAAAGGCGCTCGGCATCGACGACCGCAGGATGTTCGGGACGGGCACCCTGCTCGACACGGCGAGACTCCTGCGCGTGCTGAGCCTCAAGACGGGCGTGTCGCGCGACTCGATCCAAGGATTCGTCATGGGCGAGCACGGCGAGAGTTCGATGATCCCGTATTCCAGGATCCACATCGGGGGCCTGAGGTATGCGGACTTCAGCCTCTCCGATGAGGAGGTGCTGCACGACGTCAGGCGCGGCGGCTGGATCGTCATGGAGGGAAAGAAATGCACCGAGTTCGGCATCGGGCGCGCGGCGGCCTACCTGACCGGCGTGATCCTGCGCGGGGAGAAGAAGATTTTGCCGGTATCGGCAAACCTGCACGGCGAGTACGGCGAGGACGATGTCATGATCGGTGTCCCGTGCGTGATCGGAGGAGAGGGCATCGAGAAGGTCCTCGAGGTCTCCATGACGGACGGCGAGAAGGAGCAGTTCCATCACTCGTGCGAGGTAGTCCGTGGGAATATTGCGAAAGCGGCATTAATATAAGAATCGGGTACAAGATTCGTTAAATATGTTACAATACGGTTGGACTGAAAATGCGCGGTCTGCAGGCTGAAGATACTGCAGCAGGCGGACTGGAAATGCGCGGTCTGCAGGCTGAGGATATTGCAGCAGGCGGACCGAAGATACGCGGCCTGCCCAGTCTGGCCGTTTTTTTCTGCGTTTTTTCTGCGTTCAGGTGAACTTTGTCTGCGCGACGGGGCGGCGCGGATGGGTAAATAGACAACCAAAGTTGTGTATGTGAAATGAGGAGGAGCACATCAATGAGTGAACAGAAGTTAGTGCCGTTCTTTAAGGATGGCCTCGCACAGCCGAATTTCCCGTTTACGGACGGAAAGACGGGCAGCGCGTACGACGCCGAGACGTCGGAGATCGTCAGGTACTGCGTGTATGTGGAGACGGATTTTGACCTCGACGGGGATGGAAAGCGCGACCTGGTAAAGGCGTTCGTGCAGGTTCCGAGGAGTGCGGTCGAGGGAAACTATAAGGCGCCGACGATCTTTGAGGCGCGCCCGTACAGCGCAGGCGTGGAGTCGGACGCGTACGACCACCTGAAGGAGGTCGAGGACCTGACGTATCCGGAGTTTGACATGAGCAGGGTGAACGACGCACCGGCGCGCCGGGCGGCGGCGGGCATGACCGCGATGGACGCGGCGCTGCAGGCGGACCCGGCATCCTGGTACTACGTCGATAAGGGCAACCCGGCCGGCGATTCCTACTGCTACGACAACATCGACCTGTACGATTACTATCTGGTCAGGGGATTCGCCGTCGTGCAGTCGTCCGGAATCGGAACGCTAAGTTCGGAGGGATTCGAGGCCGTCGGAACGACGTACGAGCGCGATGCGTTCAAGGCCGTCGTCGAGTGGCTGCACGGCGACCGTCCGGCATTCACCGACCGCGAGAACGACATCCTGACCAGGGCGGACTGGGCCAGCGGCAAAGTCGGCATGACCGGCAGATCGTATGGAGGCACGATGCCTTTTGCCGTCGCAACGACGGGCGTCGCAGGCCTGGAGACCATCGTCCCGGTAGCGGGAATTTCCGACTGGTACAGCTTCCTGAACCAGCAGGGCGCACAGAGGTACTGGCCTAAAGAGATGCTGATGAGCTTCCTCTCGTACTACTGCTCCAGCCGCTACTTTGACCCTGCCCTGACCGACGAGATGAATCAGAAGTTCGCGGGCTACCAGTACCAGATGAGCAGGGACCAGATCAAGTGCGGATTCGATTATGACAAAAAATTCTGGGACGGCGGAAACTACACCCTTGATGCGGAGAAGATCAACTGCACGGCGCTGATCGTCCACGGTCTGAACGACGAGAACGTCTCCACCAAGCAGTTCGAGATGATGGAGCAGTCCTTCCGCAAAGCGGGCAAAGACGTGAAGCTGATCCTGCACCAGGGCTACCACATGACGCCGACGATGGTGCTGAAGGGCTACGGCTTCCTGATCCAGGGCAATACCTACGACGACATCCTGAACCACTGGTTCTCGCACTACCTCTGCGGCGTCGACAACGGCGCGGAGAACCGCCCGAACGTCCTGGTGCAGAGCAACCTCGACCAGAACGTCTGGGAGACCGCGGAGTCCTGGGAGGCGGCGCACAAGCTCGTCCTGAAGAGCGAGGAGAGCGGCGAGACCGTCCTCGGCACCGACTGGGAAAAGGCCGGCATCGACCAGAACAACTTCGACGAGAAGATGAGCATGACGTCTTCCAACATGAACCGCCGCTACCTGACCTCGCAGCTCGAGCAGGACGTCACGGTTCAGGGAACGGTCAGGGTCGACTTCCGCGCAGCGCTGAAGGACGGCGACCCGGCGGACTGCTTCCACGCGGAGAACGTCAACGACGCCGACAAGCTGAGCGTCGCGATCGGAACGGAGAGCGGCATCATGGACGACGTGAAGATGACCGTCCTGCTCTGCGACTTGAGCGATGAGAAGTTCGACAGCTTCCAGACGGTCGACCCGGAGAGAAACGAGATCCCGCTCGAGGTCGTCCGCAAAGGCGCGATCGTCAACGGCGGCGGCCTGCCGGACTTCGACGTGATCCAGCTCCAGTCCGCGCACAAGAACTACAAAGTCATCACCCGCGCCTACATCGACCTCTGCAACCCGGACTCCGGCTACGCTCCGGAGACCTCCGCGGGCAGCATCGAGCTGAAGCCGGGTGAGTTCCAC
Organism: uncultured Eubacteriaceae bacterium; assembly: GCA_903789635.1. Taxonomy (GTDB): domain Bacteria; phylum Bacillota; class Clostridia; order Peptostreptococcales; family Anaerovoracaceae; genus Aminicella. The sequence goes on from CAIFEY010000025.1 coordinate 43,813, forward strand.
GACTACAGCGTCTACCTGAACGCGCAGCACTACACGGCTAAGGCAGGACACCGCCTCGCCGTCGTCATCGGCACCGAGGATCCGGTCAACTGCCTGCTGCACAAGCAGTACAGCGTCGCGGTCGACGACGCATCCGTGCTGGCCGAGCTGCCGGTGACGGAGGAGATCGCGGATTTCGGCGGGCTGCATAAGTAGGGCGTCGCCGTTCCGATAAATACGCATCGGCACCGGAAGAAAACATAAAATAGGAATGGAATCTTGAAATAGGGATGGAATTCTGGACGAGGGGGACCGCCGGCTGATGATGGCTGCGGTCCCCCTCGGTTGTGTTTTTTGCGGGGGCGGCGGCGATGATGTTATGGTTTGATATGATCACCCTAAAGTAGACAGCAAAAAGATCGAAATCTACTTTAGGGGG
>CAIFEY010000026.1 GCA_903789635.1 uncultured Eubacteriaceae bacterium
CTAAAAAAACCGTTACACTTTTCCCGTGTCTACTTGACAGGGACCTGATCACTGGGTGTTGGGAAATCACCGCAATGACCGTTCATTTTCCCAGATATTTGCGGTGACGTGGGAAATATGATTTTTTCAGCCCATATTCCCAAAATATGATGCCATCAAATGAGTGTTGCAGGGATTCCCGATAGACGAAATCTATGCGTACTGTATACCGCCGCCGTGGTCATCGCCAGATGACCGGCGCCGTAGCTGCAAGCTGCAAAAAGGAAGGGAGCTGTGAAAATGCACATGCATTTTTTCACAGCCCCGTAGGTTTGATTTTATTTGCTCTCACTGCATTATACGATCTACGGCTAGCTGATCGAACTTCGCCCGGAGGCTCGTTCTCTCAGGCCGTAGGAGCATAAGCGGTCCTCATCGCTCACACATCGCTGATAGCTCGTGTTCGCGAGAGCAACGTGCATTATACGACTAGCGGCAAGCCAATCGAGCTGCGCTGTCCGCTTGCTCTCTTGGGCCGCTAAAGCATAAGCAATTCCCAGTCGTTCGAGCGTCGCCTGCAGCTCGCTCTCACGAGGGCAATTGCATTATACGACTAGCGGCAAGCCAATCGAGCTGCGCTGTCCGCTTGCTCTCTTGGGCCGCTAAAGCATAAGCAATTCCCAGTCGTTCGAGCGTCGCCTGCAGCTCGCTCTCACGAGGGCCGTCAACGCTTCCCGCCCAGTCCTGCGTTGTCGAGGATCTGAAGGATGAAGTCGATGGTTCCGCGGACGCCGAACGTGGCGGTGTTCAGGGTGAGGTCGTAGTTGGCGCCGTTGTTCCACTTGTGATTGGTGAAGAACTCGTAGTACTCGGCGCGCTGGCGGTCGACCTGGTGCATCTGGCGCTTGGCCGTGCGCTCGTCGACGTTGTTGACGCGCATGATTCGCTTGATGCGGCGTTTCTCCGGCGCGGTCAGGAAGATGCTGACGTGCGGGATGTTGTTGCTGTGCATCACGGAGTCCGCGCAGCGGCCCATGACGACGTAGTCCTGCTCTTTTGCCAGCTCGACCAGAAGTTCGGACTCGGCGAAGAAGTAGGCGTCGCGGGAAGGAAGGCCGTGGTAACGGTTGAAGTGCTGATAGCGCTCCTTCATCGTCAGCTTTTCCTTGCGGTAGGCCAGTCCTGGGTTTCCGGCGTCGAGCTGGAAGTCGATCATATCGGTCTCCGCCTTGGTCAGCGGAATCTTGCTTCCCTGGTCGCTTCTGCGCTGGATCAGCCTCATCAGGATCTCCGCGTCGTAATAGTTGATGTGAAGCGCGTCCGCGATGCCGAGGCCGACGTTGTTGGCGGCAGAACCGTAGCTCCGGCTGATGCAGATGATCAGGCGGTTTTCGCGGGTGAAGCGGTTTTCCAGGTTGAGCTCGTTCAGGCTTCGGTCCTGTTCGGTCGTGATCAGGCTCGCAGGTTCTGCGACGATCTGCCGGTAGATGCCGATCATCTCGTTGTAGGCGCTCAGCGCCGTGTAGTGGTCGGCCTTGTCCTGGATGGTTCTGGCCATGTTTCCGATCAGGGCGAGTTCGCTTCGGATGATGTTCTCGCGCTGCATGTTCAGGGCCTTTTCGATGATATTGACGGCGTGGTCACGGTCCGAGGTGAAGACGCGTCCCAGGGAGGATCCGCTGAGGTCGTAGACGAGCTTGTCCAGGTCATAGAGGCGCTCGGCGAATTCGCGGGAATCAATCTGCATGGACGGCGCAGCCTCGGTTACGGCAGGCGTGTCTTTAACGCCGGAATCGGACGCCGGTTCGGATTTCTCAGCGGAATCCGCTGTCTGCGCCGCGCCTGCGTCAGGCGTACCGACGGAAGCGGACGGCTCTGCGTCGGAGGCAGTTTTGGCGGAAACGGTATCGGTGTTCAGCAGGTCGGAGCTTGTTTCTGGAGTTCCGTCCTTGAACGTCTTTTCTTTGTCGTCACTCATAGATTGCCTCCTTTCTTAGTGGAAAAACAGCAGGACATCCAGCAGGAATACCGGGCCGAGGATGCCGATGGACCACTTCATGTAGCCGAAGAAGGACGGCATGCGGATACCGTTTTCGTCGGACATCGACTTGACCATGAAGTTCGGGGCGTTTCCGATGTAGGTGTTGGCGCCCATGAATACGGCTCCGCAGGAGATGGCCTCGAGGATCTCGACCGGAACGACACCGAGCAGGGTGTTGATGCCGTGCGTGAAGCTCAGGGAGCCTGCGGTAGTCAGGAATACCATGTAGGTCGGGGTGTTGTCGAGGAAACTGGACAGGAGTCCGGTCAGCAGGAACATCTGATATGGCCTGTTGATGTCGAGCTGCGGTCCGAAGTGCTTCAGGACGATCAGTGCCGGCTGCATGGTGATGAAAATTCCGATGAAGAGGACTGCGACCTCCTGGATCGCGCCCCAGGTGAAGTGGTTGCGCCTGCGGACCTCGACATCTGTCGTCTTGAAGGACAGGAACGCGGCGAGCAGGATGATGGCCATCTCGATGATGCTGGTCAGAGGCAGCGAGAGTTCGCTGGTGAACGGGATGCCTTTGTCCTTGAAGAATGCGTAGTTAGGCAAAATTCCGCTGATCAGTACGGCGCCGATGATCATGAGCAGGAAGAGCAGGTTGTGCAGGCCCTCGATCTCCAGCGTGGTGTCGACCTTGCTGAGGTCCGGGCGGTAGCCTTCCTCGATGTCCTTTCGGTATGCGCGGACGTCGAAGTGGTAGAAGATGAACAGCAGGACTGCGGTGTTCAGGATCATGATCGGGAACAGGCGGAAACTCCACGTGAACGGAACGCCCTCCATGAATCCCATCAGCAGCGGCGGGTCGCCGACCGGGGTCAGGCAGCCTCCGATGTTGGAGATCAGGAAGATGAAGAAGATCATGATGTGCGCCCTGCGGGAACGCCAGGAGTTCATCTGGATAACCGGGCGGATCATCAGCATGCTGGATCCGGTCGTTCCGATGAAGCTCGACAGCAGTGTGCCGATCAGGAGCAGGACGACATTGACGCGCGGGGAACCGGCCAGGTCGCCCTCGAACCGGATGTTGCCGGCGACGCAGTACAGTCCGAACAGCAGCACGATGAAGGTCAGGTAGTCGTTGACGATTCCGTCAGCTGCGGTCTCTACGCCGAACAGCGGTCCGTATTTAATCGACAGCAGGACGATGGTCAGCGCCGACCAGAATAAAATGATAACAAGCATCCGCTTTTCCCAAACCGCTGGTTTCAGGATCGGGAAGAGCGCGATACACAGAAGTATCCCCACGAACGGGATACAGGTCCATAGTGGTTCTTGCATGTGATCAGCCTCCGGGATAATTGCGATAAGATTTAGTTTATTTTGCCGATGTCGAGTGAAATGATGGAAAATGAGATAAAAATCACATATGCCCACGTAATTACAGAATTAGTATACCATAAAAATGCAGATTTTGTCCCCAGACATATAAATTATTTCAAAAAATATGGGCTACAGAATAAATTTTTATATAGTCTGTAGCCCAGTATCCAATTTTAGGTGTGTCAGTTGGAAAACTATTTCGCTAATCGCGTTTACTTTTTTAATCGTGCCGCAAACGGGAACGAAAATAGGGAAATCTATGCCTCACGCAGCTGTGCACCGACTCTGTTCTCCAGCGTCTTTACAATCTTGTTCATCTGCTTGTCGATCTGCTTAGCCTTCATCGTGCCCTTGTCGGAGCCGATCTTGACGGTCAGCATGATGGACTTCTTATCCTCAGGAATCTGCTCTCCGCGGTACTCCTCGACGAACTTCACCTCTCTGGTGTGCTTGTCGATGGCCTGCTCGATCTCCTGCCATGTGATAGCCTCGTCGACGATGATGGACAGGTCCTTCTCGACCAGCGGGAATACCGGCAGGTGGACGAACTCGTTGTCCCTGGACTTGTACGGCGTCAGCATGTCCTCGTCGAACTCGAAGATCGCGAGCTGTGCGTGCTTGATGCCGGCCGCGGCGAGTGTGGACACGCGGACCAGTCCGAGTGTTCCGATCAGGTCCTTGCCCGCCATGATGTTCAGGTAGACGTTGTCATCGGCCCATGCAGGACGCTCGACCTGTTTCCAGGAGAGCGGCTCGACCTGGCAGGTGCGGGCGAGGTTCTCGATGACGCCCTTTGCCTGGAAGAACAGCAGCTTAGGATCGCTTCCGACGAGCATTCCGGTGACGAAGTGCTTCTGCAGCGGCAGCGTCTCGTCCTCTGTGGACTCGTGATAGACGCCCGGCTGGAAGACTTCTGCGGACTCGAACACACGGAAGGAGTCGTAGTAACGCAGGTTGGAGACTGCGGTCTGCAGCATGCCCGGTACCAGCGACGTGCGCAGGTTGGCCTGCTCCGGTGACGGCGGTGTCGCCAGGCGGACGGTCGTGTCCGGCGTGATGCCGGCAGCCTGCATGAAGTGGTCGTCGACCCATGGATACGTCAGGATCTCGTAGAATCCGCAGCGGAATGCGAGGTACTCTCTGACGCGCCTGTCGACGTTCTCCTTCGGCTGGTTGACCGCGTGGTCGAAGTTGACCGGGAGCGGCTTGGTCTCAAAGCTCTCGAAGCTGTGGAGTCTCGCCATCTCGTCGAGGATGTCGTCCTTGATGGAGATGTCTCCGGTGGAACGCCATGTCGGTGCGAGGCAGGTGTAGGTTGTGCCGTCAAAGTCGACGTCGAATCCGAGGCGTCCGAGTGTATCCTTGACGTCCTCGACGCTGAACTCCTTACCGAGTCTGACGTCCATGAACTCCTTGGTGATCTTCACCTCAGCGCGCTCCGTCTTGATCGGATAAACGTCGCCGAATGCCGTGAACTCCGCGTCCGGGAAGATCTCCTTGAACAGCCTCATCGCCTCTGCGAGACCCTGGTCGACACGTTCGGTGTCGAGTCCCTTCTCGTAGCGGATCGACGCATCTGTCTTCTCATCGAATCTCTTTCCGGTCTTTCTGATCGTCGGTGCGCTGAAGTCGGCAACCTCGAGCAGGACGCTGCTGGTCTCCGGCAGGATGGAGTCCTTGCGGCCGCCGCGGATTCCGGCGAGTGCCATCGGCTCCTCCGCATCGCAGATGACCAGGTCGTAGGTGGTCAGGTCCAGCTGGTTGTGGTCGAGCAGCTCGAGCTTCTCGCCTTCCTTAGCGTTTCTGACGATGATCTTATCGGTGACGTGTGTGCGGTCGAACGCGTGCGTCGGCTGTCCGACGTCGAGCATGACGTAGTTCGTGATGTCTACGATCGCGTTGATCGAACGCAGGCCGGCCTTGATCAGCGCGGTCTTCATCCAGAGCGGGGACTCCTTCTTAGCATCGACGCCGTGGATCTCCAGTGCGGCGTAGCGCATGCACTTCTCCGGGACGTCGATCTCGATCGGGAACTCCGGCAGGCCCTCCGTGTGGACGGCGGTGTCCGCGAGCGGCTTCAGGTCCAGCTTGTAGATCGCCGCGATTTCTCTCGCGATTCCGTAGTGACCCCACAGGTCAGGACGGTTGGTCAGGGACTTGTTGTCGATCTCGATGACGATGTCGTCCATGCCGACCAGGTCGGCGATGTTCTGTCCCGGTGTTCCCTGTCCGTTCAGGTCGACGATGTACTCGTCGCTCTCCGGCGGGAAGATATCCTCGAGGTAAACCTCAGAGGCGTTGCAGATCATGCCGTAGGAAGACTCCCCGCGGAGCTTTCCTTCCTTGATGACGACCGGCTCGCCCTCGCCGTGCCAGATGACTTCTGCACCCGGGCGGCAGACGACGACGTGCTCGCCGTCGTACAGGTTGCAGCCTCCGCAGACGATCTGCACCAGCTCCTCCTCACCGATGTCGGTGATGCAGATGCGCAGCTTGTCCGCGTTCGGATGCGGCTTAACTTCAATAATCTTTCCGACGACGATATCGTGGTACTTCTCGGCAGGGTTCTCGTAGCCCTCTACCTCCACGGTACGCATCGTCAGGTCGTAGATCAGCTGATCCAGCCCCAGATCTTTCGGCAGATCCACGTATTTTTTTACCCAATTTAATGAAACGTACATGTCAACCTCCTACTTGAACTGCTCTAAGAATCTGAGATCCGCGCTGTGGAAATAGCGGACGTCATCGACGCCGTAGCGCATCATGACCAGACGGTCCAGTCCGATGTTGGCGTAGAATCCGGACCACTCCTCAGGATCCAGACCGGCAGCGCGCAGGACGTTCGGGTGGATGACTCCTCCCGGCATAACCTCAATCCAGCCGGAGTTATGGCAGACACGGCAGCCTTTGCCGCCGCAGACCAGGCATTCCATGTCGATCTCGTAGCCCGGCTCGGTGAACGGGAAGAATCCCTCACGCATGCGGACGTTGATCTTGCGGCCGAATACCTTGCTCAGGATCGCCTCGATCATGACCTTTCCGGAGGAGAAGGACAGGTCCTTGTCGACGACCAGTGCCTCGTACTGGTAGAACGCTCTCTCGTGGCGGGCGTCGGTCGTCTCGTTTCTGTATACACGGCCCGGGTAGACAAATCTCGCCGGTGCGCCGTGCTTCAGCAGGTAGCGGACGGAGGCGCCGGTCAGGTGCGGACGCAGGCAGAGACGCTCCGCTCCGGACTTATTCTCCGTGCCCTCCAGCCAGTACGTGTCCATCGTCTCTCTCGCCGGATGGTCGGCGGCAAAGTTCAGGTTGTCGAACGCGTACTTCTCGCTCGTAATATCATCTTCGCTGAAAACTTCAAAACCCATGGAAAGAAAGGCGTCGTTCAGGTCGTAGCACATCTGTGTGATCGGGTGCAGAGCTCCCTGCTGCGGCATGATTCCAGGCAGAGTCAGGTCAATCGGTGCATCCAGAACGGATTCGGAGCTGAGGAGCTGTTCCTCCCTCTCCTTCATCTTCTCGGCAAAGAAGTTCTTAATCTCGTTCGCCGTCTTGCCGACAGCCGGGCGTGTCTCCGGGTCCAGGGATCCGAGGGATTTCAGTATCTGTGTCAGCTGACCCTTCTTACCCAGGAGTTCCTGTCTGACTTCCTGGAGCGCATCAGAATCAGGAGCGTCTTTAATTCTGGACAGTCCGGCGTTGCGGATTTCTTCCAATTGTTTCAGCATGATTTTAGTACTCCTTAATAAATTTATTGTTTTAATTTTGTTGTGTTAACCCATCGTGTATAGTTTAGATTACACTGTTTTTCGGCGGGAGACAACCCACCAAATTAATATTATAACGGATTTTTCGCGGTTTTTCAGTACACTTTACGGATTTTTCCGGCAGATAAGTGTTTTTCGGAGGGGAAGGCCCCCTGGCCGTCGATTTTGACAAAATATACGTCCGCACAGCAGCACACCGACCCGCTGGCAGGCATGTCTCTATGGCCGTCGACTTTGTCAAAAAAAGTGCCCGCACAGGACCGCTCCCGACCTGCCGGAAACCGCATGACGCCCCGAAGCGGCGCGGCATTGTATTAAACTGTATAAATATGGTAGAATATATTTTCCTGAACGTGGTATTTTTAACTAATGAACACATAAATTGTTAGATAATACTATACAATAGAATATCAGGATAAAGACTGTTTTAGAGAAAGAGTGAAATTATGGCGAAGCAAGGAATAGAGAGACCATTATACGACGGCCGCCAGATTACGGATCTGAAGGATATGGTTACGAGCAGCGTCGAGCTGTTCCACGACCATGCGGCGTACCTCGTGAAGGATAAGGAGCAGGGAAAGTTCGTCCCGATCACCTACGGAAAGGTCGGGGAGGACCGCATCGCGCTGGGAACCCGTATGCTCGACATGGGGCTGAAGGGCGAGACCGTCGCCGTCATCGGACCGACGAGCTACTACTGGCTGCTGACGTATTTTACCGTCGTCACCGGCGTGGGCGTCATCGCGCCGATGGATAAGAACCTGCCGCAGGGCGAGCTGCTGGGGCTGCTGGAGCGTTCCGGCGCGACGGCGATCGTCTACGATGAGAAGTGCAGGGAGACCATCGAGCCGCTCATGGACAACGCGGACACGAAGGTGAAATACTTCATTTCTATGGACGCGGAGAAGAGCGAGGGAAATGTCTATTCGATGAAGCAGCTGATCTACGAGGGGAAGCTGATCGCGTCGGAGGGAAATCACACCTACCGCGACGTGGACGTCGACCCGGACGAGATGAGCACGCTGCTGTTCACCTCGGGAACGACGGGACTCGCCAAGGGCGTCATGCTGTCGCACCGCAACATCGCGTTCAACGTCTACGCGATGAGTAAATACTTCTGCATCCCGGACCCGGGCATCGTGCTCTCGATCCTGCCGGTCCACCACGTCTACGAGATGACGTGCGACATCTGTACGACGTTCTACCAGGGAAAGACGATCGCGATCTGCGAGGGCCTGCGCTATATCCAGAAGGACATGCAGGAGGTCCACGCGAATGTCATGCTGGGCGTTCCGCTCGTCTTCGAGAAGATGTATAAAGGAATGTTTAAGCAGGCCAAGCGCCGCGGGGAGGACGAGAAGCTCCGCCGTGCGATCGACCTGTCCAAGCGCCTGAAGCTGTATAAGAACAAGGCGCTGATGAAGAGGATGTTCAAGGCGATCCACCAGTCGTTCGGCGGAGAGATCAAGTACTTCATCGAGGGCGGTGCAGCCGCCGATCCGTTCGTCCAGGAGGAGTTCGAGGCGATGGGCCTCCCGCTGATCCAGGGCTACGGCATGAGCGAGTGCTCCCCGATCCTGGCGCTGAACCCGTCCGACAGAAGGAAGAACGGCGCTGCCGGACTGCCGCTTCCGGACACGCAGATCCGCATCATCAACCAGGACGAGGACGGCATCGGTGAGGTCATCGTGAAGAGCCCGAGCGTCATGCTGGGATACTATAAGAATGAAGAGGCGAATAAGGAGACGCTGCAGAACGGCTGGCTCCACACCGGAGACTTAGGCTACTTCGACGAGGACGGCTACCTGTTCCTGACCGGAAGAAGCAAGACGGTCATCGTCACCAAGGGGGGCAAAAACATCTTCCCTGAGGAAGTCGAAAACGTCCTGCTGCAGAACGAGCTGATCCAGGATGTCCTGGTTCACGGCGTCAGGGACGAGCGCGTCGGAAACGTCATGGTCACGGCGGACATCTACCCGAACTACGAGCTCCTGAAGGAGACTAAGGGCGAGATGACCAAGAGTGAGATCTATCACTTCTTCCGCGAGATCGTCGATCAGATCAACGAGACGATGCCGCAGTACAAGCGCGTGAAGCGCGTGAATATCCGCGAGACCGAGTTCGCCAAGACGACGACCGGAAAGATCAAGCGCTACGGCAACACGCTGAGTCAGGAGGACCTGCAGGCTGCCGCAGAGGGCAAGGCCGACGATCACGAGATCAAGCTGATCGAGAAGCACGAGGTCAAGGAGTTCATCAAGGAAATCCACGGCATGTCCGACCAGCACGTCGTCCACAAGGACCAGGTTCCGGTCACCGACCTGAAGAGCCTGCTCCTGAACAGCCTGGAGAAGCACGCCGACAGGCCTGCCTTCCTGGAGAGGCTGTCACAGGACGCGCCGTACGAGGAGATCACCTACAAGCAGGCCGTCTCCGACATCGAGGGACTCGGCACCGCGCTGATCAACCGCAACCTGCAGGACGACCGCATCGCCGTCGCCGGAAACAACACGTATCCGCTGCAGGTCAGCCTGCTGACCGTCGCGTGCGGAGCCGGACAGGCCGTGATGATCAACAAGCAGCTTGACCCGGAAGAAATCATCCGCCAGCTGAATAAGACCAAGGTAGAGACGCTGATCTTCGACGAGGCCTACACCGAGCTGTTCACCGAGATCGTGGACACCGGAAAGACCGGTGTTAAGACGATGATCAGCTTTGGCGCGCAGGACAGGGAAACTAATGAACACACCGATCGGATCCTCTCCTGGAGCAGGCTGATCGAGGAAGGAAAGGCGCAGGCTGCCCTGGGCGACCGCCAGTACCTGGACGCACCGGTCCTGGGAACCGACCCGGCGACCATCTTCTTCACGTCCGGCGCATCCGGCCACGCCAAGGCCGTCCAGCTGACGCACAAGAACCTGGTCCACAACGTGCTCGCGCTGTCCTCCATGGTTCAGTACAACACGTCCGACCGCGTGATCTCCGTGATCGCGCCGAACAACGTCTACCAGGCGGTTACAGGCGTCATCCTGCCGCTGTACAGGGGCGCGGCCGTCATCAACTGCGGCGGATCCGACTATCTGAGACAGGACATGACCGACTCCGCGTCGACTGTCCTCCTGCTCGAGCCGGTGATGATGAACGCCCTGTTCGACGAGATCTGGGATCACATCGAGGGAGGCGGCGGAGACCGCAGGCTGGAGAACCTGCGCAAGATCGGAAGGATCCTTCCGTTCACCAGGAGATACGTCCTGAAGCCGTACGAGTCCTACGTCCGTGAGAAATTCGGCGGAAGCCTCCGCATGATGATCTCCGGCGGAAGCAAGTCCAGGACCGAGGTTGAGACATTCTTCCGCGAGATGGGCATCAACGTCCTGCAGGCCTACGGCATGACGGAGAGCAGCTCCGCCGTCGCGGCAACCCCGGATACGGCCCTGTCCGTTCCGGTCGAGACCGTTGGCCACATTCTGCCGGGCATCCGCGTGAAGATCGTCGGCAAAGGCAGCCGAGGCATCGGAGAGATCGCCGTCAAGAGCGACAGCGTCGCTGACGGCTACCTGGACGATCCGGAAGAAACGAATGCAGCGTTCCGGGATGGCTGGTTCCATACCGGAGACATGGGATATATCGATGACGACAACTTCGTCTATGTCATTGGAAGAAAGTCGCGTCTCGAGCACGAGGAAGAGCTCGACAGAATCGCCCGCCAGAACGAGCAGGACGCGATTAAAGCCGCCCACGGGACGGCTGAGGAGGAATAATGCGCAGTCAATACTATCCACAGCTTAGGATCGATCTGGGGAAGCTGCGGGAAAACGCCGCATATGCCGTCGATAAGTGCGCGCAGTGCGGAATCCGGGTCAGCGGTGTGATGAAGGGGATGCACGCATTCCTTCCGGGCGTTCGGCAGCTTCAGGCTGCCGGCGTCACCTCACTTGCGACCTCCCGCCTGAACCAGGCCGCCGCGGTGAAGAACGCAGGAATTGACCTTCCCGTCATGCTGATCCGCGTGCCGATGAAGAGCGACACAGCGGATGTCGTGCGGTACTGCGACTATTCGCTGAACAGCGAGGTCAGCGTCCTGGAGGCGCTGAATGAAGAGGCCGGGCGTCAGGGAAAGGTGCATAACGTGATCCTGATGGCCGACGTCGGAGACCTCCGCGAGGGCTGGTGGGACCGGGATGAGCTGGCAAAGGCAGCGCTCCACGTAGAAAACGACCTGCCGCATCTCCATTTGGCCGGCACCGGAATCAACGTCGGCTGCTACGGCTCCGTCGTCGCGACCCCGCAGAAGCTGCAGGAGTTCGTCGACATCACGGAGGCCGTCGAGCAGAAGCTCGGCCGCAGGCTGGAGATCCTCTCCGGCGGCGCGACGACCAGCTTCATCCGTGTCCTGGAGGGTTCCATCCCGGACCGGATCAACAACCTGCGCATCGGCGAGGGAATCCTGTTAGCCCGCGACCTGCCGGAGATCTTCCACGTCGACGTGGGCCCGATGCATAAGGACAGCTTCATCCTCCGCACGGAGGTCCTGGAGGTCAGGGACAAGCCGTCGTATCCGGTCGGCGAGCTCGGCGTGGACGCATTCGGAAGAGTCCAGCACTACGTCGACCGGGGAATCCGGAAGCGCGCGCTTGTGGCCGTAGGCAAAGCCGACTTCGGCGGAGAGCCGCAGGACATCATCCCGCTGGAAGACGGGATCGAGGTCATCGGCGCGTCGAGCGACCACGCGATCTTAGACGTCGAGGACCTTGGCAGAGAGCTACACGCGGGCGACCTGATCGACTTCCGCCTGGACTATGCGAGCCTCGTCTACCTGACACACAGCAAGGACGTCCGCCAGGTCTGCCTGAACGACCCGGACGGGGCGGACAGCGACTTCCGCGCGCCGGCGTCCGACGATGAGGAATGTAAGCCGGACCTGAAGCAGAAGTACCCGCGCCTTCGCATCGACCTCGGCAAGCTCAGGAGGAACGTCGCCTACGCGGCTTCCCAGTGCGAGAAGCAGGGCGTCCGCCTGACCGGCGTGATCAAGGGCATGAACGCCCTGATCCCGTGCGTGAAGGCGATGGCGGAGTCAGGCGTCACCTCGCTTGCGACCTCGCGCCTGGACCAGGCAGCGGCGGTCAAGAACGCCGGGATCGACCTTCCGGTCGTGATGATCCGCGTGCCGATGAAGAGCGACGTCGAGGACGTCGTGCGGTACTGCGACTATTCGCTGAACAGCGATGTCTCGGTGCTGAAGGCCTTAAATGAAGAGGCCGGGCGTCAGGGAAAGGTGCATAACGTGATCCTGATGGCCGACGTCGGAGACCTCCGCGAGGGCTGGTGGGATAAGGACGAGATGACCGAGGCCGCGCTCCTGGTCGAGAACGAGCTGAAGAACCTGCACTTAGCGGGCGCCGGCATCAACATCGGCTGCTACGGCTCCGTCATGGCGACGGTGCCTAAGCTGCAGGAATTCGTCGGCGTCGCGGAGAAGATCGAGGACGCGATCGGAAGAAGGCTGGAGATCCTGTCCGGCGGGGCGACATCGAGCTTCTCGAGAGTTCAGGACGGGACGATCCCGGAGCGCATCAACAACCTGCGCATCGGGGAGGGCCTGCTGATCCCGCGCTCGCACGAGGACGGGGACGCGATCGACTATGGACCGATGGAGGACGACGCCTTCACCCTGCGCCTGGAGGTGCTGGAGGTGAAGGACAAGCCGTCGTACCCGGTCGGTGAGCTCGGCGTGGACGCGTTCGGAAGGGTCCAGCACTACGAGGACCGGGGAATCCGGAAGCGCGCGCTTGCGGCCTGCGGAAACGTCGACTACGGCAGCTGGGAGGACATCTTCCCGATGCAGGCTGGCATCGAGGTCATCGGCGCGTCGAGCGACCACACGATCCTGGACGTGCAGGACGCGGAGCCGCTTAAGCCGGGCGACCTGCTCGACTTCAAGCTGAACTACGGAAGCCTGCTGTTCCTGTCACACAGCACGGACGTGCAGATCGAGTATATCGGTGAATAGGCTGGACGGATGACCGGACAGATAAGTACAGATAAAATAAGTAGCTTTTGCGGCCGCTGACGGGCGGCTGGCAGAAATATACAGCAGAAAATGGAAATTCACCTGCCGATTGTATTTTGTCCCGATTGACAAAAATACGGTAGAAAAGTATAATACTATGGCTTACGTGCACGTTTACGGAGAGGCACGCAGCGCAGAGTTGAAAGGAGTATACGCACATGGCGGATGAAGTGATTTTAACCCAAGAAGGCTTTGAGAAACTGGAAGCAGATAGAGATTATCTCGTATCGGTACGCCGTAAAGAGGTGTCTGAGCGTCTGAAGGAGGCGATCTCCTACGGAGATTTGTCGGAGAACGCGGAGTATGATGCGGCAAAGAATGAACAGGCTGAGTTGGAAGATCGCATCGCCAAGCTGGAGCAGATGATCCGCAACGCCAAAATCATCAGTGATGATGACGTCAGCGGTGATGTCGTCAACGTCGGTCTTACGGTAAAAATCAGAGACGTCGACACGGATGAAATCGAGGAGTACGCAATCGTCGGATCGACGGAGGCGGACCCGTTCGCAGAGCCGGCCAGAATTTCCAGCGATTCCGAGGTGGGAAGAAGCCTGATCGGTAAGAAAGTAGGAGACAAGGTAGAGGTAGCCGTCCCGGACGGACTGCTTCATTACGTTGTTGAAGATATTGCCCGATAATACACAAGGGAGATGGAGTTTAGCAGAATGAGTACGGAACAGAACAGCAACACCGGGGTAACCCGGGAAACAGAAGAGGAAATGTACACGGAGAATCTGAGCGAGCAGAGACAGATCCGCCGCCAGAAACTGCAGGACCTGAGAGATGCGGGAAGAGACCCGTATGTCCACGAGACCTGGAATGTCACAGCGCACAGCAAGGACATCAAGGACAACTTCGAGGCATTGGACGGCGAGGAAGTGTCCGTTGCGGGCAGAATCATGAGCAAGCGTGTCATGGGTAAGGCTGCCTTCTTCGACCTTCAGGACAAGCAGGGCAGAATTCAGTGCTATGTACGCCGCGACGACATCGGAACGGACGAGTACAAGTGGTTCAAGACCTACGACATCGGCGACATCGTCGGCCTCACGGGCAAAGTGTTCAAGACCAAGACCGGAGAGGTTTCCGTCCACACGGAAACGCTGGTGCTGCTGTGTAAATCCCTGCAGGTGCTGCCGGACAAGTGGGACGGACTGAAGGATAAGGATCTGCGCTACAGACAGAGATACGTGGACATGATCATGAACGAGAACGTCCGCGACACGTTCATCAAGCGCTCCAAGATCGAGCACGAGGTCAAGCGCGTCCTGGAGGAGGATTACGGCTTCCTGGACGTCCGCACGCCGATCCTGCAGACGATCGCAGGCGGTGCTGCTGCCCGTCCGTTCGTCACACACCACAACACCCTGGACATCGACATGTACCTGCGCATCGCGACCGAGCTGTACCTGAAGAGGCTCATCGTCGGCGGCCTGGACCGTGTCTACGAGCTGGGCGAGTGCTTCCGCAACGAGGGCATGGACCAGAGACACAACCCGGAGTACACCTCGATGGAGTGCTACATGGCGTTCGGAAACCTGGACGACATGATGGAGATCACCGAGCAGATCGTATATAAGTGCCAGATGGCGATCAACGGCACACCGATCCTGAAGTACGGCGACAAGGAGTTCGACGTCACCCCGCCGTGGAGACGCCTGGACATGACCGACGCCGTCAAGGAAGTTACGGGAATCAACTTCCACAAGATCGATGACGACGACGAGGCGAGAAAGGCCGCGATCGACTACGGCATGAATCCGGAGGACGTGAAGAACTGGACCCGCGGAAAGATCATCGCAGAGATGTTCGAGGACTACTGCGAGGACGCGCCGGGACTCATGGACGGCCCGGTATTCCTGACCGGTCACCCGGTGGAGATTTCTCCGCTGGCTAAGAGAGACCCGCAGGACTCCAGAATCACCCGCCGCTTCGAGGCATACATCAACGGCTGGGAGATCGGCAACGCCTTCTCCGAGCTGAACGACCCGATCGACCAGTACGAGCGTTTCGTCGAGCAGCAGAAGGAGCGCGACGAGGGAATCGACGACGAGGCACATCCGATGGACATGGACTTTGTCAATGCCCTGGAAGTCGGCATGCCGCCGACAGGAGGCCTGGGCATCGGCATCGACCGTCTGGTCATGCTGGTCACCGGCGAGCCTTCCATCCGCGACGTCATCCTCTTCCCGACGATGAAGCCACTGGATAAGTAGGGACAAAGTCCGAACCTAACCGAAAACAGAACTCACCTGAGAGCATCTCGCGGAGAAATCCGCCGGGTGCTCTTTTTCTTCTTCAACCATTCACACAGCGTTCAAACTTGTCCTTATGATTTACACATCGGTACGGTATATTAATAACTGTCAAAGGGAAGTGCCGATCCCAATGACGAGTGAATAAAATCATAAACTCTCTTTTTCATGAAACATTGCAGGGAAGAGCCCCGAATCAGAAGAAATTCTGGTGTCGGGGTTCTTTCTTTATCTGTGCGTTCTATGCGGCTTTTCACGTGTCTCACGGTATATCGGGGACAACGATTATGTATTCATGTACACGTATTGAAATTCGTTGCAGAGGCGATATAATTATGGGAGTGTGTAATTATTTTTGCGGCGGATTAGCCCCTCAGGGGAACCTGCTGTCGTCGACACCACCGACAGAGGTGATCCGCGGCACGGAGATATTGCAGCGCTGCAATGCGGCGGCCTTGCGATATTGATGAAAGGAGAGAACAATATGAACTTAACAAAGAAGCTGGCGGCAGTCCTGCTGTCAGTTCTGATGGCGGTCGTGTTTATGCCGGCGATTGCGTTCGCGGATGATGCGAGCCCGACAAACATCACGTCCAGCAATGCGGCGTCTCTGACGGAGGGTAATTACGAGGTTACATCTTCGTATAAGAGTGCCGACCTTGTCGTCAAATCTGGTACAGTAGGCATTACCTTAAATGATGACCTGACGGGCAGCATCACCGTTAACGATGGCGCAACCCTCAACCTGAACCTGAACGGGCACAACATCACGTCTACGACGAAGACGGCGGTCCTGAACAAGGGAACTCTGACTGTAACCGGCAGCGGCACCGTATCGACGAGCGCTGCAGGGATGGCAGCGGTCGGAAACATCCCGGGGGCGACCTGTGAACTGAAGGGCGGAAACTACACGACTAGTGAATGGTATGTCATCAGGAATATGGGAAAGATGGACATCTACAGTCCAACAGAAATTACTGGACCGAGCGCGTCCCTTAGCGATGGCAGTAAGCCTTCTATCATACATAATGGATGGCAAATTGAAAACCCGAGTACAGCAGATGATATCGGCAATGTACATTACACTCATCAGGAAAATCAGACTGCCGTACTGAATATCCACGGCGGCAAATTCACGGTTACGAGCGCTTCACTGGGCATCAAGAATATCGCCTTCGGAACGATGACTATCGACGATGGTACCTTCGAGTCGAATCATTCCTCTTTAGTTCAGAATACTAGCAATTTGACTGTTAACGGCGGATCCTTTACCGGCACCTATGGACTCTATAACTATAGATATAGCGGTGATTCTGCTGAGTACAGGGCATATAATCCGGGAAAACTGACGATCAACGGCGGTGAGTTTACCAACAAGCAAACCTTGGATGATAAACCTGCTAAAGAATATATAGTTGGCGACGTAACAGCGAGCGCTGGCGTGAACGATACGGTTCTCGACACAACTCCGGAATCGTCTATTCAAATCAACGGCGGAACCTTTAACCGTCATATTCTGGAAGCAGCCTCCGCGACAGCAACGGACGCTGAGCGCACAACCTTAGACGCGAAGGTCATCCCATCCACAGTTGCTGTGGCAGTAGTCACTACGAATTCCACAGCTGCAACCAAAAATGCTTCGCGCGCAGCCAAGGCCGTAAAGCGCAATGCATCGACAGACACGGAGACGAAGTACGCCATCGGCCAGAAAGCGATCGAGGAGGCTGCGCAGCAGCCAGACGTGATCGTCGAAATCCAGAGCGGCAGCGTTGAACTTACGAACGTAAAGGCAGTCGTAAGGAATGCTGCGACCAATACAACGGGTACGGTCACGGTCGACAACTACCAGGTTAAGGCAAATGAGAGCGTCGCGGGATCGGCAGGAGCTGCTGCCAACCTGCAGAGCACGATCAACAGCCTTCAGGCGCAGCTGACCAGCGCGCTGAATACCAACACGGCTAACACCAAGCAGATCGCCGACCTGAAGGCACAGATTGCCAAAGCGCAGGCAGACCTTAAGACCGTACAGGCTTCCCTGGCACAGGCACAGAACGATGCGGGCAAGTACGCTGCAGTTCAGCAGGTCACCGAGGTAACGGCCAAGGCTGGCAAGAATAAAGCGACGCTGACATGGGCGTCCCTCGGCACCAACGTGACCGGCTACAAGATCTACCGCAAGACGGCGGGCGGCAGCTACAAGCTGGTGAAGAAGATCACTAAGGCCACGACGACCAAGTGGACGAATAAGAACCTGAAGAAGGGCAAGACTTACTACTTCCGCATCAAGGGCTACAGGAACGTTGACGGCGGACAGCTGTGGGGAACGAGCTCTGCAACTGTTAAAGTCAAGGTAAAATAAACACGGGCGCCCTAAGCAAGCGAATTACGGACAACAGAAGCCCCCAGGGAAACACGGGCATCCGAAGCGCGCTAGGTCCTCGTGACAGACAATTTTATACTCAGAACTCAAGGGATTTCGGGAGTTGCACTAAGAGAAAACACGGGCACCCTCAGCTCACTAGGTCCTCGTGACAGACAATTCCTTGCTCAGAACTCATAGGATTTCGGGAGCTGCACTAAGAAAGAGTGCAGCTCCAACGAAATCCTGCTGTCGTTCTTCGCGGAATTGTATCTGTCACTGCGGAATCGCTAGCTGATGGTGCCTGTGTTTCAGTGTTTTTGGCTTATTGGTTGGCGGGGGATTGTGATTGTTCGCGGGCATAAGGGCGGGCGAGGCGGTATGAGGAAAGAGGTACGCTTCCTCGATGGGCTCGGAAGCGAATTGCAGCTGTCGCATGCGATGGCGCCCGTGGTTTTGTTTTTTTGATTTATGGTTGGCGGGGGATCAACGGTTGATCGAGGCGGTAATGGTAGTCGGGGCCATATGCAGTGTCGATGTTCGGCAGGGGGCAGCCATTGGTCTAGGCGGTAAAGGAGGTCGGGGATGTGTGAGGTTATTGTTCGGCGGGGGCGCATGGCCGCTGGCGCGGGGAAGTGGAAAAGGTAGAACTCGGTGAGCGCAGGGCTTCTCGAGTTCTTCGATTTTTCAGGAAGGTTGCCGGATCCTCGGCGTGGCTCGGATCCGGGATTGTAGCGCGGCGACGGCATGAATGCGGTCGCCGCGGGAAGGAAGGAATTGGACGTCGCTGTCGCTTTGGTCCAATTCCCTTGATATCGCGGCGCGCCGTACTAAAGGAAGAGGCGCACCGGGGGCGCGGCGGCGCAGGATGGCAGAAACGAGGGCGCCGCTGCGTCCCTTGTCGGAAAGGCCCCACTGAAAAGCAGAATTTCCGAATGGTAAAAAATTAACTCGGAATTCAGGGAGTCTTTATGCAAATTTCCGAAAAGACGCGACGGCAGACCCGACTGCCGAGTATTGGTGTGTCCACAATTGATTGGAATCGACGGCATTATAGGTATAATTTCTGGGATCTGGATGCAGGGAGACAGCAGATGTGCGATTATCGCTGGGATAACGGTGGTAAAGATGACCGTTGCGGAGGCGACGATCATGAAATCGTTGTGATCACAGCGTGGAAGCTTCGGAATTTGCCGCTTAGGGAGGGTGTTTTCCGACAAAATAGATAGTGAGTTCGGAAATTGGAAAATTGAAGGGAGATATTCCTAAGAAAATGGGAATAGCTGGTGAATGTTGTATACCTGGTTTGTCCCCCGCTATTTGCCGCCCCGCGGTCAGAAGAAATTCTGGTAGCGGGGATCTTTGTCATTTGGGAAACTAATAGCTGAACAATATGTTTAATAGGTAAATAATGTTGAGGATTGAGATCATGAGAGATATAATAAAAAGCGTGTAATTATTTTTGCAGCGGATTATTTCCCTTCGGAAGGGTCTGCTGCCGTCGACACCAGCGGCAGTGGAGATCCGTGTCGAAGAGATATTGTAGTGCTGCGATGCGGCAGCCTTGCGATATTGGTGAAAGGAGAGAACGATGAATCTAACAAAGAAAGCGGCGGCAGTCCTTCTGTCCGTCCTGATGGCGATCGCGTTTATGCCGGCGGTCGCGTTTGCGGCGGATGCTGTCAAGATTGATCCAGCATCAGGAACGTATACAATATCATCTGGTGGAACCTACTACCTCGATGATGACTTCACCGGTCAGATCGTTGTCGATTCCAGTGACGCAGTAACACTGTCATTGGGAACGCATAGCGTGACGAATACGAATGGTGATGCGATTGTAAATCAGGGGACGGGGACGCTGACCATCACCGGAACCGGAACGGTAACCGGATCAAAATTTGCGCTTGGAAACGCACCGAATGCGAGCTGCATTGTGAACGGTGGGACTTATATTTCGACGGGTACCTCTATATCCTATTCGATTGTAAACGTGGGAACGATGACCATCAACGATGGTGTTGAAGTGACAGCAGGAGCTGGTAATGTATCTTCTCTGATAGACAACGGATATGCCAACCCGACGGTTACGCTGGGAACGAAAACGTATGCATCCAGCGCCACACCAAAGACAGAAATGACGATCAACGGCGGAAAGTTTTACTTTGGGGCCGGAGGAAGCACCGATAAATCTCCTGTTAAAAATGATGATTTCGGCTATATGACGATCAATGGCGGAACGTTTGACGCCACGACGAATTATCCGGAGACCGAGGGAATGTATAACGGCAAAGGAGCACCTGCCGCCATGAACTGGTGCCACATGACGATTAATGGTGGATCTTTCAAGGGAGCGGTCGCTGCGGTGTCTAACTTCTTCAATCCTAAGGATATGGCGATGGAGCCAGGCGATTTAGTGATTAATGGCGGTACCTTCGAGAATGCGGGAACAGCCTATGCGTACGGAGTCCTTTCGAGACAGTACAACAGCAGATATGATACGCCGGTGAACAACACCCCTGTAAAGGTTTACGGCGGAACATTTAACCGGCCGTTAGCAGAGGGAATGCTCGCGAACAGCGACATCCCGGTGGCTGAGGTCACTGCAGCTTCAACTGCAGCTTCAACTAAAAATACTTCGCGCGCAGCCAAGGTCGTAAAGCGCAATGCATCGACGGACACGGAGACGAAGTACGCGATTGGTGAGAAGGCGATCCAGAAGGCCGCAGAGCAGCCGAATGTAATCGTTGAGATTCAGAGCGGCAGCGTCGCGCTGACTAATGTCCAGGCGGTCGTAAGGAATGCTGCGACCAATACAACGGGTACGGTCACGGTCGACAACTACCAGGTTAAGGCAAATGAGAGCGTCGCGGGATCGGCAGGAGCTGCTGCCAACCTGCAGAGCACGATCAACAGCCTTCAGGCGCAGCTGACCAGCGCGCTGAATACCAACACGGCTAACACCAAGCAGATCGCCGACCTGAAGGCACAGATTGCCAAAGCGCAGGCAGACCTTAAGACCGTACAGGCTTCCCTGGCACAGGCACAGAACGATGCGGGCAAGTACGCTGCAGTTCAGCAGGTCACCGAGGTAACGGCCAAGGCTGGCAAGAATAAAGCGACGCTGACATGGGCGTCCCTCGGCACCAACGTGACCGGCTACAAGATCTACCGCAAGACGGCGGGCGGCAGCTACAAGCTGGTGAAGAAGATCACTAAGGCCACGACGACCAAGTGGACGAATAAGAACCTGAAGAAGGGCAAGACTTACTACTTCCGCATCAAGGGCTACAGGAACGTTGACGGCGGACAGCTGTGGGGAACGAGCTCTGCAACTGTTAAAGTCAAGGTAAAATAAACACGGGCGCCCTAAGCAAGCGAATTACGGACAACAGAAGCCCCCAGGGAAACACGGGCATCCGAAGCGCGCTAGGTCCTCGTGACAGACAATTTTATACTCAGAACTCAAGGGATTTCGGGAGTTGCACTAAAAGGAGTGCAACTCCAACGAAATCCCTTTTTCGTTCTTCGTAAAATTGTATCTGTCACTGCGGAATCGCTTGCTTCGGATACCCGTGTTTTGGGAGCTTTATGCGTCCGTAATTCGGTCGCTGATGGCGGTCGTGTTTTCGTGTTTTTTTGATTTATGGTTGGCGGGGGATTGTGATTGTTCGCGGGCATAAGGGCGGGCGAGGCGGTATGAGGAAAGAGGTACGCTTCCTCGATGGGCTCGGAAGCGAATTGCAGCTGTCGCATGCGATGGCGCCCGTGGTTTTGTTTTTTTGATTTATGGTTGGCGGGGGATCAACGGTTGATCGAGGCGGTAATGGTAGTCGGGGCCATATGCAGTGTCGATGTTCGGCAGGGGGCAGCCATTGGTCTAGGCGGTAAAGGAGGTCGGGGATGTGTGAGGTTATTGTTCGGCGGGGGCGCATGGCCGCTGACGCGGGGAAGTGGAAAAGGTAGAACTCGGTCAGCGCAGGGCTTCCCGAGTTCTTCGATTTTTCAGGAAGGTTGCCACCGGACGGCGCGGGGCTTGTCCGGTGACTCTTTATTATATTAAATGTGGGAGGATGCTCAGCTGGTTTGCTTCGCATCCTCCTATTATCTTTGCCGCACTTCGTGCGGCAGGGTGGGAGAATGCTCAACCGTGTCGCTGGCGCGCCCGGTTTCGCATTCTCCTTGATCAAGCGGCCGCCCGCTTTAACTGGGGCTGCGGGCAGGCCGAAGGAAGGAATTGGACGTCGCTGCCGCTTTGGTCCAATTCCCTTGATTTCTCGGCGCGCCGTACAAATGGAAGAGGCGCACCGGGGGCGCGGCGGCGCAGGATAGCAGAAACGAGGGCGCCGCTGCGTCCCTTGTCGGAAACGACCCACTGAAAAGCAGAGTTTCCGAATGTTAAAAAAATAACTCGGAATTCGTGGGGTCTTAATTCAAATTTCCGAAAAGACGAGACAGCAGACCCGACTGCAGAGTATTGTTGTGTTCGCAATTGATTGGAATCGACGGCATTATAGGTATAATTTCTGGGATCTGGACGCAGGGAGACAGCAGATGTGCGATCATCCCTTACATAACGGTGGTAAAGATGACCGCTGCGGAGACGACAAGCATGAAATCGTTGTGATCACAGCGTGGAAGCTTCGGAATTCACCGTTTAGGGAGGGCGTTATCCGACAAAATAGACGTGAGTTCGGAAATCGGGAAATTGGGTGGGATATTCCTAAGAAAATGGGAATAACTGGTGAATGTTGTATACCTGGTTTATCTCCCGGTATTTTTTATCTCGCAGTCCCTCATGCGACCCCCGACTGCCATTACCCCCGCGAATAATCACAATCCCCCGCCTACCATTAAAGCAAAAAAACACGAAAACACGCGCGCCCTCAGCGAACGTTTCCGCAGTGACAGCTACAATTCCGCGAAGAACGAAATCCAAGGAGTTCTGAGCAAGGAATTGTCTGTCGCGAGGACCTAGAGAGCTGAGGGTGCCCGTGTTTTCTACTTAGTGCGACTCCCGAAATCCAACGAGCTCTGCGTATGGAATTGTCAGTCGCGAGGACTAGTGAGCCTAGGGTGCCCGTGTTTCAATGCTCCTTTGCGGGAACGCATCGCACGCAAACGGCGATCTTCTCCAACAATCCCGCTTCCGAGACCCGCCATACGACTTGCGGCAAACCAATCGAGCTTCGCTTATAACTCGCGAATCGTGAGGGCAACTGCATAAGGAAGCGTACCTCTTACACCATACTCCCTTCGCCCAGCCTTTACAGCCTCTAACAATCACAATCCCCCCGCCTACCATTAAAGCAAAAAAACACGAAAACACGGGCGCCCTCAGCGAACGTTTCCGCAGTGACAGCTACAATTCCACGCGGAACGAAATCATACCTATTCCCTCAAACAGCCCCGCGGCCGCCTTCAAAGCCGCGCTCAATCATAACCCCGCCAACATAAAGCCCAACACACGTGCGCCATCAGCATATGGCTTCGCGCTACAGGATATACCAAAACACGGGCACCAGAAGTGAGCGATTTCGCAGTGACAGTGAGAATTCTGCGCGGAACGAAAGCAGGATTTCGTTGGAGTTGCACTCCATATTAGTGCAACTCCCGAAATCCAATGAGTTCCAAGCAAAGAATTCTCTGTCACGAGGACTAGCGAACTTCTGGTGCCCGTGTTCTTGCGTATACAATTGTAAAGTGCGAAGCCCTTGCGAGTTGATGGCGCCCGTGTACGGCCATTACGCGTTCTCGTACTCGGCCTCTTCCTTGATGAAGCCGCCGTTCTGCATCTCGTCGATGGCCTGGAGGATTTCCTCGCGGGTGTTCATGACGACCGGGCCGTACCAGGAGATCGGCTCGTCCAGGCGGACGGAGCTGATGAAGAGGATCTCGATCGGGGCGTCGCCGGCGGCGATCAGGAGGTCGCCGTGGTCGGAGAGTTTGGCCGCGGTTTTCTCTGCGACAGGGGTGCCGGAAACTTCTGCGTCGCCCAGCAGCGTGAAGACCATCGCCGAACGGCCGTCAGAGACGGACAGAACGGTGCTCGCGTGCGGGTCCAGGTGGATGTCGTAGAAGTCGAGCGGGAGGTAGCGGCCCTGGATGCCGTGGTGCTCGATGCCGGCAGCATCCGTGTAATTGCCTGCGACCAGGCGGACTTTGCCGCCATCGACCGGGATTTCGGCGATCTCGTCGTTCAGGATGCCGTGGTAGAACGGGGCTGCGGTCATCTTGGCGGATGCAGGGAGGTTCAGCCAAAGCTGGATGCCCAGCATACGATCCGAGGCCTGCGGCATTTCCGAGTGGTAGGCGCCCGAGCCTGCCGTCAGCCACTGCGCTTCTCCGTCGTGAATGGCTGCCTTTGTCCCTAAATGATCCTCGTGGACCATCGTGCCGCGCGAGAGGAATGTGACGGTCTCGATGCCGCGGTGGGGATGCATCGGGAAGCCCTTGATGTAGTCGCTCGGATCGGTCGAGTCGAACGCGTCGAGCATGAGGAACGGGTCGTAGTCCTTGGTCGTCGTGTGCCCGAGCACGCGGACCAGCTGCACGCCTGCGCCGTCGATCGCCCTGCTGCCCTGTACCTGCTTGATTACGTTTCTGTATGTCATGATGAAAGTCTCCTTTCCTTTCAGTCCTGTGGTTTCTTGGTTTTCCGTTCTTTCTGCGGTATGCGCCGGCGGATGCACATTTCTCCTCACAGCATTCACACGGCTTTCATACTTGCCCTTATTATTTACACATCTTTCAGGTATATTAATAACTGTCAAAAGGAAGTGCCGATCCTGATGACGAGTGAATAAAATCATAAACTCTCTTTTTCATGAAACATTGCAGGGAAGAGCCCCGAACCGGAAGGGATTCTGGTGTCGGGGTTCTTTCTTTTTTTGAAAAGACACCTAACTGCTGTGATTTTCCAAGGGGATTGCATTGAATATTTGGATAGGGGGGTATATAATTGAATTGTCGAAATATTGACTGTGAGGTAAATATTTCATCAGCGGGCGCGATTCTGCTGCAGCTTGCAGCAGAACGGTTCCGTGAGATGCTGCGATATTTATTTTGGCGAAGGGAGAGAACGATGACAAAGATTAGAAGCGCAGGAACAGTCCTGCTTGCCGTCCTGATGGCGATTGCGTTCATGCCGGCGGCCGCGTTCGCGGAAACTGTCCCGGCGGGAACGGCGATTACGGATGGCATGGTGATTACCAGTCCGGGAAGTTATTATCTCGATAAGGATGTTACGGGACCGATTACCGTCAATTTAAATGCGAAGGAGACCGAGGGCGTGACTATTAATCTGAATGGTCACAATATCACCAACGATAGCGGGGATGCGGTTATTAACAAGACTGCATTGACGAATCAGGACCCCTACGGATTGATGATAACGGGAACCGGGAACATAACGGCATCCCGGGCGGCAGTCGCAGGTATTCCGGATTCGAAGACTCTCCTTAAAGGCGGCACGTACAACTCGAGCGGATGGTACACCATCAAGAATTTGGGAACCTTGAACATTCAAGACAATGTCACTGTAAAGGAATCGCCCGAGAACAAGTATCCGCTGATCGACAACGGCTGGAATCAGCCGACTGTGACGAAAGAAGATGAGCATGACAACGATACGATCGGCGGCACAACCTATTATCGTGGAAGTGGAAAAACGAACATGGAAATCGCGGGCGGCGTATTTTCTGTTAATCCGGACAGCAAGACCAATCAGAGCGTGTTAAACGATTATTTTGGGACGATGACGGTTGACGGCGGCGTCTTTAACGGCGGCAGCAGCTCCTACGCGATCAAGAATAAGAGCACGCTGACGATCAACGATGGCAGCTTTACAGGAACAACAGCGATAACCTGTAGTATTGACAATGGGCGTGTCCACGGACTGTACGTCAATGATGGTGAGTTTACGAGCACTGAAGGCAGCACCTGCATTGAGGTAAACATAGAACGAGAGGGTTCGACCACTGATTTGACTGCGTATCAGATCTTGGGAGGAATTTTCAATAAATTCGATGATGGGATGCAACAAATAATAATATTAGAGAAGCAACTGCGAACTAACTTTCTACAAGTGCCTCTGGCGACAATCGTCAATGTCAATACAGGGGCGACGACCTATGCTGTCGGAGAGACTCCTATCCGGAAAGCAGCGGCGTACAGCGGGAATAGCGTAACGATTACAGGTGGAACCGTCGGCCTGAACGATGTCAGCGCCACAATTGTAAATGAAAACGGAGATGTCAGTGTTGACGATAAGAACCTTGAACAGGGGGAGACCTACTACAGTAAAACGAAGTCCAGCATAGCGGAATTACAGAACACGGTCCAGGATCTGACCGCGCAGATTGCTCAGGCGCAGAGCGCAGGAGGCAGCAGCGCGGCGCAAATCAGCAGCCTGCAGACCCAGCTGACCCAGGCTCAGGCGGAGCTGAAGGCGGCGCAGGAGTCTAACGCGCAGTTCGATGCCGTGACGGCACAGGTCGGCGGCGTGAAGGCAAAGGCGGGAAAGCGCAAGGCGACGCTGACCTGGACGCCGCAGACCTCCGGGATCAGCGGCTATCAGATTTACCGCAGGGCAGCCGGCGGCAAGTATAAGCTGGTGAAGAGGATTACGGACATCGCGGCGGGGAAGTGGACGAACAGGAACCTGAAAAAGGGAAAGAAGTACTATTACAGGATCCGCGCGTACCGGAGCATCACCGGCGGAGAACTCTGGGGCGCCTACTCTGCGGCCGTCAAGGTGAAGGTGAAGTAGCCGGAAATTCATGCGATGTGTAATAAGCAGTGAAAGGAATGGACGATGACAAAGATTAAGGAAGTATGGACGATCCTGCTTGCTGTCCTGATGGCGGCGCTGTTCATGCCGACGGCCGCGTTCGCGCAGGAAGTGAGTACGCCGACGGGTACGCCGATTACTGGAACGGCAACGATTACAGAGCCAGGGGACTACTACCTGGCAGACAGCTTTACCGGATCGATCACGGTTGATATTGAGGGAGAAACTGATGAGCCGGTCACAATTGATCTGAATGGCTGCACCCTCTCTAATGATGGAGACGCGATTATCAATAAGGCGCCAAGTATTACTGCCAGTGCCGGTACGTATGCCCTGCAGATCACAGGGACAGGCAGAGTGCAGTCGATGAACGGTGCCGCGGTAGCGAATGTTCCAGGGGCGGAATGCGGGTTGAAAGGCGGCACCTATTACTCGGAAAGCTGGTATCCGATCAAGAATCTGGGCGATATGGAGATTTACGACGGTGTTGCCGTAAGGGAATCGAGTGAGAATACTTATCCGCTGATCGGCAATGGCTGGGCAGACCCGGATGCGACGAACCCTGCTGAAGACGATGACGATAAGATTGGGAAGACGACATATTATTGGGGAGATTCTGATGAAGCCGAGGCCGATATAACCATATACGGCGGAACCTTCGCGATCAATAAGGACAGCGATGTCAATCAGTGCGTCCTGAATGACAACGGCGAGGAGATGGACATTTACGGCGGGACCTTCGATTCCGGCAGCAAGACATACGCGGTCAAGAACAGGAATTACCTGATTATCAATGGCGGAAGATTTATCGGCAAGACAGCGGTCTATTTTTACTATAACGATAGTGAAATTACATCGGACATCAATGATGAACACCTCGAAATCCATGGTGGAAAGTTGATGAGCACGGGGAGCAAACGCATCATAGATTACTACGATGGTGACAATGCCGAAGCAGATATGTCGGGGTACTTGGGTATTTATAGCGGCTGGTTCAATAAGGACATCAGCGGTATTATAAGTGATCCAGAGGTGAGGGCGACCGTCTTCGACGGTTCTACGACGTGGTATCTGTTCTTTAAGGACAATGTCGCGGAGGCCCTCTCCGGGGGCGATCTCACGATATTGCAGGGGAGCTTCAGCTTCCCTAAAGCCGATGCCAACATCTTCAATGACAAGGGCAACACGGGCACGGTGACCGTCGATGGAAAGCTGGTTCCAGCGGGCGGATACGTACTGAGCGAGACCAGCACGAGCATCAAGACGCTGACCGAGCAGGTCAATGCGCTGAAGGCACAGCTGTCCGCTGTGTCAGGGCAGTCGAGCGCGAACAGCGCACAGGCTGCCAGCCTGCAGAGTCAGCTGACGCAGGTTCAGGCGGCCCTGAAAGAGGCGAAGGATGTCCAGGCGCAGTTCAGTGCAGTGGCAGCGATCGATGGCACAAAGGCAAAGGCAGGTAAGCGAAAGGTGACACTGACCTGGACGCCTTTGACCGCGAACGTCACCGGATACCAGATCTGCCGTAAGGTTTCCGGCGGAAAGTATAAGCTGGTGAAGACGGTCAAAACCGCGGCGACGGGCAAGTGGACGAACCGGGAAACCTACTACTATAAGATCCGTGCGTATAAGAACGTCACGGGTGGCCAGATGTGGGGCGCGTACACGAAGTCGATGAAGGTAAAAGTGAAGTAACGCAAGGCTCCGGAAAAGATTCTGAAGGGGATACGCGAGGCGAGGGTTTCTGTCTGAAAGGGCGGGAATCCTCGTTCTGTTATTGAAAACAATACAAGTGGGTGTATAATTAAATTGTCGGATTAGTCATCGAATTGGGAAATGTAACGACAATTATTTCATGTTATTCGGTGAAAACTGCAGTGTTTCGATAGTTGAAAGGAGAAAAAGATGGCGAAGAAAAAAGAGAAACCTGGAAGAACGATAAGGAAGGGCTTCGCGCTGCTGCTGGCCGTCCTGATGGTGACGGCATTCCTGCCGACGTTCGCTTTCGCGGATGACACGGGGGATTCTGCGGCTGAAACGAAGTTCTATATCCATAACAGCGTCAAGGAAAAAACGTTCAAGAAAGGGAAAACGCTGCATTTTACCGGGTCGGTCAGGGCGGTGAACGGCAAGATCCAGAAAGTCACCTTCCGGGACACCTTGAACAGTAAGAGCGGCGCGCAGTACGACCTAAACAGTGTTAAAGTCAAGGTCGACGGAAAGAAGATCACGCTCTTAAGGAAACCGATCGCGAGCTCGTCCTCGTTGATGGTCAGCACCGACAGAGATCTCAAGCAGGACTCCGTGATGACGATTACATATAATGTCCGGATCATCGGAAATATCAAGGGTGAGATGCTGACCAACTGGCTCTACGCTTCGGGAATCGGGGTTGAGGAAGCAATGTGCGGGTTCAGTATCGAGAAGGCCGCACCGTTCAAGCTTAAGGTTACGGCGGGCACCCGCGCGGCAAAGCTCACCTGGGGCCCTAAGCAGTCCGGAATCACCGGCTATAAGGTCTACCGCAAAGGAGCGGACGGAGAGTACGATCTGGTGAAGACGATCAAGAAGGCATCGGCGTCCAAGTGGACAGAGAAGGGCCTGACCTCAGGCAAGACCTATTACTATCAGATGCGGAGCTACAAGCAGAAGAAGGGCTCGGGTGCGGTGAGCACGAGCGGACCGACGAACACCGTTAAGGTTAAGGTGAAATAACCGTTTTGACGGCAAGGAACCCTCTTCGGGGCTTTCCTGATAGAGAAGACTCTATGGATATTGTATACAGGCGTCTTCCTACCCTCGTTTGTCCACTTTGAATGCCGCGGTTGACTGGAATTTGGGAATTTCCTTGATATGGCGCCATTTTCCCACGCGTCACCGGAAATTTGGGAAAAATGACGCCTATAGGCTCAAATTCCAAAATCGCCCGTGGCGGATCACAGGGTGATATACCCTATAGGGGTATATGTGGTGCGATGACTATCAACAGTCGATCGGCGCACCGCCGCCGCCGCTGGAAAATGGACGACAACATGACTACGTTGTGCGGCGGATTGTGCAGTCTATCCAGAATAATGTCGCCGGTGCGATCAATTATGGCGGGCGCACTGGTCCAATCGATGAATGTGATCTGCGGCAGTGACGGAGGCGCTCGCTGGATTCGCTTAGCTGTTGGGAAATACAGGATTTCGGCGCCGTTTTCCTCAACTTTTTTTGGACCGTTAGGAAAATGGCCAGTGAATGGGCGGAATTCCCAACTGCGGCGCGCCATACCCCGTTGGTTCGGGTGATCCGAGCGTAAGAATCGCAATCGTGCTATCGTTGCTGTCAATAAAAGGGGCGGTGAAAAATGTACGTTCATTTTTCACCGCCCCTTCAGCTTTCAGCCGTTAGCGCGCTTCGCGTCAGTCTTCCGCGTCAGGCGGCAGCGGCGCGAAGTATTGCGATGTTTTTACTTTGTCTAGTCCATGTACGTCTGGAAGCTGTTCGTCGTCAGGAACTCCACGGACTCCTTCATCGCCTCGTTGACGTCGAAGGCGTTGTTGATCTTAGCGGTCTGGGCGCTGTAGTCGCCGGTCTCGAACGCGCGGTTGAACGCAAAGGCGGAGCGGAAGCTCTTATAGTAGTTCAGCTCGGCGCCGAAGGTCGGGACAGGCTGGAGCAGCAGGCTGTTGTACGCGCGGATGATGCCGGAGATCGGGACGTTGTAGGCGTTGTCATCGAGGACGGAGAAGTCGTCGCAGTAGTACTTCCAGGTCTTGGCGTATGCGGCCTTGGCGGCTTTCAGGAAGTCGCGCTCGGCGTCGGTGAGCGGCTGGAAGTCCTTCATGTAAGAGGTGTTGTCCTCCAGCTGCTCCGGCGTGCTCATGCCGGAGAGGACGACTGCAGCGCCATCCAGCGAGGCACCGAAACGAACTGCGTAGCTGGACGGGGTTGCGTCTGGGTTGAGGCTGTTCTTTTGTCCCTGCACCTCAGCTGGCAGGGTCGCGAGCATTCCGCCCTTCACCGGTTCCATGACGATGACCTTGACGCCGTGCTTGACGATGACGTCGTAGCAGGCCTTGGACTGGATGAACGGCTCCTCCCAGTCGTAGTAGTTCAGTGCGATCTGGACGGCCTCGACCTCAGGATGCTCGGTCAGGATCTGGTCCAGGTGAGCCGCGTCGTCGTGGTAGGAGAAGGCGATGTGGCGGATCTTACCGTCGGCCTTCCACTTCTTCATGTGGTCGAACAGGTGGGCGTCCTGCACCTCGGTCGCGTAGAGGTAGCGGTTGAGGTTGTGCAGCAGGTAGACGTCAAAGTAGTCTACGCCGCACTTGTCCAGCTGCTCCTGGAAGATCTTCTCGACCTGGTCCTCGCCGACCATCGCGAAGGTCGGGAACTTGGACGCGAGGAGGAAGCTGCTGCGGTCGTGGCGCTCGGTCAGGGCCTGGCGGATCGCGTTCTCCGACGCGCCGTTGTGGTAGACGTATGAGGTGTCAAAGTAGGTGAATCCCTGCTCCAGGAAGCGGTCTACCATCTTCTTCAGGGTTTCGATGTCGATGTCCTCCGGGTTGTCGCTGTTCACCGGCAGGCGCATGAGGCCAAAGCCTAACTTTTTCATTGGTGTTCTCCTTTCGCTGATGGCATGACTCAGACATGGTCTATCAATTCGTTCATCGTTCATGCCGTCAATCGGTCAGTTAATTGATATGGTAATTTTCTAATTTAATACTCATTACCTGATATATAATGTTTGATATTTTGTTGTTTAATCTCTTCGCCTTCCATCAGTCAAGGTCGATCTCAGGTGCGTGTGTGCTTTGTCTGCGGTAAGGGATCAGTCGTTCGCGTGCACGTCGAATGCGGCGAGGAGGGCGTCCTGCACTCCCGGTGCGTCCGGGTCGTGGCTGCCTTTGCCGGTGTCGAGCGCGCGGATTGCGTCCATCTCGTCATCGGTCAGGGAGAAGTCGAAGATTTCCATGTTGCTCTTGATCCTCTCCGCGTGGGTGGACTTAGGGAAGACGATTACGCCGTCCTGGACCTCGAAGCGCAGGATGGTCTGGCCCGCGTCTTTGCCGTGTGCCTCGGCGATTCTGGTGATGACCGGGTCGCTGAGCAGGTCCTGATTGCCGTGGCCGAGCGGTCCCCAGGATTCCAGGCGTACGCCGGCAGGTGCCATGAGTTTGCGGATTTCTTTCTGCTGGTAATACGGGTTGAACTCCACCTGGTTGACGGACGGCATCGTCTTGAAGTCAGGGACAAAAGAATTCCAGATCTTAGGAGTCATGTTGCTGACGCCGATCGAGCGGATCTTTCCCTCCGCCTTGGCATCTTCCAGTGCCTTCCATGCGCCCGGGACGTCGCCGTACGGCTGGTGGAGCAGGTACAGGTCCATGTAGTCCATGTCCAGCTTGCGCAGGGACGTCTCGATTCCCTTCTTTGCCGCCTCATAGCCGTAGTCCTGCAGCCATAGCTTGCTCGTCACGAAGATCTCCTCGCGCGGGATGCCGCTGTCCTTGATCGCCTTTCCGACCTCCTGCTCGTTGAAGTAGGCGACGGCCGTGTCGATGTGGCGGATGCCGGCGTCGAGCGCCTCCCTGACCGCCTTATACGTGCTGCCGTCGGCCGGGATCATGAACGTGCCGAATCCGTATACCGGGATTTCCACGCCATCGTTTAACTTTACTGTCTCAATACTCATCTCTAATCACTCTTCCTTTCAAAATTATTGAATATATATGGTAAATACTTCTGTTGAAGTTGTTTTCGATTGTCTCTTTCAGCTATTTCAGCGAAAGTTGTTATCTTGAAGTCTGTTCACGCGGAGCGCAGGTGAATGATGCCGGGGCATCCGTGCCTGCCGGCAGTGCGGTTTCGTCTTCGGACGCGTGAATTTTGTCCAACGACGAATCCTTAACTTACCAGGTAAGGACCGACAATCGGCTCGAGGAACTCGTCGCAGAACTCGCGGGTGCGCTCCCGGAAGCTGTATGCGCCGCCGGACATGTCCCAGCAGAGCATCTGGCCGTAAAGCACGTCGACCAGGGTGTGCGCGAGGAGCTCGACCGGCACGTCTGGCTTCAGTTCGCCGCGGCTGCGTCCGCTCTCGATCAGGCCCCGCACGGAGTCGAGGTCCATCAGGAGCTTGCTGTCCTCCGGGCTCTCCAGGTCGTCCGGGTCCACCATCGTGCGCACCCACTCCTGACAAAGCTTCAGGCTCCCTTCCTCGATGTACCCGGAGAAGCTGATCATGAAGTACACGAGGCGGTCCAGGAACGTCCCTTCATAGGCCAGCGCCTGGTCGTAGATTTCCTGGTAGATCTCGCGGCTCAGCGCGTACAGCACATCTTCCTTCCGCTTGAAATAGGTGTAGAAGGTGCCGTTGGCGACCCCGCAGGCGTTCGTGATCTCCTCGATCGAGGTGTTCGCGAGCCCCTTCTCGGAGACGAGCTTCTTGGCGGCCGCCATCAGTTTCCGCTTGGTTTCCTGTGCGGCAAGCTGCCGATTCGTCAGTTTCTTTCCCATACTGTGATCCTCTTTTCGATCTTCTCTTCGATTCACTCTTCTCTGTGCTTTCGCGAACATTATACCACAATTCATTGAATGTGAGTCAGTGAATCATATTCAATTTACGTAAAATTTTCATGATGGGCTGGTATATGATGGTGTGACAAAGGCGACGATCAAGGAGAGATTGGGTTGATGCTGTAAATTATCATGAATATTTGTTGATTGTATTGTGTTGACTGCACAAATGTCCGGTGATAAATTACAGTTATCAAATAATACAAATAATTTAGTCGTACTATCTAAAATATATAGTAATAATAAAAATATAATGAATAGAGAGGCGATAACGATGAAACGCAGGGGAAAGATTCTGAGCATCATAACGATTCTGGTCGTTATGTTTAGCATGACGGCGCAGTTTGCAATGGCTGCATCGACGGACCTCGGCGTCTCAGGCTCTGACTCGGAAACGGGTCAGAGTATCGGCGGTGACAGCGGCGGAAGCAGCGGTGAAAATGCCGGTGCAAACGGCAGCGGCACGGACTCCGTGAGTTCGGGAACCGTTCAGGGAGAGGTCGGTTCAGGGAGTGAAGGCGGCACCGGATCGTCATCGAATGATAATTCTGTCGGCGTCGACTCCGTCCAGAACGGCACTGGAGGCAGTGCAGGCGACAATGATCTGGACGTTGAAAATTCCGACGGCGAGAGCGACGGCGAGGTCGTCCCGGACAATATTAACGAGAATACCGGCAGTACGGGTAAAGTAGAACTTCACCTCTACACGGACGGCGGACAGACCTCGTTCGACACCGGTTCCGAGATCACCGTGTATGCAGGCGTCGACATCTCCGGTAATGGTATCGTGCTTGATAATACGACGATGAAAGTGACGGTGGCGAGAAAATACCTCGACAGTGATTTCCACAGCGGCATCAAGGTGTCTCCGGCGGTAAATCTGAGTGAGGACCCAACGGTAGAGAAGGACGACGACAATTATTACATTTATTTTAAATTCAACAGCCTGACCGGAGGACAGACGGTCGATATCCCTGTCATTTTCAGGACGGAGAACTACGATACCCCTCCGGATACGACGATTCCGATCAAGGCGGAATATTACAGCGCGGATGGGACGGAAATCGGAAGCAGGGATCTGACGATTACCAATCTGGCCGAGATGAACATTTCCACGAAGCCATACTATGTGACCAAGTATGATGCGTATTCATCTGATGTGCATCCGAATGCAACATCATCCGATCCGGATCAGGTGGAAATGATTGAGGCGCCGATCATGATTTCTGTCAGTGGCAGAAACACAACCCGAGGGATATACTGGCCGCCGAAGTATAAACTGACCGTCCATCTGAGTGACGGAGTGATCTTCGACAGTGAATGGCAGAAGAGTACTAACAGCGCGCTGCTGCCGGCAGATAGTGA
The DNA here is from genome assembly GCA_903789635.1 of uncultured Eubacteriaceae bacterium. Taxonomy (GTDB): domain Bacteria; phylum Bacillota; class Clostridia; order Peptostreptococcales; family Anaerovoracaceae; genus Aminicella. The sequence continues at coordinate 34,518 of CAIFEY010000026.1, forward strand.
GGGAATCATGTATGATAAGGCAACGAATACGGTGACGGCGACAGTTCCTAGCTTCAATGTCTTCGATACCGATTTTCACATACACTATATCGTTATCAAATGCTGCAATTGGGCATACGAACAGAGCGAGCCAGCATATACGGTCGACCTTACGCCGGTCGATGCGGATGGCAATGAGCTTACGGACGCAGCGGTGAGTGTCAGTTCCTATGTTTACTTTCGGGCAGATTCGATATATGAAAAGATTAACTGCCGGAAGTACGCTCCGAATAACTGCGTCTATACGGATGCGAACAAGGATAAGGTCTCCACGTGGAATATCGAGGTCAAGAACGATTCCAAGTATTGGTCGGGTAAGACATCGGCGGAAGGCGCTGCGGATGCATACATATCTGCCGTCGAGGATCAGCTCGACAGCGGTCATCTGTACTACGACAGCATCACCATTTCCCAGGACTCGACGGCAGCGGACAGGGAAGCTCTGGGGCATAATGTAATCTACGGCTATAACAGTAAGGGAGAGGAAACCGAGATCGCCAGCAATGTGAAAATCGGGGAACCGGTTAAGATCCCCGAATCGAACAGCCAGGACAGGGATCAGGTCTATCGTAAGCTGAAGATTGTTTTTACCGACAAGGTTAAACTTGCTATGGATGAATCCATAAAGGTCAGCGTAGGGACCAAGGTCTTTCCGACCGACTGGGACCAGGCGACGTCAGACACCCCGATCTGGTTCCTGAGCAGCGCATCGAATGGGCTCCTTGATTACGTGCAGTACAACACGGCTTCCGCATACGGCTCCTTTGATCCTGACAGAACATCCACATATAGCTGTAAATCTCAGGCTTACTACATGATTTCGTCGCTGGGACAGACAGAAATCAGATGCTCTGCGCCGGATAACTGCACATTGAACGACGTAGTTACGGTTACGACCAGTATAGGAATCATAAGGAACGGATATCAGGAGGGAATCGACTACTCGTTTAAGAACGGCAAAATCTACGTCGAACTGCCGGATGGATGGGAATACGTCAATAATTCAACCTATAAATCGCAGTACTTTTATCAGCCAAAGAAAGGGTGGGCCACAACGGTGACCGTAAACCCGAAATTGATCTATGACTTCGGAGGAACGGGAAAGAGGGCAATCGTGTTCGATGTTCCCGATGATTCGGCACCGGGCTGGTGGTCGGATTTTACCTTCCACCTGAAAGCCGTATCCAGTACGCCTAAGGGAGAAAGTCCGATTGTAAGCTGGCTGTCGTACGAGAATAATCAGGCAGCGGGTTTATCTCCGAAATACGAGAACAGTGCGGTGGATATCTACGACTTGAATGGGAATGGATCGGTCACGGATTTTCTGGCTAAGAGTTCGACCACTATTTCCTTCACCCCTACCAAGGAGGTCGTCGGAATCAAGCTGATCGGAAAGGACCTGAATTCGCTGACGCCGACATCCACGTCTTATCGTGATCTGGGGGACAGCTTCTATTACGGACTTGAGATCGTCAACCAGATGCAGTCGTATTCCGTGAAGTCCCTGGACATGCTCGACATCCTGCCGTACGTGGGGGATCAGAGCATCGTCAAGAACCAGAGCGGCGAGTACGTCGCACGTGAGTCTCAGCTGGTTACGCACATCACGGGCCCGGTGAAGCTCCTGATCGACGGGAAGCTGACCGATCCGGCTGATAAGGGGTTTAACGTCAGTTACTCCACCGATACTCCGGCTGACGGAGACCTCGCGGGCAACCTCAGCCGTTCATTCAGCAAGGACGTCAGCGATTGGTCAAAGGTGACAATGATCAGGATCACGATGGCTGATGGAAGCAGCATCGGTGCGGAGCAAACCGTGATGTTCGTTGTACCGGCAGAAGTTACCGACGACGACAGTGCAGAATTAGCTCTGCTGAATGCCGGAAGTGATCAATTTGCCAATAACAGCTTCGCTTATGCGAGCAGTGTCGAGGCGAACGACACATTCAGCGAGGACAGCTACAACGAGGCCCTGAAAACGACACTTCCGGTTACCGGATACAAGGTCGACGGAACCGTTTACCGCGACTACAACTACGACGGAAGCCTCTCCAAGGAGGAGCAGACGCTGAGCGGCGTCAAGGTCGGACTGTTCAACGAGGCCGGCGACAAGATCGACGAGGCGGAGACGGACGCGAACGGATACTACAGCTTCAACGTGTTCAAGCGCGGCAAGTACTCCGTGAAGGTCCTGGAGAAGCCGGACGGCATGTATTTCCACGGCACCGTGACAGATACGGACGACATCTTCCCGGCATCGACGATCAGCACGGATAAGAAGCTGGTCAACGACAAGGAAGTCGGCAATGACGTCAACACCTCCGGTGAGAGCGAGAACTTTGACCTTGAGCCGACCAACCGCGAGGCGACGGTCAACTCCGCACTGGAGGAAAAGCCGATCACCGTTCCGGTGACTAAGGTCTGGAAGGGTGAGGCAGCCCCGGTCGACTCGGTTGAAGTCACGCTGACAGGACTCGAACAGACTAAGTCCCTGACGTTGAGCAAGGAGCTGGAATGGAAGGGCGAATTCGCCAACCTGCGCGAGCTGGGTCCGGACGGACAGGCGATCGACTACAGCCTCACCGAGGACACGGCCGTGGAGGGATTCACGGCAAGTACGTCGGGCGACGTTCAGGATGGCTTTGTCATCACCAACACGATTAAGGCCGAGACGACCCCGTCTAATACGGAAGTGACGCCGACACCAACGCCTACGCCAACACCGACACCAGAGCCGACACCGACAACGACACAAACGGAGACGCAGGCAGCGACGCAGACACAGACGTCGACACCGACCGTCGAGACGACAAGCGTCTCCGTAACCAAGGCATGGAGTGATGAAAACGATGCCTCCGGCAAGCGTCCTGCAGAAGTCGTGATTCATCTCCTGGCGAACGGCAAGGACACCGGTAAGACGCTGACGCTGAGTGCAGACAACAACTGGAAGGGAACCTTCTCCGGGCTTACAATTCAGGAGAATGGAACGGACATCGAGTACACCGTCGCGGAAGAGCAGGTAACGGATTACAACGCTTACTTCTCCGGAAACGCGGAGGACGGCTTCAAGGTGACGAACGCGCTGGTTACTTCGGGAACGACCCCGAACAGCCCGACAAATCCGAGCAATACGGACAATGGATCCGGCTCGAACTCATCGAATCCGTCCAGCCCGTCGAACGGCGGCTCGGGATCCAATTCATCTAGTCCGACGAACCCGTCGAACTGGACGGTCCATCCGGCGATTGCGACGAACCCGTCCGGAAAGGGCGACGGCACGATGACGTACAGCGATGCGGCTAAGTGAACCATCCCTAAGACCGGCGACAGAGGCAGCCAGGCGCTGAACCTGGGACTGTTCGGAACGGCATGTGCGGCACTCGCGCTGGCATTGGCCTGGAAGAAGCGGAACCTGAGATAATCATTCAAATTCATCATAACCCTCCAAAGGTTTTACAGGCACTGGGGAGAAGGAAGCATAACCCTTCTTCTCAGTGTCCTTTTATTGGGCCAGCTTGTTGGAGAAGCCCTGTAATTAATTACCGAGTGTGACAAAGATCATGACTGAACAAAAAATTATTTTGTTTTTGATGGCATAATTGTCCTTATATTAAGACAGTTATGTTGACTGAACAAAGAACAAGTGTTAAAATTTGAATTGCGGAATAATATGATTATCAAGATAAGAATAGCGAAAACATGGTGAGATATTAAATTTATCACAATAGTTTAGTGTCTTGTGAATATATTCGCAAATGCCATGTACCGGGAGGGCACATCGTGCCGGGGATCCCGGGAATCCGCACAGGTTCGGCACCCTGCGGAGAACCGCCGCTGCACAGGATGCAGCGATGCAACGGATGCGGGAACCCCGCATCGTTAAGGGAAAAGGGGGAACATTATGAGACGCAGAAAAATGATACTGAGTCTGATCACCATTGTCATGGTGGTCTTCAGCATGACTGCGCAGTTCGCGATGGCAGCATCGGCGGACACCGCTGGGTCTGACTCCGCCGGCACGACGGCGAGCCAGAATATCAGCGGCGATGAAGGAGATACTCCGGGAGACACTGCCGCCTCAGACAGCGAGGCCGCCGTGGGCGAAGGCTCCGGCGGAAACACAGCCGCAAAGGCCGCAAAGACGACGACGAAGAAGTCGGCGAAGAAGGCCGTAGTCAGTAGAAACGACGGAACAGAGGGAGGTACGGGCACCGGTACGGATACGACCAGCGTTACGGTGAGCCTGTACACCGAGAGTAGGGAAACGGAGTTTTATACCGGGTCTGAGATTACAGCGTATGCCGGCGTAAGGATTTCCGGACAAAATACAACTCTGCAGAATACGACAATGAAGGTCACCATCCCGAAGAAGTATCTCAGTTCTGGTGTAAAAGCATCGCAGGGAAATAACCTGAGTAAGGATCCAGAGGTGACTTGGGATGATGATAACTACTACATTACCTTCTCTTACAAGCCGATCAGCGGAGGAACATCCGTTGAGCTGCCGTTCATCTTCACAACAAAGAACTATACGACGCCGGACGGCACGACGATTCCGCTCCAGGCACAGTACTATGATCAGGAAGGGAAAGAACTGGGGAAGGCAGAGCTGACACTGAAAAATCTGGCGCAGCTGCAAACTAAGGCGACGGGTCGATATACGACCTTTTCAGACAATTATGCTGTAGAGGGTCAGACTACAACTTCCGATGATCCGGACAAGCTGGATGTTGACTATGCGAAAGTGTGGTGCGCCAATGCACCGCTTAACAGCGCATACAGCAACCTCGGAATTTATGCGCCGGGTAAGTACAGAGTAGTAATGAAACTGCTGAATGGAGTGATCTACGATCAATCATGGCAGACAAATAGTTACATGAAAAACGCGACATATGATCCCGAGGCGAAGACCGTCACGGTAGACGTTCCTCATCCATCCTCGAGCTCCATACTGGAAATCTCGCCGCGGCTGAAATGTCCAAACTGGAAGTATGGGGAAGCGATTCCGGCGCTCAGCACCAAGATCATCCCGCTTGACGAGGATGGCAATGAGCTGATGACAGGGATTTCCGATGAGGCGACATCATACATCACGATTAATCCAGCGCAGGTCGAACATTACGTAAGTGTAAGTAAATCCTATCCCCAGAGCTACAACTACACCGAAGCGAATAAGGACCGGATATCAACATGGAATCTGACGGTAACCAATAGGTCGACCTATAAGGGAAGTATGGATAATGTTCCGGAGGGAGCGGGTGATTACTACGTATCGAAAATTGAAGACGGCAGTTTAGACAGTCACCTATACTTTGACAGCTTTACACTGAAAAGCGATTCATCGATTTCCGATTCTTCCGTTCTGGAAAATAATGTCCTCTACGGATATGTCTCTCAGGAGTGGGTGGAGATCGCCCGCAATATTAAAGTCGACGAGAAGGTCCAGATCCCGGAATCGATTCTTAAGACGACCGAGGGAAATTACAGGAATATTAAACTTGTATTCAATGACAAGGTGAAACTGAAGCCGGGAGAATCCATCAAGGCTGCAGTGACCACGAAGGTGATCCCACAGGACTGGGAGCAGGCGGGTGAGCAGGATCCACACTGGTTTTTCCCTGGTGCCGGCGGGCTGGTCAATGTTGATTTAAGAAATAATGTGTGGGTCGACGGCAGTTATGGTAAGGACACGAAGACATACAGTCTGCACGATTATAGTTATTACCAGATTCGCTCCAACGGATGGGTGAATTTAAGCACCAGTGCATCGGGTTCAAGTTTTACGCTGAATCAGATAGCGACCGTGACTAGTTCGGTAAATGTGTACGCAACGCCGACAACAGAAAATGGCAATACATATATGTTGAAAAACGGCAAGCTCTACATGATTCTTCCGAATGGATGGGAATATATCAATAATGATAAAAACCCAACCAAGCTGGAGTATAGAAGTACCGATGGAATGTGGCATTATACCTACCCTTCTCCGAAGATGCTCTACGATTTCCAGGGGACCGGGCAATGTGCGCTGGAATTTGACGTTCCAAACGACATCGCAAGCGGCTATACAATGGAAGCTTACATTCATCTGAAGGCGACTGCAAGCACCCCGAAGGGAAGCTCGAAGGTTACCAGCTGGCTCTCTTATGAGAACAACGGCCAGCTGGAAATAAAGGCTAACAATAATTATGCAGGAGATCAGTACGACTTAAACGGGAACGGCTCTGTTACAGACAGAATTAACATGGACTATGCATACATCAACTTCGTTCCGCCTAAGGAAGTCGTCGGAATCAAGCTGATCGGCCAGGACCTGAATTCTCTGACGCCTTCCACGACGGCTTACAGGGATCTGGGCGATGATTTCTATTATGGATTCAAGATCGTCAATGAGATGCAGAACGATGAGGTAGAGAAGCTGGATCTCCTGGATATTCTTCCGTACGTCGGTGATCTGAGCATAGTAAAGAATCAAGAAGGCAAATATAACGAGCGAGGGTCGCTCTTTACGACCAAGCTCACCGGACCGGTGCAGTTCGTCTTCAACGGACAACTCGTAGATCCGGAGGCGAACGGATTCGAGATTTACTACTCCACGGACACGCCGGAAAACGGAAACCTGGAGGCGAACCTCGGGAGGACCTTTACCAAGACCGTGGATGACTGGTCTAAGGTGACGATGATCCGCATCGTCATGAAGAAAGGCACCAAGATTGGCGCCGAGGACTCGATTTTACTGGCAGCGCCGGCGATGGTTCAGGACGATGAGGATGCGAAGGCAAGGCTGAAGACCGATGATACAGCGAGCAACAGCTTCGCCTATGCGAGCAGTCTTGATGCAGATACAACGTTTACTCCGGACAGTTATATCGAGGCCCTGAAGACTTCGATCCCGATCACCCGCTACAAGGTCGACGGAACGGTCTACCGCGACTACAACTACGACGGAAGCCTCTCCAAGGAGGAGCAGACGCTGAAGGGCGTCAAGGTCGGACTGTTCAACGAGGCCGGCGACAAGATCGATGAGGCGGAAACGGACGCGAACGGATACTACAGCTTCAACGTGTTCAAGCGCGGCAAGTACTCCGTGAAGGTCCTGGAGAAGCCGGACGGCATGTATTTCCACGGCACCGTGACAGATACGGACGATATCTTCCCGGCATCAACGATCAGCACCGACAAGCAGCTGGTCAACAGCAAGGAAGTCGGCAATGACGTCAATTCTGAAGGCGCGAGCGAGAACTTTGACCTCGAACCGAACAATCGCGAGGCGACGGTAAACTCCGCACTGGAGGAAAAGCCGATCACCGTACCGGTGACCAAGGTCTGGAAGGGCGAGGCAGCCCCGGTCGACACGGTTGATGTCACGCTGACAGGACTCGAATAGACTAAGTCCCTGACGTTGAGCAAGGCGCTGGAATGGAAGGGCGAATTCGCCAACCTGCGCGAGCTGGGTCCGGACGGACAGGCGATCGACTACAGCCTCACCGAGGACACGGCCGTGGAGGGATTCACGGCATCGGTCACCGGAAGCCTTGAGAATGGCTTCACCGTGAAGAACGTCAGCGGCAAGGCACAGAACGTCTCCGTAACCAAGGAATGGGACGATGACAAAGACGCGGCCGGCAAGCGGCCTGACCAGGTCACAGTACACCTGCTGGTAAACGGCGAGGACAGCGGACAGTCGCTGATCCTGAATAAGGACAACGGCTGGAAGGGAAACTTCTCCGAGCTGGACGCGGCCGACAGCCTGGGCACGGCGATCACCTACAGCGTTCTGGAAGAGGACGTGGAAGGCTACACCGCAAGCACTTCGGGCGACGTGCAGGATGGCTTTGTCATCACCAACACGATTAAGAAGTCGGAACCGACGCCGACGCCGACACCGACCCCGGCCGTCGAAACGACGAGTGTCTCCGTAACCAAGGCGTGGAGCGATGAGAACGATGCCTCTGGAAAACGTCCGGCAGAGGTCGTGATTCACCTCCTGGCGAACGGCAGGGACACCGGTAAGACGCTGACGCTGAGTGCCGACAACAACTGGAAGGGAACCTTCTTCGGGCTCGCTGTTCAGGAGAATGGAACGGACATCGAGTACACCGTCGCGGAAGAGCAGGTAACGGATTACAACGCTTACTTCTCCGGAAACGCGGAGGACGGCTTCAAGGTGACGAACGCGCTGGTTACTTCGGGAACGACCCCGAACAGCCCGACAAATCCGAGCAATACGGACAATGGATCCGGCTCGAACTCATCGAATCCGTCCAGCCCGTCGAACGGCGGCTCGGGATCCAATTCATCTAGTCCGACGAACCCGTCGAACTGGACGGTCCATCCGGCGATTGCGACGAACCCGTCCGGAAAGGGCGACGGCACGATGACGTACAGCGATGCGGCTAAGTGAACCATCCCTAAGACCGGCGACAGAGGCAGCCAGGCGCTGAACCTGGGACTGTTCGGAACGGCATGTGCGGCACTCGCGCTGGCATTGGCCTGGAAGAAGAGGAACATGAGATAATTCTAATATAGCGAAAACCATCCTGAGATTTTGCAAGGCGATGGAAATGAGAGAAGAGGACGAGTCCGCGCGATGCGGCTCGTCCTTTTCCGCGGTGCGCGGGGCTGTGAAAAATGTTGGTTCATTTTTTCGCGGCCCCGTTTCTATTTGCTGGAATGCTGCGTTGGTATTAGCGATGCAGCGGGCAGGCCCGGCAGGGCTGTGGCAGCAGTCAAGTCCATATTTGTGTGTAAATTTCCTTCAGGCACATGTTTGACTTATG
>CAIFEY010000027.1 GCA_903789635.1 uncultured Eubacteriaceae bacterium
CTAAAAAAACCGTTACACTTTTCCCGTGTCTACTTGACAGGGACCTGATCACCGGTGCTTGGGAAAATGGCGAATTATCATGGAAATTCCCAAATTCCGGGCCGTCGTCGTAATTCCAGCACATTGAAAAGAGGCTGTGTTTTTTCACAGCCCCGTCATATATTTACATATATTCTTTTACTCGTCGTCAGAAATAATCTTATTCGGAAATAGTCCCGAAAAGTATCTCAATCCGATCATGCATGTTTTTCCTGTCATCCTCCCCACCCTTTTCATCATCCGCTGTATCCGTTGCAATCACTTGTCTGCAGCGGTTATAAGGGTTCGCCGGATGTGCGTCCCCGGACTGTGGATCTGCCGTCAAATCGCACGACGGCCAAAAAGGCGGTTTTCCCGGGCTTTTTTTGCATCAGCGATAGTTGGGTCCTTGAAATAAACTCCTGGGCGGGTGAATTTTGTCGAAAAGGCGCGAATCGGGCGAATCTGATCCGGCAGTCCTATTTCTCGATGCTCCGCATGCTTTCGGAAGCCGCGGCGGCGGACTCGCTGGTCTCGTAGGTCTGGCTGTTGCGGATCTGCTCGTGGAGGTTCTGGAAGTTGCGCGTCTTGATGCGGTTGATCGTGTTCAGGAGCGTGATGTTCTGGATTTCGGCGACGCCGAGCCAGAAGTTTTCCGTGCCGGCGATCCTGCGCGCCTGCAGGCGGATGTCGTTTCCGCGGTAGACGTACAGCAGTGCGTTGTCGTCCTGCTCGGAATGGTAGACGTTCCTGAGGAAGTTGTGCAGGTTTCGGTCGAGATCGGGGTCGATCTTGAAGACGTTGGCGATCGCGTTGTTCGCGGCCTCGATGTCCCTGGTGCCGGTCGTCTCGAGCTGCTTGTTGAACGCCTCGTTTCCGAACAGGATGCGGATCTGATCGTTCCGGTACTCAAAGATTGCGGTCGGCGTGTTGGTCACGACGGTGACCTTGCCGGCGGCGTCGTACAGCTGCGCCTCCGTGTCGGTCTCGAAGTAGATGTGCTTCTTCTCGAGGTTCTTGACGCACTCGTCGAACGGCAGAGGTCTGCTGAATGCCCAGCTCTGGATTTTGCCGCACCCGATCTGGCGCAGGAATGAGAGCTGTTCCTCGGTCTCGACGCCCTCCGCGAGCGTGTGCATGTCGAGCGCCTCGGCCATCATCGCGACGCTTCGGATGATCTTCTTGCTGTTCTCGTCGAAGTTGCGGAAGAACTCGAGGTCGATCTTAAGTTCGTCAAAATGATAGTTATGCAGGGTGTTCAGCGACGAGTACTCGCTGCCGAAGTCGTCCAGGCAGACCTGGATGCCCCTGCGGTGGAACTGGCGGATGATGCGCTTCAGGTTGCTGCGGTTCCAGGCCATCGCGGTCTCGGTGATCTCCGCACGCAGCAGGCGCGGCGGAATGTCGTACTTCAGGAGCGCGTACTCGAACGTCTCCATCGGGTCGGTCAGGTCAAAGTCCTGGCGCGACAGGTTGACGGCGATCGGAACGACGGGCATGCCGGCGTCCAGGCGGCTTCTCAGCAGTTCTGCGGTCCTGTCCAGGATGTACGCGTCGAGCTGTGCGACCAGCTTCGCGTTCTCCAGCACCGGGACGAACGTCGCCGGGGAAAGCGGACCCTTCTCACGGTCCTCCCAGCGCGCAAGCGCCTCGAACCCACAGATTTTATTAGACAAAGTTCGAACCTGCGGCTGGAAATAGACTTTTATGTCTTTGTCCCTCATCGCGCGCTCGAAGTTGTTGAGGATGTAGATCCGCATCTCCGCTGCGCTTCCCATCTCGTCGGTGTAGACTGCAAACGAGCGGATTCCGTCGGTTCGGATCGTGTCGCAGGCGATTTTGGCGCAGTCGAACAGGTGGACCAGCGCGTCGAAGTCGAAGTCGGCGGCGTAGTTGGTCAGCGCCTTCGGGCGGAAGATTCCCGCCTTCATCTGGATTCCCGGCTCGTGGATGTAGCTGTTCACGTGATCGCAGGCGATGTTTACCTCCTCGAAGATGTTTTCCTTCTTAAGGAGTGCGTTGAAGTTGTCGCCGGTCAGATGGCCGATCAGGGCGTCCGGGAACTGGCGGTGCAGGATCTCCGCGATCTTTCTGAGCAGGCTGTCGCCCGCGGGCATTCCGTATTTTCGGTTATAGGACTTGAAGTTGGAAACATTAAAATACACCGGACAGAATTCCGTGAATGTCCCGTCGGCAAGCTTGATGTGCGCCAGGTCCATCGCGCGCCGGTAGAATTCATGCATGCCCGGAAGTCCCGGGATCAGGTCGTGGTTGATGTTCTTTCGCAGGACGTCCGAACGGAAGGCCTGCAGGAGGTAGACGTCGCCGTAGCCGTTCACATGGACGGAACGGATCGGTCCCTCCGTGTGGCGGAGCCGGCCGGCCGTATCCTTGTAGCTGAATGCGAGGATGATCGGCTTGGTGTCGGTCTTCGTGAGCACATGAAGCGGCATGTAGTCCTGTTCCTCCATGATGCCCTGCAGCGTGCCCCCGCATCGCGAGAGAAACTCCTGTTCACTTTTACAGCCGTACATCTCAAGAAGCCCTGAGCTGACAAACAGAATCTGTTCCGTTCCGTCCTTGCTGATCAGGCAAATTCCGCCGCTGAGCTGATTGCAGATCGATGCAAACTCAGCATTTTTCAAGTCATTTAGCATGAAATAATAATTCCTCAGTCCCATTTAAAAGCAGCGGCAAGGACTGCCGCTGTCACTTGTTTATCATTAATACAATATATCACATTTGTTTCAATATGTCCACAGAAGCGACGGCAAGGACAAAAACACATGTTTACTTTTTTTCTTGACAAAGAACGGATGTTTTGCTACTATATGGATATCGAAAGAAAACATTTGTTCGGAGGTGCGTCATGAAGAAGATCAGAATCGTCTCTAAGGTTCGTTTCACAGTGTTTATTATGATTCTGCTGATAGGGATTGCCGGCTGCCTGACCTCTGCGGTCACAGCGGATGCCGCGCAGAAGTCCGCCTCCCCTGCCCGCACCGCATCCCAGGAATCTCAGGAATACCATGCGGATCAGGAATACAGGACGATACATGTCTGCTCCGGAGACACCCTCTGGACGATCGCCGATGCCTACGGAAAGAAGGACGGCGACATCCGTGCCTACGTTCAGCAGATCCGCGCGTTCAACCACATGGAATCTTCCGGCGAGCTTACTGCCGGCCAGACACTGCGCATTCCACAGCAGAACTGAAGTTCTGCATCGCCTTTTTCTATCGTTTCAAGAACGTGCGTTTATAGCTAGGCTGTGCGTAAGGATTCATCCGTCTGCTCAGCGCAGCGGCCGGTGAAGGTGAATTTTCTGCTCTCCTGCGTGACTGCAGGCGTGCATTTACTCCGCGTTCACCGTCTTGCTTGTTCCTGTTTCGCTTCAGCGGCAGGATCCGCTCGGCGCTTCGTTCGCTGCTGTGCACTTGCGTACTCCGGTTCGCCCAGACGCTCGCTTCTGCCGGACCCTGACTTTTGCTGTTATCGGCCTCTGCCAACCGCTCCCCTCGGATCGTGCGGCCATGCCGGCCATTGACAATTGCTTCTATCGGATCGTATCGTATCGGTCCATAGAATATAGACCAACTTAACATTTCCATTTACCGCGCCCGGCTGCCTCCGGGTGCAGAAAAGCCCGCCGGTCTTGCATCACTCCCGGCGGGCTTTTCTCATGTTCTATTCTATTGTATCGTATTATTTCTAGAGGTGGAGGAACTGCAGCAGGAGCTGCGTCTTGATCCTGGAAATGTAGTCGTCCCAGTCGATGTGGACGAGCTCCTCCGCCCTGGAGATCCTGCTCCTGACGGTATTGATGTGGACGTCCAGTTTCTTGGCGGTCAGGCTGAAGTTCATGTTGTTCTCCAGGTAGACCTTCAGCGTGTGGAGGGTTTCCTCGTTCTTCTCGTCCCTGGAAAGCTCGCGGTAGTGCGACTCCATCTCCTCGAGCTCCTTCTCCGGGATGCGGATCCAGGCGAGCGGGCCGAGTTCGTCGTAGTCCCAGATGTTCTTCTCCGGGAAGATGATCTTTCCCATGTGAAGGACGTCCAGGCACTTCTGGATGTTGTCCTTCAGGTCGGAGAGCGGGTGCTTCTCCCTCACGGTGCTGTAGCAGAGCTCCGCCTCAGGCAGGTGTTCGGTGACGATCTCCTGGAAGTGCAGGATTCCCGATTCCAGTGCGGTCTTATCGATGTGACCGACTGCATCGGTCGGGATGTTGCAGCCCTCGGAGGAGAGCAGGATTACGCCCTCGTTTTCACCCAGGAAGGCGAGCCTTGCCGAGCGGTGGATCGTGGAGGAACGCAGTGCGTCCAGGAATACCGGCCGCGCGTTCTTGGCGCAGATGTCGTGGTTGGTCTGCTTGAAGTAAATGCAGATATAGTCGTCGTTCAGGGATACACCCTGTGTGTTTGCCTGGTAGATCAGCTTCTCACGGTCGATCTCGCTGTTGTCCAGCAGGGCGCGGATGAAGTTCTCGAACCCGGCGCTCCCGACGTTTTGTCCGACATAGATGTTCTCGTAGAGCTGCTGCATGATCAGGTAGGCCGTGCGCAGAGAGAGCTCGTCGTAGTGGTTGATGAACTCCCTGGATTCCACGAGGACCAGGTAGGCCTCGGTGATGCCGTTCACGGTGATCGGCGTCGTGATCCAGCTGAACCTCGGCTTCTTCCCCATATCCTCGTTGAGGATGCGGAATCGTTCCATGTTCATGTAGTCGCAGATCAGATGCCTGGTGAACGGGACGGAAGGCTTCCAGAAATCGGTGATTTCCAGGGCGATCGTTCCGACTTCCAGAAGGAAGTCGTCAGAGCTGTAGTACGCCTTCTCCGACCGCACGTCGAACAGCATCGTCGGGAAGTGCGTCTCTTTCTCGACGCCCTTCAGGATGTGCTGGATCTTGCGGTGCTTGTAGGATTCGCCGTCTTCCGGCTCATTGATCGCGTCGACGACGCCGAAGTCGCGGAAGCAGCGGTCCATGACCGCCGTCGTGATCTGGCTCGTGACGTCCTGGAAGCTGACGTAGTAAGGCATAGAGATCAGCGGGATCCCCAGTTCCTCGAAGTTCTGTACGGTCTCCTCCGGGAGATTGTTGAGGTAGGAACCTCTCTGGATCATCATTGCCGCGCAGTTGGCGATGTTTCCGTCGCGGAACGCATCGCGCAGGCACTGCGGCTCTTTCTGGAAGACGTATCCGGTTGCGAGAACGAGTTCCTTCCCTGTCATCCACTGAAACGCGTCTGGCGTGTCGACGGTAACGATGCCCTGTACTTCCCTCTGCAGTCCATTCCTGCCGGCAAGTACGTGGAAGTCCTGAAAGTAGTCCAGGTTCAGAAGCTGTTGTACTTGAATGCCCATAGTTCACCTTACTCTCTATCCTGTGTTGATGTTGACTTTGTTTTGAAAAAAACACTGCAAGCGACAGCCGCCTGCAGTGTTCAGCGCTTTCGATATCGTTATTTATCGACGATCGGCACCGGCGTCTCGTCGACGGCATCGATGTCGTTGATGTACTTTCTAGTCTCGCTCACGACGACTCCGGACAGGAGCAGCAGTGCGAGCAGGTTCGGGATTGCCATCAGGGCGTTCAGAATGTCCGAAATCTGCCAGAGCACGTTGAGCTCTGCGACCGGTGCGATGCACGCGATACCGCAGTACAGAATCCTGTACGGAATCAGCAGCCTTCGGCCGCCGATGTATTCCACCGCACGCTCTCCGTAGTACGCCCATCCCAGGATGGTCGAGTACGCGAACGTGAAGAGCCCGAGCGTCAGGAGGATCGGTCCTAATATCGGGATCTGTGAGAATACGATCGAGGTCAGGATTCCCCCGTTGATGGTGCCTCCCATGGTCATGCCGGGATGCCGGATGACGGTGGAGACCATGACCAGGCCGGACAGCGCGCAGATGACGACGGTGTCCCAGAACGTGCCCGTGGATGAGACGAGTGCCTGGCGGACCGGATTCCTGGTCCTTGCCGCTGCCGCGGCAATCGGCGCGGAGCCGAGTCCCGACTCGTTCGAGAACAGGCCTCTGACTACTCCGTACTGCATCGCGTAGCGGACTCCCCCGCCGACGAGGCCGCCGGCAACGGATCCCCTGGCGAACGCCAGCCTGAAGACCGCCTTCAGCGCCGGGATCAGGTAGTGGTGGTTCATGCACAGGATGACAATGCATCCCGCGATGTAGAACAGTGCCATGAACGGCACCATCTTCTCGCAGACGGAAGTGATGGAACGGATTCCGCCGAAGATGACGATCGCGGTGGCCGCCGCGGTGATCACGCCGACGACGATGTACGGAACGTGGAAGTTCTCGTGTGCGACCGTTGCGATGGCGTTAACCTGTGTCGCGCAGCCGGTTCCCAGGGATGCACAGGCTGCGAACACTGCGAAGCACATGCCTGCGGCCTTCCCGAAGGTCTTCCATTTCAATCCGTAGCGCAGGACATACATTGCGCCGCCCTGCATCCGTCCGTCCGAGGTTCTCACTCGGTACTTCACTGCGAGTAATGATTCTCCGTACTTGGTCGCGATTCCGAATACGCCGGTCAGCCAGCACCAGAGGACCGCTCCCGGGCCTCCCAGGGCGATTGCGGTTCCGATACCGACGATGCTTCCGGTTCCGATTGTCGCGGCCAGAGCCGTGGACAGGGCCCCGAACGGGGATACCTCTCCTTCTGAGTCAGTGTCTTTCGTGAGGGAAAGCTTGATTCCCGTGCCGATCGTCTTTCTCTGGATAAAACCAGTCCGGAACGTCATAAACAGATGCGTTCCGAGTAATAGGATGATCATCCACAAGCCCCAGACGAAAGAGTCGGCCTGCCCAATTAGTTTAGTCATGTGTTCTCAATTAGTCCGATCTCTAAAATTACATTATTATTATAGGTCCACAACAAATTATTTTCAATCCTTTATTAGAAAACTTATCCAATTTTCCGTCGAATTTTCCGTCGAATTTTTGTATTTATTTAAAATTAATTAAATAAATAACAAAGTAATCTCTGGAGGCCCCATGCGCCCTGGAAAACAATTTTGAAATATATAAGAAAAAGAGAACATATCTGCATGATCTGCGGGGGTATGTTCTCAAGTTTGAAAAATATTTGCTATTGTGCGCCCGGTCGGAATTTGTGTCTCTTCACAATTGCGCCGGGAGTTAGATATCAATGATGATATCGATCAAGAAATTTTCTGGTAGAGTTGGTCGATAAATCGGTTAAGATCCTTTCGCTTGATGAAGCATACGAGGATGATGATCAGTACGGCAGCTCCAACGATCGCCGTGACCGTGTAATTTTTCTGCATATACATCGACCCGAAGATCAGGCTGCCGAGCATGCCCGGGCACCTTCCGACCAGGGAGATCAGGATGAACGGCCGCGCCTTCATGTTGGAAATTCCGGCGATGTAGCAGCAGATGTCCTTAGGCATCCCCGGGATCAGGTAGATGAAGAACGTCACGATGTACGCCCGCTCGCTGTTCATCATCTCGCGGTACTTGATGAGCTTCTCCGGCTTGATGAAGAGCTGCAGCGCGTCCTCGCCGAGGAACTTGGCGACGTAATACGTGATCAGGGTTCCCAGCATCGCGCCGATGACGGACAAAATAAGCCCGGGCAGGATCCCGAACAGGTAACCTGCTGCGAACTGGAACATCTCCCCCGGGAGGAAGCTGACCATGATCTGCAGAATCTGCGCGATGATGTAAAGCAGGAAGCTCTCGTGCCGGTACGTCCTGAGGTAGTGCACCACCGTCGAGAACGATTTCATGTCGGTCAGGATGTGGCGCTGGCAGAACAGGATGTACGCCGGGATGCCGATGAGAATGCCGATCAGAACCAGCATCTTCAGGACCGCGAACGCCTTCCGTTTGCCGCTCAGCGGCTTGATCTCCGGCAGATTCGGCGGAGGTGCGCTGCTCGTGTTCCTGCCCTTTTTATTGTCGATTTCCTCCATGATCATACTCCTTAGGTGTTTTCCCCGGATATGTTCTCTTGGGTTTATGACGCGCGCCCGGCATTCCTCGCGCGGGCTGCGTGGGTTCGGCCAATCGCCTTGCTGGCCTGCATTTGCCGCACGAGCTTGCGTTTGTTGCGCGTTGGCTTGGCCGCTTGCCGCGCGTGGGCTTGCATTCGCCGCGCAGCCTTGCATTTTTCGCGCGACCCTGCGTTTGTCGCGCGTGCGCTTGGTCATCAGGACCGATGAGGAACTGGCCTGGCTGAGGATTTTGTCTGCGCCGCCAGGGCTAGAGGGTGATCAGTCCATCGCTCAAAAGCCTGCTCAGGGACATCATGACGCCGAGCTTGGAGTGCTCGTAGGTCAGGCCGCCCTGGAAGTACACGATGTACGGCGGGCGGATCGGGGCGTCGGCGGAGAGCTCGATGGACGAGCCCTGGACGAACGCGCCGGCGGCCATGACGACCTGGTCCTCGTAGCCGGGCATGTCCCACGGCTCCGGGGAGACGTAGGCATCGACGGCCGCTGCCGCCTGCACGCCCTGGCAGAACGCGACGACCGCTTCTTTGGAGCCGAGCTTGACGCTCTGGATGATGTCGCTGCGCACGTCATCAAGCGACGGGCAGATCTCGTAGCCGAGGCTGCTGTAGACCTGGCCGCAGAGGATCGCGCCTTTGGCGGCGTTGACGGTCACGGCCGGGGCCTCGAACAGGCCCTGCAGGATCGTCCGGGACTGGCCGAACATCAGGCCGCACTCCCCGCCGATGCCTGGGCAGGTTAACCGGTAGGAAATCTGGTCTACCAGATCCTTTCTGCCGACGACGTAGCCGCCGGAGAGCGCCAGGCCGCCGCCCGGGTTCTTGATCAGGGAGCCCGCCATGATGTCGGTTCCGACGTCGGTCGGCTCGAGGATGTCGAGAAACTCGCCGTAGCAGTTGTCCGCCATCGTGATGATGTCAGGGTTTACGCTGTGGACCGCCTCGTTGAACGCGCGGACCTGGTCGATGCCGATGGCCTTTCGCCAGGAATAGCCGGTCGAGCGCTGGATGCAGCACATTTTTGTATTTGACTTGATCGCCTTCTTCACGCCCTCGATGTCGATGCTGCCGTCAGGAAGGAGCTCGACCTGGTCGTACTTAATGCCAAAGTCGTTCAGGGAGCCCATACCCTCGCCGCGGATGCCGATGACGTCCTCGAGCGTGTCGTACGGGCCGCCGCTGCAGTAGATGACCTCGTCGCCCGGGCGCAGGATGCCCTGCAGGGTGATGGACAGCGCGTGCGTGCCGTTTACGATCTGCGTGCGCACGAGCGCCGCCTCCGTGTGGAAGACGTCGGAATAGACCTTCTCGATGCCCTCGCGGCCCGGGTCGTCGTAGCCGTAGCCCGTGTTCCAGTTGAAGTGCATGTCGCTGATGTTGTTCTTCTGGAACGCCGCCACCACCTTATACTGGTTGTACTCGCGGATGCGGTCGAGCGTCTTGAAGCGGTCCCTGACCTTCTCCTCCGCAGCGTCGGTGAGGTCGACTGCGCGGGGATCCATGCCGAAGTTACTCTTCAGCATGCCGTCGATCGCGGCGCGCATGTCTGCTTCACTCACCCGTTCTTCCCTTGTCGTCATATCCATACTGTATATTTCCTTCCCTCTTCTCGTTTTCCTTAATCGAATCCGTTCGATAATTCATTGAAAATTCATATTGTTACGTGATTCCGGCGGTTTTCGCATACGGGACGTCGCCGCTCCAGCCGCGGGGCGCAACTGCTTGGACACGGCGCCGCCGCCAAGTGCAGTTGTTTGGACGCCGCGCCGCAGACACTCAGACGCCAGGCGCTGTCGTTCGGCGTTCCGAGCGCGGTGTTTCGGACGGTCGAATGCCGGCGTTCGTTGCGTCACAGGCGGCTGCCGGAGGTTTTCTGCGCGGTTTTCAGGGCGCGGCGGCGGTGTTTTCCGCGCGTCCGGGGGCTCCGAAACCAGGCCTGCCAGCAGGGCCGGCGGCGTTGGTTGACCGGATAATTATTTTGTCGACTTATCCGGATCGACGTGCCTGGCGTAGGCCTCGGACTCCTTGCGCTCCTCTTCCCATTCCATGCCTTTCACGAGGTCGCGGCGGACGTGCTGCTTCTGGCGGGCGTAGAGCTGGGTCGTCGTGACCTGGTCGTGGTCCAGCAGGGCGGCGACGTCGTAAATGGAATTTCCGCGCCCGATCAGGCTCGTCGCGGCGGTGGCCCTGAGTTTATGCGGGCTGTAGCCTGCGCGGCGGCTCGTGTTCATGGCGATGGACGTGTACTTTTTTACGCAGGTTCGGATCTGCCGGCCCGTCATGCGGTGATTCTGCAGCGACAAAAACAGCGCGTCCCGATCGCGTTCCTCGAGCAGGTCGTCGTGCGGCCGCTCCTCCTGGATGTACTCGCGGATGACCTCCTCGACCGAGCGGTTCAGCGGCATCAGCGACTCCTTGCCGCGCTTCCTGTAGATTTTGAACTCTCCGCGGTCGAAGTTGAACGAGCTCACATTCAGCTGCTGCAGCTCGCTGAGCCTCAGGCCGTACGTCAGGAACAGGACGAGGATCGCCTTGTCCCTGTACTTGGTCTTCTCCCAGTAGCTGCGTTCATGGCTGGTCAGCCCCTCGCCGTTCGTCACCGCGTCCAGCATGACCATGACCTCGTCGTCGTTCAGCGCCATGACCTCGTGCTCGCTCGCCTTCTGCACCCGGATCGGGTTGAAGCCGTCCGTGATGTTCTTCTCGAGGAGCCCGTCGCGGTAGAGCTGCTTGAACAGCACCGAGAGCGAGGCCTTCTTGCGGGCGAGTGAATAATTGCCGTTCTCGTAGATGTATGCGTGGTTGTCACGCTCCACCTTATACTGCCTGCACCAGTTCAGGAACTCGTTCACGTCCTGCGCCCGGATTTTCCTGAACTCCTCCAGCGTGACCTGCGCCGTGTCGACCGCCTGCGTGAAGTCCGTGACATTTACCAAATACTGGAAAAAGAAGTGCACATCCTGCAGATACGCGAGCTGCGTCGCCGGCAGCACATTTCCCCGCAAATAGAGAAAAAACCCACGCATCCACGTCGGCAGCGCCCTCTGCACGCGTTCGCTCTCCAGGAAAAGCTCCTTCTCCTTCTCGACCACGTTGTCCGGCCGATCCGTCTTGTTCTGAATCTTTACCGAATCCATCGGTTTTCCCTCCTTCCTCTTAGACAAAGTCCACCCGCCCCGGCGCAACAGCTTCCCCGCCGCCAGGCATTGTCTTTCCGACAAAATCCATCCGCCCAGGCGCACCAGCTTTCCCGCCGCCAGGCACTGCCCTCCGACAAAGTCCACAAGCTCAATTCCACCAGCTTTCTATTAACGGTGTTATTGCCTTGTTAATATTTTGACGAATATTACACATCCGCCTCTGCGCCGTATGCGAACGCCCGGACATCTTCAAAAATCGCCTCCAGGCACGATTCCGCGTCCTCGTACTCGCTGATGTTGAACCAGTGCATGTCCTTGTAGCGCCGGAACCACGTCATCTGCCGCTTCGCGAAGTGGCGGGTGTTGCGCTTGATCAGATCGACGGCCTCGTCCAGCGGGTATTCCCCGTGCAGGTATCCGATCATCTCCTTGTAGCCGATGCCCTTCATCGAGATGTGCTCCTCCTCGAGCCCCATCGCGAGCAGACGCCGAACCTCGTCCTCGAGGCCCTGTTCCATCAGGATGTCGACGCGCAGGTTGATGCGGTCGTAGAGCTCCTGACGGTCGCGCGCGAGCCCGATCAAAAGGAAGTCGTAATCCGGATTCCGCTTCGGCTCCCCGCTGAAATCGCGCCACTTTCCGCCGCTCTCCGCGACCTCCAGGGCCCGGATCACGCGCTTGACGTTGTTCGGGTGGATGTGCTCCGCGGCCGCCGGGTCCTTCCCGCGCAAAACCTCGTGCAGCGCCTCGTTCCCGTTCTCCCTGGCGAACGCCTCCCAGGCCTCGCGGCGCTTCGGATCTTCCGGCGGGCGGCTGAAGTCCAGGTCATACAAAATTCCGTCGAGGTAGAGCCCCGTGCCGCCCGCGACGATCGGGAGCTTCCCGCGCGAGCCGATATCCGCGATGCACGGCTTCGCGAGCTCCGCGTACCTCGCCGCCGAGAACGGCTCCCTCGGGTCGATGCAGTCGATCAGGTGGTGCACCGCCTGCGCCTGCTCCTCCGGCGTCGGCTTGGCCGAGCCGATGTCCATGAACTTGTAAAGCTGCATGGAATCGCAGGAGACGATCTCCCCGTTGAACTTCTTCGCAATCTCGATGGCAAAGCTGGTCTTTCCCACCGCCGTAGGGCCGCAGACCGCGACCACCTTCTGCCTGGAACCTGTCATGTACTCCTCTCCGTTTCTCTGCTATGTCGGGTTCTGCGTTCTGCCGCCCCCGCCTGAAAACCGGCGGACGTCTCCGCATTGAAAGATGCGGACTACGGTGCCTGGTTTTCCCGTTTCCTCAAATTAACAGGGCTGCATGATCGCAGCCCCTTACTATTTAGTATACCATTTTCCCGCCATTCGCGCCACCCTGGCTGGTTCTGTCGAAACAAGCCGGCGGCGCTGCCCTGGTGAATTATGCGGATCAAGCCGCCCGCGCGGCATCATGGCGCGAACCCGTCGGCGCACCACCAGGCAAGTGCTGATGAAAGAAGGTGCCGGTGCGCCACCCGGGCGATTTCTGTGGAAGAATGACGCTCGCGTGCTACCCTGGCTAATTCTGTAGAAGAAAGCCGCCGCCGCCTGCCGAAGTCCGCCTCTACTGCGGTGCGAAACCGTGGATGCTTTTCGAACGCGCCGATCACGGCAGACACGCTGAGCGCAGCAGACACGTTGGGTAAGAAGCGCTTGGTGAGGGCGCGTGTATACTGCATCCGCCGCTCTGTATTTCGGAAAATCACTTCCCGTTTTGCCCTTTCCGACACCGTCTTCCGTTTCTTCGGATTATCTTCTCCCTGATCAGGAATTCCGACTTATCCCTGCTGCGAACAGGCTGAATCTGTCGGCGCATGCATCCCTTTCGGCCGACACCGACTCTGTTCATCCAGAAATGATTGCACAATTGCTATCGATCAGTCGTTTGCAGCTATTGGTTATATCGAATATGCCTTCGAGATCAACTCTTTGGCGATATCCCATCGATCCATTGCTAATTTCATTTCCTCAGGTTTTCGGAAAGTGCCCCTCCAACCCCTGCAATTCCGAGTTATTTATTTCACAATCGGAAAAGATGTGTTGAGGTCGGCGCTTTCCGAACGCGCCGATCACGGCAGGCACGGTGGGCACAGCTGACGCGCTGAATACAGAAGTGCTCGGTGAGAAGCGGAACGCGAAGTGTGAATGAATGAAAGTGGGCGTGCGGCCAGAGAGAAGTGAGCCCTCGCGGACAACCGCGCTCCCCGCCAACTTCTTACTATTGGACAATAACACTCAATAGCAAGAAGAAACCGGAAATCTTCTTGGATATTGAATTTAATTCAAAATATAAGAAGCGCGCTCCCTACCGGATCAGGGCAATCCTAAATTATCAGAAAACTATCGGCGCCAATTATAGCGAAATTGCAGTTGGTGCGCAGGCATGGGATCGCGGCGCGGCGAATCCGCATGCATTCGCCAGGAAGCGGCCGAATATAATGAATGCGGATTCGCTGTCATGCGGGGAATGTGACTGCATGCGAGCTATACCTGACCGCCCGCTGCGACGATGCCGAAGCGCTGAGGCGAAAACAGCCTTTGACTGGCTTCCTATCAGCGAATTTTTTCGAGAAATTCACGAAGATTTCCCGAAAGTTCTTGCTTTTGATCCTTAATCACGAAATGTAAGAAATACCGCCAGATCACCGGGTTTATGGAGGTTGTTTAAGAACGGCAAAATTATTCCTATCGTCCACCTGCACCGCCCGAATTCTTGCGAAGCACGTCTTCGCGCGTGGCGGAACCATCCTCCCACGGCCGCACTGCCCCGCGGACAATCACCGCTCCCCGCCGACCATCACCCCAAACCAGCAGGCCGTGGATCTCGAGAAGTTTTTACTTGTGCATTCAGCGGGTCGCGCGGGCGGAACCATCCTCCCACGGCCGCACTGCCCTGCGGACAACCGCACTCCCCGCCAACCATTACCCCAAACCAGCAGGCCGCGGGTCTCGAGAAGTTTTTACTTGTGCATTCAGCGGGTCGTGCGGTATGCAGGGAGGAGGCCGTTCGTGAAAACTGAGAACGCCGTCCGCATATTAATGGGGAGACCACCTGCGTAATGCTGTCGCCCTCACGATTCGCAAGCAGAATGCGCCGCGAGAGTGATGGGGACTGCTTATGCTTTTTCGGCCCAAGAGAGCGAGCCCGTGAGGGCGACGCTCGATTGGCCTGCCGAAAGTCGTATCATAGGCCGAATTCTTGCGAAGCACGTGTTCGCGCGTGTCGAAACCATCCCCCGCGGCCGCACTGCCCCGCGAACAACCGCACTCCCCGCCAATCATTACCCCCAAAACAGTACGCCGTGGATCTCGCGAAGTTCTTACCTGTGCATTCAGCGGGTCGCGCGGTATGCAGGGAGGAGGCCGTTCGTGAAAACTGAGAACGCCGTCCGCATATTAATGGGGAGACCACCTGCACTGTGCGAATTCTTGCGAAGCACGTGTTCGCGCGTGTCGAAACCATCCCCCGCGGCCGCACTGCCCCGCGGACAATCATCGCTCCCCGCCGACCATCACCCCAAACCAGCAGGCCGTGGATCTCGATAAATTCTTCCTTGTGTATTCAGCAAGTCGTGCGCATGTTAACGGGGCGGTCATGTGCGCTGCCTGAACTCTTGCGGAGCACGTGTTCAGGCAGCGTACGTGACCGCCCCTGTAAAGAAAGCGCACGACTTATTGAATGCGGCGGAAGAACTTCTCGAGATCCCGCCTCGTAAAGCGGATAAACGTCGGCCTCCCATGCGGGCAGCTGAACGGGTTGCTGCACTGCGCGAGGCGGTCGATCAGCGCGTGCATCTCGGCGTCGGTGAGCTTCTCGTGGGCTTTGACTGCGCGCTTGCAGGAGTGTGTGATCAGCTTGTCGATGACGACGTTGTTCCGCAGACGGTCCGCGTCGGCAGAGCCGCCGGATGCCTGGTCGAGGAAGTCTTTGGCGAAGTCCTCTGCCTCGGAGATTGACATGAATGCCGGGATTTCGGAAATCTTGTAGGTGTCGGGGCCGAAGCCCTCGACGGTGTAGCCCATGTCCTCGAGCGCCGGTTTCCAGGCCTCCTCAGAGGCGGTCACGGCCGGCTCGGTCTCGAGGATGATCGGGAGCAGGATCGGCTGGCGGACCTTGTCCTCCTGCAGGTAGGCGCCGACGAGCTTCTCGTAGAAGCAGCGCTCGTGCGCGGCGTGCTGGTCGAACAGGTAGAAGCCGTCCTCGGCCTCCGCCATGATGTAGGTATTGAAGATGCAGCCCTTCAGCGTCAGGTCGGAGAAGTCGAACGGGCGCGGGCCCTCCGGCTGCAGGTCAAAGTCCAGAAGCGGACTGCGCCTCTCGGACGCGCCGGTTTCGCCGCCGGAACCTATTTCTGCGCCCTGCGCGAACGCCTGTTTCCTCGCCTGCTCGAGCTCGTTTTCCTGTTCCTTCTTCTTTCTGCGCTCCTCGAGGACCTGCTTCAGGTCGAGATGGGAGGCGTACTGCTGCCAGGACTTCAGGGACGCGGAATCCGTTGGGACGGCGTCGTCCGGGCGGCCGCCGGCGTGATTGGAAGAGGCGCCGCGGCCGCGCGTCGATCGTGAGGCTTGGCCGGCAGCTCCGGTCATGGAAAGCTGCTCGGCGTCTTTGCCGCTGAAGAACGGTTCGGAAGCCTCAATTCTATCGCCGCCAGCGGCTCCAAGGCTTCCAGCGCTCTGGGCGGATCCGAATGCAGCAGCGTCCTGCGTTCTGTACGGCGTTCTGGCAGTGGCTTTGTCGGAGACGAAGGAGGTGTCGGAAGCGTTGGAATCTCCCGAGCTGCGGAGGTAGTAGTCCTGCACGTCGACGGCCGCGTCGAGGGCGGAGAGGGTTTGCCTGACGGCGTTCGTCACCGCGTCGCGGATCCTCTTGTCGTCGTGGAAGCGGACCTCCTTCTTGCTCGGGTGGATGTTGACGTCGAGGCCGTGGGGGTCGCTCTTAAGGAAGAGGAAGACGACCGGGTAGCGCCCGTCGAACATGCGGCGCTTGTAGCCCTCCGTCACGCCCTGCTCCAGCACGCGGCTCTTGACGACCCTGCCGTTGACGAAGTACGTCTGGTTCCGCCTGCTCGGGCGGGTCAGGGACGGCCTGGAGATGCATCCTGTGATCTGGATGCCCGGCTCCTCGTACTTCACCGGGAGGAGGTGCTCGTAGTCCTTTTGGTGGCTGACCGCGAGGATCGCGTCCTTCAGGTTTCCGTTTCCGGAGGTGGCAAAGACCAGCCTGCCCGAGTTAATCACCTGGAACCTGATCCTGCAGTACGCGACCGCAAGCTCGGACAAAAGCTCCAGGATCCTGCTGCTCTCCGCAGCGTCGGATTTCAGGAACTGCTTCCTCGCCGGGGTATTGTAGAACAGGTCGCTGACGATCATCGACGTGCCGACCGGGCAGCCGACCGGATCGTTGCTCAGTACCCTGCCCCCGTGCAGGACGACCCTGCGCCCGGCCGGGCTTTCCTCCGTCCTGGTGATCAGCGTCGTCCTCGTCACGGCCGCGATGCTCGCCAGGGCCTCCCCGCGGAAGCCCAGGCTCTCGATCGCGTCCAGGTCCTCCGCCTTGGTAATCTTGCTCGTCGCGTGGCGGAGGAAGGCCGTCTCCGTCTCCCTGGACGGAATGCCGCAGCCGTCGTCGGTCACGCGCATGTAGTCCTTTCCGCCGTGCTTCAGCTCGACCGTGATCGAGGACGCGCCCGCGTCGATGGAATTTTCCACGAGCTCCTTGATGACGGAGACCGGGCGGTCGATGACCTCGCCGGCCGCGATCTTGTCGGATACGTTTTTCTCTAAAACCTGAATCAACAGGGACCTTCCTTTCTCTTAAAATTGTAATTAAATTACCGGCAGTCGGCACGCTTAGGACTGTGCGGCGGCGCGAAATGCATGTATACCGTATACAGACGCTCTATTCCCGTTGGATCTGTATACGCGGAGGACCTCAGCGGCTGTATGCGCTGTCTCGCGCTCCGTGCCGTGCGGCCTCGGTTCACGGTATCCAGCGCGGCAGCTCGTGCCCTCGCGCCTGGGTTCGTGGTCCTGCGCCGCCGGAAGTGTCCGCGCGCCGCCGAAATTATTCCTTGTTCGCCAGCTCCTGCAGGATCTCCAGCTCGTGGATCGCCTGGGACGGCGTGATCTCCATGAGGTAGAGGCTGCGGATGCGCTCGAGCGCCGGGTTGAGCGGGCCTGCGAACAGGCTGAGCTGGACGCCGGATGCCTGAGCGGCGCTGCCTGCACTGCCGGAGGCCGTGCCGCTGTCGTTTGCGCCGTTTTCGCCGCCACGATCGGATTTCCTTAATTTTTCGGCGTCAGAAGCGGCGGATGCCGCCGGAGCGGCTTCCAGTGGCGTGGATTTCGCGGCGCCTGCGGTTTCAGCAGGGATCGGCGCGTCTTCGGATTTCGCGTATGCGGTTTCCGGCTCGCGCAGTTCGTCGGCCGCGGCGCTGTCTGCGCCGGTGTCAGCGGACAGTGCTGCATTCGCGGCCGCGGTACCGGTGGCCAGCGGGTCGGGTTCCAGATTGGATGGGGTGGATTTTGCCGCAATGGAAGCTGAATCCTGCGGATCCATCGAGTCGATCGCACTGTTTGGCGCGGTGGCGCTGTCCGATGAAGAGGTCAGGATCTGCGCCTCTGCCTCCTGCTCGCCGCCCTCGAGCTGGGCGAGCTTCTCCTCCGCGTCCTTAAGCAGCGGATCGGGAACGCCGGCCAGCCTGGCGACGTGGATGCCGTAGCTCCTGCTCGCGGAGCCCGGGACGATCTTGTGGAGGAAGACGATCTGACCGCTGTCCTCCAGGACGTCGATGTTGTAGTTTTTTACGCCGGGGATCTGGTCCTCCAGGACGGTCAGCTCGTGGTAGTGGGTCGCGAACATCGTGCGGATCTTCAGAGTGTCGCTGCAGAGGTATTCCACGACCGCCCAGGCGATCGAGAGTCCGTCGTAGGTGCTGGTCCCGCGCCCGATCTCGTCCAGGATGATCAGGCTGCGCGGTGTCGCGTGGCGCAGGATATAGGCGAGCTCGCTCATCTCGACGAAGAACGTCGACTGCCCCTGCGCGAGGTTGTCGGACGCGCCGATCCTCGTGAAGATCCGGTCGACCGTCCCGATGTGTGCGCGGTCGGCAGGCACAAAGCACCCGATCTGCGCCATCAGCACGATCAGCGCGGTCTGGCGCATGTAGGTCGACTTTCCGGACATGTTCGGCCCGGTGATAATCATCATCGAGGCGTCGGTCTCGTTCATCTGTGTGTCGTTCGAGACGAACATGCCCATCTCGGTCGTCTGCTCGATGACCGGGTGGCGGCCGCCGGTGATGTCCAGCGCGTCGCTGTCGTCGACCTCAGGCCGCGTGTAGCCGTAGCGCAGGCTGACGTTCGCGAAGTCGGAGAGCACATCAAGCTGGGCGATCGCCTGCGAGCTCCGCTGAATCTCACGGATCCAGCCCTCGATCTCGTGGCGGAGCTCCGTGAAGAGGTCGTACTCGAGGTCGTTGATCCTGCCTTCAGCGTTCAGAACGATGCCCTCCTGCTCCTTCAGCTCCGGGATGATGAACCGCTCCGCGCCGACCAGCGTCTGCTTCCTGATGTAGTCCTCCGGCACCTGGTCCAGGTTCGAGCGGCTGACCTCGATATAGTAGCCGAAGACCTTGTTGAACCCGACCTTCAGGTGGGTGATGCCGGTGCGCTCCTTCTCCCTGGCCTCGAGCCCGGCGATCCAGGCCTTCGCGTCCTTGATGGAGTCCTTCATCGCGTCGAGCTGCTCGGAATAGCCCGTTCGGATCAGTCCGCCCTCCTTCACCGTCGCCGGCGGGTCCTCGGTGATCGCGCGCTCAATCTTATCGTGAATCTCTTCGAGGTCGACGATGCTGTCCTTCAGCTCGTTCAAAAGAGAGCTCTGCGTGCCGTCCAGGGCCGCGCGGATCTGCGGCAGCGCGCCGATGGAATTCTTCAGCGCGATCATGTCCTTGCCGTTCGCATTTCCCGAGGCAATCCGCCCGCTCAGCCGCTCAAAGTCGTAGACTTGCTTCAGCGACTCCCGGATATCGCTTAAGATTCCAGGATTTTCCAGAATCTCCTGCACCGCGTCGAGCCTCGCGTTGATGCGCTCCGTGTCGTTCAGCGGCTCCCTGAGCCAGTGCTTGAGCATGCGCGCGCCCATCGCCGTGCCCGTCTTATTCAGGATCCCGAGCAGCGACCCGGCCGTGCGCTTGTCGTACAGCGTCTCCGTGATCTCGAGGTTCCGAATCGTCGCCTTGTCCAGCGACATCCGCCCGCCGATCTCGTAGTAGCGGCAGTCCGTCAGCTGTGACAGCCCCTGCTTCTGCGTCTCCAGGAGGTAGGACAAAAGAGTTCCGACCGCCAGGATACAATGGTCCCTGCCGGCAAGCCCGAGTGCCGTCAGCGAACCGTTCCCGAACTGCGCGCGGACCGTCTCCTCCGCCGCCTCGAGCGAAAGCTCCTCCGGGTACGGGCTCACAAAAGCCCCGGTCAAGTGCTCCGCCTCCTTGGAATCGTGGTTCTCAAGCAGGTCCTTGTTTGCCAGAATCTCGCGCGGGGAGATGCGGACGAGCTCATTCAGCAGGTCCTCGTACGTCCCGTATTTTCCGCGCTGCTCGGTCACCGCGAGCTCTCCGGTCGAGATGTCGCAGTAGGCGACCGCCATCCCCTGCCCGTCCAGGTAGGCGCAGGCGAGGTAGTTGTTCTCGTCCTCCTTCAGAATCTGGGAGGAGGTCACGGTTCCCGGCGTGACGACGCGGATGACGCCGCGCTTGACCATTCCCTTGGTCTTGGCCGGGTCCTCCAGCTGCTCGCAGATCGCGACCTTGTAGCCCATCTCCACGAGTTTGGCGGTATAGGAATCCGCCGCGTGGAACGGGACGCCGCACATCGGCGCCCTCTCCTCGAGCCCGCAGCGCTTTCCCGTCAGCGTCAGCTCCAGCAGCCGGGAGACGAGCTTGGCGTCGTCGAAGAACATCTCGTAGAAATCGCCGAGCCGAAAGAACAGAATACAGTCCTTATACTGCTCGTGAATCTCTAAATACTGCTGCATCATCGGGGATAAAGCCATGAATTATACTCCTTAACGTTTATTTTCGTACGATTTTCTGTTTCTGCTGTCGGATTATAGTCAAACCCGAATCTTCTATACCATTAATTATTTCCCATAAAGGGCAAGCAGAACCAACCCCGCCCGTGAGGGTAGAATTGGTTCTGTGTGTTTCCGTGTTCAATCTTATTTATTATACTCCGCTCCGCGGTTTCCTTCAAGCGCCGGGGCGCCGAGTGTGCGGCGGGTCTGCACTGGTCTGCGCAGCGCCTGTCCCTACTCTTCCCGGTCGAAGGTGCCGGTCCTGAGCAGTGTCGAGGACTCGGTCTTCTTCAGGTCGTACTTCTCGTCCTCGCTCTGCAGGATGACGTCGAGGTCTTCTGTGAGCAGCGGGCGGACGGTCAGCAGGACCATCTCGGTCTTCATGTTCGGAAGGTTCATAAATGTAAATTCCTTCCAGTCGCTGTCCTGTTCCTACTGCATCCTCGTGCGGAAGATCCTGCGGATGGTATTCTTATGCGCCTCGTTCAGCCTGGATTTTACGGTGCTCAGGTCGATGAATTCGGTGAACCGGTCGAAGTCGGCCGGGGCGACCGTCTCGTGCGCGTAGTGATCCAGGCGCTCCCTCAAGTCGAACGAGGTCTGCGGCTGGTTCGGGTCGACGATGACCTGCTGAAGCATGTTTTCCTTGATGTCGATCAGCATGATGTCGTCGTAGATATGGTAGAGGTTCTCCAGCAGCGCTCCCGACTGCGGCAGGCTGCGCGCGCTCGTGATGTTGTCCAGGCTCGCGGCGAACAGGTTTTTCCCCTCGCACTCGGCGAGTTTTTTGACCTTGAGACGCAGGAACTGGTCGTTCCTCGGGTAGTCGAACGTCTGCACCTTATACGAGCTGCAGGCATAGGTTGCGCCCTGATGGAAGGCCCGTCCGAACGGGGTCGAGATCGTATTGATCTCCGACTCGCTGTCCTTCAGGCTTTCTTTGCCGCCGCTCTTCAGCACGTCCAGGAACTTCTCGTTCGCGTACAGGTACTTGGTATAGATGCCGTCGAACTCGCAGATCGCAAGCGACAGGTCGGTGTCAAATTTCACCTGGCTGAGCGCGGAATAGTAATCCCTCCAGCGCCGCTCCTCGAACCCGTTGCTGTGCGTGACGCAGTGCTCCATGCACTGGTCGTAAGGCATCGGCTTTCCGAAGTAGTACCCCTGCGCCTTGTCGCAGCCAGCATTTCTCAGGAATTCGAACTGCTCGTTCGTTTCCACGCCCTCCGCGAGCGTGCGGTTCCCGAGGTTCTTATCCATCTCGATGATGGAGTGGATGATCGTCCTGGTCCTGCTCGAGCTGTTCGCGAGGAACGCCATGTCCATCTTCAGGACGTCGAAGGAGTAGTCCTTCAGCATGCTCAGCGTGGAATAGCCGCTGCCGAAGTCGTCCATCCAGATCTCGTAGCCGGCGTCGCGGAAGCTGTTTACGTCCTGCTTCAGCGTCGCGTCGTTTTGGACGAACGCACTCTCCGTGATTTCCAGGTGCAGGAAGTCCCTCGGGACCCTGTATTTCCTCGCGATGCCCTCGATCTCGTCGTACAGATCGCAGCAGAGGAAGTCCAGCCTAGACAGGTTCACCGAGATCGGGACGACGTCGTTGCCGGCGTCGAGCTGCGTCCTGAGGATCCTGCAGACGATCTCGACGATGTGCAGGTCCATGCGGTGGATCTGGCGGTTCTTCTCCAGGGCCGGAATGAAGTTGGCCGGGGAGAGCATGCCCCTCTTAGGGTCCTCCCACCTGGCGAGCGCCTCGAGCGCGCAGATCTTGCCGGAGATCGTCCGGACGACCGGCTGGAAATACGGGAGAATCCAGTTCTCCTCGAGTGCCTGGTCCAGGTGTGCGATGACGTACTCGTTGATCTCCAGCTGGCGGCTCGTGTCGTCGGTGAAAAACGCGCAGTACTGGTGGGTCTCCCAGCGGATGCTCTCGCAGGCGAGCTTGGCGCCGTTGAACGCGGCCTCCGCGTTCGCATCCCTGCCCTTCCACTGGTAGACGCCGATCTTGCAGTCCATCATGACGTTCGGGAGGGCGCTGACAATGCTCTCGTAGACGACCTTCACCTTCCGCTCGAGGCACTGCCCGTTGCACGCCTTGGCGAAAATCACGAAGTGGTCGACGTCGACGCGCGTGATCAGCTCGTCCGGGAACAGGGCCTGCAGCTTCTCCGAGACCTCACCCAGGAACTTGTCCCGGGCGTCAAGGCCTAGGTTCATGTTCAGCAGGCGGAAGTTCACGAGGTTGATGAACAGCATCGCGACATCGTCCATGTCCGCGTGCTCCTTGATGTATTCATCCGTCAGATAGAGGAAGTGGCGGATGCCGATCAGGCCGGTGATGTGGTCCGTCTCGAACTCCGTCAGCGTCGAGCTGATATCCGACAGGAAGATAAAATAAACCGGCCCTTCTTCCTTGGTCAGGACTAAGCGCCGATATTCTTCTACGTAACGGCAGTCACCGCTGCGCGTGACGATGCGGTAACTGTTGCGGTATGAAATTGTCAGGGATTTCTTCACATTGGAAAGATTTCGACGCAGGGCGGACAGATCCTCCTCATACACCATGGAATGGAAGGAGCCGCCGGTAAACTTATAGAATCCTTCCTCGGTTTCACAGCCGAAAATGGCTGGAATCTGGCTGTTTACGAGCAGGACATGTCCATCCGATGCACGGTAAACGAGAAAACCTCCCGGAAGGTTATCGCAGCATAGATTATTCTCAATAGAAATAGGAATCTTGTCCCTGGTACTGCCCATACTCATCGAAATTTGTCCTTTCTTGATCGCATTCTAGATACTTTATATCATACCGTGAAAGCGTTTGTTTTGCAAGAAATACTAAACGTTCAGTCTACCCTTAGTATAACACGGAATGTTGTTTCTGACACATATTCGCCGTGTTTATGTGTGACAAATCATACAATTGCCATAGCTTGCGCGAATGTACTGATGTTCTGCCTGTATTTCCTGCGATAATGACTGATATGAAAGAACGTGTTTTCCGAAAAATATGATCCAGTACGTCCATGTGATCAGTGTGCGAGATCAGTGAACCTGCGGGTACCTCGGCCGTTTCCGAAACGGACTACGACCTTCTGGCGGCCTCGTTGGCCTCGCGGTTCATCTTGCAGCAGTCCGGCACGCCGTTCTGCCCGTATTCCTTCTTGTTCTTCTCAGCGAGGCGCTTGATTTAGGCGTCCCAGGATGCTTTGATTTTTGCAGTAATCATCATTTCTTTTGCCTCCTAACCCAATTTGCCTTTTGTCGCATCTACTATATCACAGGATACCCATCAAATACATAGGTATAACGGAAAAAAACCGTGAAGACTCTGTGATATCTGTCTTGACATCGGCCTTGACATTGGTCCTGATGTCAAGGCCGCGCGGGGGAAAAATCTAAGAGATTCGGCTAGTGCTGCATCCTGGCGTACTGCTGCTGGATCTGATTCTGGAAGAAGTCGCCGAGGAAGTAGTGGCAGAGCACCATCGCCGTGTCGACGATCCGGTCGCCGGAGAAGTCGAAGTCGTAGGACTCGTTCGTGCTCTTGAACTGCGTTCCGATGCTCGTGTAGACGTGGTCGATCAGGTCGGACGCCTGGTACGCGCGGAGCTCGGTCTTAGGCATGTGCGGCGCCCAGAGCTGCTCGGAGATCTTCATCGAGACGACCAGGCAGTACATCGCGAACAGGTCGCTCTCGAGGAGATCCGTGAAGCGCTCGTCCTTGTGAAGCTGCTGCATCAGCTGGGTCAGCTCGGTCTGCGTGGCGGCGTACGTCTCCATCAGCGGGCGGAACTGCTGCGGCGACCTGCGCGCGGAAAGCGAGCGGCTGTACCACGCCATGCCCTCCGAACCGTAGTCCAGCGCGATCCAGCTCAGGTACTCCGCCCCCGCGAATAAAAACATCTCCAGCTTCTCCTTATTCTGCTCGCCGACCTCCGGGAACTCCGCCGAGTCGCGGAACCTCACGACATCGTCTAAGACGCTCTGAAAATACGCGTTGTAATTATATTTCATCCTGGTATCTCTCCTTGTATCTCAATTTCTCTGAATTTCTTTTCCTCCTATCCTATCACAGTTTGCCTCCCTTAGGGACAAAATTATCACGGGCATGAAAATAACTTATCTGCTGTCGGTCGTGTCAGGCGCGCTGCGCGCTGCGTCTTCCGACGCCTGTCCGAAATCATCTGACATTCTATCTATGCGCAGTCTTCAGCGCGGCGGCTATTTCCAGTTTCCTCCAGCTTCGAAAACCGCCGCGGCGCACCAATGCGAAGTTTCCGGGCGGTTTAAGCGCGCTGATCGGCCGCCGCCAGCTGGCGAAGGCTCATCCCCAAGCGGCAGGAATCCAGGCAGCACCTCCGGCAGTCCTCGTAGCGCCGGAAGAGTTCCTTCGCCTTCTCCTCGTCCCCGTACACCTTCCAGAACCCGCAGCACTTGTAGTTCTTCCCGCGGTTCTCGATGAAGCCCTCGACGTCGTCCGCCGGGTAGCCCAGGAACAAGCCGATCTCGTGCGGGAACTCCCCGCGTTCGGAGATCCGGCGCATCAGATGCATGACCTGGTGGTTGAGCGGGTCCCTGCATGCGGCCGGCGTGTAGCCGCACCGGCGGAGGATCCTGCGCGCCTTGGTGCAGGACAGGTCGCGGCGCAGGCAGCTTGGGCGGAAAACGTAGATCAGGACCCGGTTTCCGTGGAAGGAGAGCGGGATGACGCGGATGCCCTTCTCCGAAAGCTCGAGGTTCAGCCGCTTGAGCTCGTGCAGGATTTCCTCTCTCCCCTCGCAGCTCTCGCAGCGGTAGTTGAGGAGGTTCGCGGTCTTGATTCCGGCGAGTACCGGGGAACAGTGCATCAGGATGGTCTCTTCTGACATGGTCTTCGCTCCTTTCGATTGTGTCTGTGTGTCTGTCTGTCGTCTGTTGTCGTATCTGCTTTCTTATGTCTGCATGCCTGCTGCAGGAAATACAGGCAGAAAATACAGGATCTCTATAGAAAACCGGCGGCCGCGGGAAAAAGCACGGCCGCCAAAGCGTATTTTGAAAATGGAAGAAATGGATTTCGTTGTAATTTATTGTTCCCAGCGTCTTTGTGCTTCGCTGAAGAGGGAGCGCATCCAAGCAGATCATCCAGGCACAGAACCAAAGTCCTGAATCACAGCTTTAGATCTCCGTTCCTTCCCCTGGCCTCTGCACCCCAGCGCTGGGTCGGGTATTTACACGTTTGCAGCTAGGCTACTGCCTCGCCGAGTTTGCCGCAGCGATCGACCGCGTCGGCGTCCGGCGCCTCATTGCAGATTACGCTGTCGGTGGCGAGCAGAATGCCGTCGTTCTCGCAGCGCTCCTCCCAGGAAGTCATCCACGCGCCGTCTCCCCATCCGTAGGATCCGAACAGGGCGACCTTCTTTCCGCCCAGATTGTTCTCGACAGAAGCGAACATCGGCTCAAATTCCGACTGTTCTAAAACTTCAACATCCATCGCCGGGCAGCCGAATGCGATTCCGTCGTACTCGGAGACCTTGTCCGGCGTAAACTCTGCCGCCGCGACGACATCGACCTCCGCTCCCGCCTTCTTGGCTCCGTCCGCGACGGCGTCCGCCATCTGCTCGGTGTTGCCGGTCCCGCTCCAGTAAACAACTGCTACTCTACTCATTATTAAGCCTCCTTCTGTGCGGCGCCCTTCCGAAAAATCTGCTGTGATAACGGTCCGGACAGCCGCTGATATACATGATGATATGATTTGAAATATAGAGTGTTCGACCCCTGTCGAACGAGTTAGATGTAACTAACCTATGGACATACATCAGCATTTATTTCCCCTGCTGACACTATGTAGTTTAATGCATCTAACTCGTTAAGTCAATATCAATTTTTGAATTTATGTAAAAACATGTCGGTCTGTTCTCCGCCGCATTGCTGCGCGGTTTTGATTATAGAGAAAAGGAGCCGCGTCAGCGGCTCCCAGGAATTAAAGGATTTGAAATTATCCATGCCTGTCATGTGTATTTGTTTGCAGTAACTGTATGGTGCTGCAGGGTTAAGGAATTGAAATTACGCCGTTACAGCAGGTCTGCCTTGTGGACCAGAACCATTCCGCCCGCCTGGCAGGCCGGACAAATGCATAATTTCTCACCATGCGCCTTCGCATCGGTCGCGGCCTTCAGCATTTTCTCCGCGCCTTCCTTTCCGAACAGGTTTTCGCCTGCGGCGGAACCTGCGAGTGCGATCAGCGAGTCAATCGAATTGACATCCTCCTCCAGTTCCTTGATGAGCTTCTGTGCGACCTTCTTCTCATCCGGCGTACCGATGGCTTCCAGGTATTCCTTTCCGACTTCTTTCAGCTCAGGGCAGCAGGAAGGAGCATCGATCGTCTTCTGGACCGCTTCCTTGATTTCTTCTTTTGTCATTGCTGACACCTCCGTATCTCTACACTCTCTCTGCTCATACACTTCTGTCTATATCCCTATTATACCCCCATTTGCCGTCAATATGCCTCAAAAAAGAAGAAATCATAGAAATATTTTACTGTTGTTTTAGACAAAGTATAAATTGCAGGAATACTTATGGACTGCTGTGCATCGGCGGGCGCTACAGGCACTCGCGGTAGATCTGCTCGATCTCTTCCGCGGTCAGCGCGCGGTACCCGCCGCGGTTGATCTCGCAGGAACGGGCGACTTCGGAAAGGTCGGTGTTCTCCTCTGTGATTCCGATTTCGGACAGCCTGGTCGGCATACCGATCTCGCGGATGAATCCGGCAAGCGCGTCGATTCCCGCAAGGGCGAGTTCGTCCTTTGTCCTGCCCTCCGCAGGGATCCCCCAGACCTCGGTCGCGAAGCGGCAGAACTTGGTCAGCCCGTCCTGGTAGATATGGCGGTAGTAGACCGGGTGCAGGACGGACAGCCCCTCGCCGTGATTGCAGTTGGTGTAGGCGCCGAGCGCGTGCTCCATCATGTGGCACTCGAAGTCGGTGCTCTTGCCGAGCTTGATGATGCGGTTCTCGGCCATCGTCGACTCCCACATCAGGCTGCTCCTCGCGTCGTAGTCCTCCGGGTCCGCGATCGAGGCGCGCAGGTCGCGGATGACGCCGCGCATCAGGGCCTCGTTCAGGTCGTCGGAGACGTTCGGACCGTCCGGCTTTCCGAAGTAGATCTCCATCATGTGCGACAGAGAATCGAAGCCGCCTGAGACCATCTGGCGCCGCGGGAGGCTGAACGTGTATACGGGATCCATCAGGGCAAGCCTGGCGTTGCAGGCGTGGTAGTCTCGGCCGAGCTTCTCTTTTGTCTGCTCGTTCGTGATGACGCCCTCGCCGTTCACCTCGCTGCCCGTGCCGCTCGCCGTCACGATCACGCAGACCGGGATCGGCTGAAAGTCGACCGTTCCCTGGTTCCGCCAAAAGTCGTTCCACGCGTCCCCGTCGTACCGCGCCGCGAGGGAAACCGCCTTGCTGCAGTCCATGACGCTGCCGCCGCCGACCGCGAGGATCAGGTCGACGTTCTCCCGCCTGGCGAGCTCTGCGCCCTCCAGGACCTTGGCATACGTCGGATTCGGCATGATGCCGCTGAACTCCGTGACCGTCTTGCCCGCCTCGCGCAGGATCTGCGTCACCTCGTCGTAAATGCCGTTCTTCTTGATCGAGCCGCCGCCGTACGCGAGCATGACGCGCTCCCCGCACCCTTCCAGGAATTCGGGCAGGTGCTCCCGCACGCATCCCTTTCCGAACGCGACCTTCGTGCTGTTGTCAAAGACAAAATTGTTCAAGGGAAAATCCTCCTGTATCTTTTATTATTACATATCTTCTATTTCTTGGCTGATGAATGACGTGGGTCAGACTGCGGCTGCGCGCCCGGAATGTATCAAGAATCCATTATGTCCGGCGCGCGCCGCCGTGCGTCCGAAAGTTACGCCATCGGAATCGCGGAATCCGGGTGGTACGGGCAGCGCTCGACCAGGCACTCCGCGTTCTCGTTGAAAAACCCGCAGACGATGCGCTCCGGCATCTCCATCTTGACGCCGAGCTTCTCCTCCGTGAATTCCGCGGCGGTGCGCATCGCGGTGAAGGAATTTCGCTTGCAGCACCTCGGGCCGCCGTAGGAGCCGATCTTGGCGAGCGCCTTGGAGGTAGCCTCGTTCGCCCAGCCCCAGGTCTTCTCGGACAGCGGCGTCGTCTCCGTGACGATGCTCGCGAACATGCCGACGCTGACCGCAGCGCCGCAGCAGCCCCAGAAACCGCAGGAACCGCCCGGATACTGCCTCCCGCGCTGGACCATCTCCGCGATCGCATTCTTCAGGTCGATCTCGCCTCCCGCGTTGTGATACGCCGTCAAAAGCGCCGCGCCGACCATGACGTGGTGCTCCGGCCCGTGCATGTAGATATACGGATCGAGCATGATCTTCTGCGCGATCTTCACCGGATTCCTGCCCGTCTCCTTCAGACAGACGCGCTGAATCACCTCGAGCCCCTCCTTCTCGTGACAGTCGTCGCAGACGTAGTGCCCGTCCTCGCAGCAGGCGTAGCTCATAAACTTCTTATGACAAAACTCGCACTTCATCTCCTTCGGTTCGTTGTAGTAAACGAGTTTTTTGCCGCACACGAGGCACGCGTTCGGATCTCTGGCCATTCCAATTTCCTCCATTTATTCCATAAATAGCTC
Source organism: uncultured Eubacteriaceae bacterium (assembly GCA_903789635.1). GTDB lineage: Bacteria > Bacillota > Clostridia > Peptostreptococcales > Anaerovoracaceae > Aminicella. The sequence continues at coordinate 28,905 of CAIFEY010000027.1, forward strand.
TTATACTCTGATTTTCATCTATCGCGTTTGTCTGTACCGCGTTCTATATCACGGTCAGTATAACAGCGATGACGGCGATTGACAATAGTCTGACGATCCCGACAGCCGCTCTGCCGATATTCCTCTCCCCAGGACCCCTTCGGACTCCTCGGATTTTACGGATTCAGCCGATTTCCGGTTTTTCTTTTCGGCAAAGTCGACGCATTCTGCGCTATACTGAAGGAAATGAGGAACTGATGGATTCGGAAGGAATCACGGAAAGAACGTTCGGAACGCGAAACTCAGGGAGGGTGCGATGGACGACGAGAGAATGGACAACAGAAATGACAATATAGGTAATAGTAACGAGACCAGAGACGACGATGAGAATGACGTTCGTGTTGAAAGAGACGGCGGCATGGGTAATGGCAAGGATCATTTAAGCGGCATGGAATCCGAAACCGGCGGGCGCACGGTCTACGGGTACATTCCGAAGCACGCCGCACCCCCGAAAACCCGGCAGCACAGGAGGACCCTGGCGAAGCATTCGTTTTTGCCGTCGGACGTAAAGTTTCCGAAACCGCCGAAACTCCCTAAGCTTCCGAATATCGCCGGGAGCGGCAGGGCTAAGGGAAGTGAGAAGGCGCCCGTGCAGGCAGAGAACCAGAAAAACGGGAAGAAGCCCGAGCTCCCGCCCCTCACCCATGCGCGCGTCCAGGAGAAGCTCGAGGACTGGATCCGCCCATATAAAAAGCAGGCCGAGGACATCGTCAACCATAAGGCTTCGATGGAGGACCTGCTGATCAAGACGGACAAGCAGCTGAGGATGATCCCGAAGTACGGCCGCAAGTTCGCCTACATTCCCGAGCTCGCCCTGCTGCTGAAGAGCTACGTGAAGGGCGAATACCGCGACATCCCGCTGCCGCGCCTGATCTTTGTCGTCGCCGTGCTGGTCTACTTCGTCTCGCCGGTGAACATCTCGCTGGAGACCGTCCCGGTGCTCGGCCAGATCGACGACGCCATCCTGATCGGCCTCCTCGTCAACTGGTGCTCCAAGGACATCAACAACTACATGAAGTGGCTGAAGGCAAACAACAAGGCCGCAGCCGACCTCGAGGATCCGGAGAATCCTGAAGAAGGCGGCGCCGCTGAAGAGGCCGGAACGTCTGAAGAGGTCGATGCTTCGGAAAACATCTGCCAATCATGCGTTGCTCCTGATTCTGACGGCGAGCATGATCACGAGAATCGCCATCGCGGCGCCCTCGGTGATCAGCGGGACCATCGCGGCGTAGAAGGCGGGACCAGGCTGCATCCGGTAGTAGAGCACGTAGAGGACCATGCTGACCGCAAAGGCGGCGGCGACCACGACGATCATGAACAGGAAGCCGCCGCGCCCGAAGACACCGGCTGCCCGGAGCGCGTCGAGGACCAGGATTTCCAGGGCGCCCCACCCCGTGATCAGCAGGAGCTCGGTCGTCACGATGCGGTGAAAGAACCTGGTGGTCACGAACATCATGATGAAGTAGACGAGGACTGCGCCAATTAGGACCGCCGTCCCGCTGAGCGCGCGCCTGTCTGCCGCGGCGGGCAGGCTGTTCGCGCCGGAGATCGACAGGACCATGCCGGAGATCCCGCAAAGCGCGGAGATCAGCAGCAGTACCCCGTTCAGCCCGCCGACGCGGTTGACGCTGACGCCCGGCCGGTACGAGATGCTCCACCAGATCAGGTAGAACACGCAGCAGCAGACCAGGAGGGCCTGGCCGACAAACAGTCTATGAGTTGCGGTATACATTATGCATCGCCTCCAATATAAACGATAACGAACGGCGGTTTTCCGGCGGCTCTGACGTGCCGGCCCGCGGCGGCCAAACACCGCGGTCTGCCGCGGCGCCGTCGAAGTAAACGACCGATTTTGATTATCGCGCGGAATCCAACACCGCGCAGATCGTACCAACCAGGCGGCACACCAACTGCGAGCCAGGCTCCGCGCGCGAGTCCGCACAGCATAAGCCGCCGCCCGCCCCTTTCCTTCTTTATCTTCTATCTTCCTATTTCTTCTATTCTACCACTGATTCACCTTTACCACTGAATCACCGCTGATTTTCCAGGGAATCCCTGAGGCGGGCGGGATGGAAACGATTTTTCGGAATTTACCCCCTTGAAGTTGCGATTTCCGATTGTGAAATTATTAACTCGGAATTCGGGGGTACTATGGCGGAAATTCCGAATAGCTGTTGCATAGTAGATTTTTACAGCGACATTAGGGTTGTGAAATCTGTGGTATTTACCACAAAAGAGTGGGCGGACGAAGGCTGGTTCGGACGGTTGGCGGATGATTGGCGGTTCTTTGGACGGGAAACAGCGGCGATTGCATCCGTGATGGTACAATCGCCGCTGTTTAGAAAGCATAATAGGTATCTCACGCCGAGGCTTGAGCGGGACGTGCGGCCGCGCGCTACTGCACGCTCTCCATCTCGGCGTTGATCAGGTCCTCGCTCTCCTTCATCGCCTGGAGGGTGCGGTCCATCAGGTCGTTCAGCTCCCAGCCGAGCATCTCTGCGCCCTGCTGGATGACCTCGCGGGAGCAGCCGGCGGCGAAGTTCTTGCTCTTATACTTCTTCTTCAGGGACTTGAGTTCCATGTCCTTGGTGCTCTTGGACGGGCGCATCAGCGCGGCGGCCCAGATCAGTCCGGTCAGCTCGTCGGAGGCAAAGAGCACCTTCTCCATCTCATGCTCCGGCTTGACGTCTACGGTCAGGCCGTAACCGTGAGAGACGATCGCGTGGATCATGTCCTCGGAGACGCCGGCCTCCTCAAGCAGCTCCGGTGCCTTGATGCAGTGCTGCTCCGGGTATTCCTCGAAGTCCAGGTCGTGCAGCAGGCCGACGAGGCCCCAATATTCCTCGTCCTCCTCGTATCCGAGCTCCCTCGCGTACCAGCGCATGACGGCCTCGACCGTCAGTCCGTGCTGGATGTGGAACGGATCCTTGTTGTATTTCTTTAACAGTTCGAGTGCGTCTTCTCTTGATATGGTGGATGTCATTTTCCCCTTACCCCTTTCTGGTTTACAATAATTAATCTCTGTAACCGTCAGTGTTGTCACTGCCGTTGAAGCTTGCGATGTTGATGTGGATGCCGCCGCCCCTGCTGAGCAGCACGCCCGCGAGCGCGCCGGCCAGGACCAGCGTGAGGCCAGTCAGGAATTTTCTGCGGCCGCGGCGCACACGCCGTGCCTGCATGTCTGCCCTCGCGATGTCCGCGGCGGCTTCCGCCTCAGGGCCAGCCGCGTCGTAAACCGCGTCCGAAAAATCGTAGTCGGAATCATAATCGTAATCGGAGCCGGTCTCGGTGTCAAAATCGGAACCGTACCTCGCGTCACCGCTCTGCTGCGCCGCCTGCTCGGAATCCGCGAATGATTCGGATTCGGATGCGGAATCGTATTGTCTAGTCCGGCTGGTCCGGATGTTTTCGTCCATTAGTATCCTCCCGGATGATGCTGATCATCCTCAATTTCGAAATTCTATTAAAACCTAGTTCTGCCTGCCGCCCTTGATGCGGTCAGACGGGTCGAATTCGGTCAGATCGAGCACGACTTCCGACGCGGCCATGATGCCGGCGGAAGGCGGTACGAACGAGGTCGAACCCGGGATGTCGCGGCGCTGCGTGCACTTGCGCTTGGTGCCCGGCGGGCAGATGCAGTGATTGCGGCAGGAGTTGTCGCTGTCTGAGAGCGGGCGGATCGGCGGCTCGGTCGAGAACACGACCTTCAGCTTCCTGACGCGGCGCTTCTTCATCTCCTTGCGCATGATCTTAGACAGCGGATCCATGCTCGTCTTGTAGATGTCGGTGACCTGCAGCTTGGACGGGTCGACGCGGTTGCCAGCACCCATGCAGGAGATTACCGGCACGCCGGCCTCCTTCGCCTGCATGACGATGTCGATCTTGGCGCTCATCGTGTCCAGGGAGTCGACGACGTAGTCGAAGTCGTGGAAATCGATCTGATCTGCCGTCTCGCCCGGCAGGTAGAACATCTTATGCTTGATGACCTTGATGTCCGGGTCGATCTGGTGCACGCGCTCCTCCGCGGCGTCCACCTTATACATGCCGATGGTCGCGCGCGTCGCCAGGATCTGGCGGTTCAGGTTGGTCAGGCAGACCTTGTCGTCGTCGATCACGTCGATCGTTCCGACCCCGCTCCTTGCCAGCGTCTCCACGACCGATCCGCCGACGCCGCCGACGCCGAACACGGCCACTCTGCACGCGCGGAGGCGGTCGAGCGCCTCCTGCCCCATGACTAATTCAGTTCTGGAATATTGATTCAGCATTGCTTCTCCCGTTTCCCTTCCCATATCTTACTATCTTACCAAAAACCGCGGCGGTTTCCGTGAATTTCCTGTGTTTTCCGCCGCAGGTATGGATATTCCTGTTTCTCTGCCCGCGGTCCGTCAGCATCTGGGCTGGCCCGGATTGATATCCGAACTGTGTGGTCCCCTTCGGAATCCCCTGCTTCATTTCCGCAGGGGGATTTCCAGAAAAAGTAACTCCGCCGGCATCTGTACAATATTAGCACACGCGCCCCCGCACTTCAACCGTCCCGGGGCCGCAGAACGGAGATGTTTTTACTTTTATTCCCATTAACATGATGGTATAATTGGTTTACAAACGCAGAAACAAATTTAATATGAAAATATTGTGTGACGTGAACAACAATCTGCGCGCCGCCCTGCGTCCGAATTCAGCGAATAGAAAACGAATAGAAAACGAATAGAAAAGGAATAGAAAAGGAAAAAAAGAGAAGAAAGAGGAGAAAGGAAGGAAGAATGAGAGAGGAAACAGTCAAAAAACGTACAGAACCATCAGCCATCAAGGCGGATGATTCGGCGAAGGTTCGGACTTTGTCTGAGGGCCTGCACCCGAGAAGGGATGCGCTGCGCGCCGCCCTGCCCGCGTCGTTTCCGGTCATGACCGGCTATGTGTTCCTCGGCATCACGCTCGGGATCTACGCGACGTCGCAGGGATTTTCGCCGTGGTATCCGACGCTGATGGCGCTGACGATCTACGGCGGGTCGCTCGAGTTCGTCACGGTCTCGATGCTGCTCGCGCCGTTCGCCCCGCTCGTGTCGCTGTCGATGGCGTTCATGATCCAGGCGCGTCACCTGTTCTACGGCCTCGCGATGCTGGACAAGTTCAAGGGCACCGGCTGGAAGAAGTTCTTCCTGATCTTCTGGATGAGCGACGAGACGTTCGCGGTGACGTTTTCCGCGGATATCCCAGACAAAGTCGACCGGGGCTGGTTCTACTTCTTCGTGTCGCTGCTGGACTACCTGTACTGGGCAGTCGGCGTCACGGCGGGCGGCCTCGCGGGCTCGCTGATCACGATCAAGGCGCAGGGCCTCGACTTCGTCATGACGGCGATGTTCGTCGTGATCTTCCTCGACCAGTGGCTGAAGGAGAAGCGCCACTACACGGCATATATCGGGCTCCTGTCCGCCGCCGTCTGCCGCCTTGTCTTCTCCGCTGACTCCTTCATGATCCCGACGATGGTCCTGATCCTCGTGTTCCTGACCGCACTGCGCAAACCCCTCGAAAAGAAAGGAGGCTTCATCGAATGACCATTTCCGAACAGATTATCACGATCGGCTGCTGCGTAGCGGGAACAATGCTGTCGCGCTTCCTGCCGTTCCTGCTCATCTCCTCACGCCGCCCGACCCCTAAGTTCATCATCTACCTCGGCAAGGCCCTCCCGTCCGCCATCTTCGGCATGCTGGTCATTTACTGCCTGAAGAACGTGACCTTCACGTCCGGAACCTTCGGCATCCCCGAGCTCGCCTCCATCGCCGTCACCGTGCTGATCCACCTCTGGCGGCGGAACATGATGCTCTCTATGGCCGCGGGCACGGCGTGCTATATGGTATTAGTTAATCTCGTGTTCTGATTTCTCGCAGCTCTCGTGAGCAGACAAAATTCCGGCGGTGCCTGGGAAAATGGCGAATTGTCATGGAAATTCCCAAATTCCGGGCCGTTGTCGTAATTCCAGCACATTGAAAAGAGGCTGCGTTTTTCACAGCCCCGTTCATATCTTTAATCTTAACCTGAAGATCTAAATCACGATCGATAAAGCGCAGCCGGCGCAGTCTGTTAACAGCGGCTGCGTTATTTCTTCTTAATATGCACGTCCATCTGCGGATATGGGATCTCGATGCCCGCCTCGTCGAACGCGATCTTGATGCGCTCGTTCATGTCCCACTTGGTCGGCCAGTAGTCTTCGGTGTTGACCCAGGCGCGGAACGCGATCGTGATGGAGCTGTCGTTCAGCGAGTCGACGTAGACGCTGCGGTCCTCGTCGTCGACGCGCTCGTCCTGGTCCAGGAGGGCATTCAGGATGTCCTTGGCCTGCTCCAGATCGGTGTTGTAGGACACGCCGACGGAGACCTCGAGTTTGCGCTTAGGACGTGCGGTGACGTTGACGACGGCGTTGTTCGTCAGGTTGGAGTTCGGGATCATGACCAGCTTGTTGTCGACCGTGTAGAGAGTCGTGTAGTACATCTCGATCTTCTTGACCGTGCCCTCGTACCCCTCGCTCGCGACGATGATGTAGTCGCCCGCGCGGAACGGCTTCAGGAACAGCAGAAGGATGCCGCCCGAGAAGTTCGACAGGCCGCCCTGCAGCGCCAGCGATATGCCGATTCCGGCGGAAGCCAGGAGCGCGGCGATCGAGGACGCCTCGACGATCTGCAGCTTGACGATGATCGTGATGATCGCGAAGATCAGCGTGCCGTACTTGGTGATGGACACGATGAAGCTCTTCAGCGACTCGTCCATGTTGAATTTTGTTAATCTTTTATCAAGCCATGAGCAGAACTTCTTCAGGATTTTTCGGATGATCAGGTAAATAAGAATGGCCAGTGCAATGCGGAACAGGAACTGTGCTGCCTGCCCGCCTGTATGCCTGGCCCAGGTTTCTAACTCTTGAATTGTCGGAAGCATGTATTCTCCTTGTGCGTCTAACTTAAACGGAAGAACAGCATGCGCGGCCGGCGCGGCGCCCGGTCGGAAAACAGAGATGTTTCCGTTTGGCTGCCGCTGCCCCGGAAGTCGCGGGTTATGCAGGGATGATTCGCTGATTCATCTCTGCGGCAGGTGCTTCTCCGTTGAAGCTGCGTCGGAACTTTGTCCAAACAGCGTTCAGCGGCTAGTCAAAATCACCTTCAAAGAATGCGCAGGTCGTGCGGCCGTTCGTCTTGGCTTCATAGAGGGCAGAATCGGCGTTCGGATAGAGATCCTCACAGATGCCGTGCTCGGAGTACGCCGCGCCCGCGGTGATCGCGGTCTTCGGCAGGTCGTCCGCAGCCAGCTTCAGCTGCTCGTTCACCCTCGTGATGACTTCTTCCACCATTGTACGGCATTCCGCGCGTGAAAGTCCAGGGATTATTATCGCGAACTCGTCGCCGCCCATGCGGATGACGCGGTCGACCGGACGGATCGCCTTCTTCACCGTAATCGCGGTGCGGCGGAGGACGATGTCCCCCATCTCGTGGCCGTAGGTGTCGTTCAGCTGCTTGAAGTGGTCGATGTCGAGCATGACGAAGCAGGTCGGCTCCTCGCTCTCTGAGAGCTTCTCGGCGAGCCCCTGGAATCCGAAGCGGTTCAGCAGCCCGGTCAGCGGGTCGTGCTCCGCCTGGTATCTCAGCTGGAGCTCCTTCTCCTTGATCGTGTTGATGTTCTGGATCGTCATGATCATGTGGATCGGGTTCCCGTCCTCGTCGTATTTACAAGGGATCAGGGACATCCTGCACCAGCCCGCTTCCTTTTCCATGTAGTCCAGGGTCAGTCGGCCGTGCTTCTTCAGGCGGTCGGCTACAGTCTCCGGATTCATGAATTCGTAAACCTGCTTCTTGTAGTCCTCGCGGACGGAAAGCAGGCAGTACTGCGTGATAATTGCGCGGTGGTCCTGCGGGGACGCCTCGTAGACGGAATAATCCCTAGGTACAGCGATCGGGTACGTGTGCCAGTTCGTCAGGTCGATCATGACCGTCGCGTGGAACATCTCAGTCAACGCATCCGCGACCTCGCGCTCCTTCTGGCCTTCTTTGACCCCTTCCGGCCGGAATGGGACGTCGAGGCCGTCGGAATAAATCGGCATTTTGTGCTCCTCCATCGGACTGTGGTCCGGGCGAATTGTGCCGGAGAGATCGAGCTGATTCATGTCCTGAGAGGATTCCTGCTCATTCCGGGATCCCAGCTTTTGTTCTTTCTTATTTACACCCATGTACAAAACCTGCTGCGCGCATCCGCCGTCTCCCCTGCTGCATCGCGGATCGCAGCCGCGAAAACAGGGTAAGGATGCACTCCTCCCCTTCTTCTATTTCTAATCAATTAGTTCTTATTCCAGTCAGTTATTTCTAATCAGAGTTTTTTATCAGTACACTGCGCGTGTCGAAGCGTGTCAGTTGGTGTCTTTCCGCCGTCGGCACTGCATTATGTACAGTGGTCTGGAAGATCGTACACATCATGTGTCTGATCAATTCACTCAATTAAGTAAACGACTTTTCATAATAATTATACGATACAAAATACAAAAATGATAGTATATCAGAAAAAAATCATGTGCTATGATGTATACAGCCATTTATCATTGTTTCGGCAATATTTTACACACTTGGAGGCATAGATTGAATGAATAAATATAAGCTCGGTAAAACGGATATTTTTGTCACCCCGGTCGGCATGGGGACGCTGACGATGGGCTTCTCGCAGAAGAATCTCTCTCTGGAGGACGGCGCGTCGGTCATCGTGCACGCGGCCGAGCGCGGGATCAACTTCTTCGACACCGCGCAGTACTACGACACCTACCGCTTCCTTAGGCCGGCGCTGGACGAGATCCGCGCCCGCGGCCTCCCCCGCCCGGTGGTCTGCAGCAAGACGCTGGAGCCCGAGTATGACGGCGCAATGGACGCAGTCAAAGAATGCCTGGACGCCCTTAATCTCGACCAGGTCGACATCTTCCTGCTGCACGAGGTCCGCGGCGTGACAGATTTCCAGGCGCGCCAGGGTGCCTGGCAGGCCCTTCAGGACGCGAAGGCAGAGGGCTTGGTCAAAGCCGTCGGAATCTCCACACACCACGTCGATGCCTGCCGGAAAATGGCGGAGATCCCTGCCTGCGACGTCGTCTTCCCGCTGATCAACAAGGCCGGGCTCGGCATCCGCGACGGGGAGAATCCGGGGACGCGCGAGGACATGGAACAGGTGATCGCAGCCTGCAGCGCCGCCGGAATCGGCGTCTTCACGATGAAGGCGTTCGGCGGCGGCAACCTGATCGAGGACTACCGGAGCTGCCTCGACTACGCGGCGAACATCCCGGGAAACGACGCCGTCATGATCGGCATGGCCGATAACGACCAGGTCGACAAAGCCGTCGAGTACTTCAGCGGCGCCCTCCCTGAGGACTACGTCCCGGACATCACCGGCAAGCACCTTCAGGTCGACCAGTCCGACTGCGAGGGCTGCGGCACCTGCAAGGCACGCTGCGTCAGCCATGCGATCTTCTGGAATAAAAACGGCCTGGCCGAAATCGACCAGACCAAGTGTGTGCATTGCGGTTACTGCGCGCCGGTATGCCCGGTCCGCGCAATCATATTTTTATAGGATATTCACTAGAGAGGATATTCCACTAGAGAGCGCATAAACGCATAGAATATCAGATACGCACCGGCAGCAAGGGGCAGTGAAACGTGATGGTTTACTGCTCGCTGACGAATGCATCGCGAGCCTTCGCGACCTCGACGATCTGCTCCGGCGTGGTCGAGCAGCAGCCGCCGACCGCGGCCGCACCGTCCTGATACCAGCCGATCGCCTGCTGCCGGTAGTCGTCGAGGAGGTCTCCGCCGGTCCAGATTTGGGTGACCGGATCGTAGACCAGCCCGCTGTTCGGATAGACGGCGACCGGGAGTCCCGTTTCCTTCAGGGCCTCGATCACCGGCTTCATGCAGTTCGGCGTCGAGCAGTTCGCGCCGATCATCTTAAGGCGCGGGAATTTCTCACGGTCGGAGAAGATGCGGGCGGCCTCGTCGAACCCCTGCCCCTCGCACGTGTGAACGCCGTCCTCGGTCGTGAAGCTGATCCAGTAGTCCACGCCCAGTTTCTCGGCGATCTCCGCCTCGATCACGGCTTCAGGAAGCGACGGGACGGTCTCGTAGAGCATCAGGTCGGCACCCGCGCCGAGCAGGGCCTCCGTCTGCGTCTCGTGGAAGGAGCGGATCTGCCCCTCAGAAGCCTTGTAGCGGCCGCGGTACTCGCTTCCGTCGCAGAGATAAGCGCCGTACGGCCCGCAGGACGCGAGGGCCAGCGGGTATGCGCGGGAAGTTCCCGGGTTTTCCTTCGTGAACTCGTCCCAGAACTCATCACGTGCTTCCGTCAAAAGCTCTACTGACTTGCGGATGATTGCCTTTGCCTGCTGGCGGGTGAAGCCGTTCTCGATCAGGAGCTTAGGCGCAGCCTGATAGCTGCAGCTGATCCCGCAGTCGGCGCCCGCGCGGAAATAGCGCAGGTGGACCTCTTTCACGAGATCCGGCCGGTCGATCAGTGCCTCCGCGGTCCAGAGCCCGCCGCCCTTGACCGTGACGCCGAGCTGCTCGAGCGCCGTCGACATCGCGCCGTCGATGACCATGCGCTTAGACTGCTGAAGCAGGTTTTCCAATGTCTGCCGTCTTTCCATGCTACATCATCTCCTCAGGTTTATTCAGGCCAGGCGCGTCCGGGAACTGGTTCTCCGGGATCGGCATGTTGTCGTAGTACTCCTTGTTTTCCGAAACGCACTCGTAGACGATGTTGATCACGTCGATCTCGCGGTAGCCCTTCACCTTCATCAGCGGAAACGGCTTTCCGAAGTATTCCTCATATTGTCTCAGTAAAAGTTCCAGCATAAATTTTCACCTTTTTCCTTTTCGTATTTCTGCGTGTCCATGCATTCGGGCGCGTCTAAAATTTCTGCCCGGCACAGGTCACATCCCCATTATACCACACCGGCGCCGTCCGAAAAAACGCCCGCCATCAATTCCGGAGCCGAGTTTTCACGGAATCCTTTGTCCGATCCAGGGACAAAGGCCAAGCGGACCTTGCCACCTCCCGGCTCTGCCGCCCTGCCCTTGCCACGCCCAGCCTCTGACGATCTGCCGCTGCCTCCTCCCGCTGCTGCCGCCCTGCCCTTGTCACTTCCCGACCTTCCGCCCCGCTGGTTTCCGAGGTAGCCGGAATCTCGGTTTTGTGGTACGCTGTTACGAGTGACGGAAAACGTGTATAAGAACGTGTATACACCTGTATAGATGAAAACAAGCACGCAGAAATATATATGGAATATATGGAAAGGAATGAATCTATGGAAGCCATCGATGTATATAACCGCAACCGCGAATTCACCGGCCTCAAAATCGATCGCCAGCGTGAAAAGCTCCAGCCCGACCAGTACATGCTCTACGCGCTCGCCCTGATCGCTGACCGTGACGGCCGGTTCCTGCTGACCCGCCGCGCGATGAACAAGAAGTGGGCACCGGGCGCCTGGGAAATCCCGGGCGGCGGCGTCGACGCGGGCGAAACCACCGAGACCGCGATGGTCCGCGAGGCCATGGAAGAGACCGGCCTCGACCTCTCTGACTGCAGGCGCGACCGCGTCCTGACCTACCGCAACGACGAGCCCGAGTCCGGCGACAATTACTTCTGCGACATTTATCTCGCCCACTGCGACTTCCAGCCTTCGGACGTCCAGATCCAGGCCTCCGAAGTCCTCGAGTTCCGCCTCGCCACGGCTGAGGAAATCTGCGCCCTGAACGAGCAGAGCAGCGTCCTCCACTACGAGCGCATCATGGACGCCGTCCAGGCGGCAAAGGAGCTGGGGCTGTAAACTTTAACGAGACTGCGCTGCCGGCGGGCAGAAGGAAGCGACGCTCCATTCGATGTCGCGTCGCTGTGATTGTAGAAAAGGTAGAAATCGGCCTCCGCTGGCGCGTTCGTCCGATTTCTATGATTTTTTCGCCGCGCGCTATAATTGCTGGGATGGCGAGCGGCGAGCGGCCCGCCGGCCTGTTGGATGCTGGGGTTGAGGCCGCGGGCCGGGCCCTCGCGGGACACTAGGATGAGGCGCCGCGGGGCGGCGAGATGGTCGCCGGATCCTCGGAGGGGCTCGGATCCGGGATTGTAGCGCGGCGTCGGCATGGATGCGGTCGCCGCGGGAAGGTTGAGATCCGGCTTCGCTCATGCTGACGCCGGATCTCTAGGATTGTTTCCCCCGCACGCTATAGAAAACTGAAAAAAGCGCGCGGGGGACTTAGTGTATACAGTGTGCACCATTAAATGGTAATTACCCACCTGCTCATTACCAGTAATCGTCATTTCTGCCGGCTATAATGAATTTTTCCTGTGAGCGGAATTGTTTTCGATTTCGTCCGGCTATAATTCATATTTTTCGTGATACAGAAGTTCGCTGGGCGATCCACCCTCCCGAGAACCGTAGCTTCTCGGCTATTATTCAAGCTTGAAATAAAGCCGAAATTTTCTTCGGCGCCGCGATCATGTTGTCTGTATTAATGTGCGATAAGACCAATTGTATACTGGATAATTGCGATCCGTGCCAATTCGCGCCCGTTTTTCATGACTCCGGGCGCGGGAGAATTCGGCTTGAAGAAATATATTTCAAATAGCCGGCAATGTATACACTTGGTTCGGCTGAGAGAGATATTTGAATTATAGCCGGCTGCGGCGACAGGGCGAGCAGGCCTCGCGGGATGCCGGGGTGCCCTCGCGGGACACTGGGATGAGGCGCCGCGGGGCGGCGAGGTGGTCGCCGGATCCTCGGCGGTGCTCGGATCCGGGATTGTAGCGCGGCGTCGGCATGGATGCGGTCGCCGCGGGAAGGTTGAGATCCGGCTTCGCTTACACTGACGCCGGATCTCTAGGATTGTTTCCCCCGCGCGCTATAGAAAAATGAAAAAAGCGCGCGGGGAAGCTCAAAGTATACGGGATACACCATTAAATGGTAATCGCTACACCTTTAACAGACAACCGTTCACCCGACGGTTACCAGTAATTACCATTCTGAACACGACCGCCCTTTTTTCGGCGAACTTCTCCCGGAATAACCGCCTCGAAATTCCAGGCTTCGGGCTCGATGGCCCCGGGCTGCATTTTGCGTTCTGTCAGTGCGAATTAGGATCTATTTTATGAAGAAATCAAAAAACGTTCTGTCAATTTTTCCCGAAGAAGAAAATATGAATTCTTGTACGCCGATCTATACACGTAAATGCCGTTAACTCTTCCTCTGTTCCCCATCTCGATGTCCAAAGAGCACCTGTGATATCGCTATCTGAATGTGACTTTAACCAAACCTTAAGTTGTCAGATTCCATCGGTGTCATGTCAAGAATCACCATTCCATTACAGCGATTTCTGACGTCGATACTCATTATCGTTAATCCGATTGCACGCAACCATTCCGAAATCTCGGATCTTCATCAAATAACATAATTAATTTTTTAACATTTCCGAGAACGGGATTCTTCACAGTTTGACAAAATTCCGCGGGTCGCGTTGATAGCATATCTCACATCAGCCCCCGCGTTCGACCAGTCTGGTATCCCGGAAGAGAGTTCGGAGATATCATTACTGCTATCATCCACCAGTGTTCGAACATTCTGGTGTCCCGGAGGCCTGCGCGGCGACGGCTTTAATGTTATCGTCTGCGGCACCGCGCCTTTGGCGCGCCCCTCACATTTAAACGGCGCGCCGAAACAATCAAAGGAATTGGACCAAAGCGGCAGCGACGTCCAATTCCTTCCTTCTGTATATTCTTCAGGGAGTGTCCACCTGTTCGCAAGATTTTAACCACCCGTGAT